>NZ_JAVDXN010000002.1:0-571201 GCF_031457955.1 Mixta sp. BE291 | reverse complement strand
GCAGCAAGGCGGCAACTGAACGAATCCCGCGAGCTTACATAAGTAAGTGAGCGCGGTGAGTAAAAGCAGCCAACACCGCTGCGGCCTGAAAGGCGGAAGGGATTACCCAAAGCATTTCGGGTTGCAGCAAGGCGGCAACTGAACGAATCCCGCGAGCTTACATAAGTAAGTGAGCGCGGTGAGTAAAAGCAGCCAACACCGCTGCGGCCTGAAAGGCGAAGGGTAAGAAGAATTGTGTTTAACGCTCGGTCACCCGAGCCTTACGGAAGCATGTTCACTATGGCTACAATTCATGTAGACGGTAAAGAATATGAGGTAGATGGAGCGGACAACCTGCTACAGGCATGTCTCTCTCTTGGCCTGGATATTCCTTATTTTTGCTGGCACCCGGCGCTGGGAAGCGTGGGTGCCTGCCGCCAGTGCGCGGTAAAGCAATACCAAAACGCTGAGGATACCCGCGGGCGTCTCGTCATGTCCTGCATGACTCCCGCCTCTGACGGTACCTTCATTTCTATCGACGATGGCGAAGCGAAAGAGTTCCGTGAAAGCGTGGTGGAGTGGCTGATGACTAACCACCCGCACGATTGTCCGGTGTGTGAAGAGGGCGGCAACTGTCATCTGCAGGATATGACGGTAATGACCGGTCATAGCTTCCGTCGCTATCGTTTTACCAAGCGTACGCACCGCAACCAGGATCTGGGGCCGTTTATCTCGCATGAGATGAACCGCTGTATCGCCTGTTACCGCTGCGTGCGTTATTACAAAGATTATGCCGACGGCAAAGATCTGGGCGTCTATGGCGCGCACGATAACGTCTATTTCGGCCGCCCGGAAGATGGCACGCTGGAGAGCGAATTCTCCGGTAACCTGGTTGAGATCTGCCCGACCGGCGTCTTCACCGATAAAACCCACTCCGAACGCTATAACCGTAAATGGGATATGCAGTTTGCGCCCAGCATCTGCCAGCAGTGTAGCGTCGGCTGTAATACCAGCCCAGGCGAACGCTATGGCGAACTGCGCCGTATCGAAAACCGTTATAACGGCAGCGTAAACCACTATTTCCTCTGCGACCGTGGCCGCTTCGGCTATGGCTACGTCAACCGTAAAGATCGTCCGCGTCAGCCGATGCAGCGTCGCGGCAATGACTGGGTAGCACTGAACGCCGAACAGGCGATGCAGGGCGCGGCGGATATCCTGCGCCAGGCGAAAAAAGTGATCGGTATTGGCTCGCCGCGCGCCAGCGTGGAAAGCAATTTCGCGCTGCGTGAACTGGTAGGCGCGGCGAACTTCTCTACCGGCATCCCGGCTGGCGAACAGGCGCGTCTGGATTTAATGCTGAAAGTGCTGCGCGAAGGCGGTATTCATACGCCCGCGCTGCGTGAAATGGAAAGCTACGATGCGGTGCTGGTGCTGGGCGAAGATCTCACGCAAACCGGCGCGCGCGTGGCGCTCTCTGTGCGCCAGGCGGTAAAAGGCAAAGCGCGTGAAATGGCGGCGGCGCAGAAAGTGGCCGACTGGCAAATCGCGGCGATCATGAACATTGGTCAGCATGCGAAACATCCGCTGTTTGTCACCAACGTCGATGAAACCCGTCTTGATGATATCGCGGCCTGGAGCTATCGCGCGCCGGTGGAAGATCAGGCGCGTCTCGGCTTCGCTATCGCCCATGCGCTGGACGCGGGCGCACCAGCGGTCAGCGATTTCGACAGCACCCTGAAAGGCAAGCTTGACGTGATTGTTCAGGCGCTGGCGGGTGCGAAGAAACCGCTGATTATTTCCGGTACTCACTCCGGCAGCGAAGCGATGATCGAAGCGGCGGCTAACGTTGCTAAGGCGTTGAAAGGGCGCGGTGCCGACGTCGGCATTACGCTGCTCGCTTCCGCCGCCAACAGCGTCGGCCTTGGCATGATCGGTGGTAACACGCTGGACGATGCGCTGGAGCAGCTGGAAAACGGCAGCGCCGACGCCGTGGTGATTCTGGAGAACGATCTCTATCGCCATGCGCCGAAAGCGAAGGTAGATGCCGCGCTGCGCAACGCCGACAACATTATTGTGGTCGATCATCAGCGCACGCCAACGCTGGAAAAAGCGGGTCTGATTCTGTCAGGCGCCAGCTTTGCTGAGAGCGATGGCACGCTGGTTAATCAGGAGGGCCGCGCGCAGCGTTTCTTCCAGGTTTACGATCCCGCTTACTACGACGCAACGGTAGTGATGCTGGAAAGCTGGCGCTGGCTGCATTCGCTGCACAGCGTGCTGCAAAGCCGTCACGTTGACTGGACGCAGCTGGATCACGTGATCGACGCCGCGGTGGCCGCGCTGCCGCAGCTGCGGGGTATTAAAGATGCCGCGCCGGACGCGACGTTCCGTATTCGTGGCCAGAAGCTGGCGCGTTCGCCGCACCGTTCCAGCGGACGTACCGCCGCGCGCGCCAATATCAGCGTGCATGAGCCGCGTCAGCCGCAGGATATGGACACCATGTTCTCCTTCTCGATGGAAGGTAACAACCAGCCCAGCGCGCCACGTTCTGAGATTCCTTTCGCCTGGGCACCAGGCTGGAACTCACCGCAGGCGTGGAACAAATTCCAGGATGAAGTGGGCGGCAAACTGCGTAACGGCGATCCCGGCGTGCGTCTGTTTGAGGCGACGGCGGGCCAGCTCGACTGGTTCACCGCGGTGCCTGGCACCTTCGCCCGCAACGGCGGCTGGCGCGTTGCGCCTTATTACAATCTGTTCGGCAGCGAAGAGATGACGCAGCGCGCGCCGGTTATCCAGCAGCGTATGCCGCAGCCCGTCGTGGTGATTAACCCGGCCGATGCCGCGCAGCTTGGCGTCAATGCCGGGACAGCGGTGGAGTTCAGCTGCGCTGGCGAGACGTTGCGTTTGCCGGTGCGCTTCTCCGAGGCGCTGCAGGCGGGGCAGGTTGGTCTGCCGCTGGGCATGCCGGGCGTACCGCCGTTCCTGTCGGGCGCGAACATTGAGACTCTGCGGGAGGCGGCACAATGAGCTGGTTAACACCGGACGTTATCGATATCTTGCTGGGCATTCTCAAGGCGATCGTCATTCTGCTGGTGGTGGTCTCCTGCGGGGCCTTTATGAGCTTTGCCGAGCGTCGTCTGCTGGGTCTGTTCCAGAACCGCTACGGGCCTAACCGTGTGGGCTGGGGCGGCTCGCTGCAGCTGGTAGCGGATATGATCAAAATGTTCTTTAAAGAGGACTGGGTCCCGCCGTTTACCGACCGCTTTATCTTTACCCTGGCCCCGGTTATCGCCTTTGTATCGCTGCTGTTAGCGTTTGCCATCGTGCCGGTCAGCCCGACCTGGATGGTGACCGACCTTAACATCGGGCTGCTGTTCTTCCTGATGATGGCGGGTCTGGCGGTTTATGCGGTGCTGTTTGCTGGCTGGGCGAGTAACAACAAATACTCGCTGCTGGGTGCGATGCGTGCATCGGCGCAGACGCTGAGCTACGAGGTGTTCCTTGGTCTGTCGCTGATGGGCGTGGTGGCGCAGGCGGGCTCGTTCAATATGAACGACATCGTCAACAACCAGGCGCACCTGTGGAACATCATCCCGCAATTCTTCGGCTTCCTGACCTTCTGTATCGCGGGCGTGGCGGTGTGTCACCGTCACCCGTTTGACCAGCCGGAAGCGGAGCAGGAGCTGGCGGATGGTTACCACATTGAATATTCCGGCATGAAGTTCGGCCTGTTCTTCGTGGGCGAATATGTGGCGATTACCACGGTTTCCGCGCTGATTGTGACGCTGTTTTTCGGCGGTTGGCACGGGCCTTGGCTGCCGCCCTTTATCTGGTTCGCGCTTAAAACGGCCTTCTTCATGATGATGTTTATTCTGATTCGTGCTGCGCTGCCGCGTCCGCGCTATGACCAGGTGATGTCCTTCGGCTGGAAAGTATGTCTGCCGTTGACGCTGTTGAACCTGCTGGCTACCGCCGCAGTGATTCTGTACAACGCGCAGTAAAGGGGTTGTAACCATGACATTAAAAGAGATTATTGTCGGTTTCGGCACCCAGGTACGCAGTATCTGGATGATGAGCCTGCATGCCTTCGCGAAACGTGAAACGCAGATGTACCCGGAGGAACCGGTCTACCTGCCGCCGCGCTATCGTGGTCGTATTGTTCTGACGCGCGATCCCGATGGGGCAGAGCGCTGCGTAGCCTGCAACCTGTGCGCCGTTGCCTGTCCGGTGAGCTGTATTTCGCTGCAGAAGGCGGAAACGGTGGATGGTCGCTGGTATCCGGAGTTTTTCCGCATCAACTTCTCGCGCTGCATTTTCTGCGGCATGTGCGAAGAGGCTTGCCCGACCACGGCGATTCAGCTGACGCCCGATTTTGAGCTGGGCGAGTTCAAACGTCAGGATCTGGTGTACGAGAAAGAAGACCTGCTGATTTCAGGGCCGGGCAAATACCCGGAATACAACTTCTACCGTATGGCAGGCATGGCGATCGAAGGGAAAGACAAGGGCGACGCGGAAAACGAAGCCAAACCCATCGACGTCAAAGGCTTGTTACCTTAAGGAGCCAGGCATGGAATTTGCGTTTTATTTTTGTGGTCTGGTGGCGGTGTTAACCACGCTACGCGTGATAACCCACACCAACCCGGTACATGCGTTGCTGTACCTGATCGTATCGCTGTTGGCGATTGCTGGCGTCTTTTTCTCGCTGGGCGCTTACTTCGCGGGTGCGCTGGAGATCATCGTTTACGCAGGCGCCATCATGGTGCTGTTTGTGTTCGTGGTGATGATGCTGAACCTCGGTAAGTCGGTTGAGGATCAGGAGCGCCAGTGGCTACAGCCTTCACTGTGGATCGGGCCGGGCCTGGTTTCGCTGCTGCTGCTGATCATTATGGTGTACGCCATTATGTCCGCTAACGATCAGGGCATCGACGGCACGGTTATCGATGCGAAAGCGGTAGGCATCAGCCTGTTTGGTCCCTATGTGCTGGCGGTTGAACTGGCCTCAATGCTGCTGCTGGCGGGTCTGGTGGTCGCGTTCCATATCGGTCGTGAAGATCGCCCAGGCGAAGTGCTTAGCAACCGCGTCAGCGATGCCGCAGCTGCGCAAACGAAGGAGGAGCGCGCATGATCCCTCTACAACACGGGCTGATTCTGGCTGCCGTGCTGTTTGTCCTTGGACTGACATCGCTGGTGCTGCGCCGTAATCTGCTGTTTATGTTAATCGGTCTGGAAATCATGATTAACGCCTCGGCGCTGGCGTTAGTGGTGGCGGGAAGCTACTGGGGGCAGGCGGATGGTCAGGTGATGTATATCCTGGCGATCAGCCTTGCCGCAGCGGAGGCCAGCATCGGCCTGGCGCTGTTGCTGCAGCTCTACCGCCGTCGTCAAACCCTGAACATTGACACAGTGAGCGAGATGCGCGGATGAACCTTCTTTACTTAACCATACTGCTTCCGCTGATCGGCTTTTTGCTGCTGGCGTTTTCTCGCGGCCGCTGGTCAGAAAACCTGTCGGCCGCCGTAGGCATGGGATCGATTGGCCTCGCGGCGCTGGTCACGTTATATGTCGGCATCGACTTTTTTGCTAACGGCAAAGTGCCGTTTACCCAGGCGCTCTGGACCTGGATGCAGGTCGGTAACTTCAATATCGGCGTTACCCTGACGCTGGACGGCCTCTCGTTAACCATGCTGTCGGTGGTGACCGGGGTGGGCTTCTTCATTCATATGTTCGCCTCCTGGTATATGCGTGGGGAAGAGGGCTATTCGCGCTTCTTTGCTTATACCAACCTGTTTATCGCCAGCATGGTGGTTCTGGTGCTGGCCGATAACCTGCTGCTGATGTATCTCGGCTGGGAAGGCGTGGGGCTTTGCTCTTATCTGCTGATTGGCTTCTATTACACCAATCCGGATAACGGCAAGGCGGCGATGAAGGCCTTTATCATTACCCGCGTGGGTGATGTGTTCCTCGCCTTTGCGCTGTTCATTCTCTATAACGAGCTGGGCACGCTGAACTTCCGCGAAATGGTCGAGCTGGCGCCTGCGCACTTTGCGGCGGATAACCACATGCTGCAATGGGCAACGCTGATGCTGTTGGGCGGTGCGGTCGGTAAATCGGCGCAGCTGCCGTTGCAGACCTGGCTGGCTGATGCGATGGCGGGTCCGACGCCGGTTTCGGCGCTGATTCACGCCGCCACCATGGTCACCGCGGGCGTTTATCTGATCGCCCGTACGCATGGCCTGTTCCTGATGACGCCGGAAGTCCTGCATCTGGTCGGTATTGTCGGCGCGGTGACGCTGGTGCTGGCAGGTTTTGCCGCGCTGGTGCAGACCGATATCAAACGCGTGTTGGCTTACTCCACCATGAGTCAGATCGGTTATATGTTTCTGGCGCTGGGCGTGCAGGCATGGGACGCGGCGATTTTCCATCTGATGACGCACGCCTTCTTTAAAGCGCTGCTGTTCCTCTCTTCGGGTTCGGTGATTCTGGCCTGTCACCACGAGCAGAATATTTTCAAAATGGGCGGCCTGCGTAAAAGCATCCCGCTGGTTTATGTCTGCTTCCTGGTGGGCGGTGCCGCGCTGGCCGCGCTGCCGCTGATTACCGCGGGCTTCTACAGTAAGGATGAGATCCTGTTCGGCGCGCTGGCGAACGGTCATATCAATCTGATGGTGGCCGGGCTGGTCGGTGCTTTCCTGACCTCGATTTATACCTTCCGCATGATCTTCATCGTTTTCCACGGCGAAGAGAAAATTCATGCTCACGCAGGCAAAGGGATTACCCATCACCTGCCGCTGATCGTGTTGATGGTGCTTTCCACCTTTATTGGCGCGCTGATCACGCCGCCGCTGGCGGGCGTTCTGCCTGCGGGCGAGCATGGCGAAGCGGGCAAAATGGGGCTGGAAATCGCATCGGGCGTGGTTGCGGTAGTGGGCATCCTGATTGCCGCCTGGCTCTGGCTTGGCAAGCGCACGCTGGTTACCAGCGTGGCGCGCAGTGCGCCGGGGCGTTTCTTCGGCACCTGGTGGTTTGCCGCCTGGGGCTTCGACTGGCTGTATGACAAAATTTTCGTTAAGCCTTATCTGGGCGTCGCCTGGCTGCTGTCGCGCGATCCGCTGAATGCGCTGCTGAATACGCCAGCAGTGGTATCACGCCTGGCAAATAAAGGGCTGGTAGTAAGCGAAAATGGCTATCTGCGCTGGTACGTTGCTTCCATGAGCGTGGGTGCCGTTGTGGTGCTGGCGCTGCTGCTGGTGATGTAAGGTTAGTGAGCGGGGTGCGGCATGGCTGCATCCCAACCGATAAGCTTGTGAAAAAACCTGAGGTTGGGCCTGGCCGGTTAGAGTAGCTGGCAGCCCATGCAGGACTAGAAAAGGGACCGTAACCGCCATGTTATTACCTTGGCTAATTGTTATCCCATTTGTCGGCGGCTTTCTGTGCTGGCTGGCTGAGCGCTTAGGCGCGAAGACGCCGCGCTGGATCGCCCTGATTACAATGGGCTTGACGCTGGCGCTTTCACTGCAGCTTTGGTTGCAGGGAGGCTATTCACTGACCCAGGCGGCAGGCATGCCGCAGTGGCAATCAGAGTTCTCCGTTCCCTGGATCCCGCGCTTCGGCATCGATTTTCACCTGGCGCTGGACGGTCTGTCGCTGCTGATGGTGGTGCTGACCGGCCTGCTGGGCCTGATGGCGGTGCTCTGCTCCTGGAATGAGATTGAAAAATATCAGGGCTTTTTCCACCTTAACCTGATGTGGATCCTCGGTGGCGTGATCGGCGTGTTCCTGGCCATCGACATGTTCCTGTTTTTCTTCTTCTGGGAAATGATGCTGGTGCCGATGTACTTCCTCATCGCGCTCTGGGGTCATAAGGCATCGGACGGGAAAACCCGTATTACCGCCGCCACCAAGTTCTTCATTTACACCCAGTCCTCTGGCCTGGTGATGTTGATTGCCATTCTTGGCCTGGTGTTTGTGCATTACCGCGCGACCGGCGTCTGGAGCTTCAACTATGAAGTGCTGCTGCACACCCCGATGTCGCACGGCGTGGAATATCTGCTGATGCTCGGCTTCTTTATCGCTTTTGCGGTAAAAATGCCGGTGGTGCCGCTGCATGGCTGGCTGCCGGATGCCCACAGCCAGGCACCGACCGCTGGTTCCGTGGACCTGGCCGGGATCCTGCTGAAAACGGCGGCCTACGGTCTGCTGCGCTTCAGCCTGCCGCTGTTCCCGAATGCCTCGGCGGAGTTCGCGCCGATTGCGATGTGGCTGGGGATTATCGGTATCTTCTACGGCGCGTGGATGGCGTTCTCGCAAACCGATATCAAACGTCTGATCGCCTACACCTCCATCTCCCATATGGGCTTCGTGCTGATCGCCATCTACACCGGCAACCAGCTCGCGTTCCAGGGCGCGGTGGTGCAGATGATTGCGCATGGCCTGTCGGCTGCGGCGCTGTTTATCCTGTGCGGTCAGCTCTATGAGCGTCTGCATACGCGTGATATGCGTCAGATGGGCGGCCTCTGGTCACGACTGAAATGGATTCCGGGCCTGTCGCTGTTCTTTGCCGTGGCGAACCTGGGGATGCCGGGCACCGGCAACTTTGCCGGTGAATTTATGATTCTTACCGGTAGCTTCCAGGTGGTGCCGACGATTATTGTTATCGCTACCTTCGGTCTGGTGTTTGCTTCCGTTTACTCGCTGATCATGATGCAGCGCGCCTATTACGGTGCGCCGAAGTCAGAGACGCCGCTGCGCGGCATGTCTGCACGGGAATTCATTATGATTATGGTGCTGGTGGTTCTGCTGGTGCTGCTTGGGGTCTATCCGCAGCCGATTCTGGACACCTCACATGCTGCAATGAGCAACATTCAGCAGTGGTTTACCGCTTCAATTTCAACTACAAGGCCGTAATTCGCCATGACAATAACTCCTCAACAACTGATCGCGCTGCTGCCGCTGTTGATCGTCGGATTGACGGTGGTGGTTGTGATGCTGTCCATTGCGTGGCGACGCAACCATTTTGCCAATGCGACGCTGACCGTGATTGGCCTCAACCTGGCGCTGTTGTCACTCTGGTTTGTGGGCCAGGCAGGGCCGATGGATGTCACGCCGCTGTTGCGCGTCGATGGTTTCTCGATGTTCTACACCGGGCTGGTGATGCTGGCGAGTCTGGCCACCTGTACCTTCGCCTATCCCTGGCTGCAGGGCTTCAGCGATAACTGCGACGAGTTCTACCTGCTGGTGCTGATTGCGGCGCTGGGCGGTGTGGTGCTGGCGAGCGCCAATCATATGGCCTCGCTGTTTATCGGCGTGGAACTGCTGTCGCTGCCGCTGTTTGGTTTGATCGGCTACGCCTTCCGGCAGAAACGTTCGCTGGAAGCGGCGCTGAAATATACCATTCTGTCGGCCGCCGCCTCATCCTTCCTGCTGTTTGGTATTGCGCTGGTCTATGCTGATTCCGGTAGCCTGAGCTTTGTGGATCTGGGCAAAAGCCTGAGTGATAACGTGCTGCACCAGCCGCTGATGCTGTTAGGCCTCGGCATGATGATTATCGGCCTCGGCTTTAAACTGTCGCTGGTGCCGTTCCATCTCTGGACGCCAGATGTCTATCAGGGTGCGCCTGCGCCGGTCTCCACCTTCCTGGCGACCGCCAGCAAAATCGCCATTTTCGGTGCGCTGATGCGTCTGTTTATGTACGCACCGGCAACCGATAGCGAAGCGATCCGCAACGTGCTGACGATTATCGCGGTGGTTTCCATTCTGTTTGGTAACCTGCTGGCGATCAGTCAAAGCAACATCAAGCGTCTGCTGGGCTACTCCTCTATCGCGCATCTGGGCTATTTGCTGGTTGCGTTGATTGCGGTGCAGTCTCATCAGATGTCGCTGGAAACCGCAGGCGTCTATCTGGCCGGTTACCTGTTCAGCAGCATTGGCGCCTTCGGTGTCGTCAGCCTGATGTCCAGCCCGTACCGCGGCCCGGACGCCGAGTCGCTCTACTCTTACCGCGGCCTGTTCTGGCATCGTCCGGTGCTGTCGGCAGTGATGACAGTGATGATGCTGTCGCTGGCCGGTATTCCCATGACGCTGGGCTTTATTGGTAAGTTTTATGTTATCGCGCTGGGCATCGATGCCTCGCTGTGGTGGCTGACCGGTGCGGTAGTATTAGGCAGCGCCATTGGCCTCTACTACTATCTGCGCGTGACCGTCAGCCTCTATCTCAGCCCGCCGGAGCTGCATACCCGCGACACGCCTGCCAACTGGGCGTTTACCGCAGGCGGCGTCGTGGTGCTGATCTCCGCCATTCTGGTGCTGCTGTTGGGTGTCTATCCGCAGCCGCTGATCAGCCTGGTACGGATGGCGCAGCCGCTGATGTAAGCTGAGAGGAAGTACCGGCTCCAGGAAAACTGCACCTCACACGTGCTGGCCGAATGGCAAAGTGAGGTGCAGTTTTTTTATGGATATTGACGGCGAAAGCTGAACAAGACGCCAGAGGCAAAAAGCCAGCAGCCTCAGGAGGCGGGCGTATCTACGGCAAGCCTCTTAAACCTGATAGCCTGATTTAGCACCCCCTCCCAGGCGCGATCAACTGCTTTTCCAATCGCAGGATGATCACAGAAAGGGCGGTAGTCGAGAGGTTGAAAGCGTTTATTTTTTTCCATGTTAAACGTCGTATAGGCTTCATTGATTGAATGTCCGCCACTGTAAGTAAGCTCAGCCGCGCTCAGCAATTTAGCCTGCTCAATATTAAATTTCCGGCTGCGTTTAGCGATGTGGTTAAAATAACTTTTAAGTAAATTTGCGCTGCCGGACATGCCGACGGCAAGCGGGCTGCCATAAGTCAGCGCCTGTTGATTATGCAGAGGGATTTTTTTCGACGAAAATTTAATGGCATCAATTGGCCTTATGCCATTTCCAGCACTGGTAAAAGTATCATCCCGGTGCTGATGCATTAGCAAAATGCCAACGCGGTTGCTGGTGGGCCTTTCTTTCACCGGCTTTAAGTTTCTTCGCTGTGGTTTTATCACATTATTATAGTTCCCTGATATTTTGCTTCTGATTGGATAACAGCCCGGCGCCGCCATAATATATTTTACCGTTAAATGTATAATCAGCGCGTGTGCAAGCTCATGACCGGTATAGAGCATGTTGGTGAAGTTTTCTGGCGCGCTATTTTCCAGGAATGTTTTAACCTCAGGAATGTTTTCACGCCAGGGGGGCGGATCGTTTATTAACATGTTTTTTAGGTCTTTGCATAGTTGTGTTTGTTCAGCTGCTGAATGTGTAAGCCGGAAGTTATCCTCAATGTTATAGGCGATGACCCGTACCGATTCCCGCATTTCCTTACTGGGGTTATTAATAATTTCGCTGGCAAAAAAAGAATCAAAGAGCCGCCCATAATAATTCATATAGCTACGAAGCGGGTCCATACTTTTTTCACAGGAGGCCGCAATATTATCTATCTGGCTACGCAAGGCGTTAATATCCTCTTTTGCGCTATTCGGCGCGCCCTGAAGCGTTAATTTTTTCAGCCTGTCTAAGCCGGAGCTATCGAAACGCTCTGATAAAAATGCCTCCTTTAATAAATTCATCAATGGCTCATTATATTTATCCGCCCCTTTTAATCGCAGCAGCGCGGCGATATCGACCAGACACTCCCTGGCCGTTCTGATCTTTCCATCTGAGGGCGCATCCGACGAAGATTGAGAAGCGCTGTTAGCGGCGACTGAATCAATAATTACCTTTTTTCCCTTGTCCGTCAGGCCGTTCACGGTATTAGAGACTTTTTTCAGTATGGAAGTGAAATCCGTCTTTTCTGGGGTAGAGGATGGGGGCGTGTCATAACCTTGGGCGAGAGAGCCGTTTTGCGAGACGGCGTTTAACATAGTAATCTCCTTTTACTTGTTGATTAACAGAGCGACAGGTTAATGAACGATAATTTTATCATTCCACTTTCAGGGGAAAAAATTTTTGTATTAATAATCTTATTAAGTAAGGGGCTTAATAAACAGGAAGAGAATTAAATAATGCACCCGGTCTGGCGCGCCTTTCAGGGCTAAAGCGGTCAGCGGGCAATAAACTTAAATTAGCGCTGGATTTTTACGTAGCGATTGCGGTTATATTAATCCAGCCTGTTGCGGATTAGCGACAGGAGAAGTAGCAGAAACGCTCAACGTTAAGGGACACAGAAGCATGGAATTAACCTGGTATGACGTACACCATAGTGAGCTGAATATTCATCAGCTGCATGACATTCTGGCTTTGCGTAACCGCGTATTTATCGTTGAACAACAGTGCGCTTATCAGGATATCGACGGACAGGATTTAGCCCGCGATAACCGCCACGTTTTCGCGCTTGGCGAGGGACGTTTGCTGGCCTGCGCGCGCCTTTTAACCCCGGCGGATGCGGGCAGTCCGGTAAAAATCGGGCGCGTCATTGTCACCAGCGAAGCGCGCGGGTTACAGCTTGGCTATCGTTTGATGGAGCAAGCGCTGATCGGCTGTGAACAATACTGGCCGGGCCACCAGCAGTTTCTTTCGGCGCAGGCGCACCTGCAGGGCTTTTACGCTCGTATCGGCTTTAAACCGGTCGGCGAAATCTACCTGGAAGATAATATTGCCCATATCGATATGGTGAAATAGCGCGGAAAAGGCGGAGCAGCACGCTCCGCCGATGCGTTTGCCGTTAAAGGCCCGTAGCTGCTGGCTGAAACAGTTAGCGGCTAAAGTCGCTAAAGGCCTGTAGCTGCCTGCTGAGGAAGGTGCGGGTCGCTTCGTCGGTCAGCACGCCCTCTTTAACCTTATCGGTAACCTGACCTATCATTGCTTCCGGCTTATTCATCACGCGCGCGTCAAAAAACACCAAAATCTGCCGCAGATGATACTGCGCCCGCGCGCCGCCGATATTGCCCGGCGAGGCGCTTTGGATCAGTACCGGCTTCGCAGCAAGCGGGTTAGGCGAAACGCGTGACAGCCAGTCGAGCGCGTTTTTCAACACGCCCGGCACCGAGTAGTTATATTCCGGCGTCACGATAATCACGCCGTCCGCCTGCGCGATCGCCTCCGCCATCGCTAATACCGGCGCGGGAAAACCCTCATCCTGCAGATCGGCATTATAATGAGGAAAATCGCCCGGCGAGCCTAGGTGATCGATCGTTACCCCTTCAGGCGCCAGCTCAGGCAAGGTATGCGCTATCGCCGCGTTAAAAGAGCCTTTGCGCAGGCTGCCGACCAGCGTCACAAAATGTTTCTTTTCGCTCATGCTTTCCTCACTGTTTTAACATGACGCGGCGAGGTTTCCCTCGCCGCGTTGGCTTAGTTCACCGTCATCTGGCGGTCATCGATATATTTCCGCTGGTCCGCTGGCGGCGGGAAATATTGATAAAGCCAGGTTTCGCTCAGCGTTTCATCTTTGGTACGCAGGAACATGCGCATCTCAACCGGATCGGCAGCATCGCTGGTGGGATACCAGTCAAACAGAATGCGATAGCCGTTTAGCGGCTCAACAAACAGGATCTCTACCTGTTTAATCGTACCGGCGGAAACCGTAATCACCGGCTCAATGCCTTTCGCTGCGGCATCCTTCAGATTGCCATCAACAAAATCAACGGCAAAACGCCGACACCAGACATCCGGGAAATGCTCGCCAGGCGCCCAGCCTTCCGGGAAGCCGCCGATACCGGAGCGGGTAGACTCCACGCGCGCCAGTTCGCTACGCACCGGCGGCAGGCCGCTCCAGTAAAGTTTGTAGCTGAAAGCGAGTTCGCTGCCAGCCTTAACCGGCTGCTCTGGCTGCCAGAAACAGACCACGTTATCCAGCGTTTCGCCGGTGGTGGGGATCTCCATCAGGTTGATAGCGCCTTTGCCCCATTTGCCGACTGGCTCCACCCACAGGCTTGGGCGCTTGTCATACCAGCCAATCACATCCTGATAATCTTCAAAGTCGTGATTCAGCTGTAGCAGCCCAAAGCCGCGCGGGTTTTCATCATCATAGGCGTTAAACTGCAGTTTGCGCGGATTGTTCAGCGGACGGGCAATCCATTCGCCTTTACCGGTCCACATCGCCAGGCGATCGGAGTCATGGATCTGCGGATGATAGGTGTTGCACATGCGACGTTCGCTGTTGCCGCAGCTGAACATGCTGGTCATCGGCGCGATACCCAGCTGACGAATATCTTTGCGCGGGCAAAGGTGGTTCTCCACCTCCATCACCACGCGCTTCGGCTCGCAGTGGATCACAAACTTAAAGGCGCCGGTCAGGCTGGCGCCGTCGAGCAGGGCATATACGGTAAAGGTGGTATCATCCGCTTTTGGCGTTTCAAACCAGAAGGCGGTGAAGTCGGGGAACTCTTCCTGGCCGTTGCTGAAAGTATTGACCGCCACGCCGCGCGCCGACAGGCCATACTGATAGGTCTCATCCACGGCACGGAAATAGCTGGCACCGAGGAAAGAGACGATATCGCGCCGCGCCAGCTCCGGCTTTTTAAACGCACGGAAACCGGCAAAGCCGAGATCGGTTTTGCCTTCCAGCTGTTTGGTATCAACGCTGGTGTTCTGATAGTTAAACAGCTCCGGGCGGAAGTGAATCTCACGCGCTTCGCGGCTGCTCTTGTCCACGGAAAACATACGGATACGGCGTTTAAAGCCCATACCCACGTGGAAAAACTGCACGTCCAACTGGCGGTTATCGATGTCGTTCCAGAGCGAATGCCCTGCATCATACTGAATAGCGTTGTAGGCCTGCGGCGTCATGGTCGCCAGCGTATCGGGCAACGGGCCGGGCGCGCCGCCCCAAGGCTGCTGCGCCAGCGCGGCGGCTTTTTTCTTCAATACCTCAAAGTCAAAACGCGTGGCATTGCCGTCAGCAATGCCATCTTCTGCCCAGGCGGACTGCGCAAATAGCGTGGATAAGCCGGACATGCCGCTAACCGCAGCGCATGCCATTGACGTTTTCATAAACATTCTTCGATTCATGCCAGAAACAATTTCCTTATGCTGAACGAGTTTGTAGTGGTCGAGCTTCTGCACCCATTTGCTTTCCCGGATGAAACCCAGGTTACAGTCAGCTACGACAGACGCAGGCGGCAAAAATTCGGTCATCAGGAATTTATCAGATTAATCATATAAACCAATGCATTTCCTGATGTGGTAATCAGGTAATTCCTGGATACCGCGTCAGGCAGGCGCGCAAAAAGTGTCTATAGTTAGTGGACATGCATGTGTTTTTACACGGAGGAAGAAAATGGCTGTATCAACTGACTCGCAAGAAAAGCGCGATCCGTTAGCAACGGATGAGCCTCGGGTAGCTGGTGAACCACAGGAAACGCGCCTGGATGATGATTTGACGCTGCTTACCGAAACGCTGGAAGAGGTGCTGAAATCCTCTGGCGATCCGGCCGATCAGAAATATATCGAACTGAAAGAGAAGGCGGAGCAGGCGCTGCATGATGTGAAGGCACGCGTCAGCGCGGCTTCCGATTCTTACTATTATCGCGCTAAGCAGGTCGCCTACCGCGCAGATGATTACGTTCATGAAAAACCCTGGCAGGGCATCGGCATTGGCGCTACCGCCGGGCTGATCTTCGGCCTGCTGCTGGCGCGTCGCTAAGCACTTACCACACACAGCCTCTGACCATCGGGAAGGAGGCTGGTTTCCACATGTTTACCCGCTCCCTTTCCTGAAACTTGCCCGCTGAAGCGCGACAAAACGCGGCGCGAACTGTTCTGAATCAACATTTCTTATCAATCTCCCTTTTACACTGGCTACCTCTTTAGGATTATGGAGGTGTGCGTGTATTCGCTTCCTGCCGCGTATGCTGCGTTACTTACCCAGCTAAGCAACATCAATAGCGCCGAACCCGGCTGTCGCACGGTTACCGTGCCGCTTGCCGCGGGGGAAGATTCCCTTGCCTGGCTGCATGCGCAGCCGCAGCGACCGCAGATCTGGTGGCAGCATCGCGACGGCAGCGAGCAGGTTGCGCTTTGCGGCGCCATACAGCGTTACTCCACGCTGACTCAGGCGGAGCTGGCGACGTGCGCCTTACCGGAGAACTGGCGCATCTGGGGCAGCAATCGCTTTGAGGCGGATAACAGCTTTTTCTTTTTGCCGCGTCTGATGTGGCAGCGGGACAGCCGTGGCGAGCGGCTGACGCTGTTTATTCACAGCGAGCATAATCTGCAAGAAGATGCACAGCGCGCCGCACGCTTTTTGCAGGCGCTGCGCTTACCGCAGCCGCTACCGCCGATGCGCGCAGCGCTGCAACAGCGGCATTGCCTGCCGGATCGCATGCAGTGGCAGCAACGCGTTAACCACGCATTGGCTGCTATCACCGCCGGTGAACTGGATAAAGTGGTGCTGGCGCGCGCCATCGATCTGCTGTGGGATCGTCCATTACCCGCAGCAGCGTTGCTGGCCGCCAGCCGCCGCGCCAATCCGCACTGCTATCAGTTTATGCTGCGCGTTGACGATCGGAGCGCCCTGGTCTGCGCCTCGCCGGAGCGGCTCTGGCGGCGACAGCAAAATAGTCTGCTCACCGAGGCGCTGGCGGGCACGGTAGCCCGTGACGCCGATCTCACGCGCGCCTGTCAGCAGGCGCAATGGCTATTGCAGGACGCAAAAAACCGGCATGAAAACCAACTGGTGATGGAGGATATCCGCCATCGGCTGCAAGGCGTGGTCAGCGATCTGGCGGTGATGCCGATTGAGGTGGTACGCCTGCGCACTTTGCAACACCTGCGCCAACGCATTCACGCCCGGCTGGATAACCTTAGCGACGCGCTGCTGTTACAGCGCCTGCAACCCACGGCGGCGGTGGCTGGGCTGCCGCGCACGGCGGCGCGTGCCTTTCTGCAACATCATGAAACGCTGAACCGTAACTGGTACGCCGGTTCCAGCGGTTTTATCTCACGTCAGGAAAGTGAATTTTGCGTCACGCTGCGCTGCGCCTGGCTCCAGGGCGAACGGCTGCGGCTGTATGGCGGCGCAGGCATTGTCGCCGGTTCCGATCCGCTGCTGGAATGGCAGGAAACAGAAAACAAAATGGCCGCGCTGGCGGCATTGCTGCCAGCCGGTGCGATAGCGAAGCCGGTGCAGGTCGGGGAGTCGCCAGCGACGCAGCCCGCCTGACGTGAGGTTTGCCGCAGGCGAACCGCCTGTTTCGCCTGGCTCAGGAGTGACTATTTCGGGGGAAGTATGTCTGTCAGTAGCTTTAACCGCCGTTGGGCGCAGGTGATTATCGCCACCCTGAGGCATCATCAAATAAAGCATATCTGTATCGCGCCCGGCTCGCGATCGGCCCCGCTCACGCTGGCGGCGGCGGCAGAACCGGCGCTGATCTGTCATACCCACTTCGATGAGCGTGGACTGGGTTTTTTAGCGCTTGGCCTGGCGAAAAGCACCCGTTCTCCCGTCGCGCTGATTGTCACTTCCGGCACCGCCGTGGCAAATCTGCTGCCTGCCGTGATTGAGGCGCAGCTCACCGGCGAACGGCTGATAGTGCTGAGCGCCGACCGTCCGCCTGAACTGATTAACTGTGGTGCCAATCAGGCCATTACCCAGCCGGGCATTTTTTCCCATTTTGCCCGCCGCTGTGATTTACCGCGTCCCACGCCAGAAATCAGCGCGCGTTGGCTGGCGGCAACGCTGGATGAGGCGATAGCAGGTGCGGGCGTGCTGCATATTAACTGCCCGTTTGCCGAGCCGCTGTATGGCCCGCAAGATGACGCCTGGCGCGAATGGCTGACGCCGCTGGATGAAAGCATGCCGCAGGCAATGCCATGGGTAATTCACAGCGCGCCCGCAGGGCTGGCAGCGCAGCGCGACTGGCCTGCGTGGCGGCAGAAGCGCGGCGTGGTCATTGCCGGAAAAATGCATGCCGAAGAGGGCGCGGCGGTAGCGCAATGGGCGGCCACGCTGGGCTGGCCGCTGCTGGCGGATATTCAGGCGCAAACCGGTCAGCCGCTGCCCTGCGCCGATCTGTGGCTTAACCATCCGCAGGCGCAGCAGCTATTGAGCCAGGCGCAGCTGGTGGTGCAGTTTGGCGCGAACCTGATCGGCAAACGCCTTTTGCAATGGCAGCAGCAGGCGCGCCCACAGCAATGGTGGCTGATTGATGCGCAGCCGGGGCGACGCGATCCGGGCAATCAGCCGGGCAGGCGCATCGTCAGCGAGATTGGCCGCTGGCTTGACGCGCATCCGGCGGCGGCCTTGCCGCCCTGGGCCTCAGCGCTGAATTCACTGGCTGCCGCTGTGCAGCGACAGGTCAGCGCGGTAACAGAACAAGAGCCAGAGGCGCAGCTGGCGCACCGGCTGGCGGAACTCTTGCCGCCAGGTGGTCAGCTGTTTCTCGGTAACAGCCTGCTGGTCCGGCTGGTGGATGCGCTGGCGCAGCTGCCGGTGAGCTATCCGGTTTACTGCAATCGCGGTGCCAGCGGTATTGATGGGTTGATTGCGACCTTAAGCGGCATTCAGCGCGGTGAGGCGTGTCCAACGCTGGCGCTGCTGGGTGATATTTCGGCGCTGTATGATTTAAATAGTCTGGCGCTGCTGCGTCAGCCCGTCGCGCCGCTGGTGCTGGTGGTAGTTAACAACAACGGCGGGCGCATTTTTTCCCTGTTGCCGACGCCGGTCAGCGAGCGGGAGCGATTTTTTACCTTGCCGCAGGCGGTGAGCTTTGCGCCTGCCGCGCAGATGTTCGGCCTTGATTACCAACAGGTCGCCAGCTGGCAGCAGCTGCAACAGGCCGTTCAGCAGGGCTTTGCCCGTCAGGGCGCGACGCTGGTGGAGCTTAGCGTGCCGCCGGACGGCGGTGCCGAAACTTTTGCCCGGCTGGTAGCGATGGGCGCGGCGTTATGATCCTGCACGCGCGCTGGCAGGGCCACCGGCGCAGCAGCAAGCCTACGCTGGTTTGGCTGCACGGTTTTCTCGGCACCCTGCACGACTGGCTGCCAGTACAGCAGAATTTTATTGACTGGCCGATGCTCAGCATCGATCTGCCTGGGCATGGTGGCTCATGCGCCCAGCGCGTCAGCGGCTTCCATGAGCTCAGCGGGTGTATCAACGCCACGCTGCGTCACTATCAGGTTCACCATTACTGGCTGATTGGCTACTCGCTCGGCGGGCGCGCGGCGATGCATTACGCCTGTCGCGCGGCGCTGCCGGGGCTGTGTGGGCTGGTGGTCGAGGCGGGGCATCCGGGGCTGGCGGATGAAGCGCAGCGCAAGGCGCGTTATGCGCACGATGCGCTGTGGATGCGCCGTTTCCGCCAGCTGCCGCTGCCTGTCGCGCTGCGGGCCTGGTATCGTCAGCCGCTGTTTAACGAACTCACCGAGCAACAACGCAACAGTCTGATTAAGCATCGTAGCGCGGGCAACGGCCCGGCGCTGGCGGCGATGTTGCAGGCGACCTCGTTAAGCCAGCAGCCCAATCTGCTGCCTGAACTGCAGCGGCTGACGGTGCCTTTCAGCTATCTGTGCGGCGAGTGGGACAACAAATTTATCCAGCTCGCCCAACAGGCTCATCTGCCGCTCTATACCATTCCGGCGGCCGGGCACAATGCCCATCGCGTCAGTCCTGCCGCCTTTAGCGATCGTCTGACGCAGCTGCTGCGTCTGAATCCTGGAGAATTTCATGCTTTACCCCGATGAACAACAGCTTAACGCGCCGGTTGAGTGGCGCGACTGCAGCGGTGACTTTAGCGATATCCGCTACCACAAAACGCCGGAGGGCATTGCCAAAATCACCATCAACCGCCCAGAGGTGCGCAATGCGTTTCGCCCGCTGACCGTGCAGGAGATGATGCTGGCGCTACAGGATGCGCGCTATGACGCAGGCATCGGCGTGATTATTCTCACCGGGGCGGGCGAGCAGGCTTTCTGCGCGGGCGGCGATCAAAAAGTGCGCGGCGATTACGGCGGCTATCAGGATGAGGGCGGTACTCATCATCTCAACGTGCTTGATTTCCAGCGCCAGATCCGCAATTGCCCGAAACCGGTGGTGGCGATGGTTGCGGGCTACGCGGTCGGCGGCGGCCATGTGCTGCATATGCTGTGCGATCTTACCATCGCGGCGGATAACGCCCGTTTCGGACAAACCGGCCCGAAAGTCGGCTCGTTTGATGGCGGCTGGGGCGCTTCCTATATGGCGCGTATTGTTGGGCAAAAAAAGGCGCGTGAAATCTGGTTCCTGTGCCGCATGTATGATGCGCAGCAGGCGCTGACGATGGGGCTGGTGAATACGGTGGTGCCGCTGGCGCAGCTGGAGCGGGAAACGGTGCGCTGGTGTCGTGAGATGTTGCATAACAGCCCGATGGCGCTGCGCTGCCTGAAGGCGGCGTTAAACGCCGACTGCGACGGTCAGGCGGGGCTACAGGAGCTGGCGGGCAATGCCACCATGCTGTTTTATATGACCGAAGAGGGTCAGGAGGGGCGCAACGCCTTTAACCAGAAACGTCAGCCCGATTTTAGTCCGTTCAGGCGTAATCCCTGATGCGTAAAGCGAAACTGTGGCGCTATGCCATTCCCATGGAGAGCGGCGTGCTGCTGCGCGATCGACGTCTGACGCAGCGGGAAGGGCTGCTGGTCATGCTGCAACAACAGGGTCGGCAGGGCTGGGGTGAAATCGCGCCGCTGCCGGGCTTTAGCGGCGAAACGCTGGAGCAGGCGCAGCAGGCGTGCGAAAGCTGGCTGAGGCAGTGGCTTGCCGCGCAGCCGGTTGCTGAAAGCCTGCTGCCTTCGGTGGCGTTTGGCCTGAGTTGCGCCAGCGCCGAGCTGACGAGCCAGCTGCCGCCAACCGGAGCATGGCGCAGCGCGCAGCTCTGTTATGGCGATCCCGATGCGCTGTTGTTGCAGCTTCAGGCGCAACCCTCGCCCTGCGCGAAGATGAAGGTCGGCCTGTATGAGGCGGTACGCGATGGTTTGCAGGTCAGCCTGCTGCTGGAGGCGCTGCCCGATTTGCAGCTGCGTCTGGACGCTAACCGCAGCTGGACGCCGGAAAAAGCGCACCAGTTTGCCCGCCGCCTGACGCCGCCGCAGCGTGCGCGTATCGCCTTTATTGAGGAGCCGTGCCGCACGCCGGAAGAGAGCCTGGCATTTGCTGCCGAATCGGGCATCGCTATCGCCTGGGATGAAAGCCTGCGTCAGCCTGATTTTCGCCTACAGGCCGCGCCGGGGCTGGCGGCGTTGGTGATTAAGCCCACCCTGACCGGCAGCATCGCGCATATTCAGCAGATCATCGGCGAGGCGCAGCGGCTGGGTTTGCAAGTGATTATCAGTTCAGCGCTGGAGTCGAGCCTGGGCTTAACGCAGCTGGCACGGCTGGCGCACTGGCTAACGCCGCAGTCGCCGCCAGGGTTGGATACCTTAACCCTGATGCGTCAGCAGCTGGTGCGGCGTTGGCCCGGCTGCGCGTTGCCTTTGCAGGGAGAGGAAGCGTGGACGCGTGTTCTTTAAATGATTTTCCCTGGCGACAACGGGCGCAAACCACGCCTGCGGCGATGGCGCTGCGCACGGACAACGCGCAGCTAAGCTGGCAGGCGCTGAGCGAGCAGCTGGATCGGCTCTGCGCCGGTTTTCAGCGTCAGGGCGTCACGCCCGGCGCACGGGTGGCGCTGCGCAGTAAAAATAGCCTCTCAGCGCTGCTGGCGTGGATGGCGCTATTACAAGCGGGCGCACAGGTTTTGCCGCTTAATCCGCAGCTGCCGTCAGCCACGCTGTTGCCGTTGTTATCCGTTTTACATCCCGATTTTATGCTGAATCTGGCGCAGCCGTTGCCCGATTTGCCGCGCCCGTTTCTTGCTGCGCTGCGGATGGCCACAATTCGGCACACAGCGGCCGCGCCGGTCGCATGGCGGCCTGAAGCGATCGCCACGCTTACGCTCACCTCCGGCTCTGTCGGGCTGCCGAAGGCGGCGGCGCATACTTTCGCCGCGCTGCTGTACAGCGCGGCGGGGGTTAATCAGTTAATGGGTTTCAACGCCGCCGAAAACTGGTTGCTGTCGCTGCCGCTCTATCATGTTTCCGGACAGGGCATCATCTGGCGCTGGTTGCTGGCAGGCGCCTGCCTGACGCTTTCGGATGCACCGTTGCCGCAGGCGCTTAGCGGCTGTAGTTTTGCTTCACTGGTGCCCACTCAGCTGTGGCGACTGCTACAGCAACCGCAGCGGCCTGCTGGCCTGAAAGCGGTGCTGCTTGGTGGTGCCGCGATCCCGCCTGATTTGGTGGCGAGTGCAGAAGCGGCGGGTATCCGCTGCTGGTGCGGTTATGGCCTGACGGAAAGTGCCGCCACGGTATGCGGCAAGCGCGCCGATAACCGGCCCGGCGTCGGCCAGGCGCTGGCGGAGCGTGAGGTAAAGGTGGTTAACGGCGAGATCTGGATCCGCGGAGCAACCTTAGCCTGCGGCTACTGGCGCGACGGGCAGCTCTGGCCGCTGGTGAATCAGCACGGTTGGTTTGCTACCGGCGATCTGGGGCGCTGGCAGCAGGGGGAGCTTCTGGTGCTGGGACGCAAAGATAATCTGTTTTTCAGCGGCGGCGAGGCGGTGCAGCCGGAGGCGATTGAAAGCCTGCTGATGTGCCATCCCGCGGTGCGGCAGGCGTTTATTATTCCACAGGCGGATGAAGAGTGGGGCGCAAGGCCGGTAGCGCTGCTGGCGCTGGACTCAGATAGCGAACTGGAAAGCATCGCCGCCTGGGCCAGCGCGCGGCTGGCGAGCTTTCAACGTCCGATCCGCTGGCTGCGGTTGCCGGAAGAGCTTGCGCAGGGCGGCATCAAACTCTCACGGCGACGGCTGGCGCAATGGCTACAAAACAACTGAAACAGGCACGTGTCCGGTGAAAACATGCTAACGCTACAGGCCACAGCTTCCGTAAAAGCTGATGAACGGAACAGAGAAAGCGTCGCGTATGCAGGAGAGCGAAAGTAATGCTATGGTGGTGTGCACCTCCCATGCAGACGGAAAAAATATGTCCTTTCATCATTTACGTATCGCCCGGCCGGTCACGGATTTGCAGAAGAGCAGCGACATCTACTGTCGCGGGCTTGGCCTGAAGGAAATCGGTGCGTTTAGCGACCATGACGGCTTTAGCGGACGCATGCTGGGCCGCGACGATCTGCCGTGGCACCTGGAGTTCACCTTGTGTGCTGAACATCCGATAGTGCCTGCCACGTCTGCCGAGGATCTGCTGGTGCTTTATATTCCACAGCAGGATGCCTGGCTGGCGGCCTGCGGCGCTATGGAAAGCGCAGGCTTTACCCGCATGCGCGCGTTTAATCCGTATTGGGATCGGAAGGGCGTGACCTTTCAGGATCATGATGGCTATCGCGTAGTGCTGCAAAACAGCCAGTGGGGAGTCTCCTGACCTGTATATTTCAGATCAGCGTTTTTAAAGAGAAAGCGAGTAGCAATAGCCCGCCAGCAATGTTAATCCACTTTTTCAACATGAGCGGGTCAAGCTTACGGGCGGAAAAAGTCAGCGTCCGGCCGATCATCAACAGCCAAACAACCATCACCAAAATGTGTAGCGAAGCCAGTACCAGGTAATCAT
This sequence comes from Mixta sp. BE291, assembly GCF_031457955.1. Taxonomy (NCBI): domain Bacteria; kingdom Pseudomonadati; phylum Pseudomonadota; class Gammaproteobacteria; order Enterobacterales; family Erwiniaceae; genus Mixta; species Mixta sp. BE291. The sequence goes on along the minus strand of NZ_JAVDXN010000002.1, from coordinate 547,693 downwards.
TAACATCGGCTTGTCTGCCAGCAAACTGTGAAACCACCGTCAGATAAAACAGGATCGCTTTGGGATTCAATACATTCGCCAGCCAGGCTTCTTTGAGCGTAACCGGGACGGCTGTATGCGAAAAGGTGCCGACATGGGCCGCAGTACCACTGCGTATAAGCTGAATGCCCAGCCAGAGAAGATAAACGGTGCCGGTAATTTTCAAAATATTAAAAATGGCAGGCGAAGCGACCAACGCCGCCGTGATACCGAGTCCGATTAAAAGAGCGTGTGTATAAATTCCCAGAGCCGTTCCGGCCAGGGCAGAGATAAGCCCACGAGGGCCGTCCGCCAGTGCGCTGTTAATAGCCAGCGTAAAGCTTGCACCAGGCGAAAGCGCCACGGGTAACAGAGCAGGAAGAAAGCCGATGAGGTCGATATCCATATTCCTGAATAGTAGATGTCGCCGCCGTCGCTGACCAGTGGATTTCAGGCAATAAAATCGAGTACAGCATCACCGCTAACAAAATCCGCCACCTGATGAAAACTGGATAAAGGTTCTGGCGCTGTTACACCTCCCACTGAGGTTTCCTTGCCAGCAGTTTGTCGATAACGGGAGCATCCGCAACCGGTGCATCAAGCATATCGATGAATTCCGCATATTGCTCATCGTTAAATTTAAAAACACGGTGGCCGAGGATCACATTCTCGGCAGTCCGACAGGCCATTTCCGGAATAAAATCTGTACGTGATTTGTGGAGGATTTCCGCAGCGGCATCAATGAGCGCCCGCTGTGATTCCCTGGATCTAAGGTTGAGTTGAACATCTGATTTCATGAGACGCCCTTGCATAGCATTTGCTTTACAAGCATTGCACGGCAACGAAACGCTATACATCGCGTTTTATCCTTTTATTCACATAATTTCTGATGTCCGCTTTGTGCCAGAAGCGGACGTTCTAGCGGTGTGATATGCTTTTGAATGGAGCAGACCATTGTGACTTTAAACTAAAAGTTTTTTATCTAAATATCAAAAACATTGGATTGATATACTATGAAAGAGACTGTTTACAATATATTTATATTTTCAAAAGATGGTATTCATATTACTCACACAGGCATCGTGCCACATCAATTAGATAATGATGATGATTGCAAACTTGAATTCTTGCTAAAAAACTTAGAAATTGATTTGGCTTCTTGCCGTTCTTTCCACCCCATTCATCCATCAGTATTGGATTCAGATGGAAAGCTTTCTCTAACAAGGTATAATTCGAATATGAGAGTAAATAACTCTCTTGCACCTTTCGAAATAGCTTTAGCCAATCATAATGCTTCACAAAACCCCTTAGTAATTGTGACTCCTGTAATTGATGGAAAGATACAATATGATATCCAACTTTCAGTTAGCGAGAAATTAAGACATAAAAATATGCCTCATCAACATATTGAAGGTATTAAAAGCCTCCCGGACTATCTTGACCAGTATATAAAAGATGATCAGTTTCATGTGAAGCAACTTTTAAATGATGATCAAATGAAGCCTATTAAATTACTCTTTAATAATAAACATTACTTGGCAAGCTTTAAACTTTTAATGTCTTTTATTGATACTATAGCATACATTGAATTCGGTAACGTACAGCGGGGGTTTCAAAATTGGCTTGATACTTACTCAGCACTCAGTAGCCTTGAGGTTACTTCAGATGAACTTTATGGTCTTAGAAGTTCTATGCTACACATGACAAATCTGAATTCACATAAAGTGATGCAAGGTAAAATACGCCGGCTTAGTATCGCTATTTGCAAGAAAGGCTATCCAACTCAAGTGCATGACAATATTGCTTACTTAAATTTTACTGATTTCCTTTTTATTTTTGATGAAGCTGTTGATAGATGGTTGGATACATACAAAGATAACAAGAAGCAGTTAACACTGATTGAACGATATGATGAGATAATTAGAGATGGCTACTGGTAATAGAAAACGGTAAAGTGCTTACCGTATGAATATGGCTGTTTTATTGAAACATTTAACAAAATATGGAGGTAATTAATGAACTATCTAGATAGAGAAGCATCAGTATTATACTTCAAATTGTCACAAATATACTTTCACGGAGAAAGACTCAGTTGGGATCATTACAAGGATAGAATGCTGGCACTAAAAAACATGTGTGAATCAACCGATCCAATTTATGAGAGGGCTAATCGAATTCTTTTGGTGGAAGAATGGAGCGACGAAGACTTTTGGCCCGTCGAACATGACGATAATGATTGCACTTCATCCGTATCCACTACAGATGATCCTGCTTATAAAGTCGACATTCAGCCAGGTATAAGTAGAGATGAAAAAGGGAATTTTCACTTTTTATCGAAGAGAAAAGGCTTAAATGATTGGGTCTTTCATCAGTATGACGTAGACTTTCACCCTTCAATCCCTCACGGTCATTATAAAGGAAAAAATCAGCCTAAATTAGACTCTTATTTAGGTTGGGTATATCAGGGTTCTAAACAAATTAGACGACTTAGTAGAGATCTAATAATTGATCTTTGGAATGATGATGAATTCCGGATGTTCGCCAGAGTCGCAATCGAGTGGTATATGGATGAATTCCCAGCTTACAACTGGCGGGTAGAGTATCCATTAATGTTACCAAAATATAGAAAATAATTAAAAATTCGAGCTTGTGAGTAATTCTGTGTAACTGTCAGCGTATTAAAGGTGACCGCTCAGGCGGCCACCGAACTCGATAATAAAACGGCTCATCGCCAGCCGCTAGTTCTGGATCGGCATACTCCATTTTTTCGATGCATCCTTTATCACCATATAAATAACCTTCCGTACTGAGTCGTCTACTGGGAAAACTTTGCGCTTTTGATAGCTGTAAGAATAACACTATTTAGCGATTGGATAGCATTTGTGGCTTAGATGGCCCTGCGAGTATCGGGTGGATATCCACGCTCACTAAACTGAGAGGAAACACTTGAATCAAAGGTCCGTTGTTCGCTCATAGCAGACATTGTCCAGCACTCTGTCCGCTCTGTGCCGAAGCGGACTTGATTAAATTAACATGGAGCAGACCATCACGCTCTGCTCAAGTTTATGTTCTTCATGCCGATAAAGGCAGATAAGTACAGAACACACTTTATAATGATAATAAGGAGTCTATTTATGCAACATAACCATGATTTAAAAAGCGAAACGAACAGAAAAAAAATTAAAGAGCTGGTTGAAAAGAAAGCTAGGGAAATCCGCGGATATACACCACGCGTGGGTGTTTTTGGTGTAACTGGCGTAGGGAAATCCTCCTTGTGCAACGCGCTTTTTGGTAAAGATCTCGCAAAAGTCAGTGACGTAGCTGCCTGCACCAGAGAAGCACAGGAAATGACAATATCGTCAAATGAAAATGGCAGCGGGGGGATAGTTTTAATTGATGTGCCGGGGGTTGGAGAAACCATTGACAGAGATAAAGAATATTTCGAGCTTTACAAAGAGTTATCTCCTACTCTGGATTTAGTTATCTGGGTTATTAAAGCCGATGACAGAGCATATGCTGTAGCTGAAAAAGCGTATAAAGAGATATTGGAGCCAAATAAAGAAAATTGCCCGGTCTTATTTGTTGTAAACCAAGTCGATAACGTTGCTCCGATATTCGACTACGCAACAGGAATCCCTTTCTGGGATATGCAAGAAAATAAACCTCTGGCCGAACAAGAAGCAAACATCAATAAAAAAGTTACTGAAATAAGTCATGCTTTTGATATATCTACTCGATATATACAAACTGCTTCTGTGACGAGGAAATTCAATATTGTTGAAACAATGGAGAAGATAATCGAGATACTTCCAAACGAAAAAAAGTATTCACTTTTCCGCGAGGCAAAGGAAGATATAAAAAACGAAAAAATGGAAATAGAGGCAGAAACAGGCGTATGGGAAAGCGTCAAAGAATGGGTTGGTGATGCCTGGGAGTCAGTAAAAGAAGTAGTAGCTGAAGTAGCAGTAGAAGTAGCAAAGAGCGTGGGAAAAAAAATTCTCGGCTGGTTCTCGAAAAAATTTTAATGTCCGGCAACTATCCGCTTATTGAATGTTCCATGTCATAAAAGGATTCAGTAGCCATGTCTATTTTGGCTACTGAATGCATCAACACGATGCTTGCTTTACGATCCCACTTTTAGTTCTGAAGCGATTATTGCTCGGGCGCGTAAGCATCTCGTGTCTTCACTATCAGAGCCCAGCTGGCAGACCCGGAACGCGCTTGCGCGGTCCGGCGAAGATGACCGAACTTCCTGGTTAGCGCAGTAGGGTTGACGACCCAGCAGCGCTGGGGAGCAGGAGGAAGTCACTGAATTTTTAATGCTAATGTCCGCTTTGTGCCAAAAGCGGACGTCGCGCACCTAACAACAATTAGGTTCTATGGATCATCGTGAATTTTTATTTTTTGACAAGAAACTTTGAGTTACATTGGCTAGCACTAAAATAGATAACAACAGTTGTATGCAAACTAGCATTCTGATTAATCTTGAGTTAGCTACTAAATCACCAAATGTAGTCGTTGTTGATATTCCAATGCTGTAAAAAGCGAAATCCCAAAAGTTGAGATCTTCCTTTTGACGTTTACTCAACAAATCTTGCATATTATTTCTTATTTTGATCATTTCTTTGTTATTTATAATTAATTTAGATCTTGTGTCATCTATTATTTTATTGGTAGTATTTAATTCAGAAACGAGCTTTGAATCATTGAAGTCACCAACGTGTGACAAGACATATTCTAAAGCATCGCGTTCTGAAGTTGCTATCCTGAGCTTAACTTCCGATATTTCGATATTTTTATCAGCCAACATAATATCGAACTGGCTTCCTTGAATTTTATTCTTTTGTGACAACATAGCCTTGAGCTCACTTTCTTTAACATTTAGCTCCTTGTGATGTTTTAGAGACGCTTCATCCACATACGCCTGTGTATTCCTAGCCCAGGCTTTTGACAGATTTACGTTTATTAATTTTAGTTTTGATTCTTGCTGGGATAGTATATTTTCAAGTTTAATGTTTTGACTAACTATTCTGTCAAATTCTTTTTTTGCTTTCAATGTCTCTTTGAGGAAATCCTCGTTTGAAACATTATCATAATCTTCATGAGTTTCACCATTATACGAAAACGCTAAATCTATAGCATTATGAATGGGAGTGGAATTTAGGGCGTTATTTTTTATGAAGGAGTCTGGATAAACTGACCAAGTAAAATAGTATACTGCAGCAAAAACTATAATTATCAGAGAGTAGGTTATAGCTGCTTTGTTTTTAATTTTCATAGTAATAATAATTTATATTATTGATTTCCTCACAGTTTAACAAAATGGCTACCGGAAATGCAGTTTTTTTGAGTATACGCATGCAATATGTAACAGTTAGTGTCTGCTGCTCAGCTGGCCTACTCCCTGTTGATTCACACAGAATGCTGTTAGTAATGTCCGCAGATCGCTCACAGCGGACATATCCCTCCTCCTTTTCAATAACGCCCGGGTCTCGGGAACGGGATATTACTTTTAACTCATTAACCAGAAACGTAAAAACTTGGCGTTGGACGTTCTGAAATACCGCAGGAAATAACGTTGTTATTGAAGAGAACGATAATGAGAGCGAGGTAGGGGGGCCGGCCGTTGATAGCAAACGTCGGTAACGTCTGTGACCCATTTTCATTAGGCCAACATCCAGATCCTCACCTGGGTACCGGGAATGTTGAAACGGGCTGAAGTTAACCGTTAGCCTTCATCGCTGGCAAAATAGTGCATAACGACTTTAAGGTGTTCTTTGAGGATATACACAGGACTCTCCCGTTTGAGAGCCCTGTTAAATGAGAGCAGTGCAACGTATGACTTACTCAGTTGCGGGAAACCAGGTGCTTACCCCTGCAACGCCCGCAGCGCGTTTTCCACCCCGGCGCCGTAGGCTTCATCCACCTGACGGAACAGCGCAATCTGCCGCTGCTGAATAAATTCAGGGATCTGCACCAGCTCACCGGCGATACGCTGAAACATACGCTGATGCTCCTCTTCGCTCAGCAGATTAAACAGCGCGCGCGGCTGGCTGAAATAATCATCATCTTCACGGTGATTCCAGTGATCGGCGGCACCTTCCAGCGACAGCGGCGGCTCGCTGAAATCCGGCTGCTCCTGGAAAACGCCGAAGCTGTTCGGCTCATAGGTTGCGCCGTTGCCGCTGTTGCCGTCCACGCGCATGGCGCCGTCGCGGTGGTAGCTATGGAACGGGCATTTCGGCGCGTTCACCGGGATCTGATGATGGTTCACCCCCAGACGATAACGGTGCGCATCGCCATAAGAGAAAAGACGTCCCTGCAACATACGGTCCGGCGAGAAACCGATGCCGGGCACCACGTTCGCCGGGCTCATCGCTACCTGCTCAACCTCGGCAAAATAGTTGTCCGCGTTGCGGTTCAGCTCGAACTCACCTACTTCAATCAGCGGATAATCGGCATGTGGCCACACTTTGGTTAAATCAAACGGGTTGTAAGGTGTCTGCGATGCCTCATGCTCCGGCATCACCTGCACATAGAACTTCCAGCGCGGGAAATCGCCGCGTTCAATCGATTCAAACAGATCGCGCTGTGAACTTTCACGATCGCGGGCAATCAGCTGCGCCGCTTCGTCGTCCATCAGGTTTGCCACGCCTTGCTGGCAACGCATATGGAATTTAACCCAGAAGCGTTCCTGTTGGTCATTAATAAAGCTGTAGGTATGGCTGCCGAAACCGTGAATATGGCGGTAAGAACGCGGCAGGCCGCGATCGCTGAAGTCGATTGTAAGCTGATGCAGCGCTTCCGGCAGATGCGAGAAAAAGTCCCATTTGTAGGTAGGGTTACGCAGGTTGGTGCGCGGATCGCGTTTTACGACGTGGTTAAGATCCGGGAACTTCAGCGGATCGCGCAGGTAAAACACCGGCGTATTGTTGCCAACCAGATCCCAGTTGCCTTCTTCGGTATAAAACTTCATGGAAAAGCCGCGAATATCACGCTCGGCATCCGCGCCGCCGCGCTCACCGGCTACGGTAGAAAAACGCATAAACAGATCGGTTTTTTTACCGACTTCAGAAAAAAGTTTAGCGCGACTAAAACGGGTAATATCCTGCGTCACGGTAAAGGTGCCGTAAGCGCCGGAGCCTTTGGCATGCATACGACGCTCCGGGATCACTTCACGATCGAAGTGCGCCAGCTTTTCCAGCAGCCAAACATCCTGTAACAGCAGCGGGCCACGGCGTCCGGCAGACATCGAGTTATTGTTATGGGCAACCGGCGCGCCTGAAGCGGTAGTAAGACCTTTTTTATTCATGTGGCGATTCTCTATCGGAGTGATTGTCAAAGGTTTAACCGAGGTAAAGTCTTATTTTAATCGGGTAAACCTATTATGTGCGCTATTCTGCTGCCGCTGCGCCTTGCTGACAATCTGGCAAAAGCTATCGCTGCTATCTCTGAAACTGTGCGCTGCCGGTTGTATTCACCGGCGCGCCTTCCTACAGTAACAACATTAACCAAACGAGGGACGTGACGTGATTAGAGTGGAAATGCTCTCAACGGGCGATGAAGTGCTGCATGGCCAGATTATCGATACCAACGCCGCCTGGCTGGCGGATACGCTGTTTCAACATGGCCTGCCGATGACCAGCCGCGCCACCGTCGGCGACAGCCTCTCAGCGCTGGTGGAAGCGTTAAACGAGCGCAGCCGTATTGCCGATGTGCTGATTGTCAACGGCGGCCTGGGGCCAACCAGCGACGATCTGAGCGCGCTGGCGGCGGCGACTGCCTGCGGCGTCGAGCTGGAACTCCAGCCCGCCTGGCTTACGAAAATCGAGGATTTCTTTGCCAGCCGCGGACGTCCCATGGCCGCCAGCAATCGCAAGCAGGCGGAGATCCCCGCCGGAAGCGAACTAATTGATAACCCGGTAGGCACCGCCTGCGGCTTCGCGGTAACGCTGAATGATTGCTGGATTTTCTTCACGCCCGGCGTGCCGTCGGAATTTAAGGTGATGGTCGAGCAGCAGATCCTGCCACGTTTAAAGGCGCGCTTTACGCTGCCGGAGCCGCCGCTCTGTTTACGCCTGACCACCTTTGGTCGCGGCGAGAGCGATCTGGCGGCGGAGCTGGAGCCGCTAACGTTGCCGGAAGGTGTGGTGATGGGCTATCGCTCTTCCGCCCCGATTATCGAAATCAAGCTGACCGGCCCGGCGGCGCAGCAGGTAGCGATGGAGCAGATCTGGCAGCAGGTGCGTTTGCAGCTGGCGGAATGCACGCTGTTTGAAGGCACTAAGGGGCTTCCCGCGTTGCTGGCGGAGCAGTTACAGGCGCGCCAGCTCGCGTTAACCGTCAGCGAGCAGTTCAGCGTCGGGTTATTGCAGTGGCAGCTTAACGGCGGCGGCGTGGCGTGTCGGGCGGGCGAGGTGCTGCCTGATGGCGAAGAGACGCTGGCGCAGCTGGTGCAGCGGGCGCAGGAGCGAGCAAAGGCACAGCAGGCGTCGCTGGCGCTGCTGGTGGGATCGTTGCAGGATGAGCAGCTCGGCTTTGCGCTGCACACGCCGGACGGCACCTTCGGTCAGCAGGTGAAATTTAATAATCAGCGCCATACGCTAAAAACGCGTCAGGAGCTGGTGGCGATGCTGGCAATGAATATGCTGCGTCGTTGGCTGCACGGCATGGATGTTTCCACCGGCCACGGCTGGGTCGATGTGATCGAGACGATCAAGGCCTGAAGGCCTTACAGCTCGATCTCAATATCGCCATTGGCTTTACAGCAGCAGGGCAGAATCTCGCCCTGCTGAATAAAGGCCAGCGGCTGACCGGCGTAGCTCACTTCCCCTTTCACCAGACGGGTGCGGCAGGAGCCGCAGTAGCCTTCGCGGCATTGATATTCCACGCAGATATTATGCGCTTCCAGCGCCGCCAGCAGGGAAGGGTGCTCGTCGTTATATTCAAGCTGCGCACCAGAGATGCACAGCGTGATTCGCTTCCCGACCATCATTACAGCTGGAAGTCGTCGAAGTCGTTTTCGCCCACTTCTGAGTCGATCTGACCCACCAGATAAGAGCTGACTTCCACTTCCTGCGGCGCCACCTGCACGTTATCGGAAACCAGCCAGGCATTAATCCACGGAATCGGGTTGGAACGCGTCTGGAACGGCAGATCCAGTCCAACCGCCTGCATACGAATATTGGTAATGTATTCAATATACTGGCAGAGAATATCTTTATTCAGGCCGATCATGGAGCCGTCGCGGAACAGATATTCCGCCCACTCTTTCTCCTGCACCGCCGCCAGCTTGAACAGGTCGTAGCACTCCTGGCGACACTCCTGCGCAATCTCTGCCATTTCCGGATCGTCTTCGCCGCTGCGCATCAGGTTCAGCATATGCTGCGTGCCGGTCAGGTGCAGCGCTTCGTCACGGGCGATCAGGCGGATGATTTTCGCATTGCCTTCCATCAGCTCGCGCTCGGCAAAGGCAAAAGAGCAGGCAAAGCTGACGTAAAAACGGATCGCTTCCAGCGCGTTCACGCTCATCAGGCAGATATACAGCTGCTTTTTCAGCGCGCGCAGATTAACGGTAACGGTTTTGCCATTGACCTGATGGGTGCCTTCGCCCAGCAGATGCCAGTAGCTGGTCATCTCGATCAGATCGTCGTAGTAGCCGGAAATATCGCTGGCGCGCTTCAGAATTTGCTCATTGGCGACGATATCATCAAACACCAGCGCCGGATCGTTAACGATATTACGGATAATATGCGTATAGGAGCGCGAGTGGATGGTTTCGGAAAACGCCCAGGTCTCGACCCATGTTTCCAGTTCCGGGATTGAAATCAGCGGCAGCAGCGCGACGTTCGGGCTACGGCCCTGAATAGAATCGAGCAGCGTCTGATATTTCAGGTTGCTGATAAAAATGTGCTTCTCATGATCCGGCAGCGCCTGATAATCGATGCGATCGCGTGAGACATCAACCTCTTCGGGACGCCAGAAGAAGGAGAGCTGTTTCTCAATCAGCTTTTCAAAAATGTCATATTTCTGCTGGTCGTAACGCGCAACGTTAACCGACTGGCCGAAAAACATCGGCTCCAGCAGCTGATCGTTTTTATTCTGAGAAAAAGTGGTGTAAGCCATAGTTGATTCCACATGCTAACGGGACAGGCTGGCCTTGCCGCACGGGCGAGGCGCTGACAGCCGTTTTGACCGTGCGTTGCACGGCCTGCCATGTTGCGGCCACGTGATAAACGTGGCCAAAAGAAGCGTCATGGCCGGAGCGGTTCCGGCCAGACCCGATTAAATTTTACAGGCGCCGCTTTCACAGCCGTCATCCTGAATGGATGGGGCAATGTCGTCCTGCGCATCTTCCGCGCCGTCGCGGGTGTTCTGATAGTAAAGCGTTTTAACGCCGAACTTATAGGCGGTCAGCAGATCTTTCAGCAGCTGCTTCATCGGCACCTTGCTGTTGGCAAAGCGTGACGGATCGTAGTTGGTGTTAGCAGAAATCGCCTGATCGATGAATTTCTGCATTACGCCCACCAGCTGCAGATAACCGTCGTTGTTCGGCATTTCCCACAGCAGCTCATAGCTCTCTTTCAGACGCTCATATTCCGGCACCACCTGACGCAGAATGCCGTCTTTCGAGGCTTTGATGCTGATATGACCGCGCGGCGGCTCAATACCGTTGGTGGCGTTGGAAATCTGCGACGAGGTTTCAGACGGCATCAGCGCGGAAAGCGTGGAGTTACGCAGGCCGTGCGTTTTGATCGATTCGCGCAGCGCGTCCCAGTCCAGGTGCAGCGGCTCGTTGCAGATGGCATCCAGATCTTTCTTATAGGTGTCGATCGGCATCACGCCCTGCGCATAGGTGGTTTCGTTAAACCACGGGCAGGCGCCTTGCTCTTTCGCCAGCTCGTTAGAGGCTTTCAGCAGGTAATACTGAATGGCTTCAAACGTCTGATGGGTCAGATTGTTAGCGCTGCCGTCGGAATAGCGCACGCCGTGCTTCGCCAGATAGTAGGCGAAGTTGATCACGCCGATACCCAGCGTACGACGGCCCATTGCGCCGCGTTTCGCTGCCGGAATCGGGTAATCCTGATAGTCGAGCAGGGCGTCCAGCGCGCGTACCGCCAGCGTCGCCAGCTCTTCCAGATCGTCCAGGCTGTTAATAGCGCCCAGGTTAAAGGCGGAAAGCGTACAAAGCGCGATTTCGCCGTTTTCGTCGTTCACATCCATCAGCGGCTTGGTCGGCAGCGCGATTTCCAGGCACAGGTTTGACTGGCGCACCGGCGCAATCGTCGGGTCGAACGGGCTATGGGTGTTGCAGTGATCGACGTTCTGAATGTAGATACGGCCGGTGGAAGCGCGTTCCTGCATCATCAGCGAGAAGAGATCGACCGCTTTCACGCGCTGTTTGCGAATGCTGTCGTCCTGCTCATATTTGGTGTACAGGCGCTCAAACTCATCCTGATCGGCAAAGAATGCATCGTAGAGACCCGGCACGTCAGACGGGCTGAACAGCGTAATGTCCTGGCCTTTCAGCAGGCGCTGATACATCAGCTTGTTGATCTGAACGCCGTAGTCCATATGACGTACGCGGTTGCCTTCCACGCCACGGTTGTTTTTCAGCACCAGCAGGCTTTCCACTTCCAGATGCCACATCGGATAGAACAGCGTTGCCGCACCGCCGCGCACGCCGCCCTGCGAACAGGATTTCACCGCGGTCTGGAAATGTTTGTAGAACGGAATACAACCGGTATGGAACGCTTCGCCGCCGCGAATCGGGCTGCCCAGCGCACGAATACGTCCGGCGTTGATGCCGATACCGGCACGCTGGGAAACATATTTCACAATGGCGCTGGAGGTGGCGTTGATGGAATCCAGGCTATCGCCGCACTCGATCAGCACGCATGAGCTGAACTGACGGGTAGGCGTACGCACGCCGGACATGATCGGCGTCGGCAGCGAAATCTTAAAGGTGGATACCGCGTCGTAGAAACGCTTGATGTAATCCAGACGGGTTTCGCGCGGATAGTTAGAGAACAGGCAGGCGGCAACCAGGATATAGAGGAACTGGGCGCTCTCATAAATCTCGCCGCTAACGCGGTTCTGCACCAGATATTTACCTTCCAGCTGCTTAACCGCCGCGTAGGAGAAGTTCATATCGCGCCAGTGGTCGATAAAGCCGTCCATCTGCTCAAACTCTTCGCGGCTGTAATCTTCCAGCAGATGACGATCGTATTTACCCAGATCGACCATGCGTGCCACCTGATCGTACAGCGCAGGCGGCTCAAACTGGCCGTAAGCTTTTTTACGCAGGTGGAAAATCGCCAGGCGCGCAGCCATATACTGGTAATCGGGCGCATCGCGCGAGATCAGATCGGCAGCGGCTTTAATGACAGTCTCGTGAATATCGGAGGTTTTAATGCCGTCGTAGAACTGGATGTGGGAACGCAGCTCAACCTGAGAAACGGAAACATTATGTAAACCTTCCGCAGCCCAGTCGAGAACCCGGTGGATTTTATCCAGATTGATGCGCTCTTTGCGGCCATCGCGTTTAGTGACGAGCAGACTCTGATTCATGTCGCGTTATACCTGTCCGTGAAAAAATATCCCCCGTTTATGCACAGCTTGCTCTTTGTGAGTAACTCTGTGGATAAACACTATATATAGGGGGTGAAGAGTAAATGAACAACAAGATGGTGAGTATTCTAGTAATTAATAGCGTCTTAACAAGCCTTGATTTTCACGTAAAACTCGTGATCGCAGGCTGGCTAATTTCCTAAGTCCACGTTTCATAAGGCGGACAGGGGATGTCAATCCTTTGAAAAAAAAACGTTATAATTTGATCGAGCGCCTGGTTCTTGTTCAGCGCGTAAAATTTCCCTTTTTTTTCGCGAAAAAACGTCTACGCCCGTTGCTAAAAAACGCGCAAACGGCGAGCGCGCCGTACGCGTTAGCCTCTTACTCATTTCTGTTATCTGAGTTGAATGTAATCGCACTAAAAAATTCAAGAGAAAAAGTGAACGTTTTTTCACCGTGTGACCGATCTCGCTAAACCAGAAATATTTTCTTACTATTACCGCGCTTAATCTGTCCGTTCGCTGCCGTTGTTCGGTAGTCTCTCTTGCATAACTCACTGATTAAAAAATATAAATTATGTAATCCGCTTTTTATCAATCTGCCGGATACCTTTCTGATGCTTAAGTGTTCTGCCTGCATGTGATTTTAATGCGGTGTTAGTCACATTATTGCGCGGCCTGTACATATATAAAAAAGCACTTCATTTAAAATGAAACAGCGGTTCAATAATATAAAGGCCGACACATCATGATAAGAAAATCAATACCTCTGGGACATAACAGGAAAATCACGCTGGGCCATCAGCTGGCTTATGGTGGCGGGAATCTGCTCGGCAGCGGGGCGCTGGCCATTGCGGGCGCATGGCTGCTTTACTTCTACACCACCTTCTGCGGGCTATCGTTGCTGGAGGCGTCGTTTATCTTTTCAGCCGCCAGTATTATTGACGCCATCAGTAACCCAATCATGGGCTATCTGACGGATAATTTTGGTAAAACCTGGCTGGGTAAACGCTTTGGTCGTCGGCGCTTTTTCTTGCTGATCGGCGCGCCGCTGATGGTGTTCTATCCGCTGCTGTGGGTAGAAGGCTTCGGGTTTTGGTATTATTTGACCACCTACGTTATTTTTGAACTCATCTATACCTCGGTCATGGTGCCTTACGAGACGCTGGCGACCGAAATGACGGATGATTTTACCCTGCGCTCCAAGCTTACCGGCTATAAAGCGATATTTGGTAAGATCGCGAATTTCCTCGCCGCCCTGATTCCGGGCCAGTTTATTCTGCTGTATGGCAAAGAGTCGGCTCAGCCGTTCCTCTATACCGGCATCACCTATGGCGTGATTCTGTTTGTTGCCGTGGGCCTGCTCTATTGGTTTAGCTGGGAGCGGGAAGATAGCGGTAAAGAAGCGTTGCGTCAGAAGCAATCACTGTGGAAGACCCTGGCTGCGCTGGCGCGCGATATGCAATCCACCTTTTATCTGCGCGTTTTTCGTAAACATCTGGGCATGTATCTGTTTGGTTTTGGCGCCGAATGGCTGTTTGCGTCGGTCTTTACCTACTACGTGGTGTTTGTGCTGCTGTACGATCCGGCGATTCTCGCTGGGCTGAATAGCCTGAACGCGATTTTGCAGCTCTGTTCCACCGCTATCTTTATTGCGCTGTGCGTGAAACGCGGCTTCAGCAAACCCTATATCTGGGCGCTGAGCATCGTGATCTTCGCCGTCTGCTGTTATTCCCTGCTGCACTTCTTCCACCTGCCGCCGCAGACCGCGACCATCGCGATTGTCGCGATCACGGTGATTTTCGGCCTCGGCACCGGCGGCGTCTATTACATTCCGTGGACGGTTTACACCTTCCTGGCAGATGTGGATGAGGTGTTTACCGGCCGTCGCCGCGAAGGCATCTACGCCGGAGCGATGACGTTCTCCGGTAAAATCATGCGTTCGATTATTGTGTTTGTGATGGGCGCGATCCTCAGCTATTACGGCTTCCAGTCTAAATCTCATACCCAGCCGGAAACGGCGATGCACGCCATCTCCTGGGTCTTCTTTGGCGGCGTCATTGCCCTGGCGCTGATCGCCATTATTTTCAGCCGACAAATGCTGCTTAACCGCAAAACGCATCTGGTGGTGCTGGAAGAGGTGGCGCGCATTAAAGCGGGCGGCGCGCAGAGCGATATCAAACCGGAAGTGCGGGAAGTTATCGAAGCGCTGGTGGGCTATCCCTATGAGCAGTGCTGGGGTAACAGCGCCATCTGCCAGAAAATGAAGCTGGCTCCGCTGGTCACTGATAACGCTGCAGAGCCGAAGCAGGCGCCTCAGGCGTAAAACCCACGCATTAAACCGTTAAAAGGCCCACCCATTGGGTGGGCCAGGATGCCTACGCCTGAAGGAAAGATTATGCACAAGGCTTTGTTATGGTTAGTTATCGCCAGCAATGGCGCGGCGGCGGCGTTACCGCAGGTCGCTGAGCTGGAATGGCACGCAATGACCTTTGGTCAGTCAACCGATATCAATTTCGCTACTAACGTGTTACCGGAAAAAGTGGGCCTTAATCAGGTCACGTTTGTGGATGGCAGCCGCGCAGGCACACAGGGCGACCGGCTGCGGCTCCCCGTTACGCTGGAAAGCCGGGGCGGTAAAATCGGCAACAGCCACGATGGATTGACCTTCTATTACACTCGCCTGCCAGCTAACGCCAATATGCAGCTGGAAGCGGAGATTACCATCGATCAATTTGGGCCGGAAAACGGCGCGCTGCCTGCGGGTCAGGAGGGCGCAGGGCTGCTGGTGCGCGATACGCTCGGCAAACCGCGCCGCGATCCGCTGCAGCCGGGTTATGAAGAGTTTCCTGCCGCCGCCAACATGGTGATGAACGCCATCGTCGCGGCAAAAAAACGTTCGCATCAACAGGTAGACGCGACGCTGATCTCCCGTAACGGCGTGATCCAGCCGTGGGGCAACAGCGGCGTGGAGATCGCGCGTCAGCCTTATCAGCCGGATATTGACCTTACAAAAACGCCGCGTTTTCGTCTGCGTCTGGCGCGCACCGACAGCGGCTTTAACGCCGCATGGGCCTTGCCAAACAGCGATCAATGGCATAGCCAACAAACGGGCGATGCGGAGCGGGTCACGGTGCTGGAGCCGGAAGGTTATTACGTGGGCTTTTTCGCTTCCCGCAACGCCCGCGTTACCGTGCATCACGCCAGCCTGACGCTCAGCGAACATCAGGTTACCCCGCATCAACCGTTTGTCAGCCAGCCGCGCCCAACGCAGGTTGAGATTAACTCGGCGGCGGTTAGCGCCACGTCCGATTATCTGTTCCAGCTGCGTAGCAGCGCTGACGGGCGCTTAACCATCAGTAGTAACGGCGTTGTGCAGCTGCAGAACCAGCCGGTAACCGCAGGGAAGATGGTGAGCCTGCCGCTGGCGCTGAGCGCAGACGCCACCCGTATCGATTACCGGCTGGAAACCGGCAAGGGCGCGGTGCGGGAAGATAGCCTGACGGTTACCCGGCGCGCCGTCGCCGATGCGCAGCAGCTTTACGCGGCGCCGCAAGGCAAAGCGCAGAATGACGGCAGCCAGCAGCATCCGCTGGATGTGGCCTCGGCGGCGGCGCTGCTGGCACCGGGCGGTACGCTGTGGCTGGCGCCGGGCGACTACGCTTTAACCACGCTGACTGCCGCCAGCAGCGGCAGCGTCGATCGGCTGAAAAAGCTCAGGCCGCTAACGGGCAAAGTCATTTTTCATGGCTTAGATCTTTCTGCCAGCTATTGGGATATTGAGCATATCGAGGTAACCGGCAAAAGCTTTAATATCGCTGGCAGCCATAATCAGATTCGCCATGTGGTTGCCCATCATGCGGATGATACCGGAATTTGGGTGGCTTCTCCGGCGGGCGTGGGGCGGGCGCTGTGGGCCAGCCATAACCTGATCGCACACGCGGAATCCTGGGGAAATCAGGATCCTGGCCGCATCAATGCTGATGGTTTTGCGGTGAAGATGCGTGTGGGCGAGGGCAACCGGCTGGTGGCCTGCTTCGCCCATGACAATGCCGATGACGGATTCGATCTGTTCAACAAAATTGAAGATGGTCCCAACGGCGTCGTCACCATTGAGCGGAGCGTTGCGTTGCGCAATACCAACAACGGCTTCAAGCTCGGCGGCGAGGGGATCCCGGTCGCGCATCGTATAACGGATAGCGTCGCAATAGAAAATGGCATGGATGGATTCACCGATAATTTTAATCCGGGCCAGCTGCAGGTGAAAAATAATATCGCCGTGGATAACCATCGCTTTAATTTTATTTTCCGCGCCGGGCCTTATACGCCACCTGAAAAACAGGGCGCCTTTAACGGTAATCTGTCGCTGCGAAATAAAGCGGTGGAATACAGTGATGTAGTAACAGGTAATATCGATAAAAATAACGCTTTTTTATTAAGCGAAAAATAAAATTTCGCCATTAATAAAATTATAAAAAACCTCTGTATCAATACTGACGGGATTACATAATGAATAAACAGACGTTAATGTGCTGCGGCCTGTTGCTGGCTGCTACCCAGGCTGCGGCGGTCACGCTTGATGTCAGGCATGAGTGGCTGGATGACAGTAAAGTGCATAAAGATCGCGTTTCCGTATCGCATCGCTTTGATAATGGCATTGGCTTTACCCTTGAAGCGAAGTGGAAATCTGGCGGTGACGATAAAAATAAGCCGTTTCACGATCTGGTGAGCAACGGCACGGAAAGCACGCTGAACTATCAGTATCGCCCGATTAAGGCGTGGTTTGTGCAGCCGGGCTTTACGCTGGAATCGTCAGAAGAGAACAGTATTTATAAGCCCTTTTTCATGACCGGCTATGAGTTCGCCAACGGCATCTATATTAATGGTCGCTACCGTTATGAATACACGCGTGAGAGCGAATCTGACAAAGAAGATATGAAAACCAATCGCGGAGAAATATGGCTGGGTTATGATTTCACCGACTGGAAAGTGGAATATAACTATATTTACAAGCATAGCGATCAGATCCGCTTTAATAATAAAAAATGGGACTATGAACAGAACGTGAAGGCGTTATGGAAGTTTACTAAAAGCTGGGCGCCTTATGTTGAAGTGGGCGATATCAGCGTGCGGAAAACCACCGATGAGCGCCAGACGCGGTTGCGTATCGGTCTGCAATATAAGTTTTGATGCAGCAGGCAGTGAGAAAATGCCGTCGGGAGGCCCGACGGCATCGGTTTAACCCAGGCGCGCCTTGATTTTGGCGATCATTGCCGCCGTCGAAATGCCGTAGCGATCGTGCAGCGTTGGCAACGCGCCGGCGTCAAGATAGGCATCGGGCAGGGTAATGGTATCAAACGCCGGATGGACGCCTTTGTGCAGTAGCAATGCCGCCACCGCTTCGCTGAGGCCACCGACGGCACTGTGGTTTTCAACGGTGATCACCAGCCGTCCTGGCTTCGCCGCCTGCGCCAGAATCGTCACTTCATCCAGCGGCTTGATGGTAGGTGAGTGCAGAACCGCCACGCTGATATTCTCTTTGCGCAGTTGTTCCGCTACCGCCAGCGCGCGCATGGTCATAATACCGGAAGCGATCAGCAGCACATCCTGTCCCTCTTCCAGCAGCCTGGCCCTGCCGATTTCAAAATGGTAATCATATTTATCCAGCACCACCGGCACCTTGCCGCGCAGCAGCCGCATATAGACCGGCCCGTTATGCGCCGCCATCGCCGGAACCGCCTGTTCAATATCCAGCGCGTCGCAGGGATCGATGATCGTCATGCCTGGAATGCCGCGCATAATCGCTACATCCTCTGTCGCCTGATGACTGGGACCATAGCCGGTGGTCAGGCCGGGCAGGGCGGCGGCGATTTTGACGTTAAGCTGCTCTTCAGCAATCACCTGGTGAATAAAATCGTAGGCGCGGCGCGTGGCGAAAACCGCGTAAGTGGTGACGAACGGCACGAAGCCCTCTTTCGCCATGCCGCCCGCCGCGCCCATCAGCAGCTGCTCGGCCATGCCCATCTGGAAAAAACGCGCCGGAAAAGCCTGGGCGAAGATATGTAAATCAGTATATTTCGCCAGATCCGCCGTCATGCCGACAATATCCTGCCGCTGGCGCGCCAGCTCCACCAGAGCATGACCAAACGGCGCGGCGCGGGTTTGCTGGCCTTCATCGGCGATAGAGGCGATCATCGCAGAGGTAGTCAAACGGGGTTTGGTTGACGGTTGCGCCATTATGCGACTCCTTGTGGTTGCGTATCTAACACGGCCAGCGCTTTTTGCCATTCGTCAGCATCAACGCGAATAAAGTGATTCTTGTCGCGCGCCTCAAGAAAAGGAACGCCTTTGCCCATCAGGGTGTCGCAAATGATCACGCGCGGCACGGCGTCAGGATGATTTTTCGCGTTATCAAACGCGGTAATAACCTGCTGCAAATCGTTCCCGTCTACGCGCTGTACATACCAGCCGAACGCCGCCCATTTATCCTGCAATGGCTCAAAACCCAATATTTTTTGCGAGTTGCCGTCCGCCTGCTGGCGATTCACATCGATCAGGTTAATCAGGTTGGAAAGCTGATAATGCGCCGCCGACAGCGCGGCCTCCCAGGTGGATCCTTCATCCAGTTCGCCATCGGACATGGAGTTGATCACCAGCGCGGGATTTTGCTTTTGTTTCAGCCCCAGCGCCATGCCCACGGCGATGCTTAACCCTTGCCCCAGCGAGCCGCCGGAAATCTCCATGCCGGGCGTATAGCTCGCCATGCCCGACATCGGCAGGCGGCTATCATCCGAGCCATAGGTTTCCAGCTCGCTTTCAGGAATAATGCCCGCCTCGATCAGCGCCGCGTAACAGGCGATGGCGTAATGCCCATGCGAAAGCAGGAAGCGATCGCGCTGCTCCCATTCAGGCTCCTGCGGACGAATATTCATGGTGTGACAAAATGCGGTGGCAAGGACATCTGCAATGCCCAGCGCCTGACCAATGTAGCCCTGGCCCTGCACCTCGCCCATGCGCAGGGCGTAGCGGCGAATACGCCACGCCGCTGCGGCAACCTTCTGTAGTTCACTCTGTGACATAGTGGTTTCCCCTTAAGTCAGTTAATGGATCAGCATGCCGCCATTCACGTCGAGCGTGATGCCGGTGGCGTAAGCGGAAAGGGGGCTGGCGAGGAACAGCGCTGCGCCCGCGATATCCGCCGCCTCACCGAGACGATTCAGCGGAATACCGGCCAGAATAGACTGACGCATCTCATCGGAAAGCTTGCCAGCGGTGATATCGGTTTGGATCAGGCCGGGCGCAATCGCATTAACGCGAATGTTATCTGGCCCCAGTTCACGCGCCATCGCTTTCATCAGCCCAAGGACGCCCGCCTTAGCGGCGCTGTAGTGCGGTCCACCGAAAATGCCGCCGCCGCGCTGGGCGGAAACGGAAGAGATACAAATAATGCTGCCAGCGTGCTGACTGCGCATGGCCGGGATCACCGCCTGCGACATCAGCAGCGTGCCGCGCAAACTCACATCCAGCACCGCATCGTAGTTCTCGCGCTTGATATCCATTAATTTAATCGGCTGCGTGATCCCGGCGTTATTAACCAGCACGTCAATACGGCCAAAGGCGCCCAGGACCTGTTCAATCGCTGCGTTTACCTGCTGTTCGCAGGCCACGTTCGCGGCCAGACCGAGGTGGCCGTCGCCCAGCTGGCGCGCGGCCGCTGCGCTGGCTTCGGCATCAAGATCGATAATCACGACTTTGGCGCCCTGGCTGGCAAAAAGCCTGGCGGTGGCGAAGCCCAAACCGCGCACCGAGGCCGCGCCGGTAATAACGGCGACTTTATCCTGTAATAACATAATCAACTCCTTGCTAGAACGTAATAACGCGTGGATTATTCCGGCTCGTCGAGCAGGCAAATAAGCACCAGTCCTGCCGCCGCGCAAATACCGAAATAGGTGAATACCGCATTAAAGCTGCCGGTTTTATCCAGTAAAAAACCGGCTACCATCGGCGAAACAAAGCCGCCTAAATTACCGCCGCTATTAATAATGGAGGCGGCGATGGGATAGGTTTTACTGTCAGCAACCGCCATGCCGTAGGCGGTAAAGGCAGGCCAGCCGATATTGAGGCACAGCCCGACAAA
Source organism: Mixta sp. BE291 (assembly GCF_031457955.1). Lineage (NCBI taxonomy): Bacteria > Pseudomonadati > Pseudomonadota > Gammaproteobacteria > Enterobacterales > Erwiniaceae > Mixta > Mixta sp. BE291. Next base: position 526,969 of record NZ_JAVDXN010000002.1, on the reverse strand, counting down.
AAACAGGCCGAGACAAATAGTGACGGTGTCGCCGGAAATATTAAGCATCACCAACATCATAATAACGGTGGTCATGGCGGTGAACATCATGGTGGGCTTGCGGCGTTTGCCAAGTAATTTATCAGAAATATAACCGCCGCCGATGGCGCCAATTAATCCACCCAGGCAGGGCATGGTGGCGACAAAACCCATATTCAGAAAGGTAAAGCCTTTTTCCTGTACTAAATAAAGCGGTATCCAGGTCAGCAAGCCATAAAGTACGCTGACCATCATAAAATAAGCGAGGAAATCACCAATAATGTTTTTAGACTTAAACAGATCTTTAGCCCGACTAATTGGCTCCAGCTTTTTCACGCGAATAATACGATCGAGTAGCGCGAATTTAGGATGCATAACTAAATTCTTGCGCGCCTGCCTACCCGGTTGGCGATCGGCCTGAATGATATCCAGCTCGCTTTGCGCGACAAAGCGGCTCTCTTCAGGTTTGCTTTTTACTAACAGATACCAGGCAACGGCAACCACCATGCCAGGAATAGCGAAAGAGAAAAATACCCAGCGCCAGCCATATTCGAGCGCAATCCAGACCGCCAGCGGTGGAACAATAATCGGGGCAAACATGGTGGCAGCGATAAATACGCCGGTGGCAGTGGCTTTCTCTTTGGCGGGAAACCAGTTATTAATGGTTGAGGCGAGGCCCACCGGGCACGGCCCTTCGCTTAGCCCCAGCCCCAGCCGAATCCATTTTAATCCCACCACCGATGAAGCGGTGCCCATCAGCCAGGTAAAAAATGAGAAACCAAATATTGAAAGGGCAACCATGCCACGAATGCCTTTTTTTGCCATAAAAAAACCGGCGGGGATCTGGCTTATGGCGTAGCCAAGGAAAAACATACTGGCAATGGCGCCCGCCTCGAAATTATTTATCTGAAACTCTTCAATAATAAAAGGCAGCACCGCGCCAATATTCGTTCTGTCAGCGTAATTAACAGCGTAAACAATAAATATCAGCGCAAGCACAATAAAACGATAATGGGTTTTCCGGTCTGATGCTAATAGCACAGCGTCTGTTTTCAACATAGAGTAGCCTCTTAAATAAATGGCGTCGTAAATAGTTTTAATTACATTTTTTTTATGAGGTTCGATTAAATAAGATGGCTTGACTATATGCGCTAAAAAATAAATGGGAAGTTAAAAAAATTCAGTTGTGGCTGAGAAAAACTTGATTCGTGAGAGCGGTCAAGCGCGCATGCCTTTTTCTCAATCCAGTCAGACGGGGTAAGTCAAGCATGGAAATAAATTATTGCTAACGTTGTCACGTTTATGTTGTGAAAAGCTTAAGCGGGTGAATGAGAAAAACGTGGCGATTTCATTGTTGGTTATGCTGCGGCACAATAAAATCTCAGGCGGCGAAAATGATCATTTCAGGAGCATACTGTGACGGGCCACAAAAAAAAGACGCTTCCTTTACCCTCGCTAAAAAATTTATTAGCTTTTATTGAAGTGGCGAACAGCGGCAGCCTGAATAGCGCGGCAGAGAATTTAAACGTTACGGCCTCTGCGGTAAGCCATCAGATCGCCGCGCTGGAGCAGTTTTTAGGTAAGAAACTGTTTACCCGTAGCGGCAAAGGCGTGGTATTGACGTTAACGGGAGAAGTTTATCTAAAAGAGATCGCCGGTCCGCTGACGGTAATTGGGCGGGCCACGGAAAAGGCTATTCATGATATCCATCATGAGCATTTACGGGTTCACTCCTCGCCCAGTTTTGGGCTGCTGTGGCTCATGAAGCGTCTGGACACCTTCCGGCACGCGCATCCCGATATCCAGCTTAACGTCACCTGTTCTTATGAAAATTTGCAGTTTGCCCGCGATAATCTGGATATTGATATTCGCCACGGGCTGGCGGAATGGTCGACGTTAAATGTTAAAACCATTAAAAATGAAAAAATGATTGTGCTGGCCTCGCCGGACTATCTGGCGCGCAACCCGGTAAGCCATCCTGAGCAACTGATGCTCAACGAATTAATTAACTCAGAAATTACGCTGATTGGCTGGGACGTCTGGTTTTCATGGCATGGCGTTGAGTGCAAAAATAAAAATGTGGTTTTTAGCTTCGATCGCTCCTATATGAGCTTTGAAGCCGCCTGCATGAATATGGGATTTATTCTGGAGAGCGATCTGCTGGCGCAGGACTATATTCGCACGGGAAAGCTGGTGCCGGTTTTCGACGACAGTTTCGCCATGCCGGTGAGCGCCCATCATCTGGTGTTTCCTCACGGCAGCGAAAAAAAGGACAAAATAAAATGCTTCCTTGGCTGGCTGGAGCGAGAGCTACAGGCCAGCCATTTTCATCTGTAGGCGCGAGGATCGCTCACTGCGCGCCTGCGGGCAATCAGCTTTCGCCGTGGTGCGTATGCAGCATATAGTTGACGTCAACGCCGGGCGCGAGACGGAAGCTGTCGCGCAGCGGGTTATAGTGCAGGCCGATGATGTGCTTTTCGCGCAGCGGGGTTTCATCCACCCAGTGCAGCAGCTCTGCCGGGCGAATAAACTTTTTCGCATCGTGGGTGCCGCGCGGCACCATGCGCAGCACATATTCCGCGCCCACTACCGCCATCAGCCAGGATTTCGCGTTGCGGTTAATGGTCGAGAAAAAGACTTCGCCGCCCGGTTTAACCAGACGGGCGCAGGCCAGCACCACCGAGCGCGGATCCGGCACATGCTCCAGCATCTCCATACAGGTCACGATGTCATAGCTGCCCGCGTGCTGCTCGGCGTGATCTTCCACCGTTTGCTGCACATAATCCACCGTGACGCCGCTTTCCAGCGCATGCAGACGCGCCACTTCCAGCGGCTCCGCGCCCATATCCAGGCCGGTCACCTGCGCGCCTTCACGCGCCATGCTTTCAGCAAGGATCCCGCCGCCGCAGCCGACATCCAGCACTTTCTTGCCGAACAGTCCGCCCGCGTGCTGGGCAATATAACCAAGGCGCAGCGGATTAATGCGATGCAGCGGCTTAAACTCGCCTTCCAGATCCCACCAGCGTGATGCCACCGCTTCAAATTTGGCGATTTCAGCCTGATCCACATTGTTGATCTGCGCGCTTGCATTCATCTTTTTCATCTCCTGACAAAGTTTCCCGGAGTATACATCTTCTCGTGGCAATCAGCACGACGCGCCAAAGGTGAAAGCGCGCTTTAAACGCTGCTTTCCGTTCACCGAATCATTGCAATGTGATATACTTTCGCACCTTTAAATCCGGGATAAATGTAGAGGGATAGCGGCTCCATGAGCGACCTTGCCAGAGAAATCACACCGGTTAATATCGAAGAAGAACTGAAAAGCTCTTACCTCGATTACGCCATGTCGGTCATCGTTGGCCGTGCATTACCAGATGTTCGCGATGGCCTGAAACCTGTCCATCGCCGCGTGCTTTTTGCCATGAGCGTGCTGGGGAACGACTGGAACAAACCTTACAAAAAATCTGCCCGTGTCGTTGGCGACGTCATCGGTAAATATCACCCGCACGGCGACTCCGCCGTTTATGACACCATCGTGCGTATGGCGCAGCCGTTCTCGCTGCGTTATATGCTGGTGGATGGGCAGGGCAACTTCGGTTCCATTGACGGCGACTCTGCCGCGGCGATGCGTTACACCGAAGTGCGTATGTCAAAAATTGCCCACGAGCTGTTGGCGGATCTGGATAAAGAGACCGTTGATTTTGTGCCGAACTACGACGGCACCGAACAGATTCCGGAAGTATTGCCGACCAAAGTGCCTAACCTGCTGGTCAACGGTTCCTCCGGCATCGCGGTAGGTATGGCGACCAATATTCCGCCGCATAACCTAACCGAAGTGATTAACGGCTGTCTGGCCTATATCGATGATGAGAATATCAGCGTCGAAGGGCTGATGGAGCATATCCCGGGACCGGATTTCCCTACTGCTGCCATCATCAACGGTCGTCGCGGTATCGAAGAGGCCTATCGTACCGGGCGCGGTAAAATCTATATCCGCGCGCGTGGCGAGGTGGAAACCGATGCCAAAACCAACCGTGAAACCATCGTGATTCACGAAATTCCCTATCAGGTCAACAAAGCGCGCCTGATTGAGAAAATCGCGGAGCTGGTGAAAGACAAGCGTATCGAAGGCATCAGCGCGCTGCGCGACGAGTCTGATAAAGACGGTATGCGCATCGTGATTGAAGTGAAACGCGATGCGGTAGCGGAAGTGGTGCTGAATAATCTCTATTCGCTGACGCAGCTGCAGGTCTCTTTCGGTATCAATATGGTGGCGCTGCATCAGGGCCAGCCGAAGATTATGGCGCTGAAGGATATCCTTGAAGCCTTCGTTCGTCACCGCCGCGAAGTGGTGACGCGCCGTACGATTTATGAGCTGCGTAAAGCCCGCGATCGCGCGCATATCCTGGAAGGTCTGGCGATTGCGCTGGCGAATATCGATCCGATTATCGAGCTGATCCGTCGCGCGCCGACGCCAGCCGAAGCAAAAGCCGGACTGATTGCGCAGGCGTGGGAGCTGGGCCACGTTTCCGCCATGCTGGAACGCGCGGGCGATAACGCCGCACGTCCTGAGTGGCTGGAAGAGCAGTTTGGTATTCGCGACGGTCGCTACTACCTGACCGAGCAGCAGGCGCAGGCCATTCTTGATTTGCGTCTGCAGAAGCTGACCGGTCTGGAACATGAGAAGCTGCTGGACGAGTACAAAGCGCTGCTGGAGCAGATCGCCGAGCTGATCCATATTCTGGAAAGCGCCGAGCGCCTGATGGAAGTGATCCGTGAAGAGCTGGAAGCGATTCGCGACCAGTTTGGCGACCAGCGCCGTACCGAAATCACCGCCAACAGCGCCGATATTAATATCGAAGATCTGATCAATCAGGAAGATGTGGTAGTGACCCTGTCGCATCAGGGCTACGTGAAGTATCAGCCGCTTTCCGATTACGAAGCGCAGCGTCGCGGCGGTAAAGGGAAATCGGCGGCGCGCATTAAAGAAGAGGACTTTATCGATCGCCTGCTGGTGGCGAACACGCACGATACTATCCTCTGCTTCTCCAGCCGTGGTCGACTCTACTGGATGAAAGTCTATCAGCTACCGGAAGCGAGCCGTGGCGCGCGTGGACGTCCTATCGTCAACCTGCTGCCGCTGGAAGCCAACGAACGTATCACCGCCATTCTGCCGGTGCGTGAATATACCGAAGGCACCAATATCTTTATGGCGACCGCCAGCGGGACCGTGAAGAAAACCTCGCTGACCGAGTTCAGCCGTCCGCGCAGCGCCGGTATTATTGCCGTCAACCTGCGTGAAGATGATGAGCTGATCGGCGTGGCGCTGACCGAAGGCAGCAACGAAGTGATGCTGTTCTCCGCCGCCGGTAAAGTGGTGCGCTTCTCTGAGCAGGCCGTACGCGCCATGGGCCGTACCGCTTCCGGCGTGCGCGGCATCAAGCTTGCGGAAAACGATCGCGTGGTTTCGCTGATCGTGCCGCGTGATGAAGGCGCAATCCTGACGGTAACGCAGAACGGCTACGGTAAACGTACCGCTAACAGCGAATACCCGACCAAATCGCGTGCGACGCAGGGCGTTATCTCGATCAAAGTCACCGATCGCAACGGGCCGGTTATTGGCGCGGTGCAGGTGGAAGACAGCGATCAGATCATGATGATCACCGATGCCGGAACCCTGGTGCGCACCCGCGTATCGGAAGTCAGCATTGTTGGCCGTAACACTCAGGGCGTGATTCTGATCCGTACCGCAGCGGATGAGAACGTGGTTGGCCTGCAGCGTGTGGCTGAGCCGGTAGAAGAAGAAGAGCTGGACGCGATCGATGGCAGTGTCGCGGAAGGGGAGGAGGATATCGCCCCGGAAGTGGAAACTGACGACGACACCGTGGACGGCGAAGAAGAGTAATCGTCTGCTGGCTGTTTCATCGTCGTCTGGCTGTTAGCGGCGTGATGAAACAGGAAGCCGTTAAGCGTATCAACAACGGGTCAGCGTGCTGCTGGCCCGTTTTTTTATGTCTGGCTTTGGCTGGCGCAGCGCAGCACGGGCGATAAGCCACGCGCTGCGCTAAGCGCTTTCCCATTTCTGCTGCGGATGCTGCGCCCGGCTGGCTTTTTTCGCCGTCTGCGGCTACTGTAGCGGGATCAAAAATTTTTAATCATCGGCGGTTGCGCCCAGGTTTCCCTTGAAATATCTCGTTTCGTTTCGCACTACGCTAAGGATTTCCCGCTACCTGTTCCGCGCGCTGGCGCTGATGCTCTGGTCGCTGGGAGCGCTGCTAACCGCGTTCTACGTTATCAGCATTCTGCATGAGCAAGAAGCGCAGGTGCGTCAGGAGTTTACGCTTAACTACGATCAGGCGCAGTGGTATGTGCGTCACTCCACCGATATCACCCGCGAGCTAAAGTTCATTGCGGAAAACCGCCTTAGCAACAGCGCTAACGGCACGGACGTGCTGAACGGCGTCTTCCCCGGTAAAGTCACGCTGCCGCAGTTTTATCCGCTGGTCGCTAATTCAAACTGCTCCGCAATGAGCAATACCTGGCGCAGTTCGCTGGAGTCGCTCAGCTATTTCCTTAACTACTGGAAAACCAACTTCGCCTCCGCCTATGAGCTGAACCGGGTATTTTTTATCGGCGGCGAAGGGTTTTGTATGGCTGACTTCGGCATTGGCAACGGCTCGGTCGATCGCGAACGCACGGTGAAAACCCTGCATGAACGTATTTTGCGCTACCGCAACAGCAGTGAAGACGAGCGCAAAAGCAGCCTTTACTGGGTAAGCAATAACGGGCAACCCGGCATCGGCTATTTCTATATGGTTACGCCGATCTATATCGCTAACAAACTGGAAGCGCTGCTGGGGATTGAGCAAAACATCCGCATCGATGATTTTGTTACGCCAGGCAGCCTGCCGGTTACCGCCACGCTGGTTAATGAAGCGAATCAGCCGGTGCTGTCATCCAATCGCGGCCGGGTGGCTTTCTCGCTTGATGACGTGCCTGATGATGAAAAAGCCTGGTTTGGCTATGTCGACAGCTATAAGCAGCTGGTGCTGAAGAAAAATCTGCATCCTTCAAACCTGAGCATTATCTATTCAGTGCCGACCGATGTGCTGGTGGATCGGCTGAAGCTGCTGATGATTAATGCCATTCTGCTGAATTTGATCAGCGCGATTATTCTGTTTACGCTGGCCTGGCTGTTTGAGAGGCGCATGTTTCTGCCAGCGGAAGAGAACGCGCACCGGCTGGAAGAGCATGAGCAGTTTAACCGCAAAATTGTTGCTTCCGCGCCGGTGGGCATCTGTATTTTGCGTACCCGCGACGGCACCAATATTCTGAGTAACGAGCTGGCGCATAACTATCTCACCATGCTGACGCAGGAAGATCGCCAGAAGCTGACGGAAATCATCAGCGGTCAGCAGGTAAATTTTGTTGATCTGCTGACCGGCAGCAATACCAACCTGCAAATCAGTTTCGTTCACTCACGCTATCGCAATGAAAACGTGGCGATTTGCGTGCTGGTGGATGTAAGCGCGCGCGTGAAAATGGAAGAGTCGCTGCAGGAGATGGCGCAGGCGGCCGAGCAGGCGAGCCAGTCGAAGTCGATGTTCCTGGCGACCGTCAGCCATGAGCTGCGCACGCCGCTGTATGGCATTATCGGTAACCTCGATTTATTGCAGACCAAGCAGCTGCCGAAAGGGGTGGATTCGCTGGTCACGGCAATGAATAACTCCTCCAGCCTGCTGCTGAAAATCATCAGCGATATTCTCGACTTCTCGAAAATTGAGTCGGAACAGCTGCAAATCGAACCGCGTCCTTTTGCGCCGCGCGAGATCATTACCCATATCACCGCCAACTATTTATCGCTGGTGGTGAAAAAGCGCCTGACGCTCTACTGCTTTATTGAATATGACGTGCCGGTGGCGCTGGATGGCGATCCGATGCGCCTGCAGCAGGTGATTTCCAACCTGCTTAACAACGCCATCAAATTCACCCATACCGGCTGCATTATTTTGCATGCCTATATTCGTCAGGGCTATCTGGCGGTGCGCGTGCGTGATACCGGCGTTGGCATTGCCAATAAAGAGATCACCCGCCTGTTCGATCCTTTCTTCCAGGTCGGCACCGGGGTGCAGCGGAATTTCCAGGGAACCGGCCTTGGGCTGGCGATCTGTGAAAAGCTGATCAATATGATGGACGGTGATATTGAAGTGGAATCGGAGCCGGGCATGGGCAGCCAGTTTATTGTGCGCATTCCGCTCTATAACAGCCAGGTGATGGCGCCGGTGCTGCATGAAGGTCTGGAAGATAAGCAGATCTGGCTGGCGTTGCGTAACGATGCGCTCTCTGACTTTATGACCCGGCTGTTGCAGGCGCATGGTATTCAGGTGCGGCGTCTTGACGATGGCGAGTGGGGCGCGGATGACGTGATCATTACCGATTATGATTTCCAGCCGGAGCTGCCGGTGCGCGCGATTATCACCTTTGACGGTGCGCATATTGATGTGCCGTATGAACTCAAACCTGGGCGCTGGATCTACAGCACCGCGATGCCGCACGAGCTGCCAGCCCTGCTGGGCAGAATCTATAGCGTGGTGGTGGACGTGCCGGATGGCCTGGCGTCGCTGCCGGTGCCGGAGCAGCCCGGCATTGATAATCATGACATTTTGATTCTGGTGGTGGACGATCATCCGATCAACCGCATGCTGCTTTCCGATCAGCTTAGCTCGCTGGGATATCGGGTAAAAACCGCGCAGGATGGCGTGGATGCGTTGAATGTGATTAGCCGCAGCGAAATCGATATCGTGCTTACCGACGTGAATATGCCGAATATGGATGGCTATCGCTTAACGCAGCGTCTGCGCCAGCTTGGGCAAACCTTCCCGGTTATTGGCGTAACGGCGAATGCGCTGGCGGAAGAGAAACAGCGTTGTATGGAGGCGGGTATGGATAATTGTCTGTCGAAGCCGGTCACGCTGGATACGTTAAAAACCTCGCTGGCGATCTATGCCGAGCGCGTCAGGAAAATACGTGGCGTGTAAGGCAGCAGCGCTATCTAAAACGCACCCAATGCTGGCGTTGGGTCTGTTTATCGGTGCCGATTGATAATAACGCGTCCTCCCTGACGCGTTACTCAGATTTACTCTTTATCCATCGGTGCGGTGGTGCTGACCGAGGAGAGGTAGTTCAGCAGGGCGATATCGTTATCCACGCCCAGCTTCATCATGGCTGATTTTTTCTGGCTACTGATGGTTTTGATACTGCGGTTCAGCTTTTTGGCGATCTCAGTCACCAGGAAGCCTTCGGCGAACAGGCGCAGCACTTCGCTCTCTTTCGGCGACAGGCGCTTATCGCCATAGCCGCCTGCGCTGATTTTCTCCAGCAGCTTGGCCACGCTTTCCGGGGTATATTTTTTCCCTTTCTGCAGTGCCGCCAGCGCTTTCGGCAGGTCGGTCGGCGCACCCTGTTTCAGTACGATGCCTTCGATATCCAGATCCAGCACGGCGCTGAGGATTGCCGGGTTATTGTTCATGGTCAGAACAATAATCGACAGATCCGGATAGTGGCGTTTGATATATTTGATCAGCGTAATGCCGTCGCCATATTTTTCGCCAGGCATGGAGAGGTCGGTAATCAGGACGTTGGCGTCCAGTTTAGAAAGGCTATTGATCAATGCTGTCGAGTCTTCAAACTCACCAACTACGTTGACCCATTCAATCTGTTCAAGAGATTTACGAATGCCAAACAGAACAATTGGATGGTCATCGGCAATAATTACGTTCAAATTATTCATCTTATTGGTTACCTTGCTGCAGCAGTTGATTGACGTAAGCGTCAATATCACTGGTGGTATTTTTGATGTTTAAATCGTCACTCGCTTTAATGTGCTGTTCCAGCTGTTCACAAAGCTCCTTGCCGGGTACCAGATTAAGCATGGCAAATACCCCTTTCAGGCGATGCGCTGTCTGAGCAAGCGTCGCGTAATCCCTGTTCGACGCCTCAGTATACAGTCTCTGTACATCTTCCGGTACTGTCTCGACAAATAGCTGGTAGTACCCGCCGCTAATCAACGGAACGGCTTCCTCTTCTTCATCGTCTCCGGCAGGCGACATATCCTGAGATAGCTGTTTCTCGATCAGCTGTAACAACGCATCCTGTAACGCGCTACTCAGATTAAAATTAACCCGATACTGCTGTTCATTCAGGACGGTAAAGCCCAGTTCATTATCCGTCAGCAACAACGACCAGCCGGAAAGCCGCGCCGGGTCGTCGGTGATCAGGATATCGTGCGATTGGCCGGCAAAGCGTTCATCCGGCGTAATGCACTTCGCGCCCCAGTTTTCCAACTGATGGGTAACGATTTTGCGAATGTCATCAACAGCGATGTCGATAAGCATAATGACATCTTCCAGCAGCTTCTCTTCCTGCTGCTGTTGATGCTCCGGCGGCACGTGCAACAAAATGCTGTAGCGCGTGCCAATATCTGGCCGGGCAAGAATTTCCAGATGCCCGCCCATCTGCTTGCACAGCTGGCGGCACAGGAAAAAGGCGAGGCCGGAAGCCTGCCCGAAACGATCCCCGGTGGTTTCTCCCAGGAACGGAAAATCATTATTGCCCAGTTCGTCGCGCGTCAGTCCCGCGCCGGTATCCACAATCTGAATGTTCAACCGATCGGGACGATCGGCAGGCGAATCCACCTCCAGCGTAATCTTGCCCCAGCTGGTGGTGGTCAGCGAATAGTGGAGCAGGGTGGCCAGCACCTTGTAAATCGCGCGGCTGTCGCCAAAGCGCATCTCATCGCTGTTAAGCTGGTTGCGTACCAGTAGCGTCAATCCTTTACGGCGTGACAGCGGCAGCAGCTCCAGCGTTAACTCATCCAACAACGATTGCAGATTAAACGAGGCGGCGTCCGGCGCCCAGTCATGGGTCTCCAGCCGGTTCAGCAGCACAATATCATCCACCAGACGCGCCAGCGCCTGGCTGTTTTCCAGCGCATCCAGCGCATGATCGTCGTCGCTGGTTTCGCTGAGCGTCTGCAACTGCGCCACGACTTTCTGCAGCGGACGATGCAGCGCATGACCAAGGTTTTGTAGTAGCTGTTGACGCAGCTGATGATTGCGATCCAGCACCTGCTGCGCCTTCTGCAATTTTTTATTCACCAGCAGCTCGCGATCCTGATCGCGCATCAGGAACAGCTGCGCATGCGGCGAATGCTGGCTGCGGGCGTGGCGAATCTCATACACTTCGTTATTCACCGTGGCCTGGAGCATGCCCTGATGCTGATCTGACATATTCACGATCTTCTGCAAATTCAGATGCGGCAACAGATGCTCAGCGATTTTATTGCTGATAATGGTGCGGTTGCTGGCGAAGTCATACACTAGCAGGCCAACGGGCAGGCTGCTGACAATCTCTTCGTTGAGCATACGCAGCGCGTCCAGCTCGGCGCTCTGGTTCTCTCCCGGGCGCAACGACTGTTGACGCAGCAAAAACAGGCCCGCCAGCGACATCAGCAGCAGCAGCAGATCAACCAGCAGCGGCCACAGCAGATTGCGCAACGTATCCAGAGCCAGCGTCGCGATCGGAATGCGATAGATCAGCTGCAGCGGCGTGCTGGGCAGCGACGCGGCGATTTCAATATTAGGGTTATTGATCGTGATACGCGTATTTTGTAGCTCGTCATCGCTGGCCGCGCTGCTATTGAGCGTCGCGTCCTGCTTCAGCTGGAAGTTTTCCAGCGGCATATTGTGCGGGATCAGATCGTTCACCGGCATATCAAAAGCCACCACGGTAGCCAGATGCCCCGGCTGATTAAAGGTGGTGCGCACGGTAAAATAGTGATCGTTCTGCCAGGCGAAACGACGCAGCGGCGAGAAGCTTTCACGCTCATCCAGCGCGTTGGACTGTTGCAGCATTTCCGCGCGCCGGGCATCGACGATATTACTGATGGCGCTCTCTTTATAACGCGTTGCCATATCTTTCAGCGGCAGGGTAGAGATCAAAATCAGGCTATTGTCCTGCCCGTTAAGAAAATACATCGACCAGGTGCTGTTTTCCGCGCCCCACAGCGTATCGAGATAATTAGACATGCGCAGCGTCATATCCAGCGTACTGCTGTCGTGTGAGCCGAAAATCAGCGCCTCGGTTTTGCGGCGCATTTTTTCCAGATAATAGACATCCGGGCGCAGCCGCGTCTCCTGCAGACTGGCAGAGGGGGTGCTTCCGGCGGCGCTGGCCGCCAGGTTCTCATAAATCTGCCAGGTGGCGAAGCGATAGGTATCGACGCGTTTCTGCACCGAACGGGTAATATCCGCCATGGCATAGCGTTTTTCCGTCAGCCAGGCATTAACCGCGTTATGAACCATAAAGCCCAGCGCCAGCAGCAGCAGCAGAATAAACATCACGAAAAAACGCGTAACGTTGCTGGAAGATAAAGGAAACTTGTACATCATGATGAAAGAGGGCACCTGACCATTTAACGCGTTACCAGCCGTGCGCTGGCCGCAACCGCGACCAGAAGAGCCACAATGGCGGCAAACGCCGTCACCAGACCAAAGCCGTGCGCCACAAAACCGATTAACGCCGGGCCTGCCAGAATACCGGCATATCCAATGGTTGTCATTGCGGAAACCGCCATATTTACCGGCATCACGGTTTGACGCCCGGCGGCGCTGAATAAAATCGGCACGGTATTGGCCGCGCCAAAACCGATCAGTAAAAACGAGAGCAGCGCTACCGTGACATTATCCACGCTAATTAACAACAGCACGCCCAGCGCCGCGCAGAGACAGCCGCCCGCCAGCACCAGGCGGTTACTGAAGCGGTTAACCACACGGTCGCCGGTTAAACGACCAATGCTCATGGCAACTGAGAATACCGCGTAGCCCAGTCCGGCCTGCGCCGCGGGCAGATGACGCTCCTGCGTCAGCAGCAGGGCGCTCCAGTCAAGCACTGCGCCTTCGGTAAGAAACAGAATAAAACAGAGCACGCCCAGGAACAGCACCCAGCCGCGAGGCATGACAAACAGCGGCGTATCTTCCTGATGCGTCTTCTCCGTCAGAAGCCAGCGTTGACTGCTGAGCAGCAGCAGCGCCAGCAGCAGCACCATTACCAGCACCGCCTGCAGCGGCGGCAGGCCCAGCCACAGCATGACGCTAACCAGACCCGCACCGGCAATACCGCCAATGCTGTAAAAACCATGAAAACCGGACATCATGGTGCGTTCTGCCGCCTTTTCTACCTCAACCGCCTGAATATTCATTGCCACATCCAGCACGCCGATAGCCGCGCCAAACAGCATCAGCGCCATCGCCAGCGTCACGGGAGAGGAGAGCGTCGCCATAAACGGCAACAGCAGCATAACCACTAAAGATGAGCAGATAATAACGCGCTTGCAGCCCTGTTTGCCTACCAGCGAGCCGGTTAGCGGCATGGCGATCAGCGAGCCAAGGCCAAGAAACAGCAGCAGAGCGCCCAGTGCCGCATCGCTGACATCCAGACGTGATTTGGCGTAAGGCACCAGCGGCGCCCACGTCGACATGCCGATTCCCGCAATCAAAAAAGCGATGCGCGTCGCCATCTGCACCGGGAACTGGCTCTTCCGTGTCTGTTCAATATCCGTTGATGTCATTGTTCAGTTTCCATGATGCGCAAAGGGGTTCCTTTTTAACACAAAATCAACCGGCAGAGCAGCCTTTCATCCCGGCAGGATGACGGCTACAGCCAATCTGCGCCAGCAAGCTTATTAAACGATAATGGGCCACTTGTTAATTAATTTTATTTTTTTATCGGGCTTTTCAGGAAATTTCCTGGCTAAACGCGCTAAAAGTCATCACAACGGCGAACTGACTGCGAAAAAGTATCGTACAGATTGCCGGTTTTAATCCGTCTTTAGCGCAATATTTTACCGGGTAATAAAGTGGTGTAACACAAACGGCAAATGAACCTGTCTCTGGCGAAAACAGTGGCGAAAAGCTCACGCAATAAACCACGAAATTGTGTGAAATATCACCGATTGACAAAAATATTCTCAGGCCTTTACCGGTCGTCGTCAGTAATTCCTTGCACTGAAAACCCGCTCTCACGACACACCGTTACGTGGCATTAACTCTTTCATAACACAAATAATTAACCAAAATATAATCAAGCCTCCTTTCAGTTAACCCTGTCGATTCATAAGGTTTAATTATCATTTATATAATTTTATTTTATGGTCACGATAAAAATTATTCAGGACTAGCGCAGCGGTTTCTGATTATACCTGAAGCGTAAAAAAGAAAATAATGGCAGTAAAACTGATTAAACCAGGGGCGTGGATCTTTCTGTAGCGTCTGTTCCCCTTTTTCACACCAGGTAAGCTTCAATCTAAAGACATGTAGTGGCTTCTGTTTATACGGAATAACTATAAGCATATCTTTACTTTGATTATTTTAAACATTACCTCAACTTGTGTAAAAGGGGTTTCAGATGGCACAGCTCTCCTCCGGGCGCGTTGATATTATTTCACGCGAAAACGGCACCTTACTCTCGCAAAACAGCACCAACGCTTCCCGCACCATTCTGCTTAGTGAGCCAAGCGTCGTCAGGGTTAACGCTACACGGGCCGCAGTAACCTCTTTTGAACGTCAGGGCGACGATCTGATCTTGCATATGCAGGATGGCAGCGTGGTGCGCTATCAGCGCTTCTTCCTGAATGATGAGAACGGCGAACACAGCGAACTGGTGTTTGACGACGGCGTGAATCCGCCTGAACACGCGCTATTTCCGGCCGCCAGCGAGGGCGCGGATACCACGGCGATGGCGCTTACGCCAACTTATGAATCTTTGGGTGATATCGAGCCGCTACTGCTGGCTGATAATGCCCTGCTAGGCGATAACCTGACCACCGCGGTGGGGATCGCCGGGGTGCTGGGTCTGGCGGGCGTGGGTATCGCCTCTGCGGGCGGTGGCGGCGGTGGCGGTGGCGGTGATGATGACAATAACGGCGGCGGTGACGGCGGGAATGGCGGCGGCGATGGCGGTGGAGACGGCGGTGGAGACGGCGGCGGCACACCAGAGCCGGTAGAGGGAACGCTGACCATCACCCAGCCCATTAGCGGCGACAATTACCTGAACGCGGGCGAAGCCCAGACGGCGCTGATTATCAGCGGCACCACCACCGGCGTGGCAGCCGGCAGCACCGTTACGCTCACCTTTAACGGGGTTAACTATACCGGGCTGGTTGGCAGCAACGGCGGATGGAGTATCTCGATCCCCGCCTCGGCGCTTGCTGGCCTTACCAACGGTACGCAAAACATTACCGCTACCGTAACCGATGCCTCTGGCGCCGTTGTCAGCGACAGCGCTGATTTAACCGTGCTGGTGACGCTACCGCAGCCGAGCCTTAACCCGCCGTTTGGCGACGGCACGCTGGACGGCAACGAAGCGGGCAGCGACCAAACGCTAACCGGTAATACCGGCGTCACCGGCGCCGGTCAGACCATTACCATTACCCTCGGCGGCAACACCTATACCGGTACGGTGGGTAACGACGGCAGCTGGAGCGTCACCCTTCCCGGCAGCGCTTTGCAAAATTTGCCGCAGGGCGCGAATACCATCACCCTGACGGTAACTGATGCGGCGGGCAACAGCGGCACCACCAGTAGCACATTCAACGTCAATACCGCACCGGCCACCGGCACGGTGGATACGCCGATTTCCGGCGATAACCAGCTAAGCGGTGATGAGCTGCAACAGGATCTGCTGGTTAGCGGCACCGGCACCGCAGGCGATCGCGTAACGGTGAATTTCGATGGCGTTAACTATTCTGGCGTGGTGCAGGCCAACGGTCGCTGGGCAATAACCATTCCGGCCAGCGCGCTGGCGACGCTGGAAAACGGCGAATATTCGCTTAGCGTCTCGCTGACCAACGCGGCAGGTACCACTACTCAGATTGGCAATATTCCGTTGGCTGTCGATCCTTCCCTGCCTTCTCCGACGCTGACGCTGGATCCCGTTGCGGGCGATGGCATTCTTAGCGGGCCGGAACAGGGGACGCCGTTGACGCTGAGCGGCAGCGGCAGCCCAGGCGATGCCATCGCCGTTACCCTGAACGATATTACCTATAACACCACGGTAGGCAGTGATGGCAGCTGGTCGGTCACGGTGCCCGTCAGCGATTTAGCGGCGCTGGCGGATGGCGGCTATGTGCTGAATGCCACGGCGACCAGCCCCTCGGGCGGCGTGATAACCCAGCAGACGCTGCTGAATGTCGATACCGTGGCGCCGACGCTCTCGCTCAATACGCCGCTTGCCGGTGATGGTTATCTGAACAATAGCGAGGCGGGCGCGCCGCTGGCGGTTAGCGGCAGCGCGGAAGCAGGCTCAACCGTCACGGTAACGCTCAACGGCAACGAATACACCGTTACCGTGCCGCAAAACGGCGAGTGGTCAGTGACGATTCCTGCCGACGATTTGGCCGCGCTGGCGAACGGTAATTACACCCTGACGGTGAGCGCCACTGATGAAATCGGTAACGTCACCACCAGCGGCAGCGCGTTAGTGGTGGTGGCCGATCCGGCTTTACTGCCGGTGTTAACCCTCGATGCGTTTGCTGGCGATGATGTGCTGGACAGCGCTGAGCGCGGCGTCGATCAGCTGGTTACCGGGAGCGTAACCAACGTAACGGCAGGACAAACGGTTACCGTCACCCTGAACGGCGTTGACTATACCGGCACGGTGCAGGCGGGCGGCACATGGCGCGTTACCGTACCGGCGGCGGATCTGGCGGATCTTGCTGCGGGCGGCCAGACGCTGGAGGTGACGGTAAGCGATCTCGCGGGCAACAGCGCCAGCGCCAGCGGTGATTTTACCGTGCAGCCTGCGGGTGGCGCGGCGCTGGCGATCGCACCGATCTCTGAAGACAATTATCTGAACGCCGCTGAGGCGGCCGCACCGTTAACCATTAGCGGCAATGCGACCGGCGTGGCGGCGGGCAGCACGGTCACAATGAGCTTTAACAACGAGACCTATACCGGAACCACCGACGCGAACGGCGCATGGAGCGTCAGCATTCCGGCGGCCGATCTCACCGCGCTGAGCGACGGGCCGCTAACGGTCACTGCCAGCGTGCCGGACGGCAACGGCGGCACGCTAAGCAGCAACAGCACCTTAAACGTGGCGATCGCGCCGCTGCCTGATCCGGTGCTGGACGTGCCGTTTGGCGACGGCGTGCTTTCTGGCCCGGAACTGACCCAGGATCAAACGCTAAGCGGCAGCACCGGCATCACCGGCGGCGACCAGGAGGTGGTGGTCTCTCTGAATGGCAACGATTATCCGGCAACGGTGGATGGCGACGGCAACTGGACGGTGACCGTTCCAGCCAGCGATCTACAGGATTTGCCGCCGGGCAGTAATCCGATTGTGGTGACCGTGACCGACGCGGCCGGAAATACCAATAGCAGCACCACGCCGGTTACCGTAGAAACCAGCGCACCGGTGCTGACCATTAATCCACCTTCTGGCGATGGCGTGGTTAACGCCAGCGAACAGGCGAATCCGCTGGTGGTAAGCGGCTCGACCGATGCGGGCAGCAGCGTCACGGTCACGCTGAATAACGTCGATTATCCCGCCACGGTTTCCGCCGACGGCAGCTGGAGCGTTAGTCTGCCCGCCAGCGCGCTACAGGAACTGGCCGATGGCCGTTACGATCTTAGCGTTACCGCGACCAGCGCTGACGGCAACAGCACCACCGCGCTACAGCCGGTCACCATCGCTACCGCCGCTCCCGCCTTTACCCTCGATCCGCTGGCAGAAGATAATATTCTGAATGCCACGGAGCAGGGGCAGCCGCTGAGCATCAGTGGTTCAGGCAGCGCAGGTGATAGCGTCACCGTGACGCTGAACGGCGTTAATTACACCACCAACGTAGGCGAGAATGGGCTGTGGGCGGTCAACGTTCCGGCAGGGGCGCTCGGCGCGCTCAGCAACAACACCGACTATCCGGTTAACGTACTGGTCAGCGATGCCAACGGTAACCGCACCAGCGACCAGGCAACCCTGCGCGTGGATAACGCGCCGCCAGCGCTGACGATTGACGATCCTTCCGGCGACGGCATTCTAAACGCCGCCGAGCAGCAACAGCCGCTGGCGCTGACCGGCAGCGGAGAGGTGGGCAATACCATTACCGTGACCGTGGACGGGCAGAGCTTTACCGGCACCGTTGGCGTTAACGGGCAGTGGGCGGTGGAGATCCCGTCAGCCACGCTGCTTGGGCTGGAAGAGGGGCCGAACGCCATCACCATCGCGGCGCGCGACGCCTCCGGCAATAGCACCACGGAGCAGGTTAACCTGACGGTAAATACCGGCGCAGCGAATCCGCCTGCGGTTACCGTCGCCGTGGATACCTTCGCGGGCAACGGCGTACTGGATAGCGCCGAACAGCAGGTGGCGCAGGTGCTTACCGGCACCACCACCAATGTCCCCGCAGGACAAACCGTTACCGTTACCCTGAACGGCGCCATTTTTACCGGCCTGGTGGACGGCGACGGCAGCTGGAGCGTCACGCTACCGGCGGAGGCGCTAAACGGCCTGAGCGATGGCAGCCAGACGCTGAGCGTCAGCGTCAACGACGTGGCGGGCAACAGCGCCAGCGCCAGCGGCAGCTTTACCGTCAACACCGCCATTAGCGGCATCGCGCTGGCACCGCTGGCGGGAGACGGCTACCTGAACGCTACCGAAGCGGCGCAGGATCTGGTGATTAACGGCACCAGCGTTAACGTGCCGGTTGGCGGCACGGTCGAGGTCACACTGAACGGCGCAATCTTTACCGGCACGGTGGGCGCCAACGGCGCATGGAGCGTGACGGTGCCGGCAGAAAATCTGACCGGGCTGGACGATGGGCCACTCAGCGTCAGCGCCAGCGTAACCGACAATACCGGCACAACCATCACCAGCAATGCCACGCTGAACGTGGCGGTTGCCGCACAGCCGACGGTCACCGTTAATCCGCCGTTTGGTGACGGCTATCTTAACGCCGAAGACGTCACGCAGGATGGCGTGCTGACCGGTAATACCGGCGTCAGCGGCGCTGGACAGACGGTCACGGTTACGCTGGGCGACAGCACCTACAACGGCAGCGTCGCGCCCGACGGGAGCTGGAGCGTTACGCTGCCCGCCGCCGATCTCGCCGCGCTGGATGAGGGCGCGAACAACCTGGCGGTGACGGTCAGCGATGCGGCAGGCAACAGCGCCAGCGGCAATGCCACCGTCACGGTAGACACCAGCGCACCGCCGGTAACGGTAACCACGCCGGTTAGCGGCGGCGTGCTCAACGCCAGTGAGGTGACCCAGCCGCTCGATCTCGCCGGTAACGGGGAAGCGGGCAGCAACATCACCGTTAATCTCAACGGCACCGACTACACCACCACCGTCGGCAACGATGGCAACTGGACGCTGACCATTCCGGCGGCGGATCTGGGCGCGTTGCCGGACGGCAGCTATACGCTCAGCGTCACCGGCAGCGATACAGCAGGTAACGCCACCACGGTAACTACGCCGCTGGCGGTAAAAGCGGCGGCGGCCAACCTGCCGACCGTTACGCTGGATAGCTTTGCTGGCAACAATGTGCTGGATGGCGCCGAGCAGCAAACCGCGCAGCGGGTATCTGGCACCACCACCAATGTCGAGCCGGGACAAATCGTTACCGTGACCTTAAACGGTCAGGATTACAGTGCGACGGTACAGGCAGGCGGCGGCTGGAGCGTTAGCGTGCCCGCCGCGGATCTGGCCGATGTGGCTAACGGCACGGCAACCATCGGCGCGACGGTCAGCGATGCAGCAGGCAACGCCGCCAGCCAGACGCTGGATATCACCGTTAACAATGCGCTTTCCGGCATCGCCATTGCGCCGCTGAGCGACGATGGCTACCTGAACGCCACCGAAGCCGCCAGCGAACTGCTGATTAGCGGCTCCAGTAACAATCTCGCCAATGGTACGCCGCTGACGGTGACCTTTAACGATCGCACCTATGCCACCACCGTGGGGGCCAACGGCGCGTGGAGCGTCACCATTCCGGCTACCGCGCTGGCCGGTCTGCCTGACGGCAACCTGCCGGTAACGGTAACTGCCACCGACGCGGCAGGCAATGCGGTAAGCAACAGCAGCAACCTTGTGGTGCAGATTAACAATTTGCCTGACGCGACGCTGCAAACGCCGTTTGGCGATGGCGTGATCAACGCTGCGGAAAGCGCTGCGCCGCAGCAGCTGCAGGGCAATACCGGCCTTACCGGCAGCGGTCAGAGCGTCACGGTCACGCTGGATGGCAATGACTACAGCGGAACGGTTGATGCCAACGGCAACTGGAGCGTAACGCTGCCTGCCGAGGCGCTGGGGGCGCTACCGCCAGGGGAAAGCCCGCTGCTGGTCACCGTCAGCGATGCCGCAGGCAATAGCAGTACGCTGGACAGCAGCGTCACGGTCGATACCACGCCGCCAACGCTGACCATCGACGCGATAGCGGGCGATAACCGCATCAATGCTGTTGAAGCCGCCGCACCGGTTACCGTTAGCGGCAGCAGTACGGCAGGGGAAGGCCAGACGGTGACGGTAGCGTTAAATGGTCAAACCTGGACCACCGAAACCGACGCCAACGGCGACTGGACGCTCGATCTGCCTGCCGGTGCGCTGG
This sequence comes from Mixta sp. BE291, assembly GCF_031457955.1. Taxonomy (NCBI): domain Bacteria; kingdom Pseudomonadati; phylum Pseudomonadota; class Gammaproteobacteria; order Enterobacterales; family Erwiniaceae; genus Mixta; species Mixta sp. BE291. The sequence goes on along the minus strand of NZ_JAVDXN010000002.1, from coordinate 506,289 downwards.
CGGGCATCAACAACGGCGACTATCCGCTCACCGTTACCGTTAGCGATGCGGCGGGCAACCCAGGAAGCAGCACCAGTACGCTGACCGTGCAAAATACGCAGCTGGCACCGACCATCACCACGCCTTTTGGCGATGGTTATCTGAATATCAGCGAGGCGGAAAGCACGCAAACGCTTAGCGGCACCAGCGGCGCGACCGGCGCGGGGCAAAGCGTTATCGTCGCGCTGGATGGCGTTGACTATCCGGCAACGGTAGACAACAACGGCAACTGGACGCTGACGCTGGATGCCGGGACGTTGCAGGATCTCAATGGCGGCGTGTTACCGATTGTGGTCACCGCTACTGATGCGGCGGGCAATGTGGGGACGGTAGAGAATGCCGTCAGCGTCGATTACAGCGCGCCGAGCCTGACAATTAACGCGGTGGCGACGGATGACACCATAAACGCAGCGGAGACGCTACAGGATCTGGTGATTAGCGGTACCGCCAGCCAAAGCGAAGTTGGTCAGACCGTGACGGTGAATTTCAATGGACAGCCGCTGCAAACGGTGGTGCTGAACGGCGGCAGCTGGCGCGTCACCGTGCCCGCCAGCGTGCTGCAAGGGTTGCCTGACGGCGAGACGCCGCTCAGCGTGACCCTGACCGATGCGGCGGGCAATGCCAGCACGGTTGATCGTCCGATCACCGTGGTCGCCAACCCGGACAATCTGCCGACGCTGACGCTGGATCCGGTCTCCACCGATGATTATCTCAACCAGGCGGAAGCGGGCCAGGCGTTAACCCTGACCGGCAGCAGCAGTGATTTAGCGGCCGGCCGGACGGTAACCGTTACGCTGAACGGCGCCAGCTATACCGGCACGGTAGACGCAGACGGCGACTGGAGCGTTACGGTACCGCAGGCGGCCGTGGCGCAGCTGGCGGACGGCGCGCAAAACTTTATCGTGCGCGCAACGGATACGGCGGGGAACCCTACGGCGGTTGAAGGTAGCTTTACCGTTATCGCCAGCGCCGCCAGCCAGCCGACGATTAGCGTCGATCCGTTGACCGACGACGATATTGTTAATGCGCAGGAGGCGGCGCAGGGACTGATCATTAGCGGCAGCAGCCAGCGTCTGCCGGAAGGCAGCACGCTTACCGTGATCCTGAACGACGAGGAGTACACCGCGACCGTTGACGCCAACGGCGGCTGGAGCGTCACGGTGCCTGCTGAAGCGGCCCAGGCCTTGCCGCAGGGCAATAACAGCGTGACCGTCAGCGGCGCGGACGTTGCAGGCAACCCGGCGCAGGGCAGCGGAACCTTTACGGTAGATACCAACCCGCCGATTCTGTTTGACGTGGAGGCAGTGGTCGGTGCGGATGGCATTCTTAATCAGCCTGAGGCGCTGGCGGGCATTAACATTACCGGTCTTACCGCTGCTGGTCAGCAGGTCACCGTGACCCTGAACGGTCGCACCTACACCGGCACTGCCGACGGCGGCGGCGGCTTTATTATCACGATTCCCAGCGGCGATCTGTTGGCGCTTGAGGATGGCCCGATATCCGCTATCGTCTCGGTCAGCGATGCTAACGGCAACGTTAACAGCAGCAGCGCCGACTTTACCGTGGCGATTAATACCTTGCCGACGCTGACGCTGGATGCGCCGTTCACCGACGGCATCATCAGCGCAGCGGAAGCCGCCGTGGAGCAAACCTTAAGCGGCAGCGCCACCAACCTGGCGGAAGGGACGCCGGTCACCATCGCGATCGGCACGCTGAGCTATACCACCACGGTAGATGCCGACGGCAACTGGCAGGTCACGGTGCCTGCCGATGACTTAAGCGGGTTGCCGGATGGCACCGCGCAGATTGTGGTGAGCGCCAGCGATGCCGCCGGTAACCCGGCAGCCGCGCAGGGCAGCGTGGACTTGCTAATCGCCACGCAGCCGGAGGCAACCATTACTACGCCGTTTGTTGATGGCGCGCTGAATGTTGCCGAAGCGGGCGTAAACCAGATCATCAGCGGTAGCACCGGCATCAGCGGCAGCGGGCAGATCGTTAGCGTGGTAATTAGCGGTCTGAACAACGGCGACCCGCTCACGGCGGTGGTCGGCGCAAACGGCAACTGGTCGCTGACGCTGACGCCGCAGCAGCTGGCAACGCTTGCCGACGGCCCGCATACCATTGACGTCACCGTCTCCGATCGCGCGGGCAACAGCGATACCGCCTCGACCGATTTCACTACCATCATTAACAACTTACCGGCAGCGACGCTGGAAACGCCGTTCGGCGACGGCCAGCTTAATGCAACGGAGGCGGCTGCGGGCGCCACCTTAAGCGGCAGCACCGGCGTCAGCGGCGAGCAAACCGTGACCGTTACCATTAACGGCACCGCTTATCCGGTAACGGTAGATGGCGACGGCGGCTGGAGCGTTGACTTAACGCCAGCGCAGTTGCAGGCATTGCCGGATGGCGCATTGCCGATAACCATCACCGTCACCGATGCGGCGGGCAATACCGATACCGACAGTGAGACGGTGCAGGTTATTGTGAATACGCTGCCAGCTGCAACGCTCGATCTGCCGTTTGGCAACGGCGCACTGGATGCCACGGAAGCTGGTGTAACGCAAACCCTGACGGGGAAAACCGGCGTAAGCGGCGCGGGTCAGACGGTGAACGTCACCATCAGCGGGCTGAACAACGATCAGCCGCTGGCTGCCACGGTGGATAATGGTGGTAACTGGACGTTAAATCTAACGCCGCAACAGCTGGCCGATCTGGGTAACGGCACCCATACCATCACGGTGACCGCCAGCGACGCGGTAGGTAACACCAGCACCACGGAACCGCTTGAGGTAGTGACCGCGGTTACGTTGCCGGAGCCGGTGATTGATACGCCATTTGGCGATGGCATATTGAATATTGATGAAGCTTCCGGCGCGTTAACGCTAAGCGGCAGCACCGGCGCAGGCGGTGATAATCAGGGCGTGCAGCTCAGAATCGATGTTGGCGGAACGCTCTATACCGGCACCGTTGACGGCGATGGCAACTGGTCAGTGGCTCTGCCAGCGGGCGCGCTGAACGGCCTGAGCGACGGCCCACACGACATTGTGGTAACGGTGATCGACAGCGCGGGCAACGTGGTTGAACGCACCGAAACCTTTACTACCGCGCTAACGCCGCCCGCGCCAACGGTGAATCCGCCGTTTGGCGATGGCGAACTGACGGCGGCCGATGCGGCGGCGGGCGCGACGCTCAGCGGCACTACCGGGGGCGCCACCAGCATTGTCGTCACGCTGGGTGATAACGACTATCCGGCGACCGTAAATGCGAATGGTACCTGGACCGCTGATTTGCCTGCTGGTGCGCTGACCGCGCTGGCGCAGGGCAACGGCAGTCTGACCGTGACCGCCACCGATGCGAATGGCAACAGCGCCACCGCGATTGGTGAATTTAACGTCAATACCAGCGTGCCGGTGGTCACCATCGACGACTTTACCGGCGACAATGCCCTCGACTATGCGGAAAGCATCACCACGCAGACGCTGACCGGCAGCGCAACCGGCGCGGAGCCGGGTTCTGTGGTGGCGGTGACCATCGGCGACAGCCAGCTGAGCGGCATTGTGGACGCCAACGGCGACTGGAGTGTGAGTGTGCCGCCGGAAGCGCTGGCGCAGCTGACCGCACCGAGCGGCACCATTACGGTGACGGTGACCGATCCGGCAGGCAACAGCGGCAGCGCCGACGCCACCGTTAGTGTGGATGTCACCCCACCGGAAGGCCCGCTGTTGACGTTGGCCTCGGTGACCGGCGATAACATCATCAACGCGGGCGAAGGTCTACCGGCCTTTACCGGCAGCTTTGCTAACTTTGGCGCAGAAGGCGGCACCATTACGCTACAGGTCAATGGCGCGCCAGCGGGCACCGCCACCATTGATACCGCCGACGGCAGCTGGAGCATTACGCCTGATGCCGCCGCATTCCCTGCTGACGGCAGCTATACGGTAACGGTTACCGCAGCTGGCCCGGCGGGCACGGTATCCGCCAACTCGACGGTGGTGGTGGATCGCACCGCGCCAACGCTGACCATCAATGAGATTACCGGCGATGGCCTGCTGAATGGCGCTGAGCTTAACAGCGCGCAAACCATTAGCGGAACGGCTTCAACATCGGAAGTGGGCCGTACCGTTATCGTCACCCTGAATGGTAATAACTATCGGGCAGTGGTGCAGGGCGATGGCAGCTGGAGAACCAGCGTACCTGCCGCCGATCTGCAGGCTCTGGAGGATGGCACCAACACTGTTACTGCCTCGCTGAGCGATGCTGCAGGCAACACCGGCAACGCAACCAGCACCGTTACCGTGGATACTGGCGCGCCGCTGCTGGAGCTGGATGCGCTGCTGGGTAATAACATCCTCAACGCCACCGACATTCTGGCTACGCAAGTGTTAACCGGGCGCGCCAGCGGTGCGGAAGGGCAGACCGTGGGCATCTACCTCGGTGACGGCAACCCCATTGCCACTGCCGTGGTGGCCGAGGATGGCACCTTCAGCATCGATCTTTCGCCAGAAGTGCTGGGCAGCCTGACCGAAGGGCCGCTGGTGCTGGGCGTGCGCGTCAATGATGAGGCGGGCAACCGCACCGACGCTACGCTGACGGTTAATAAAATCGTTAACCAGGCGCTGAACCTGGTGGTGGACTCGGTGTTTGGCGACGGCTTCCTGAACGCCGCGGATACCGCCATCGGCCAGACCATCAGCGGGATTACCACCTCGGCGGGTATCGGCGCAACGGTCGATCTGACGCTGGGCGGCACTACCCTGACGGCGCGGGTTGGTCAGGACGGCAAGTGGGCAATTGTGGTACCACCGAGCGTGCTGGAACTGTTGCAGGATGGCGATATCGATCTCAACCTGACGCTAACCGATGCCGCAGGCAACCAGCGCACCGTGACCGAAACCGTGACGGCGATTGTGGATAACGTGCCGGTTATTGGCAGCCTGGCGGGCGTGCTTGGCGTTGATAATCTGCTTAATATTGCCGAACTGGGGCAGGACCAAACCATTGGCGGCGTGATTAATGCGGCGACCGGCTCTACCGTCGTCGTGACGCTTGGCAATCAAACCTATCAAACGCAGGTTACCGCAGGCGGCAACTGGGGGCTGACCATTCCGGCCGTGGATCTGGGCAATTTGCTGGATGGTACGCTGGCGCTGGGCGTGCGGGTAACCGACCCGGCGGGCAACACCGCCTCGCAGTCGGTGAATATCGGCATCTTTGGCAGTGAGCCAGTGATTAACCTTGATCCTATTTTCGGTAACGGTTTCCTCGGAATTGCCGATCTGCTGACCGGGCAAACCATTAGCGGCGTGGTGCAAAACGTCGCCGCCGGGGCAACGGTGCGGATTAACATCGGCAGCACCAACCTGACCGCGACCGTAGGCGACGGCGGCGTGTTCAGCGCCACCGTGGAACCTAATATCCTGCAGACGCTGACGGAAGGCAACCTGACGGTAGGCGTTAGCGTGACCGATGCGGCAGGCAACACCACGTCAACCAATGCCGGACTGGTGGTGGATGTTACCGCGCCGACGCTGAACCTGTCGCCGCTGTTTGGCGATGGGCTGCTGAACGCGGCGGATGCGCTGGTCACCCAGGTACTTGGCGGCCGCGCGGGCAACGTCGAGCCGGGCGCGCGCGTCAGCGTTGCCATTGGCGGCCAGACGCTGCTCACCACCGCGGATGCTAACGGCAACTTTAGCGTGGCGCTGACGCCAGCGCTGCTGCAGGGGCTGGCCGATGGCAACCTGACGGCGACCGTCACGGTGACCGATAGCGCGGGCAACAGTACCAGCGCTACCGCGGGCGCGTTGATTGGCATCCATAATCTGCCGGTTATCACGCTCGAGCCGCTGTTTGGCAACGGCGTGCTGAGCCTGGTGGAATCGCTGGTTACGCAAACCGTTAGCGGTACCGTCGCCAACGCGGCGGCGGGCAGTCAGGTACGCATTAATGTCGGTAATATCGTTCTGAACGCTGCCGTGGGCAGCGACGGTCGCTTCAGCGCCGACCTCACCCCCGATCTGCTCGGCACCTTGCTGAATGGCAATTTAACGGTGGGCGTGTCGGTCACCGACCCGGTAGGTAACGTTTCCAGCATCAATACCGGCATCCAGATAGGAAGCAATAATCCGCCAGCCCTGACCGTAAATACCATTTTCGGCGATGGCGTGCTGAGCGCGGTGGATTTGAACAGCAACCAAACCATTAGCGGCAGCAGCAGTAATCTGGGCAGCGGCAGCAGCGTGGTGGTCACGCTCAACGGACGCAGCTACACCACCACCGTGGGCAGCGGCGGCAACTGGTCGCTGAGCGTACCGCGCGCCGATCTGGCGGCGATTAATGACGGCACGCAAACGGTCAGCGTGCGCGCCACCGATGCCTATGGCAACGTGGCCAACGCCTCCGGCAACGTCAGCGTTATCGCCCATACGCCGCCGACGTTGACGCTGAATCCGGTGTTTGGCGATGGTTTGCTGAACGCCACGGATGCGCAAACCACGCAAATCATCAGCGGTACCTCAACCAATGCAGAAGGCGCAACGGTGAACGTGACCCTGGCGGGCAGCCGCTATACCGGCACCGTGGGCGCTAACGGCACCTGGAGTGTGTCGGTGCCATCTGCCAGCCTGTTGGCTATTGCCGACGGTACGCAGGCGGTTAACGTCAGCGTTACCAACAACGCGGGCGTCAGCGGCAGCGCCAGCAGCTCAGTGCAGGTGGGTACCCATACGCTGCCAACCGTGACGCTGAACAGCTTCTTTGGCGGTGATGGTTATCTGAACCTGGCGGAGGCCAATACCACAGAAAGCATCAGCGGTACGGCGACCAACGCTATTGGCCGCACGGTGACGGTTAACGTGGCGGGAACCCAATACACCACCACGGTAGGCACTAATGGCACGTGGAGCGTGAACGTGCCGTCAACGTCGCTGCGTAATATTTCCGACGGCGGGCATTCGGTGAACGTTTCGGTGAGCGATGCGGTCGGGAACACCGCGTCCACCAGCGGCAGCTTTAATGCCATTACCCATAACCTGCCGGTGATTGGTGTCGATCCGGTGCTCAGTCTGGTGAGCGTGCTGTTAACCGGCCTGACGATCACCGGCGGCACGCTGAACTTGCGTCAGGGCACCACGGTCAGCGTCACGCTAAACGGCACTACCCAGCAGGCCACCGTTGATGCGCTGGGACGCTACAGCGCGAAGTTTGCTGGTGGTTTGCTGACCACGCTTAACCTTAACTCTATCGTGACGGTCAGGGCAGTGGACGCGGCGGGTAACCCGGCTTCGACCTCCACCACGCTGCTGCTGGGCTCGCTGTTGCCGGTGGCGTCCACCAGCGAAGTCGCGACGCTGTCGCTGATGGCGCTGACCACTGACGACGCGCTGGCGGCCGATCAGCATCAGGACAGCAGCCTCGCTACCGCTAACAGCGGCGAGCAGGCCGCAACGCGGGTCGCCACCAGTAAAGTGGTTGATTCAACGCTGACCACCGAGGCCGACAGCACCGCCGCGGCCACCGCCAGCACCGCGTCAGATACCAGCGAGCAGGCCGTAGGCAGCACGCCTGCTGACGATAGCGCCACCTTTACCATTGGCGGCGTCACTATCGTGCTGGAAGATGGTACGCAGCAGCAAGGCGCTGAGGTAACCGGCAGCAGCGGCGCTGATACGGTAACGATAAGCGATCTGAACTTCACCCATATCGACGGCGGTGCCGGTACCGATACGCTGGTGCTGGACGGTGAGCATATCCAGCTGGATCTCACCGCGCTGGGGCTGAAGATTGAGAATATCGAAATCCTCAACCTGGGCGACTCCGGCACCAACAGCGTGAAACTGGATCTCGATGAGGCGCTAAACATCACCGATAAACCGCAGGACGATCTGTTGATCAAAGGGGCGGACGGCAACCAGGTAACCTTGACGAACAATGGCGATGGCGTCTGGAACACCATTGGACAACGTGAGGTGAATGGCGAGCTGTACGATATTTATCACAACTCCGCGCTGGCGGCGGACAACACGCTGGGCGACGTGCTGGTGCAGCATAATTTGCAGGTACACGTTGCGTAAGCATCCGCTATGCCAAAGCGCAGGAAGCACAGGCAGAAGAGTAAAGCGTCCCGCGCCATGGATGGCGCGGGCCGAGCCGTCAGGGATGACGATTTTGCGTCTTTACGATCGGCCTGTGCTTTCTGCGCCGATCGCCGGTGCTGACGCGCGGGAAGCACAGGCAGAAAAGTAAAGCGTCCCACGGCGCGTGAATGATAATCAATACTTAACAACGGGGCCGCCAGCGCCCCGTTTTTTATTGCCGCAACGGCGCATTGGCTCTGCACTAAACAAGTGCAACGCAAAAGCGACCAGGGGGAATCCTAAAAGGAAATTTCTTTGTCAGAGAGGGCCGGCACGATCGTCAGCGGCAAGATTTATCAACAGGGCGAACGGCACTGTTAAATAAAAGATACAAATTTCAATTAATTAAATGGCGCTATGTTAAGTGCTGTTAAAATGGCTTCTGCACTTTCTTGGTGCCAACGATTAATTTAATTAATCGGTATGATTAGCGGTTCGAGATGCTACGCCCGTCTCTTTTCTTTATACCTGGTCGCGTATCATGGTAATTAACCTTTTTTAGTTAATCTTTCCATCCTTGTTATTGAGCTGATATCGCTCCGGCGCGCGCCAGACCTTTCCGTCAGTAACGGAAGGATAAATAACCCTATGCACCCCATCCCGGCCTGAGCCGCTGGATGCGCTTGCGTACGATATTTTTTTATCTGGTGCAACACAGGAGACATTTATGGCCAACACCGCTAACTCACAACGGCTTGCCGCCGCGATCCCTTTTTCCAGCGCCACGCTGCAAGATACGCTCGCTGCCACAGCTGAAGCCAGCGCGCCCGCTACCGCCTCCCTGGTAACCACCAGCGTCGCCGCCGCCGAACCCGAACCCGCCGTGGCGCAAAGCAGCGTGCTAACCCGCGCGGCGGCTGATGAAGGCTTCACCATTAACCCGGTCTCCATTGATAACCGCGTGGATTCTTACGAGCATGGCAACGCCACGGTGATCTCTGGCTATGCCCGCAACGGCAATCCGGGCGATAAAATTAACGTCACGCTGTTCAATACCACCTACAGCACCATGCTGGGCAACGATGGCATGTGGGCGGTCAGCATCCCGGAAAGCGATATCGCCCGCATACCTAACAGCAACATCCTGGTTAACGCCACCCATATCGATAACACCGGCGCGCTGCATCAGGCGGCCAGCTCTTTTAGTCTGCAAGCCGGTAAAGGCGGGGTTTCGGGGCCGGTACTGTTTCTGAATCAGGTCACCGGCGACGATGTGCTGAGCGCGGTTGAGCGCGGCGGCGACCTGCTGATTTCCGGCTGGGGGCGCAACATCACCGAAGGGCGTGAAGTCACCGTTCTTTTAAATGGCCATGAATACCGCACCACCACCACCAAAGACAGCCGCTGGACGCTCTCTATCCCCAGCGAAGATGTGCAGGCGCTGCCGGATGGTCAGGTCACACTGCTGGCTTCGCTGGGCCTGGGCGGCCGCGTCGCGCAGGTGGCGAAAACCCTGACGCTGAATAATGAGGGCGAAGGCAAGCCCTCGCCGTCGTTGAGCATCGATACCGTTTCGGCAGATGACACCATCAGCCTGTATGAAATCGGCACCTCGACCTTTATTACCGGACACGCCACCCATATTCCGGGCGGCAGCAAAATCAAACTCACCATTTCCGACCGCACTTTTTATGGCACCGTCACCGACGATGGCGTCTGGAGCGTTAAAGTGGGGCAGCTGCATAACACGCGCAACACCAGCTCCACGCATGCGGTGGTGAGCTGGCAGGACAGCGACGGCAATCAGGTCGCCGACAGTCGTGAAATCCATCTGGTTCCTTCCAGCTATCCCTATAAATATCCGCTGAGTTTTCAGGTGGATACCATCAGCGTTGACGGCAAAGTGGATCAGCAGGAAGCGCAAAATGATTTGATTATCAGCGGATCCAAATTCGCTGGCGAGAATATCGCCTGGGGTCAGACGGTTTACGTCACGCTGAATGGCAAAACCTATACCACAGTGGTAGAGGGCAGCGACGGCGATCTCGATAATCACTGGCAGGTAACCGTGCCCGCCAGCGACGTGCAGGGGCTGGCGCCGGGCAGCTATACCGTTGTGGCGTCGATTAACGCCACGGTAAACGGCAACGAGAGCGTTAACAGCACGCAAACGAAAACCTTCACCGTAATCGATCCGGATCTGGTGTTTAATCCCATCTCCGGCAACGACAGAATCACCGGCGGTGAGCATGGCAATGCCACGGTGATTTCCGGCTATGCGCATCAGGGCGAGCCGGGCGATACGGTAGTGATTACCCTGAACGGTAAAACCTACAGCGGCACGCTGGGCAACGATGCCATGTGGTATGTCAGCGTGCCGGAAAGTGACATTTCAGCGATCCCGAACGGCAAAGTGAGCGTCAGCGCGGAACATACTGATACCGCAGGCGTCGAGCATCATGTAAGCAGCGAATTTACCCTGACCAACTCCGCCAATAAACTGCCAGCCCTGTTTATGAATCAGGTCACCGGCGACGATGTGCTGAGCGCGGTTGAGCGCGGCGGTGACCTGCTGGTTTCCGGCTGGGGCCGTAATATTGGCAGCGGTTATGAGGTGCAGGTGACGTTGAACGGCCACACCTACAGCAGCAAAACCACTAACGACAGCCGCTGGATCGTCACTATACCTCATGAAGATCTACAGGCGCTGCCGCCGGAAGGGCAGGTGACGCTGCTGGCCGCGCTGTTAAAAGGTAATGAAGTCACGCAGGTGGCGAAAACCCTGACGTTAACCACCCAGGGCGCAGGCAACGAAACGCCGCTGCTGAATATGGATCCCTTCTTTGGCGATGATAACGTTAACAGCTATGAACTTGCCGCCGATCAATACGTTACCGGCCATGCTGAACATCTCGCGGCAGGCAGCACGGTTAAGCTGGTGGCCGGCGATCAAACTTACCGCGGCCAGGTGACCAGCGACGGGCTGTGGAGCGTACACGTTGACCGGCTTCCCAGCTTGCGTAACGGCAACAGCACGCACGCGACCGTCAGCTATCAGGACAAAGATGGCAATCAGTTTGCCGACGAGCGGCAAATCACCCTGGAGGGCCTGGGTTACCCTTACCACTATCCCATGACTTTTGCTTTTGACCCTACCAGCGGCGATGAGCATCTGAGCGGAAACGAGAAGCATCAGAATTTAATCATCAGCTCATCGCAATCATCCGGCGAAGGACTGGGCCAGGGCGGCACGGTATCGGTGCTGCTGAATGGCAAAACCTATACCACGACCGCTGAGGCAGGGCCAAATAACGATGGCTTCGATAATCACTGGCAGGTCACCATTCCGGTCAGCGATATTGAAGCGCTGACGCCAGGCAGCTATACCGTAATCGCGACCCTGACCGATAAAATTGACTGGAACCAGCAGAACGTGACGGTGCGTAATGTCCAGGCAAAAATCATCACCGTAGATGAGGATGGCGTCGCGACGCTGAGCAGCAGCCTGCCCGCACCCGAGCAGGAGAGCGCGCTCCATTCTGCCTCTGCGGAGACGGCGACGCTGGCGGCGGCGCACGATGGCAGCGATCACACAACGGCCAATGCGCAGCATGAGGATACCAGCCAGGCGCTGGGCTTTAATGCGCTGGGGCTGCACAGCAGCGAGCAGCCTTCTCTCGATGCGCTGATTACTAATCTGACCGCCAGCAACGAGACCGCTCAGCAAGATTCTACAGCGGAAAACGCAGGCGAGGTCGCTGCCATCAGCGAGGCGGCCGATACCGCGCTGCTGGTCGCGCCTGCGGATATGTGGCAAAACCCGGCGGCGGGCGCGCAGGAGACGGTGCAGGCGTCTGATGCGATCTACGTCGCGCCAGGCGAAACCACGCTGGCGGATACGCTACAGCATCAACATCTGCAACCGGTAGTATAAGCCTATGGTTCAGTAAGCGTTAAGATTTTACCTGCTTTATAAAGTGGGTTTATTAATGTATTCGGCGGCGCAATGCCGCCGATTTTCATTCTTTTACGCAAATTTAACGCCCTTTTAGCGCCACTTCAGCAAAGTTGCAGAAATGCTTACAGCAAAAATGTGACTTTACATTAACAAAACCGATGGAACTCTATAATAATTCATGGTGTTATCTTCTACGGAATTAATGAGGTAACGGGTGAATGCTGCTTTCCACCCCTCCCGATATGGACAAAAAAGGTCAATAGAGCCGCATGCGTAAACTTCTTGTCTCCTTTTGCCTGAGCGCGCTGTGTAGCCCCATCGGCACGCCCGCCTGGGCTGACGCCGAGCCGAAAGCGGAATTTAACTGGCGTGCTGCCCCTACCGAAGAGCAAATCGCCACGCTTACGCTGCGGGAAGCGATCCTGCGCGCTTTTGCCCGTAACCCGCAAATCGCGCAGGCGGCTGCACAAATCAACGTCGGCGAAGCGGAGCTGGACGCCGCGCAAAGCGCCTGGTATCCGCAAATCTCTTTACAGGCCAGCGGCGGGCCTTCACATCAGACCGACTCCTCCGGCAGCCTGAATAACTCCGCCTCCGGCGGCATTACGCTTAGTCAGCTTTTATATGACTTTGGGCGCACCGGCGGGGCGATCGATGAACAACATGCGCTTTCCGACGCTTACCGTTTCGCCCTGTTCGATACCATGACCACCGTGGCCGCCGATACGCTACAGGCCTATCTGGAGGTCAAGCGCTATCAGGCGCTGGTGGTCTCGGCGCGCAGAAATATCGCCTCGCTGGAGCATGTGCGCGATATCGCCAGGCTACGCGCCGACGCCGGGCTCAACTCGCAGTCCGATGTATTGCAGGCGGGTACGCGCCTGGCAGGTATGCGCGCCACGCTGGAACAGTATCGCGCCCAGCAGCGCTCGGCGCAGGCGCAGCTCACCGTGCTCACCGGGGTGATCTCCGATAACCTGCCGGAACTGCCGGAATCCCTGTTACAGCAACAGATCACGCTGGATCGTATCGCCTATGAAAAGAGCGCCGCGGTGCGCAGTGCGCAGGCCAGGCAGGAAGCGGCGCGCGAGCGGGTTAACCAGGCAGCATCCAATCACTGGCCCACCATTCGCGTAGAGGCGGGGCGCACCCGCTATGAAAACGACAACCGATCCTACTGGGACGATGAGCTACAGCTGCGGGTAGAAGCGCCCCTTTATCAGGGCGGCCTGGTGAACGCCAGAACCCGCTCGGCCGAGGCGGAGCGTCAGGCAGCGCAGGCGGAGATCCAGCGCGCCAAGCTCGATATCAATCAACACGCCTCCACCGCCTACGCCGATATGATCGGCGCGCAGCAGCGCCAGCAGGCGGGAGAAGCGCAGCTGGACAGCGCCGAGCATACCCGTTCGGTTTACGCCGATGAATACCGGCTCAGCAAGCGCAGTCTTAACGATCTGCTCAGCGTGGAGCAGGATGTATTTCAGGCGGACAGCATGCGCCTCAGCGCGCTGTATGACGGCTGGAGCGCCACGGTACGCTATGCCGCTGCGGTGGATAATTTGCTGGATATTATGGGCATCGACCGTGAAAAACAGAGCGGCGAGCGGCTGCCTTCACTGAATTAAGACGCAGGTAACAGAGATGAATAAGGCAGCGACGATAAGCACTTCGACGGAGAACTGGATTGCGGCGATGCTGCGGGTGGCGGCCCGCTTCGGCAAGCCTGCCGATGGCAAAACGCTGCGTCAGCAGATGCGCTGGTTTGAGCATCTGCCGTCTGATAAACAGCTGGAGCGGCTGGCGGGCCTGCTGGGGCTGCATCTCACCATGACGCCGCGCGATAAGCTGCGCTGGCGACAGGAGGTGACGCCGGTGATCCTGCTGTTGGAAAACGGCAGCGTGGCGGTGGTGGAGGCGATCGATGCGGAAGGGCGCGCGCGCTACTGGTTGAGCGACGGCGGCGATGTGGTGCGCGAAAGCGAGCTGAGCGGGCTGCTGGAACAGAGCCAGGCCCAGGTGGCGGTGCCGGGCGTGGCGGCGCGCGGACGCGATGCGCGCATTGACGAGTTTGTCCAGCCTTACGAACAGCACTGGTTCTGGAAAAATTTCCGCGGCATGGGACGGCGCATCGCCGAGATTTCGCTCGCCTCGGTGGTCAGCAACGTGCTGGCGCTGGCGGGCATTCTGTTTTCGATGCAGATCTATGACCGCGTGATCCCGGCCCAGTCGGAGTCGACGCTGTGGGTGCTGTTTGTCGGCGTGCTGATTGCCGCCGCGATTGAGTATCTGATCCGTCTGATGCGCACCCAGGTTTCCGACCTGATGGGCAAGCGTATCGACCTTAAAGTCTCATCGATGCTGTTTGCGCGTGCGATGAATATTCGCAATGAGGCGCGGCCGAAATCCACTGGCTCTTTTATCTCGCAGCTGCGTGAAATCGATCAGGTGCGTGAACTGCTGACCTCAACCACCGTCGGCGCGGCGGCGGATCTGCCTTTTATTATCCTGTTTTTGTTTATCATGGGCTTTATCGGCGGCCCGCTGGTGATCATTCCGCTGCTGGCGATCCCGTTGATTGTGATCCCAGGCCTGCTGGTGCAGATCCCGATGGCGAAACTGGCGAAAGAGGGGATGCGTGAAGGGGCGCTGCGTAATGCGGTGCTGGTGGAAACCATCGAAGGCGTTGAGGATATCAAGGCGCTCCAGGCGGAACCCTATTTCCAGCGTCAGTGGGAGCAAACCCACGAGGTAAGCGCCGCAATCGGCATGAAGCAGCGCCTGTGGGGCGCGAGGCTGACCGGCTGGGCCTCGTCGGTGCAGCAGTTGACCTACGCCAGTATGTTGGTGTTCGGCACCTATCTGGTGCTGGCGGGTGATATCACTACCGGTACGCTGGTCGCCAGCAGCCTGCTCTCTTCACGCACCATTGCGCCGCTGATGCAGCTGACGATGATTTTCTCGCGCTGGCAGCACGCCAAAAGCGCGATGAAAGGGCTGGATGAACTGTTGAAAAAGCCGCTCGATCAGCCGGAAGAGGGGGAAATGGCGCACTGCCCGACGCTGACCGGCCATTACGATCTGCGCAATGTGCAGTACACCTATGATGAAGAGAATGTCAAAAACGTACTGAACATCGGTCAGTTACAGATCAAGCCGGGCGAACGTATTGCGCTGCTGGGCAAAGTGGGCGCCGGAAAATCGACGCTGCTGAAGCTGCTGGCGGGGCAGGCGAAGCCTTCCCAGGGCAAGGTGATTGTGGATGGCGTGGATATCAATCGCATCGATCCGGTGGATTTACGCCGCCAGTTGGGCTGGCTGTCGCAGGATTCGCGGCTGTTTTTCGGCACGCTGCGGCAAAACCTGATGCTGGGTAATCCACACGCCAGCGAGCAGGAGATGCTCCAGGCGCTGCGCGTCAGCGGCGCGTTGAGCCTGGTTCAGCAGGATGCCGCCAGCCTGGATCGCATCATTAACGAAGGCGGGCGCGGCCTGTCCGGCGGCCAGCGGCAGATGGTGCTGATCAGCCGCATGATCCTGCGTCAGCCGCAGGTGGTGTTGCTGGATGAGCCCACCGCCTCGATGGATGAGCAGCTGGAAGAGCATGTGATCCGGCAAATGAAAAACTGGCTGAGCGGACGCACGCTGGTGCTGGTGACCCATCGTCCAGCGCTGTTAAAGCTGGTGGACAGGATTGTGGTAATGGATAACGGACGTATTGTTGCCGACGGCCCGCGCGATGAAATTTTGCGCAGCGCCGGTGCCGCTAAGCCCAATAAAGGAGATGCCGCATGACGCAGGTTACGGTCGATAGCCAGCTGAAAACCCATGAACGCCGCACCTCCATGATTATCTGGCTGTGCAGCGCGGCGCTGGTGATCTTTTTGGTCTGGGCGCATTTCGCCATTCTTGATGAGGTTACCGTCGGCACCGGCAAAATCACCCCTTCCAGCCGCGCGCAGGTGATTGAGAGCCTGGACGGCGGCATCGTTAATCAGCTGAATGTGCATGAAGGGGATATCGTTAGCAAAGGTCAGATTCTGGCGCGGCTCGATCCCACGCGTTTCCAGTCCAATTTCGGCGAGGCGCAGGCAAAAGTGCGTACGCTGCGCGCCTCGGCGGAACGGCTGCGCGCTGAGCTAACCGGCGAACCGCTGCAGTTTAGCGAACAAACGCTGCGCGAGCCGGAGCTGGTGGCGCGTGAAACGCAGCTCTACCAGTCACGCCGCCGCAATCTGCTGGAGACCGTCAGCAACCTGCAACAGTCGCTAAAACTGGTACAGGAAGAGCTACGCATGACCGCGCCGCTGGTCGCCAAGGGCGCAGCGGGCGAGGTGGAAGTGATCCGTCTGCGTCGTCAGGTCAGCGAGCTGCGCGGTAAAATCGACGAGGCGCGTAATGAATACGCGGTGCGCGCACGTGAAGAGCAGGTAAAGAATAACGCCGAACTGGATGCGCAGATGCAGGGGCTGACTGGCAAAGAAGATCAGCTGACGCGCGCCACGCTGTTTTCGCCGGTGCGCGGTATCGTGAAGGATATTCAAGTCACTACCGTTGGCGGCGTGCTGCAACCCGGCGGTAAGCTGATGGAGATCGTGCCGCTGGAAGATCAGCTGCTGGTTGAAACGCGCATTAACCCGCGCGATATCGCCTATATCCGGCCCGGTTTGCCCGCCGTGGTGAAGATTACCGCCTATGATTCGTCGATTTACGGCGACCTGGAGGGTGAAGTGGAAACGGTTTCCCCGGACACGTTGCAGGATGAGGTAAAGCGCGACCAGTACTACTACCGCGTGTATGTGCGTACGCAAAAGGCGGAGCTGGTTAACCGTGCTGGTCGTAAATTCCCTATTGTGCCAGGCATGGTGGCTAACGTAGAGATCAAAACCGGACAGAAAACAGTGATGGATTATCTGATTAAGCCGTTAAATAAAGTGAATGAGGCGATGCGCGAGCGCTAAGTTGAGCAGGTGTTTTCCGCCACGATAGATAGCATGATTTTTATCAGCCCTGGCCACCTGGTCGGGGCTTTTTGTTTACCTGACACTGAATATCGCGATGGCGATCAAAGCGCGGATTCGCCCACTCTTTTAAATTATGTCGCCGGACGGGAATAACTCAGACAAATCTCTGAGAAGATTATTACGGCCAGGTTTATCATTCGCGCACATATATTTACGCTCGCTTAAGCGGTATGCGCTGGCTTTCCTGAAAGTTACGTGGGTTAGCATGTGGCAACCAGGCATCAGGTTAAATAAATAAAGGAAATAAGTTAATGGAAGTTATAACGAAAAAGATTTCTGACGGAATTGTTATTACGCTGCAAAAGCCCAGCGGAGAAGATAAAAAACCGGTTATCGTTTTGTGTCATGGTTTCTGCGGCATTCGTGAAATTTTGTTGCCGGCCTTTGCTGAGGCGTTTGCCGAAGCCGGTTTTGCGACGATTACCTTTGATTATCGCGGCTTCGGCGACAGCGAGGGTGAGCGGGGCCGTCTGGTGCCAGCGATGCAGATTGCCGATATTCTTACGGTGGTGCGTTGGGCGCAGCAGCAGCCCGCGCTGGATGCAGAGCGCATCGGCCTGTGGGGCACCTCGTTTGGCGGATGTCATGTATTTGGCGCGGCGGCGCAGGCACCGGAAATTAAATGCATCGTTAGCCAGTTGGCGTTTGCTGACGGGGAAACGATCGTGAGCGGTAAGATGGATGAGACAGAGAAAAACGCCTTTATTGCCACGCTGGATAAAATGGCAGAAAAACAAAAAACCAGCGGTAAAGAGATGATGGTTAGCGTCAATCGCGTATTAAGCGATGCGGAGTCAAAAGCTTTTTTTGAGGAGAACCGCACGCTTTACCCGAAAATGGATATTAAAATTCCCTTTTTAACGGTACGCGAAACCCTGCAATATAAACCTGCTGTTGCTGCCGCTCAGGTAAAATGCCCCGCTTTAGTGGTTATCGCCGAAAAAGATAGCGTTAATCCACCTGAGCAGGGCCGCGCGTTATTTGCCGCTATTGGCGCGCAGGAAAAAGAATTATATGAACAGCCGGATGCCCGCCATTACGATATCTATACCGGCGCCCATTTTCAGCAGGTTATTCGCGTACAAACCGCCTGGTTTAAGAAATACCTGTGAGAGGACTATTGCGCGCAAACGAGCCACTTTCAGCCGATGGCGGGCCGGGAGGCGCATTGGCTAAATTGAGGGCAAAAAAAAGCCGGACAATCGTTGTCCGGCAGGATATAAGGGTAAAACAGCTCATTCAGGGTGAATGAAGATAATAATCAAATAAAATGATGATAGCGGGATCTATTCTATAACCTGAGTTAAGAATTTTTTTATCATTCAGTGCTGACTTAACGCTATTAGTTAACAGCCTTATAATAGATGATGAATATCTTTCTTACCAATTAGTGCGCTCTTTTTTAACGCCTTGTGCTGTTTAAAAGTTCCGCGTTATTTACATTTTGAAGCAACAATAAAATATCACGAAACAGTTTCGGAAATTTAGTAGCATTTTCTTGATGGATTATTACTTCTGGCGACTGAACAATGAGCTGTCGGATGAAAAAATAAACGTTCGGCAGGCAGTGGCAACTATAAAGCACATAATTTGAGGGTAACAAAAAATGAAACGTCACATTCTCTCCCTGATGATCCCGGCGCTGTTAGTAGCAGGCTCCGCAGGTGCAGCAGAGATTTATAATAAAGACGGCAACAAACTTGACCTGTTCGGCAAAGTGGACGGTCTGCACTATTTCTCTGACAACGACGGCAACGACGGCGACCAATCCTATATGCGCTTCGGCTTCAAAGGCGAAACGCAGATCTCTGAACAGCTGACCGGCTACGGCCAGTGGGAATATCAGGTTGCGCTGAACAACTCTGAAAGCGAAGGCACCAAAGATAGCTATACTCGCCTTGGCTTTGCCGGTATTAAATTCGGCGATGCGGGCTCTTTCGATTACGGTCGTAACTACGGCGTAATCTACGATGTCGGCGCATGGACCGACGTCCTGCCGGAGTTCGGCGGCGACACCTACGGCGCAGACAACTTCATGTTCCAGCGCGCTAACGGCGTAGCGACCTACCGCAACAACAACTTCTTCGGTCTGGTTGACGGCCTGAACTTTGCCGTGCAGTACCAGGGCAAAAACGACAGCAACCCGGAACAAGCGGGCAGCCGTAAAGCAGTCGCGCAGAACGGCGACGGCTGGGGCCTGAGCACCACTTACGATCTGGGCAACGGCCTGGGCCTGGGTGCGGCAATGTTCCAGTCTGACCGCACTAACACGCAGAACAGCGCTGCGCTTCTGGGCAACGGTGATAAAGCGGAAGCTTACACCGGCGGCCTGAAATATGATGCCAACAACATCTACCTGGCGGCGATGTACACCCGTTCTTATAACGCGACCCGTTTCGGCGACCGCGATCAGGCTGCTTATGGCTTCGCCGATAAAGCGGACAACTGGGAGCTGGTTGCGCAATATCAGTTCGATTTCGGCCTGCGTCCGTCACTGGCTTACGTGACCTCTCGCGGCAAAGATATCGAAGGGTACGGCAAACAGAACCTGAAAAAATATATCGACGTAGGCGCGACTTACTACTTCAACAAAAACATGTCTACCTATGTTGATTATCAGATCAACCTGCTGGATGACAGCCAGTTCACCGACGACGCCGGTATCAACACCGACGACGTGGTGGGCGTAGGCCTGGTTTACCAGTTCTAAATCCTTCGTGGTTTTGACAGGGCGACGCTTAGCGTCGCCTTTTTTTATGCCTTTTACGCCTGCGTTGGCCTTCCGCTGCGTCTGTTTTGCCCGTTAAGCGCCAGGTAAGGCACGTTTGTTAACTTGGCTGTGGCATAAATGGGGCAAAATGTGCCGTCGTGGTGCGCGGCTGTTACGCCGTCGCGCCGAGTAACACAACCACAGTTAAAGATGAATGTGATGAAAAAAAGCGTACTGGCGGCGGCGATGCTGTTGGGATTGCTGGTGGCTGGCTGCGATGAGCAGCAAACCTCGGCGGATAGTGGCCTGGTGCTGGCAGGTAAAACCATGGGGACACAATGGCGCGTTAGTCTGGCGGGCGTGCCAGACGATCGGCAGGAGGCGCTGCGCAGCAAAATTCAGCAGCTGCTGGATAACGATGACCATGAGCTTTCGACCTGGAAAAAGGATTCCGTGCTTTCGCGCTTTAACCAGGCGCACGATAACCGTCCGCAGCCCATTAGCCCGGAGATGGCTGATATCATCACGATGTCGCTGCGTATTGGGCGCTTAACCCAGGGCGCAATGGATATTACCGTCGGGCCGCTGGTTAATCTGTGGGGATTTGGCCCGGACAGACAGCCATCGCATACCCCTTCGCAAACGGAGATTAACGCGGCGAAAGCGCAAATCGGTCTGCAACATTTACAGGTGATTGAGCGCGCCGACGGCGCTTATTTGCAAAAAGATTTGCCGGGGCTGTACGTCGATCTCTCGACCATGGGAGAGGGCTTCGCCACCGATCACCTGGCGCGCCTGATGGAACAAGAAGGGATTAACAACTATCTGGTTTCGGTTGGCGGTGCGGTGCTGACGCGCGGTCATAACGCGGCGGGCAACGCCTGGCGAGTGGCGATTCAGAAGCCCACCGATCGGGAAAACGCCGTGCAGGCGCGGGTTGATTTGCAGGGGCACGGCATCAGCACCTCGGGCAGTTATCGCAACTATTACGAGCTGGACGGCAAACGTATTTCGCACGTTATCGATCCGCAAACCGGGCAGCCGATTGAACACCGGCTGGTCTCTGCTACCGTGATTGCTACCACGGCGCTGGAGGCGGACGGCTGGGATACCGGCCTGATGGTGCTGGGCACGGAAAAAGCCAAAGCGCTGGCGCTGCGGGAAAAACTGGCAGTCTATTTGATTACCAAAGATAAAGAGGGTTTCAGCAGCTGGATGTCGCCGCAGTTTCGCGCATTTTTGTTGCAGGACGACTCGGCCTCCCGTTAGCATGCAGCAAGGTGTACGGCTGAAAGCGGAGCGGCAATGTTAGATCTGTTTAGTGATGAAGCGCCCTGGGCTGAGCCTCTGGCGGAGGGCGCGGTAATCCTGCGACGGCGCGCCCGTGAACAGGCTGCCGATCTGATGGCGCAGATTGATGAGGTGGCCGGACGCAATCCTTTCCATCATCTGATTACGCCGGGCGGCCATCGCATGTCGGTGGCGATGACCAACTGCGGCGATCTTGGCTGGTCGAGCGATACGCGCGGCTATCAATATACCGGTGAGGATAACGCAACCGGCCGTCGCTGGCCGCCGATGCCGCAAAGCTTTCGTTTGCTGGCGCAGCGCTGCGCGCAGGAGGCGGGCTTTGACGATTTTCAGCCCGACGCCTGTTTGATTAATCGTTATGAGCCGGGCGCGAAACTGTCGCTGCATCAGGACAAAGATGAGAAGGATCTGCGTCAGCCGATTGTTTCGGTTTCACTCGGTTTACCGGCGGTGTTTCAGTTTGGCGGTTTTGAACGCGGCGATGCCGTGCAGCGCGTGCTGCTGGAGCATGGCGACGTCGTGGTGTGGGGCGGCCCGTCGCGGCTGCGTTTCCATGGCATTCTGCCGGTAAAAGCGGGCATTCACCCGCTGGCTGGCGCGTTCCGTTACAACCTGACTTTCCGCCGGGCACGATAATCATCGGTCGCGACTAATGTTGATTGAGAATTATTATTGCTATCGATTAGCTTCTCATTAAACTGCACTCTGCTTTGTTTTTTATCAGGATGCAGTTATGGAGTTGCTCTCCGTTGTTTATAAACAGTACCGCTGGCCGTTTATTGCGGTCATTGTGCTTAACCTGCTTAGCGCCGCGCTGGGCATTGGTATCATCGCTTACATCAACCGCGAACTGATTGTCAGCATCAACGCCTCGGCGGCGGTTTTGCCGACGTTTCTTGGCCTGTTGCTGTTGCTGATGGCGGTGACGCTGGCATCACAGCTGGCGCTGACGCTGCTGGGGCACCACTTTGTCTGGAAGCTGCGCGGGCAGTTTATCAAGCGCATTCTGGATACGCATATTCAACGTATTGAACAGATCGGCAGCGCCCAGCTGCTGGCCAGCCTTACCAGCGATGTGCGCAATATCACCATCGCCTTTGTGCGTCTGCCGGAACTGATTCAGGGCATTATCCTGACGATTGGTTCGGCGGCCTATCTTGCCTGGCTGTCGCCGGGCATGCTGGCGGTAACGGCCATTTGGCTGGTGGTAACCATTGTCGGCGGCTGGCTGTTGGTTTCGCGCGTTTACAGCCATCTGGCGAAGCTACGTGAGATTGAAGATAGCCTTTACGCCGATTACCAGACGGTGATTGATGGCCGTAAAGAGCTGGCGCTGAACCGTTCACGCGCGCAGCAGGTTTATGAAACCGTTTATCAGGAAGATGCCAACGCCTACCGGCATCATATTGTGCGCGCCGATACCTTCCATCTCAGCGCCATTAACTGGTCAAATATCATGATGCTGGGCGCGATCGGCATGGTGTTCTTTATGGCTAACGGGCTGGGATGGGCGAATACCGCCGTCGCCGCGACCTATTCCCTGATGCTGCTTTTTTTACGCACCCCGATGCTGCAGGCGGTGGGCGCGCTGCCGACGCTGCTCAGCGCGCAGGTGGCGTTCAATAAGCTACGCAGCTTTCAGCTGGCGGAATGGCGCGAGCCTTTCGCCGCCGCTTCCGCAATCAAAGAGTGGCAGACGCTGGAACTGCGCGACGTGGTTTTCCACTATGGCGAAAAGGGATTCAGCGTCGGCCCGATTAACCTGACGCTGAAGCGCGGCGAGCTGGTGTTTTTAATCGGCGGCAACGGCAGCGGTAAATCGACGTTGGCGATGCTGCTGACCGGTCTCTATCAGCCGATTTCCGGCACTATTCTGCTTGATGGCGAAGCGGTGACGGATAGCGAGCGCTACCGCCAGCTGTTTTCCGCGGTATTCACCGACGTGCATCTGTTCGATCGTCTTATCGGTCCTGACGCGCAGCCAGCCAGTCCGGCGCTGGTGCAGCAGTGGCTGGAGCGGCTGAAAATGCAGGACAAACTGAAGCTGGAAGGCAACAAGGTATTGAACCTGGCGCTGTCGAAAGGGCAGAGCAAGCGCCTGGCGCTGCTGCTGGCCGCAGCGGAGCAGCGGGATATTTTGCTGCTGGATGAGTGGGCCGCCGATCAGGATCCCCACTTCCGACGGATTTTCTATCGCGAGCTGTTACCCTGGCTACAGCAAAGCGGCAAAACGGTTTTCGCCATCAGCCATGACGATCACTATTTTATCCATGCCGATCGTTTGCTGGAGATGCGCGAAGGGATGCTGCATGAGTTGACCGGTAGCGAAAGAGAGAAGGCGACGCTGGATGCGGTTCAGCGCACCGATACCGGGCGTTAACCGTTGAACAACAGCCGGGACGCCAGCAACAGTGCGCGGCGCCCCGGCTGTGGCAATTAGTCGTTTGGCGGAATCGCAAACCCTTTCACCGACAGCACGAAATGTCGCTGCGTGCGGGTGATTTTCGCGCCGCGTTCGCACCAGTGGCTGGCGAGGTGGAAGAAATCATCGCTATCTATTTCCCAATCCAGCTCTACTTTGTTAACGCCAGAATGCAGCAGGGCTTCGGTATCCTGAACATTTTTTGCTTTAACAGCCGCCATAGCCTGTTTCCCGTTTCGTTGAGGTGGCAACAGGCTAGGGAAGGTTTGTGACAATAATATGGCAATAATGTGACGGAGTGGTTTTATCAGATCTTCATCACTGACCTGAAAGCGTTTTTAGCTGATTTTCAACCGGGACAGCGCTGTTTGCAGGCTTTTCGCCATCCATTAACTCGCTGATCTGTTGCCAAATATAATCGCTGGGGATAAAGGTGAAAGGCGCAGCGCAGCTGCGGTCAAGCGCGGCTGGATTGAAATCAGCGGCATAGACCACCCGATGCAGATGCCGATCCTGCACCGGTTCACAGCCATTGCTTTGCCGACGCGTAAACAGGCTGACCGTTTTCACCTGTAACGCAGTAGCGACATGCAATGTGCCGGTATCAGGCGTAATTAAAATATCGATTTCATTCAGACGATGCGCCAGCATCGGCAATGTGGTTTTGCCAATATGATTGACAACGCGCGCCGCGCACGCCTCATCCAGACCGGCTATAAAATCTTCACCCAGCTTTATTTCATGCGGCGCACCAAAAAGATGAATCTGACAATGGTTAAAACGCGCCAGCAAGCGGGGAATCAAAGGTAGAATTACGCTATTTGGCAGGTAACGATTACTTTTTGATGCGCCAAGTTGAAAACCAACGTTAATACCTTGATTCGGCTGTTTTTGTGCAATACGGCACGGGAAAAACATCTTTTTATCGTCAATATTGCAACCCAACGCTTTTACCAGCGAAAGATGATTTATTACCGGCGGTTTGGTTTTATCAATAACGTGAATATCACAGAGCGGAATGAGTTTTTTAATATCATTATTAAAATAGTGTTTGGCGATGTACCGACAGCCTGCCAGGGTGGCGGCGATCAGATCATAAGGGGTTCGGGAATGAAAACTCACCGCCAGATCAGGCTGGAATTTTTTGATTTTCGGTATGGCCTTTAACACACTAACTGTTTGATTTTCCATATAAACCACGTGATTTATATAGGCGCAGTTATCAACGATACCACGGTTTTTTTCACTCAATACCGCCATCATCTCTGCATGAGGATATTTTTCCTTCAGGCTGGCGATAGCAGGCGTGCAGAACAGAAAATCGCCAAGTAGCTTATTCGATATAATTAAAATACGCTTAACCTCAGTATCATCCAGCAATTGGATTTCTTTCTTCGGCTTCTTTTTACAGACCAACAATATTTTCTCAATGATCTTCATACGAAGATTTGAAAATGACATTTTTTACTCGCTATCGTTTAAACAGGTATGTAAGTGAAACCGATTGACGGAGGCCATAAGGGGATTTATCCGTGCCAATATTAACACAAAACGGGATGGATTTGATTAAATACCGTTTTCACAATTCTGGCTAACAATGGACTGAAATTGGTAAGCGATGATAAACCGCTGTGCTGAGCGGCGCATCTTGCTTTCCGGTAATGCTGAGTGTCGCCTCTGTTCCGATTTACTTGCATGATCGTTGTGTCGGCGCATGATGCCTGTTGCCCGGTTAAGCCTGAATTTTGTACAAAACGGGTGACAAAGCCAGCGCTCACCATATAATGAATATAACGCATATATTCATCAGGAGGCTATGATGACCATGAAAAGCAATACCACACGCCGTGATGAATCTTTATTTTATATTCAAACGGTTAACGGTAATGAGCTACATACACTCACTACCCATGCCGATTCCGAATACCTGGTCATTGATTTAGGGAAAGTAGGGCATCACCACTCAGGTTTTGATGAAACCATTAAAGTTGCGATGGGCGCTGCGGTGAATGCGGTTATCGCTTCAATGGGGCTTATCGCGCCTGGCGTACAAACACCAAAAGCGGCTAATGCGCCAGAAGTGATGAAATCCGCTGATGACGTGGCGAGAAAATTACACAGGCAAGAGCGCCTGGAGCGTAACGCGTTGCGCCGGGAACAGCTTAACGCGCACATTCTTGCTGACTCTGCGTGGCTGACAGCAAAGGAGCTATCGGAAAAAGCGCAGTTTCACAACACGAATCCCAGTGCCGGCCCTCATCGCTGGAAATCTGCGGGGCGGATATTCGCTCTGCAACTGAACGGAAAAGATAACTATCCAGAGTATGCGCTGGATGAAGGTTATCGCCCGGTACCCGTTGTTAAACAGATTATCTCCCTGTTTGGTAATAAAAAAACATCGTGGGGGCTGGCTATCTGGTTTGGAACGCCAAACAGTTGGCTTAACGGTAAAAAGCCAAAAGATGTCCTGAAAAGCATGCCTGAACAGGTATTAAAGGCGGCACAGGCGGAGGTGGATGGGGGAGCGCATGGCTGATCCTGATAATAGTGAGCAAGTTGAACGCAAAGTACCTGCTCCGAAGACTAATCTTGCCGTTAATTTTATCCGCTGGGCAGCGGGAAAGCGCATTTACAGGATCCACTCAGCGACATTCACCGCTACGCAGTTTAATCCAGGGTTGGGGAATGCACGCTTTAGTCCAATGAGTAACGGCGTACCGACGCTATATGGCGGCATCAGTACCGGCGTAGCGATTATGGAGACCCTTTTTCATGATTTACCGGTTGATACGGCTGGTCAGCCTTTCGATACCGCCAGGCTGGCAGGTAAGGTGCATTCTGTCATTAAGCCTGTTTTGCCTTTGAAACTTGCTGATTTAAACCCTAAAACGTTACGTAAAATGGGGGTGAAACGGTCTGAATTGCTGGACTCTTCAGCGGATCAGTATCCCTTTACGCGGGAGTATTCGGTAGCAATCTATACTGCTTATCCCGATGCGCACGGGCTGCAATGGTCTTCCCGGCAGCATGGCGATACCGCGCTGATGCTATTTGGTGACCGGATAACCCCAGAACAGCTGGAAGTAGAAATTGAATCGCAATCTTTACTGGATTCAGAAGCTATGCTGGATTTGATTGAGGATGAAGCAGATCAGCTGGGGCTTGTTCTGCTTGAGCCCGGCGGTGGTAATGAACCCATTCCGCCATAGAGCGCCTTCAACGATCTAAGAGATGACGCATAGTCAGTGTCGAGTGCTGAGCCTATGTTTTCGTACCATCAAATTATCGCTTATAGCGATTTGAAGTAATCGTCTTTGCGTTCTATTGAGGGAGTTTAAAGAACAATGTCCGCTGCTGAGTTTGCGATGGTTTGAAACCATAGTGAATGGAGAAATTTTTGGCTTCTTCAGTAAGTGCATGAACCATTATTGCACGTACACCAATATTCTCGGCAACCCGATAGCAACGAAGCACTGCATCATGAAGTAAAAGGGGTAGGCGTTCAAATCTAATTCAATTGTCACGGCGAACATCTGCCAGCACTATTCCGGCTAGCCGCTAATCAACGTCAGGGTTTTACCCTGGTTTTACCTTGGTTTTACCCATGCCGTTTTCTGAAAACAAAAAAACCAGCCGTAATCGGCTGGTTTTCTTAGGGAATTTTGGTCGGCACGAGAGGATTTGAACCTCCGACCCCTGACACCCCATGACAGTGCGCTACCAGGCTGCGCTACGTGCCGATATGTGACGTTATACTACCTGGAATCTCGCTAAATGCAAGACGCCCGCTTGCTAACTGCTTTATTAATAATCAGTTAGCAATAAAACGTTTTTCGTCGGTCAACACCTGCAGCAGCAACGCCAGCTGCGGCTTATGATCCTTCAGCAGCTGACCTTCACGGTTATAGGCCTGATAGCTGCCGTTGGCATTCAGCACCAGCGTAATGCGCGGTGTGGTAATAATCAGCCGATCGCTGTCCGCGCTGGTCACCCAGTCATGTCGACGTCGGGCGGCAAACAGGTCTTCCCCCTGGGAATACTCGGCGGGCGGCGTGCTGACATGCAACAGACGCTGCATCAGCGTAGCCATCACATCCTGATGATCGCTCAGCTTGCTGATGGTTTGCGCTGGCGTATTCGGCCAGTGGATCAGCAGCGGCACCTGCAGAGACCTATAGGTGTTGTCGCTCTGCTGGTCATGGAGCGTAACCGCCTGCTGAGCGGTGATCACCACGACGGTATTATCCAGCAGGCCTTTTTCCCGCAGCGTAGCGAGCACCTGGCCTATTTCGTCATCAATCTCTTTGGCGTGACGATGATAGCGCTGGGTTCGCTCTTTACCGCGCGCGGGCAGATCGCTCAGCCCACGATAGGAAACCCACGAGAACCACGGCGCATGGCCGGTTGGCAGTGAGCCAAGCCAGCGCTGCCACTGTCCGGTGGTCTGGCTATTGCTTTGGTTGCTGGCCAGCGGCAAAGAGAAATCAGCCAACAACGCCTGGCGATAAAGCGGCGAGCTAAAGCCGTCCGAGGCAAACAGGCCAAACTGATAGCCTTGCTGACTTAGCGCGCTAATAAAGGCGGAAGGGATACGTGAAGCCAGCACGCCATCCATATAGCTGGGCGAAATGCCGTAAAACAGACCAAACAGACCGCTATCCGGCGAGCTGCCAGCGGTATAGTGCTGGCTAAAGCGCACGTTCTCCTCGCCGAAGCGCGCTAAACCAGGCAGCGCTTCAGGCAAGGAATCCTGATTAAGGCCGTCAACGGTAATCACCAGCAGGTTTTGACCAGAGCCGCTGTCGCTAAAGCGAATATCGCTCAGCGGGTAGGCCACGGAAACCGCTTCCGGGTTGCCCTGTTGCACCAGACGGCGTTGATACTCCTGCGCATCCAGCAAGCCGTGCTTTTCCAGAAACCGGCGGGCGGTCATCGGATAGGAGAGCGGCAGATTCGAGCGCTGCATGGTGATCGGGCGATAGAAATTGGCGTCCGCCCAGATATAGAGCAGATGGCTGGCGAAAAAAGCGCTAATAAACAGCGCGGCCAGCGGCTTGCCGAA
The DNA here is from genome assembly GCF_031457955.1 of Mixta sp. BE291. NCBI lineage: Bacteria > Pseudomonadati > Pseudomonadota > Gammaproteobacteria > Enterobacterales > Erwiniaceae > Mixta > Mixta sp. BE291. The sequence continues at coordinate 477,688 of NZ_JAVDXN010000002.1, read as the reverse complement.
GCTGCGGCGGTTGAGGCTGCGCAGTTTCTGCCAGCTCCAGGTGGCAAACAGCATCTGCACCAGAAAAATAGCGGGCACGCTGATAAACATCAGCTGCCAGTCGCGCGCCATTTCGCTTTGATCGGGATTCACCACCAGTTCCCAGACCACCGGATTCAGGTGGAGATGGAAACGGTTGAACACGGTACTGTCAACCAACAGCAGCGTAAGCCCGGCGGTCGCGACAATGGCGGATAAGAAGCGCAGCAGACGCTGCGACATCACCACAAATGTGAGGGGAAAAATCAGCAGCAGGTAAGCCGCAAACACAATGAAACTGAAATGGCCGATCCAGCTGGTAAACGCGTAAATGCGTCCCGCCAGTGAACCGGGCCAGTCAGCGACCAGCAGATAACGGCTGCCCAGCAGGGTAGCAAAAATGATATTAAACAACGCGAACCAGTGCCCCCAGCTAATCATCTGGGAGACTTTTTCACGGTAGCGCTGCCGATTGGTAACCATATTTGCGGTCAGATCATCACTTAGTGGGCTTTATCTTCGCGCACTGAGGCTTGCAGCGCATCAGCGAAGGAACGGGCCAGCGCACGACGCTGTGCAGGCGCCACGCTGGTATTGATTAAATTGGTGACCATGTTTCCCAGTACCATCAGGGAAAGATCGGTTGGTGCCTGGTTTGATTCCAGCACCTGCACCAGCTGCGCGAGGATCTGCTCCACGCGTTCGTCGCTATAACGGGATGATTGTGGCATAACCTTAACTAATACGTATTGAAAAGGCGGTATCTTACCGTAAGCACGCCTTTTTTTCTGCACTTTTATCGTTTGCGGCGCGTTAAACTTCGGCAAGGCTTCCGGTTGATGAAGTCGCCGGTTGATCAAGCGGGCGCGGGGTGTTTGAATACGCGCCTGAAGCTTAAAGGAGAGTCTAACATGAGTCTGGATATCAACCAGATTGCCCTGCATCAGTTGATCAAACGTGATGAACAAACGCTGGAGCTGGTGCTGCGTGATAGCCTGTTGCCCACCACCCAGGCCGTGTCGGAACTGGTGGAGGAGCTGCACCGGGTCTACAGCGCGAAAAGCAAGGCGCTTGGCCTGTTTAATGCCGAGAGCGAGCTGGCGCAAACGCTGCGCGAATGCCGTGACGGTCAGCAGGATTTTCTGGCCTTCAGCCGCGCCGCAACCGGTCGCCTGCGCGATGAACTGGCGAAATATCCTTTTGCCGACGGCGGCATCGTACTGTTTTGTCACTACCGTTATCTGGCGGTGGAATATTTACTGATCGCGGTGCTGAACAGCCAAAGCAGCATGCGCGTTAATGAGCAGCTGGATATCAGCAGCGTTCACTATCTGGATATCAACCACGCCGATATCGTGGCGCGCATCGATTTAACCGAATGGGAAACCAATCCGGAATCCACGCGCTACCTGACCTTTTTACGCGGACGCGTGGGGCGTAAGGTCGCCGATTTCTTTATGGATTTTCTGGGCGCCAGCGTTGGGCTGGATACCAAAGCGCAAAACCGGGGATTGTTACAGGCGGTGGACGACTACTGCGCTGAATCGAGCCTGGATAAAGCCGAACGGCAAAACTATCGCCAGCAGGTCTACAGCTATTGTAACGAGCAGCTGCAGGCGGGCGAGGAGATTGCGATTGAAGAGCTGGCGCGCGAATTGCCGCCGCTGGGCGAAAAGAATTTCCAGACCTTCACGCAAGAGCAGGGCTACGAGCTGGAAGAGCGTTTCCCGGCGGATCGCAGTACGCTGCGTCAGCTGACGAAATTTGCCGGCAGCGGCGGCGGGCTGACCATCAACTTTGATGCGATGCTGTTGGGCGAGCGTATCTTCTGGGATCCGGCGACCGATACCCTGACGATCAAAGGCACGCCGCCGAACCTGCGCGATCAGCTACAGCGCCGCACCAGCGGGAAGTAAACGCGTGTTTTGCCTGATGCGCAGGCATAAAAAAACGCCGCAGATGCGGCGTTCTTTTCGATCCGTTGGCGATTAAGCGCGAACGAAGTCGATGTGGTGCAGTTTCGGCTTGAACGGGTGACGCTGTACAGCCTGAACTTTAACCTTGGTTTCTTTACCATCGATGTTCAGAACCAGAACGTCGTCGTAAAAGCCAGGCTTAGCCTGCATGTTCATGACAGAGTCGTGATCCAGTTCGATGGAAACAGCTGCTTCCTTGCCACCGTAAACGATAGCCGGGAATTTGTTAGCTGTACGCAGGCGGCGGCTCGCACCCTTACCCTGCTCTTTACGTTCAGTTGCATTGATAGTAAACATAATTACTCTCTTCAATAGATGATTCCTGCTACAGGCGACCCAGCAGCAGGTGGGATTGTTCAGCTTTTGTCAGACAAAAGCGCGCGGCATTATAGCGATGTTTGGCGGCCGGGGCAAACGTAAGTGGCTCCCGCGCCGCCGTTAGCGCAGCTCGTTGGCGCGACGATAGCGTCCCTGATAATCAAACACCTTTTCGCGCACCTGCCAAAATTGCCCACGTGCGCGTGCCACAACAAAATCGGGATGGCGCAGCAGCGGCTGTAGCGCCACCACATCGTGGGCGGTTTGCCAGCCGAGCGGCACGCCGGGGGCGCGCTGATGGGGACGCATAAACAGCTGCTCAAAAGCGGTACGCTGCGCGGGCGTTTGCAGGCGGAAGCGTTCACTGACGCTGGTGCCATCCTCATCGTAATAGGTGGCTTTCAGCCATTCGCCTTTATCGTCGCGTCCCGCCTCAAGCGTCATGCCGCCGCAGCGTAGCACCAGCGCATCCTTAAGCTTCAGCGCCGCCTTCAGCATATCGTCGGGATCCACCAGCACCGCATCGCACTCATGGCAACGGCGCGCGGCAATGTCGTTTTCCGCGTTGCAGTGCGGGCAGCTTTTAAAGCGAAAGCGGTAGTCGCACTGTTCACGATCGCCTTCATCATCTTCCAGCACGCCCTGACAGCGGCGGCCAAAATGCTCAATCACCATGCCGTCGGCGGTGGTTTTGCCCCAAAAAGTATTGGCGAAGCCGCAGGCCGGACAGAAAACCTGCACCGGCTGATTATCGCTCTGGCCTTTGGGTGCGCCCACTTCCGGCGTAAACAGGTCGTGCGGATTGCCAGCATAATCCAGAATCAAACAGTCGCTTTTGCCCTCGCACAGGCGCAGCCCGCGTCCGACAATCTGCTGATAAAGGCTCACCGATTCGGTCGGGCGCAAAATCGCAATCAGATCGACGTGCGGCGCATCGAAGCCGGTGGTTAATACCGCAACGTTGACCAGATATTTAATCTGCTGTTGTTTAAAGGCGGTAATTAAGGCGTCGCGCTCCGGCCCCGGCGTATCGGCGCTGACCAGCGCTTTGCCTTCTGGCAGCAGCGACAGCACCTCTTTGGCATGTTCCACCGTGGCGGCAAAAATCATCACGCCTCGGCGATCGGCGGCGAACTCAACGATTTGGCTAATAATATGCGGCGTAATGCGCGTCTGCTGTTTCAGCTCACGGTTAAGATCGGCTTCAGAAAACAGGCCGTTCGCCTGCGCGCTCAGGCGGCTGAAATCGTATTGCACCACCGGCATATCCAGCCGCTCCGGCGGTACCAGAAAGCCGTGCTTGATCATATAGCGCAGCGGCAGCTCATAAATGCAGTCATGAAACAGGGCGCGTTCATCGCCACGCACCATGCCATGATAGTGAAAGCGATAGATCCAGCCCTTGCCGAGACGGTAGGGCGTCGCGGTCAGCCCCAGCAGGCGCAGCTGAGCATTATGCTGGCGCAGATGCGTCAGGATCTGCTGATACTGGCTATTTTCATCGTCGCCGATGCGATGGCATTCATCGACAATCAGCAGCGAAAAAGCGCTATCGAACAGCGGCAGGTTACGCGCCACCGACTGCACGCTGCCAAACACCACCTTGCTTTTACTCTCTTTACGCGCCAGCCCGGCGGCGAAAATATCCGCCTCCAGCCCCAGCGCCAGATATTTGCTGTGGTTTTGCGCCACCAGCTCTTTTACATGCGCCAGCACCAGCACGCGTCCGCGCGCCAGCCGCGCCAGTTCAGCGATCACCAGACTTTTACCGGCGCCGGTGGGCAGCACGATAACCGCAGGCTGTTGGGAACGACGGAAGTGGTTAAGCGTAGCTTCAACCGCTTCCTGTTGATAAGGACGCAGAGTAAACGACATGAGCAGAATAGATTTTGGAAACCGGTCCACATTATGCCATGAAAGCGGGTGAAACGGCATTTCACTCTGTCCGCTGCTGGCAACTCCCGGTATACTTAGCGCTCTTCATGCGCCAGAGGCGTATCTCTCCAGGTCAGACAACAGGCACCAACACAGCAATGCGACTTGATAAATTTCTTTCTCAACAACTGGAAGTGAGCCGGGCCATCGCCGCGCGGGAACTGCGGGCTAAACGCGTAACGGTAGACGGCGAAATTGTACGCGACGGGGCATTTAAAGTGCAGCCGGAACACCAGGTAGAATATGAAGGCAATCTGCTCCAGCTTCAGGTCGGGCCACGCTATTTTATGCTGAACAAGCCGCAGGGCTATGTCTGTTCCACCGACGATCCCGATCATCCTACTATTCTCTATTTTATTGAGGAGCCAACCGCCTGGAAACTGCATGCGGCAGGGCGTCTCGATATTGATACCACCGGGCTGGTTCTGCTCACCGACGACGGCCAGTGGTCGCACCGCATTACCTCGCCGCGCCACCATTGTGAAAAAACCTATCGGGTGACGCTGGAGCATCCACTGCGGGAAGATACCGCGCAGCTGTTTGCTGAAGGCGTACAGCTGCACGGCGAAAAAGACCTGACCAAACCGGCTACGCTGGAGGTCATTAGCGATACGGAAGCGCGTCTGACCATCAGCGAAGGGCGCTATCATCAGGTAAAACGCATGTTCGCCGCGATCGGCAACCATGTGGTGGCGCTGCATCGCGAGCGCATCGGCGAGATTACGCTGGATGACGATCTTGAGCCGGGCGAATACCGTCCGCTAACGGAAGAAGAGGTCGCCAGCATCGGCGCGCCGCGTTAATCATCACGCCCTGGGGCAGAAGCTGAAAGAAGGAATTGAAGTTGCGTAAGGAAAAGAACTCATCGATCGGGCTGGTGGTTATTCTCGGCCTGCTGGCAATGTTAATGCCGTTATCGATTGATATGTATTTACCGGCGATGCCGCAGATCGCCAAAGAGTTTGGCGTCAGTGCCGGCAGCGTTCAAATGACGCTTAACCTCTATATCCTGGGCTTTGCGCTGGGGCAGCTGGTGTATGGCCCGCTGGCGGACAGTTTTGGCCGCAAGCCGGTGATCACCATCGGCACCCTGATTTTCGCGCTGGCGGCGGCGGCCTGCGCCCTGTCGCAAAGCGTTGAGCAGCTGATTAATATGCGTTTTCTCCATGGCCTGTCGGCGGCGGCGGCCAGCGTGGTGATTAACGCGCTGATGCGTGATTCTTTCTCGAAAGAGGAGTTTTCGCGCATGATGTCGTTTGTGATGCTGGTTACCACCATTGCGCCGCTGCTGGCGCCGATCATCGGCGGCTGGCTGCTGATCTTGTGGAGCTGGCACGCCATCTTCTGGAGCCTGTCGCTGGCGGCGCTGGCGGTGACGCTGATGGTCGCGACGCAAATTCGTGAAACGCTGCCGAAAGAGCAGCGCCAGCGGTTTCATTTACGTACTACGCTGCGCAACTTTTTGTCGCTGTTCCGTCATAAGCGCGCCTTCAGCTATATGATGGCCAGCGGCTTCTCTTTTGCCGGGCTGTTCTCCTTCCTGAACGCCGGGCCGTTTGTCTATATTGAAATCAACCACGTCTCGCCGCAGAACTTCGGTTACTACTTTGCGTTAAATGTGGTGTTTCTGTTTATCATGACGCTGATTAACAGCCGCTCGGTACGCCGCTTTGGTCCGCTGGCGATGTTCCGTTTTGGCCTGCTGATCCAGTTTGCCATGGGCATCTGGCTGCTGGTGGTGAGCGCGTTTGACCTTGGTTTTCTGCCGCTGGTGTTTGGCGTGGCGATGTTTATCGGCTGCGTGGCGATGGTGGCGTCTAACGCGATGGCAGTGATTCTGGATGAGTTTCCCCATATCGCGGGCACCGCCTCGTCGCTGGCGGGCACGCTGCGCTTTGGCGTGGGCGCGCTGGTGGGGGCGGTATTATCGATGGCTAATTTTACCAGCGCCTGGCCGATGGTGTGGTCAATCGCGCTGTGCGCCACCTGTTCGCTGCTGCTTTATGGCTACGCCAGCCGGGCGCATAAAGCAGGGCAGACGCGCTAAATCCTTTCAGGGCCTGGAAAAAAGGCGATTTGTTGATTATATGTAAAAGTATACGTGTGTAAAAGTTACAGGAATGCAGCAAAAGAGGTTGTGCCTGTTTCCTGAACGCGGTACATATAGCAGCAAAATGAGAGCTAACTCTCAAAATGCCGTAACAAGAAAACGCTCGTCACGCTATGCGAACCGGCGCAGTTATTTGCCGAAGACGCAGCGAACCGCGAGCATCAGGTGCCCTGGGGATTGCATTTGAACACTTTACAATTATCGATTGTACACCGTTTACCACAAAGCTATCGCTGGGCGGCTGGTATGGCCGGCGGAGCGATAGAACTGAATACGCTGGCGGCCGATGACGATCTGATCGGTCTGCGGCTGCTGAGCCATGATGGCGCGCCCGCCTGGGATGTGATGCAGAAGATGCGTCTGATGCTGGCAGATATTCAGGTGGAATGCGCCATTGTGGAATGGCAGGGCGAGCCCTGCCTGTTTGTACAGCGCAGCGACGAAAGCGCCGCCGCGGTGCGTCTGAAAAACCAGGGCGTCGCGATCGCTGAAACCTTTACCGCGCAGCCGCTTTGATCGCCGCCGTCAGCAGCTGGCGCGTATATTCCTGCTGCGGTGCGGCAAACACCGTGGCGCAATCACCTTGCTCAACCACCTCTCCCTGCTGTAATACCACCACCTGATGGCATAGCGAACGCACAACCTGCAAATCGTGGCTGATAAAAATATAGGCCAGGCGATGCTGCTGCTGGAGTTTCTTCAACAGCGCCAGAATCTGCTTCTGTACGGAACGATCCAGCGAAGAGGTCGGCTCATCCAGAATCACCAGTTCCGGCTGCAGGATCAACGCGCGGGCGATAGCGATGCGCTGGCGCTGACCGCCGGAAAACTCCGCCGGATAACGATGTCGGGTCGCGGGATCCAGCCCGACCTCGCGCATCGCCTCAATCACCTGTTGCTCCCGCTGCTGCGCCGTCAGCGCCGGTCGATGAACCTGCAAGCCTTCTTCAATAATCTGCACCACGTTCAGGCGTGGATTGAGCGAAGAGTTAGGATCCTGAAAAACCACCTGCAGCCGTGGCCGCCAGGGCAACATTTGTCGGCGGCTTAGATTTTGTAGCGGCTGACCGGCGAAGACGATCTCGCCCTGCGAGGCGATCAGCCGTAGCAACGCCAGTCCGGTGGTGCTTTTACCGGAGCCGGATTCGCCCACCAGCCCCAGGCTTTCGCCAGGCCGCAGGCTAAAGCTCAGATTTTTCAGCGCCTGATATTGATGCGTAGTACGGCGCAGCAGGCCGCGTTTTACCGCAAAAGCAACCTGAAGCTGATTGACCTGCAACAGCACGGGCTGGCTGACGTCAACCGGCGCGGGACGGCCACTCGGCTCGGCGTCAATCAGCTGGCGCGTATAGGGATGCTGCGGCGCGGCAAACAGGCGATCGCAGCGGTTATGCTCCACGCCTTTGCCGTTTTGCATCACGCTGACGCTGTCCGCCAGCTGGCGCACAATATTCAGATTGTGAGTAATAAACAGCAGCCCCATATTCAGCTCGCGCTTCAGCTCTTTCAGCAGCGTCAGAATCTGCGCCTGCACTGTCACATCCAGCGCCGTGGTAGGCTCATCGGCAATCAGCAGATCGGGCTGGGTCAGCAGCGCCATGGCGATCATAACGCGCTGGCGTTCGCCGCCGGAAAGCTGATGCGGGTAGTCAGCCAGGCGCGCCCGCGCGTTACGGATGCCGACCCGATCAAGGCAGCTCAGCATTTCACCGCGCGCCGCTTCGCGCCGCATGCCCCGATGCAGCGACAGCACCTCATACAACTGTTTTTCCAGCGTATGCAGCGGATTAAGCGACACCATCGGCTCCTGAAAAATCATCGCTATCCGGTTGCCGCGCAGCCGTTGCAGCGTGCGTTCATCGGCGCGCAGCAGATCCTGACCTTCAAACAGGATTTCGCCCTGCGGCCAGACCACCGGCGGCGAAGGCAGCAGGCGCATGACCGACAGCGCGGTGACGCTTTTGCCTGAGCCGGATTCGCCGACCAGCGCCCGCGTTTCACCCGCCTCAACCGTTAAACAGAGATCGTCCACTACCCGCTGTTCGGTCGCGCCGTGGCGAAACGCGATGCTGAGATGATTGATACTAAGCAGAGGAGAAGCCATATCAGGAGACCTTAGCCGGATCGAAGGCGTCACGGACCGCTTCGCCGATAAAAATCAGCAGCGACAGTAAAATAGCCAGCGTGAAGAAGCCCGCCAGACCGAGCCACGGCGCCTGCAAATTGTTTTTTCCCTGCAGCAGCAGCTCGCCAAGCGAAGGTGAGCCGAGCGGCAGACCAAAGCCGAGGAAATCAAGCGAGGTCAGAGTGGTGATCGAGCCGCACAAAATAAACGGCAGCCAGGTTAACGTTGCGACCATCGCGTTGGGCAGGATATGCCGCAGCATAATCCGGCCATCGCTAACGCCCAGCGCAGTCGCCGCGCGAATATAGTCAAAGTTGCGCGTGCGCAGAAATTCAGCGCGCACCACGCCAACCAGACTCATCCAGCCAAACGCCACGGTGATCGCCAACAGCCACCAGAAGCCGGGCTGGATAACGCTGGAAAGCAGAATAATCAAAAACAGCGTGGGCATTCCGGACCAGACTTCGATAATCCGCTGACCAAACAGATCCACCTTGCCGCCAAAATAGCCCTGTACCGCGCCAACCGTGATGCCGATCACGCTGGAGATCAGCGTCAGCATCAGGCCAAACAGCAGAGAAATACGCGTGCCATAGAGGATGCGCGCCAGCACGTCGCCGCCGTTGGCATCGGTGCCAAGCCAGTTCTGCGCAGAAGGCGGAGAGGGGAAGGGGACGGTGGTAGCGAAATTAATGGTGTTATCATCAAAGCGGATCGGCGCCCAGAGCGCCCAGCCATCCTGCGCCAGCCGCTGTTTCAGCCAGGGATCCTGATAATCCGCGGCGGTGGCGAAAGGCCCGCCAAAATCGCTTTCGCTGTAGTTCACCAGCAGCGGCACGTACCAGCGATTTTGATAATGCGCCAGCAGCGGTTTATCGTTAGCCAGCAGCTCTGCGCCCAGACAAAGTACAAAGATCAGCGCGAACAGCCACAACGACCAGTAGCCGCGGCGGTTGTGCCGGAAACGTTGCCAGCGTGCCTGATTTACCGGACTCAAACGGCTCATTAGCGTCCCTCAAAATCGATGCGTGGATCGACCAGCGTATAGGTAATGTCGCTGACGATATTCAGCAGCAGGCCAATCAGCGTAAAGATATACAGCGTACCGAACATCACCGGGTAGTCACGTTGAATGGTGGCCTCATAGCCCAGCAGGCCAAGGCCGTTTAGGGAGAACATCACTTCAATCAGCAGCGAGCCGGTAAAAAACATACTGATAAAGGTGGCGGGGAAACCGGCAATCACCAGCAGCATGGCGTTGCGAAACACGTGACGATAAAGGATCTTGCGCTCATCCAGGCCTTTGGCGCGCGCGGTTACCACATACTGTTTGCGAATCTCATCAAGAAAGGAATTTTTAGTCAGCATGGTTAAGGTGGCGAAACCGCCGATTACCGTCGCCAGCACCGGCAGCGTAATATGCCAAAAGTAATCGGCAATCTTGCCGTACCACGGTAGCGTGGCAAACTGCGATGAGGTCAGGCCGCGTAGCGGAAACCAGTCCAGATAACTGCCGCCAGCAAACAGCACAATCAGCATGATGCCAAACAGAAAGGCGGGGATGGCGTAGCCCACGATAATCAGCGTACTGCTCCAGATATCAAAGGCGCTGCCGTTGCGCACCGCCTTTTTAATCCCCAGCGGAATCGACACCAGATAAATAATTAACGTACTCCACAGGCCAAGGGATATTGAAACCGGCAGGCTATCTTTGATCATCTGGATCACCGAGGCGCTGCGAAACAGGCTGTCGCCAAAATCGAAACGAATATAATCTTTCAGCAGCGTGAAGTAACGTTCGTGCAGCGGTTTATCAAAACCGTAGCGTTTGGTGATCTCCGCAACGATTTCCGGATCGAGACCGCGCGAGCCGCGATACTGACTGTCGCCAGGCGAGCTGTTGAGTATCGCCCGGCTGTTTTCCGCGCCGCCGCCGCCGGGCAGGCCGGACGTCTGGCCGAGCTGCGCATTGGCCAGCGCCTGCTCAACCGGGCCGCCGGGCGCAATCTGCACAATAAAAAAGTTCAGCGTGATGATCGCCCACAGCGTGGGAATAATCAGCAGTAAGCGACGAATCAAATAAGCGCCCACATTCACTCCTTAACGCCGCTGGGCCGGTAGTTTTTCGGCCTTGTTCACATCGTACCACCAGCTCTCCAGCCCGACGGAAAAGGCGGGCGTCACGGCCGGATGGGAAAATTTGTTCCACCAGGCGTAGCGATCGCTGGCGCCATACCACATCGGAATCATGTAATAGTTCCACAGCAGCACGCGATCCAGCGCGCGTCCCAGCGGCAGCAGCGCCGCTTTGTCGCCCTGGTGCGCCAGAATGCGGTCGATGAGCGTATCCAGTACCGGGCTTTGCACGCGCGCCTTGTTCCAGGAGGAGTCAATATAGGCGGACTGCCAGGACTGACTAAGGTCGCTGTTTGGCCACGGCGTAGCGTAATAGTACCCTGGCGTCATATCATAATCGCCATGTCGCAGCCGACGCAGATACTGTGAGCTATCTATCTGACGAATATCCATGCGGATGCCCAGGCGCTGTAAATTGTGCTGGAAGGGCAACACCCAGGCGATATTGCCTGCGCTCGGCAACAGCAGCTCAAAGCGAAACGGCTTTCCGGCATCGTTGACTAACTGCTGGTTTTTAAGCTGCCAGCCCGCCTGTTGCAGCAAGGTCAGCGCCTTCAGCAAATTAGCGCGATCGTAGCCGCTGCCATCGCTACGCGGCGGTTGATAGCGTTCGCTAAACACCTCATCGGGGATTTGGCCTTTGTAGGGGGCCAGAATCGCCAGTTCGGCGGCATCCGGGTAACCCTGTGCGGCATACTCGGTATTCTGGAAATAGCTGCTGGTGCGCAAATAAGATTGGTAAAACAGCGCTTTGTTCATCCATTCAAAATCGAAAGCCAGCGTTAACGCCTGACGCACGCGACGATCGCTGAACAGCGGTTTTTCATTGTTAAACGCCAGCCAGGCCGCATCGGTAGCAACCTCGTTCGGTCGCGCCTCTTTCACAATTTGCTGCTGTTCAAAGCTGCCGCCGCGGTACTGCGTCGCCCAGTTTTTTGCTGAGACTTCCTGGCGATAGTCGTAGGCGCCCGCTTTAAACGCCTCGAAAGCGACGTTGTCATCCAGATAATAGTCGTAGCGGATAGTATCGAAATTAAAGCGCCCTTTATTTACCGGCAGGTCGGCGGCCCAGTAATCTTTAACGCGTGAGTAAGTAATATACTGACCAATTTTATACGCGCTGATGCGGTAAGGGCCGCTGGAAAGCGGCGGATAGCCCAGCGGCTCGTTGAACTTACGCGACTGCCAGAACTTCTCCGGCAGCACCGGCAGACTAAACAGCCCCAGCATCAGGCTCTTATCCGCTTTCGGCAGCTCAATGCGCACCGTCAGCCGTGAAATCGCTTTTACCGTCACGCCTTTATAGATCAGGCGAAATGAGGTTATCCCTTCGGTCATAAACTTGTTAAAGGTAAAGGCGACATCCTGCGCGGTAACCGGGGAACCGTCATGAAAACGGGCGCGTGGATTAAGGGTAATTTCCGCCCACTTAAAATCGGCAGGGTAGCGAGCATATTCCGCAATCAGCGGATAGTAGCTGCCGATTTCATCTTCTGAGTTGGTAAACAGCCGATCGTACAGCGTTAACGTGCCTTCGCCAGGATAGCCGCGTGAGGCGAAGCGGTTAAAGTTATCGTAATTGCCCACCACCGCCAGCGTGATTTTGCCGCCTTTTGGCGCGGCCGGATTGGCATAATCGTAATGGGTGAAATTAACGGTATATTTCGGCTCGCCCAGCTCGGCGAAAGCGTAGCCGTCATGAATAATTTCCGCCTGCGCCGTGGGCGCTGCGGCGATAAAAACGGCCAGGATAAGCAGAAGACGTAACATTGAATCGGTGATCTCCCGGACAAACAGGCGGCACGGCGGCCGCCATCAAGCATCTGCGCGCTGGCGCGGGTCGGCCTGCTGCTGCTGTAGATAGCGAATAAGCTGCTCAGGCGGTAAGGGGCGACTGAACAGGTAACCCTGCAAATGGCTAACGCCGCGCTTAATCAGCCAGGCGGCCTGTTCCTCCGTCTCCACACCTTCGGCAACGGTTTTCAGGTTTAGTTTACGCGCCAGCGTCAGCACCGTATCCAACACCGGCGAGGTCACGGTTTCCATGCCGATGCTCTGCACAAAGCCGCGATCGATTTTTAAATAGTCGAAGCTGAATTTTTCCAGGTAAATTAGCGCGCTGTGACCGGTGCCAAAGTCGTCGATGGCGATGGTAATCTGCTGCTGGTGCAGCCAGTCAAACACTGCCGGGACATTTTGTCCTGCTACCATGGTGCGTTCGGTAATCTCAAACACATAGCTGAAATGAGCGGGCGGCATGGCGGCAAGCCACGCGTTGACATCCTGGCGAAAACTGTCGGCAGAGAGATGCCCTGGTGCGATATTCAGCCCCATCGTGGTGCCCGGCGGCAGATAACAACGGAGCAGCTGTGCATCCTGCGCCACCAGCCTGAACAGATGCTGCGTCAACGGCACAATCATATTCTGGCTTTCGGCGTAGGTGATAAAGGCATCGGGTGGAATCGGGCCGGTAAGCGGATGCGTCCAGCGCAGCAACGCTTCCAGTCCGTAGACGCGCCCCGATGAGGCTTCGATCAACGGCTGATAAACCACATGAAATTCGTTACGCTTGATGCCCAGTAAAATCTCTTTGCCGGGGCGGCGACGCAGTAAAAAGAGCAGCCAGCAGGCGGACGCGACTATCACCGCCAGCAGCAGACCGGCAAGTAACACAAAAGCGATATCGCGTGCCGTAAGATCTTTGCCGTACAGATAGAAAGTTAACGCGTAGCCCGGCAGGGTAAACTGACGCAGTGCGTGAGCGGGCAAGGTAGTGCGGGGAACCAGCGTATTACTCCAGGTAAGCAGCGCCTTATCGCCGGAGACGATGACCAGCCCGTCGAGGTTCTCCTGCCGCGCGGCCAGCAGCAGCAGCGGCGTCATATTCACATCCAGCGTTGCGAGGAGGCCCTGATTGCTGGCATCGGGATGCTGCAGCCACAGCAGGATCGCGGGTCGGTGAGGAAGCATAGGCGTACCGCCAACCAGCGCGATATCATGCGGGCGTGACAGCATCAGAGAATGGGCGAAATTACGCACCGGCAACTGAAACGCGCCGGTAGCCGACGAGCACCAGGCCTGACCATTGCGTACCAGAATCAGAGTGCGGATATCGCTGGTAAAGGCGGCGCGGGAAGTGAGTTCGCTGCCGATGCGCTGGCAATTGCTGTCGGTATATTTCAGCAGCGGCAGCAGGCTTTTTTCCAGGTTATTAAACAGATCCTGCATATAGGCCTTGCTGGCGCTTGCCAGCTGGTCATGCTGCTGCGCGCGTTTGTGTTGAATAATAAACAGCGTAACGGCGCTAAAAACAAAAAAGAAAATGAGACCCAAAACGGTACTGATCCAGGCTATCCGGCGCGGATGATCCGCTTGGCGCTTTATAACTTTGGACAATGGCATTGGGCATACTCTCCCGCTTTAGCCTTTTTGTTGTAAGAATGAGTACAGCCAGCATCTGATAATAAGCAAGGGAGAATATAACGAGTGAGACGTGATGTCTTGTTATTCTGCTGCATTGCTTTTTAGCCAGATCATTTTTCAAAATAGTGAGTATTGGGACGAAAAAAACGCTGCCGTGGCAGCGTTTTTAATTGCTCATTAAATAAAACTTCAGGGATAAAAATTAACTTTGTGTCCGGCTCAATACCCGTCGTCCATCGCGATAACGTTTTTTCCAGTAGGTGTCGTTAAGACTGGAAATCATCACGCCGCTGCTGGTAGAAGCATGGACAAAATTGTCATTGCCCAGGTAAATCCCAACGTGGCGGCCGGTAGAGCCCGCGCGGAACATCACCAGATCGCCAGGACGCAGCTTGCTGCGTGCGATCTGACGGCCAGAATCTTTTTGCTCTGAGGTTGAGCGCGGCAGGTCAAGGCCGAATTGTTCACGGAAAGTCAGCTGTACAAAGGCGGAGCAATCAATGCCGTGTTTAGTGGTACCGCCTAAACGATAACGCACGCCTTTCCAGTCGGCATATTGTTCCAGAATGCGCGATTTAATATCGACATTCTGCACCATTTGTTCAAATTCATCCTGAGACGCTTGAAGTAAAAAACCATTCTGGTTATTCACTGCATGGGTCTCAGTTTGCGCGTTTTGTCCGTGATGACCACTACATGCTGAGAGTAACGTCGCCAGCGCGACAGCAGGAATTGCCCGCAAGATATATCTCAGAAACGGTTGAGATTTGACCATTGTGTTTATTATCCCTTGAAGTCCTTACGACCGGAGGTCGCTGATTAATGAGCAAAACGGCACGAGATTAAATACTCCCGACACATAAGACAATTTCTGAATCTTTAAAATGTGTAAATACGCACATTTTTCTTTTACAGAAGCGCACATTACGTACGACTTTTGCCGGGTTGTGGCTGAGGTTAACCGATTGCAAGCCGCATGGCGAGTGGTTTTACGCACTTTTTTATAGGTTTTTTTGATGTGAAATCAATACATAACCATTTGGTTACTTTATCGACAAATTTGTGCAAATAATGGCGGGATTAAAGGGGGTTTAAACGGTTAGTTTATTGGATGGCGAAAGTTTTCAGAAAAAACGGGCTGGACAGGCGAGGCGGCACAGCAATATTCGGTTCTGGCGGTCATCATTATTTCTTCTGACCAGCTAATTAGCAGACTAATAATCCATCGATAAAAAAAGCCCCGGCAGCAATAATCTGGCGGAGCTTTTCTCTTTATCGCCCGTGCGGGCGGGCGCTTAGCGCGACCGGGCTGGCTTGTGTTTGCCTGGCAGCGTACGCCAGAGCCAGTTAACCAGCCAGTCGCTGGCTGGCGTTATCAACCACCAGCTCAGGCCCACCAGCACCACCGAGAGCGAGCCCACAGCGACATCGGTAAACCAGTGCGCGCCCGCCATAATGCGCGGCAGAGAAAACAGCACCACAATCACCAGCGCCATGGCAAAGGCGCTTTTGCCGAAATAACGCAGCATAAAGCAGGCGAAAATAATCAGCATCATGCCGTGATCGCCAGGGAAACTATCTTTCGAGGCGTCCTTGGCGGGAATGCCGGTCAGCTCGCTGACGCGATAAGCCTGATCAAAAAACAGCGTTGGGCTGGAATGTTTTACCGGCAGCAGATGACCAAGCTGGTTTAACACCACCGCTGTCAACAGCATACAGATGCCGATCGCCAGCATCCGGCGACGGCCTTCCGGCGTCTCACGCCGCCAAAATGACCAGTACAGCAGCCCCATCGCCAGCAGCGATACCGCATCAAAACCGCGATAGTTGGTGATCGCCAGCAGCATAGCAAACGCATGGCTGGTGGCCATATGCTGATTGAACCAGAAAAATATCCCTTTATCGATACCGAACCAGGCGCCGTGATCGGCAGGCAAAAACCAGGATAAAAACAGCACTACCCCAAGCAGATTCAGCAGCAGGATACTCGCCAAGCGTTTTGCGTTCATAGGGAACTCGTAGCAAAGGTCAAAAATAGCGGCATAGATTAGGACTTTTCGCTTAAACGGAGTTTCAACAACTCGCTTTGTAGCTGGTTCCAGTCCGCTTCGCTGTCATGAATAATTTCAATTCGGCTATCCGGCGGCGGCGTCTGACGCGTTTCAATATGAAAATCGGCGCCCTGACGATTAATGCTGACCGCGCCTTCCGCAATACGTACCACCCCTTTGACGCGTGATACCGGCGCCAGACGCGCCCACTCAAGAATACCGATGGTATCGAACAGCGTATCGCTATCAAAGGCCCAGCCGCAGGCATAGTAACCCTGGCCCTGATTAAACGCCCGACGCCAGCGCGCGTTAGGGTCGAGCCGTAGCGCGGCGAGACCTGAATTACGATGGGCGTGTTGATGCGCCTCGCTTTGCGGCAGCGCCCGCAGGTTACGGCGCGGCTGCGCTAATAACGCCGGATCGATGCGACCATATTCAGTACAGACCAACAGACGATCGCCCAGCTGCTCCGCCTGCCACTGCGCCAGCGCCTGCCGATCCTGCTGCTGCCAGCGATCCTGTTTGTTCGCGATAACGATATCCGCTGCGGCCAGCTGATCGCGGAAATTTTCATTGGTGCATACGCGGGCATCGCTGAGCTGACGCGGATCGAGCAATGTCAACGAGGCCTGAAGCGTCAGCCACGGCTGATAAACCTCGGCGCTCAGCATATCGATAATCTGTTTCGGATGGCCCAGGCCGGTAGGCTCGATCAGCAGCCGATCAAGCTGATGCTGACGCAGCAGCATGTTTAATCCCACCTGCATCGGCAGACCGTTCACACAGCACATGCAGCCGCCGGGGATCTCTTTCAGCACGGCACCGCTTTCCGCCAGCAGCGCGCCATCAATGCCAATTTCGCCAAATTCATTAACCAGTATGGCCCAATTTTCGCCCTCCGGTTTCTGCGCCAGTAAATGCAATAGCGTGGTGGTTTTACCGCTGCCAAGAAACCCGGTAATCAGGTTGACCTGGATCATTAAAATCTCCTTTTATTCATTTATTCGTCTTCAGCCGCGGCGACAAAGGCGCGCGTTGCCGTTAATAATATTTTTACGCTGAGTAAATTAACGGGAGGCGATAACGATGGAATGTAAAACGGGCTTAGCCTTAATAGTAACGCTGTTAACCCTTTCTGCTTTTAGTCACGCCGCAACGGTAAGCATTTACGGCTCGCTACAGGAGCCTGGCTGTGATACAGCCGTAACGCAGCAGACGTTAGATATTACATGTTACCGACAAGGTCAGTGGGTGCGTCAGTTCCAGCCGTTAGCGCGCCTTGCCCACGCGCAACAGGCGGAGCAGGGCATGCAAACTGAGCTGAAATGGCTGGATAAGCAGCAGCA
The DNA here is from genome assembly GCF_031457955.1 of Mixta sp. BE291. Lineage (NCBI taxonomy): Bacteria > Pseudomonadati > Pseudomonadota > Gammaproteobacteria > Enterobacterales > Erwiniaceae > Mixta > Mixta sp. BE291. Next base: position 460,250 of record NZ_JAVDXN010000002.1, on the reverse strand, counting down.
ACGGGGAGTGATTATCATCAGCTATCGGTGAAAACCAAATGTTATAATGTAACATTTGGTTTGCGGCGAGTACGCGGTGTTAGTCGGCGCGGCCCATATAGCGACGCTCGGCAATATGAATACGGATTTTATCGCCGTTGCTAAGATATTCCGGCACCTGGATCGATAAGCCGGTGGCCATTACCGCCGGTTTGGTGCGCGCGCTGGCGGAAGCGCCTTTGATACCCGGCGAGGTATCGACAATTTCCAAATCAACAGTTTGCGGCAATTCCAGCGCCAGCACCTGCCCATCCATTGTCAGCACCTGCATACCCGGCATGCCGCCTTCCGGTATAAACAGCAGTTCTTCTTCGATCTGCTCTTTCTTCAGGATGTAAGGGGTGTAATCTTCTTCATCCATAAAGACATATTCATCGCCATCCACATAGGAGAAGGTGACGGAACGGCGCACCAGCGAAATGGCATCAATGATATCGTCGCCTTTAAAACGCTCTTCTACCTTCATTCCAGTACGAATATCGGTAAAACGCATTTTATACAGGGTCGAGGCGCCGCGTGCGCTGGGGCTTTGAATATCAATGTCTTTCACCAGCAGCAGCTTGCCGTTCCAGGTAACGGCCATACCGCGTTTAATTTCGTTAGCTTTTGGCATGTAAACTCTCTCTGCATCGTGATAATTAAGAATCGCGACAAAGTACTCCCGGCCAGCAGAACAGGCAAGATCCCGCAGTGATTTTTAGCGAGGCAGATAGCATTTCCCGTAACGGACTGCTATTGTCGCGCAGTTTTCAGCGGGAGAAAGGTATGGAATGTCGTAGCGGTTGTGGGGCCTGTTGTACAGCGCCATCCATTTCATCACCTATTCCCGGCATGCCGCACGGTAAGCCAGCCAATACGCCCTGTGTGCAGCTGGATGCCGACCAGCGCTGTAAAATCTTTGCTTCGCCGCTGCGGCCCAAAGTATGTGCTGGCTTGCAGCCCTCCGCCGAGATGTGCGGCGCTTCACGCGATCAGGCGCTGACCTGGCTGCTGACGCTGGAAGCGGCGACTGCACCCTGGTAGCGCGCCCGCCAGCGCACCGATCTGCTATTGCACTGGTCAGCCAGTCCGTTATTGCATCACGACTGCACGACTGCACGACTGCACGACTGCACGACTGCACGACTGCACGACTGCACGACTGCACGACTGCACGACTGCACGATTTCACCCGTCCCTGAGTCCACGATCTTATCCAGTGTCCCTCATCTGTCTGTTCACCTTTTTTTTACCTTTGGCGTTATCGTTGTTTCTGCTTTGCTGATGCCTGCTGAAACCAGACGAGAGATGACGCTTTTGGTCAGCTGCGACGTCAGCACTGCTGCAGAATTATTCTGAAAAGGTAAATGAAATGTGCGTTGCTTCAAAAATATGCTACGTCGTTTCAGACATAACTTGCGCGTTAAGGGTACTCTGTACCAAACTGATTGAAACGTTTCAGCGTTATCTCGGTAGTAAAGTTGGCATGGGATAACGCTTTTTTTCTCAATACAGCTGAAACGATTCAATTTCGGCAGGAGAGGAGAACTATGTTCCAGCTCGATATCAAGGCTATCCATCCAGGGCAAACAGCCAGTAATAAAGAAGAGGCTATTCGTCAGGTCGCCGCCGCGCTCACTGCCGCAGGCAACGTTGGCGAAGGCTATGTCAACGGCATGCTGGCCCGCGAACAGCAAACTTCAACCTATCTGGGCAACGGCATCGCAATCCCTCACGGCACCACCGATACCCGCGATCTGGTTCAGCAAACCGGCGTGCAGGTGTTTCAGTTTCCGCAAGGCATTAACTGGGGCGACGATCAAACCGCGTACGTGGTTATCGGGATCGCCGCCCGTTCCGATGAGCATCTGGCATTGCTGCGTCAGTTGACTCATGTGCTGAGCGACGATGATGTCGCCGCGCAATTAAGAACCACTCACTCTGCCGAAGAGCTGCGCAGCCTGTTGATGGGCGAAAAGCAGGGCAGCGAATTTAAATTTGATACCTCACTGATTGCCGTGGACGTTAACGCCAGCGACTTAATCACGCTCCAGGCGCTTAACGCGGGCCGCTTACAGCAGGCTGGCGTGGTTGACGCCAGCTTTGTCGCTCAGGTTATCAGCGCGCAGCCGCTGAACCTTGGCCAGGGCATCTGGCTGAACGACAGCACCAGCGGCAATCTGGGCAGCGCCGTAGCGGTGAGCCGCGCCGCGCAGCCTTTTGATATCGAAGGCGAAACGGCCGTCATGCTGGTGACCGTGGCAGTGACCGATGATAAGCCGCTGCAGGTGCTCAACTACTTAAGCGATCTGCTGCTGAAAAACAAAGCGGAGCGTCTGCTGAAAGCCGATGCCGCTGGCGTGCTGGCGTTGTTGACCAGCGAAGTGGATGAGCAGGCGGAAGTGCTGACGGCGGAATTTATTATCCGCAACGAACACGGCCTGCATGCCCGTCCGGGCACCGCGCTGGTCAGCGTGATCAAGCAGTTTAATTGTGATGTCACCATTACCAACCTTGACGGCAGCGGCAAACCGGCCAACGGACGCAGCCTGATGAAAGTCGTGGCGCTGGGCGTGAAAAAAGGTCATCGCCTGCGCTTTACCGCCAGCGGTGAAGATGCGCAGCAGGCGCTGAACGCCATTGAAGAGGCGATCAATAACGGTCTTGGCGAGGGGGCAGCATGAGCAGACGCGTCGCAACCATTACGCTGAATCCGGCCTATGATCTGGTGGGGTATTGCCCGGAGATCGAGCGCGGAGAAGTTAACCTGGTGAAAACCACCGGCCTGCATGCCGCGGGCAAAGGCATTAACGTGGCGAAGGTGCTGAAGGATTTGGGCATTGACGTTACCGTCGGCGGCTTTCTCGGCAAGGAAAACCAGGACGGCTTTCAACATCTGTTTAGCGAACTGGGCATTGCCAACCGCTTTCAGGTGGTGCCGGGCCGCACGCGCATCAACGTCAAGCTTACCGAGCAGGATGGTGAAGTCACCGACCTGAATTTCTCCGGTTTCGACGTCAGCGCGCAGGATTGGGAACGCTTCACCACCGATTCGTTAACCTGGCTTGGGCAGTTCGACATGGTTTGCGTAAGCGGCAGCCTGCCCGCTGGCGTCGCGCCGGAAGCCTTTACCCGCTGGATGAGCGATCTGCGCGCCCAGTGCCCATGCATTATTTTCGATAGCAGCCGCGAAGCGCTGGTTGCGGGGCTGAAAGCCGCGCCGTGGCTGGTGAAACCCAACCGCCGCGAGCTGGAAATCTGGGCCGGACGCAAGCTGCCGACGCTGGAAGATGTTATCGAAGCCGCGCATGCGTTACGCGAACAGGGTATCGCGCATGTGGTGATTTCGCTGGGTGCGGAAGGCGCGCTGTGGGTTAACGCCTCCGGCGAATGGATCGCCAAACCGCCCGCATGTGAAGTGGTCAGCACCGTAGGCGCGGGCGACTCCATGGTTGGCGGACTGATTTACGGTCTGCTGATGCGCGAATCAAGCGAACATACGCTGCGCCTGGCGACCGCCGTTGCGGCACTGGCGGTAAGCCAAAGCAATGTCGGCGTAACCGATCGTACTCAGTTGGCCGCGATGATGGCGCGCGTCGACCTGAAACCCTTTAACTGACAGCAGGAGAGGTAGAATGAAAACGCTGCTGATGACAGATCCTTCGCTGGGGCAGGCCTCCGGCTATATGGCAAAACAACGTATTACGGCGGCGGCGGGCAACGCAGGCCTGACGCTGGTGGAAAATCCTGCCGATGCTGAGCTGGTGATTGTGCTGGGCAACAAACAGCCCACTGACAGCGTGCTGAATGGCAAAGCGGTATGGATGGGCGAGGCGGCGCAGGCGCTGCGCGATCCGCAGGCTTTCCTGGCGCGTGCAAAAACAGAAGCAAAACCCTGGCAGGCGCCGGCCGCTGAGCCGATCGCCGCACCGGCGGCGGGCGCTGGCAGCGCTGCAACCGGCACAAAACGTATTGTTGCGGTGACCGCCTGTCCAACCGGCGTAGCGCATACCTTTATGGCTGCCGAAGCCATCGAAACCGAAGCGAAAAAACGCGGCTGGTGGGTAAAAGTGGAAACGCGCGGTTCGGTCGGCGCGGGCAACCCGATTTCGCCGCAGGAAATTGCGGACGCTGATTTGGTGATCGTGGCGGCGGATATCGAAGTGGATCTGGCAAAATTTGCCGGTAAGCCGATGTACCGCACCTCTACCGGTCTGGCGCTGAAGAAAACCGCGCAGGAGTTGGATAAGGCGCAGGCGGAAGCGCGGCCTTACCAGCCGAAAGGCGGCGCGTCAGGTGCCGCTAACGACGGCGAGCAGAAAGAGCGCGCCGGAGCCTATCGTCATCTGTTGACCGGCGTTTCCTATATGTTGCCGATGGTGGTGGCGGGCGGCCTGTCGATTGCGCTTTCCTTTGCCTTTGGTATTACCGCGTTCAAAGAGCAGGGCACGCTGGCAGCAGCGCTGATGCAGATCGGCGGCGGCACCGCTTTTGCGCTGATGGTGCCGGTGCTGGCAGGCTTTATCGCTTTCTCTATCGCCGACCGCCCGGGCCTGACGCCGGGTCTGATTGGCGGCATGCTGGCCAGCTCAATTAACGCCGGTTTCCTTGGCGGGATCATTGCTGGTTTTATTGCCGGTTACGTCGCGAAGTTCCTGAGCAGCAAAGTGAAGCTGCCGCAGAGTATGGAAGCGCTGAAGCCGATATTGATTATTCCGCTGGTGGCAAGCCTGATCACCGGTCTGCTGATGATTTACGTGGTCGGTACGCCGGTCGCGAAAATCATGGAAGGTCTGACGCACTGGCTGGGCAATATGGGCACGGCGAATGCGGTGCTGCTGGGCGCGATTCTGGGCGGCATGATGTGTGCTGATATGGGCGGACCGATTAACAAAGTCGCCTATGCGTTTGGCGTGGGTCTGCTGAGTTCGCAAACCTATGCGCCGATGGCGGCGATTATGGCTGCCGGTATGGTGCCGCCGCTGGCGATGGGTGTTGCAACGCTGTTGGCGCGCCGGAAATTTAATAAAGGTCAGCAGGAGGGCGGCAAAGCGGCGCTGGTGCTGGGACTCTGTTTTATTTCCGAAGGGGCGATTCCGTTTGCCGCTCGCGATCCGATGCGCGTTCTGCCTTGCTGTATCGTTGGCGGCGCGGTAACCGGCGCGATTTCGATGATGGTTGGCGCGAAACTGATGGCGCCGCACGGCGGTCTGTTTGTGCTGCTGATCCCTGGCGCGATTACGCCGGTGCTGGGTTATCTGCTGGCGATTGTGGTAGGTACGGCGTTGGCAGGCATCTCTTATGCGGTGCTGAAGCGTCCAGAAGCTGAGCTGGCGAAAGCCTGAGTCAGCGGTTCACGGTAGTAAAAAGCCAGCCTGCGGGCTGGCTTTTTTTTGGTCATGCGATCGCGCGGGACGCTTTACTCTCCGGCTTGCACGCCCCGTGCTTTAAATTGGGTGCCGGTCGGCGCGGGGCGTTTTGCACTAGCGGCGCAGCGTAACGTCGCTGAGCGTGATCTGTTGATCTTTCCCTTTCTCGCGGCGCTCCAGCGGCAGGAAAATATTCAGGTCGGTTAAAAAAGCGGAAACCGTAGTGACATTGTCATCACCGCCGCGCTGCTCACAGCGTACCCGCCAGTAGCTGCCGCTAAAGGCGGGATTCAGCGTACGGGCTTCCTCTTTATCCGCCACAACGCAGGATTCGCTTAGCGTATTAACCTTTTTCTTTTCGCCCAGCTCGCTGTTTTTTACCGTGGTATCGTAGCGCTGTCCCTGATAAAGCGGGAAACGCAGCGTGGTCTCAAGCGTTTGGGTCTGGTTGGGCAGGGCGCTGATAGAAAGGGCGGACTGCATCTGAATGCTGTTTGCCACCATAATGCGCTGTGCTTTAAACAGACGATAGTCATCTAAACGCACCACCAGCCCGTCGGCACGCGCATCCATTGTGTAACCTACTTTGTCGCCGGTGCTGCTGGTCTCTGTCCAGCTGAGGCGCTGAAACTTCGGCATCGCCCAGCCTTTAACCAGCGTTTGCGCTTTCTGCATCACCGCCGCATCCAACGGAAACCGATCCAGCCATTGCGTCTGATTATCATCAAACTGCGGCATCATTGGGCCGAGAACCTGGTCAGCCTTCTTGCCTGTTTTATTTACGTAGCGGCCCAGCCCGTTAAAATCCGCGCCATCCGGCAGCTGGCAAATTTTATTAAAAGCCTCGGTAGTGGCTGGCGTCGTGTCAAAACTGTCGGCACGGCGTATCACCTGTTTATCGATCAGGCTGTCGGTAACGTAACCCTGCGGATCGACATCCAGCGCGCCGATAACCTTATCCACCCGCGATGTGCAGTTATATAAATGCTGTTCGATCTTTAAATCAAAGGGCGCATCATAGGGCGGATCCCAACTGATCTTATCGTAGCCAAAACCGATCTTAACGATCAGGTTATCGCCCGCCCGCACGATATTGGCGCGATCGAGTAGCGTTGGCGTGCCCCAGCTGTTCTCTTTTTCCACATAGACCCAATCCGTCTCTTTTAATTTGCTGTTACAAAGCAAGGCGATCTGTTCCGGCGTGACGTCATGGCTGGGCTGCGGCGGCGCATAATGCGCCAGGCTGTCGCCGTAAAAACGATGTTCGGTCTGGCCTTCACTGTCCAGCATGTCCCAATAGAGACGGAAGCCCTGCCGTTGTGAACAGTCAACCGCCGTCCAGCGCTGGATTAGCTGCCCATCGCTAAAGGTCACGTTGCTGACCATATTGATATGGTTATTCAGGCGCATGATCATAAAAGGATTAATCCAGATGGATTTGATCGTTTTAGGCTGGTCACCTGTGCTGGCATAGCCAAATGGCGTGGCGGTAAGCGCCGCAAACAACCATGCTGCTGGCAAAACAAAGCGTTTCATTCTTATGTCCCTGTAACATCAATAAGATGTTTCTATCGGCGTTCTCACGCCTGACTTAAGCACTTTTTATGATGTTATCCAGCTGAAGCGGCCGTAGGCGGCGGGTTTAAAGGAGAGCGGGCAGAGGAAATGAAAAGAGGAATGCCAGCCCAGCGGGCTGGCAAAAGCGCGGTTAATCGATGCTGGCGGCAGGCTGCTGCTGTGACTTCAGCCAGGCAATTTCATCTTTCCAGATATCAGGATTAATGGTTTCCAGAATCAGCGGAATATTGTCAAAGCGGCTGTCTTTCATCAGCCAGCTAAACACGGTTTTGCCAATATTGCCTTCGCCCAGACTGTGATGCCGATCGACACGGCTGGCATAGGCGCTTTTCGCATCGTTCAGATGCATGCCGCGCAAATACTGAAAGCCCACGATGCGCTCAAACTCGGCGAAGGTCGCCTCGCAGTCCGCTTCGCTGCGCAGATCGTAACCACCGGCAAATGCGTGACAGGTATCAATGCAGACGCCGACGCGTGACTTATCTTCTACCCGATCGATAATTGCCGCCAGATGCTCAAAGCGGTAACCCAGGTTGCTGCCCTGACCGGCGGTGTTTTCAATCACGGCGGTGACGCCAGTGGTGTTATCCAGCGCAATATTCACCGATTCCGCGATGCGTTGCAGGCACGCATCTTCATCGATCTGGCTCAGATGGCTGCCGGGGTGGAAATTAAGCAGCGAAAGCCCCAGCTGCTCGCAGCGCTGTAGCTCATCGATAAACGCCTTGCGCGATTTCTCCAGCGGCTCTTCCTGCGGATGACCGAGGTTAATTAAAAAACTGTCATGGGGCAGAATTTGACCGCTGCTGTAGCCATATTTTTCGCAGGCGCTGCGAAAGGCATCAATGGTCGCGGTGGATAGCGGCGCTGCCCGCCATTGCCGCTGATTTTTGGTAAACAGCGCAAAAGCGGTTGCTTCCAGTTCATGAGCGCGTAACACCGCCTGTTCCACACCGCCCGCCGCACTGACGTGCGCGCCAATAAATTTCATGCTGTTCTCCTGTTAATAGCCCGCCTGAGCAGGCAGGCCATGATAACTGATGCGCCTAAGGCAGGAAATGGTGAACCAGCAGGTTAATGGCGCCGCCGCCCAGCAGCAGCCAGATAAACAGCATCAGACCCAGCAGCAGCGGGCGCACGCCAGCCTGTTTAAACGCGCTGATGTGCGTGGTCAGTCCCAGCGCCGCCATCGCCATTGCCAGCAGCACGGTATTAATCTGGTTAATCAGCGTGATCCAGTGGTGCGGCAGCAGATGAAACGAGTTAAACAGCGCCACCGCAATAAACATTAAAGCAAACCAGGGAAACGGCAGGGCGCTTTTCTGCGTCGGGCGCTGCGGGCTGTGACGCTGGATCCACGCGGAAAGCAGCAGCAGAAACGGCGCCAGCATCATTACCCGCAGCATTTTAGCGATCACCGCAGCATTTTCCGCCTCCGGGCCGATGGCGTGGCCTGCGGCCACCACCTGCGCCACCTCATGCACCGTTGAACCTGTATAGATGCCGAACTGCGTCGCGGTCAGCGCCGGAAACAGCTGATGCGCCAGCGGCCAGAGCAGTGGCCAGATAAAAATCGCCAGCGTGCCGAACAGCACCACGGTCGCGATCGCCACCGCCACTTTGGCCGCCTGCGCTTTGACGACCGGCTCGGTCGCCAGTACGGCGGCGGCACCACAGATGCTGCTGCCCGCGCCGATCAGCCAGCAGCTCTCCCGATCCAGCCCCAGCCAGCGGCGGCCCAGCCAGCAGGCCAGCAAAAACGTTGAGCTCAGCGTCAGCGCATCAATAACAATGCCGCTGATGCCCACGCCCGCAATCTGCTGGAAAGTCAGCCGAAAACCGTACAGGATAATCCCCAGCCGCAGCAGGCGCTGCTTCGCCAGCAGCACGCCGCTGTCACAAACAGCATGCAGATGCGGATAAAGGGTATTACCCAACAGCATGCCGATAACGATCGCCAGCGTCAGCCCGCTCAGGCCCAGCGCGGCAAAACTATGCTGGCTGCCCAGCGTGAGCGCAGCAGCGGCAATCAGGCCGGTTAGCAGCAGTCCCGGTAAAAAACGTCCCGGACGAAAATGCGGTTTTGTCAGGGTTAACTCAGCCACAGGCAATCTCCTCTTTCAATGAGGCAAGTGTGCGCCACGCCTGGCTTAAAAGTGAAATTGATTATATATTTATTATTAATCGGAATAAGTAATATAGGCGGAGGGGAACGTGCTGTTTAACCGGATACGCCGCTGGGTGCGGTTGATTAAAAAAGATGGGCTGACGCTATGGTTCGCCTGCCGCGATCCTCAGGCGCCGCTGTGGCTGAAGCTGTTTACCGGGCTGCTGGCGCTGTACGCGGTAAGCCCCGTCGATCTGATACCGGATGTGATTCCGCTGGTGGGCTGGGTAGACGACGCGGTGATCGTGCCGTCAGGCGTAATGCTGCTGCTGCGGATGATGCCGACACCGATACGCGTTCGCAGTCTGGCTTACGTTGAGCAACGGCAGCGGCAGGGCAAAAAATTAATTAGCCGCAGCGGCCTGATATTGCTGCTGCTGCTTTGGCTGGCGCTGATAATGTGGGGCGTCAGGCATTTTATGACGTAAAGGAGCATCAATGCATATTACGCTGCGTCAGATAGAAGTCTTTACCGAGGTGCTGAAAAGCGGCTCTACCACCCAGGCTTCGCAGCAGCTGGCGCTTTCGCAGTCGGCGGTTAGCGCCGCGCTGGCCGATCTGGAAGGGCAACTGGGCGTGCAGCTGTTCGATCGCGTTGGGAAACGGCTGGTGGTGAACGAGCATGGCCGTTTGCTCTATCCGCGCGCGGTGGGGCTGCTGGAGCAGGCAACCGATATTGAGCAGCTGTTTCGTGAAGATAACGGCGCGATTCGCCTTTACGCCAGCAGCACCATCGGCAACTATCTGCTGCCGGGCATGCTTGCCGCCTGGCGGCGCGACTATCCCACGCTGCCGCTGGAGCTGAGCGTAGGCAACAGTCAGGATGTGATCAACGCGGTGGCTGATTTTCGTGTGGATCTTGGACTGATTGAAGGGCCGTGCCACGTCAGCGATATTGTCAGCGAGCCCTGGCTACAGGATGAGCTGGTGGTGTTTGCCGCGCCCGATACGCCGCTGCGTGAGCAGCCGGTTACGCTGGAAAGCCTCGCCGCCGCGCCCTGGATCCTGCGTGAACAGGGATCGGGCACGCGCGAAATTGTCGATTATCTGCTGCTGTCGCATCTGCCGCACTTTCAGCTGGCGCTGGAGCTGGGCAATTCCGAGGCGATCAAGCATGCGGTGCGTCACGGCATGGGCATTAGCTGTTTGTCGCGCCGGGTAATTGCCGAACAGCTGGAAACCGGCTCGCTGGTAGAAATCCCGGTGCCGCTGCCGACGCTGTCGCGCACGCTGTATCGTATTCACCATCGGCAGAAGCATATTTCCAAAGCGCTGAGCCGTTTTCTGAGCTATTGCCGTGAATAAGCGGCAGGCGCTGCTAATAATCCGGCGCGGATCATGAAGGTAACTTATAACGCGGGGTTATCGCTATACTTGACCCGACGAGTTGCTACAATCGCGCCTCTTTTCACCCCATCTACAGCGTTTAAATATGGTTCAGGATAAAAAAACAACACAACAGCCTGGGTTGCAGCGTGCGTTAAAGGCGCGCCATTTGACGATGATCGCCATCGGCGGCTCTATCGGCACCGGGTTATTCGTCGCCTCTGGCGCAACGATCTCGCAGGCCGGTCCCGGCGGCGCGCTGCTTTCTTACGCGCTTATCGGGCTGATGGTCTATTTCTTGATGACCAGTCTCGGTGAACTGGCGGCGTTTATGCCGGTTTCCGGCTCTTTCTCCACCTATGGTGCCAAATATGTCGAAGAGGGTTTTGGCTTCGCGCTTGGCTGGAACTACTGGTACAACTGGGCGGTCACCATCGCCGTTGACCTGGTGGCATCACAGCTGGTGATGAGTTACTGGTTCCCGGATACGCCGGGCTGGATCTGGAGCGCACTGTTCCTCGGCCTGATGTTCCTGCTGAACGTCATCTCGGTAAAAGGCTTTGGCGAGGCGGAATATTGGTTCTCGCTGATCAAAGTCACTACCGTAATTATCTTTATCATTATCGGCATCATGATGATGGTCGGGATTCTGCGCGGCGGCGAGAGCGCTGGCTGGCAGAACTGGCAGATTGGCGACGCGCCTTTCGCTGGCGGTTTTTCGGCGATGATCGGCGTGGCGATGATTGTCGGCTTCTCCTTCCAGGGCACGGAACTTATCGGCATCGCCGCAGGCGAGTCGGAAGATCCGGCGAAAAACATCCCGCGCGCGGTGCGTCAGGTATTCTGGCGTATTCTGCTGTTCTATATCTTCGCCATTCTGATTATCAGCCTGATTATCCCTTACACCGATCCCAGCCTGCTGCGTAACGATGTAAAAGATATCAGCGTCAGCCCGTTTACGCTGGTGTTCCAGCATGCCGGTCTGCTGTCAGCGGCGGCGATAATGAACGCGGTGATCCTGACGGCGGTGCTGTCGGCGGGTAACTCCGGGATGTACGCCTCAACGCGCATGCTGTTTACCCTGGCCAGCGAAGGCAAAGCGCCACGCATTTTCGCTAAGCTGTCGAAAAATGGCGTGCCGCGCAATGCGCTCTACGCCACTACTGTGGTTGCCGCGCTCTGCTTCCTGACCTCGAAGTTTGGTAACCAGCAGGTTTACCTGTGGCTGCTGAACACTTCCGGGATGACCGGCTTTATCGCCTGGCTCGGCATTGCTATCAGCCATTATCGCTTCCGTCGCGGCTATGTGGCGCAGGGGCATAAGCTGGAGGATTTACCGTATCTTTCCGGTTTCTTCCCGCTGGGGCCGATTTTCGCCTTTGTGCTCTGCCTGATTATTACCCTTGGTCAGAACTATCAGGCGTTCCTGGCCGATACCATTGACTGGTATGGCGTAGCCGCTACCTACATCGGTATTCCGCTGTTCCTGATTATCTGGTTTGGTTACAAACTGGTGCGTCGCAGCCGATTTGTACGCTATCGCGATATGGATTTTCCGCGTTTCGGTGACTAACGGTTGATGCAGCAGGGTTAAAAATAAAGGCGCAACGCAGGTTGCGCCTTTTTGCTATCTATACAATGTCACTAATTGCATTGATAATCATTATCGTTTGATTTATTGTTCCAGCCTTTGTCGTTACGCCTCTTTGACGCCAGCGAAAAACCGTTGGTTATCAGGCAGCGCTGCACAGCTGTGAAAGGCGACTCCGCCGTGTCTGACTGAACGGATATTGACAGGATTTAACATGAGTGTAACACCAGATTCCACCCCCTATGCCAGCGCTACGGCGCCTGAGCCGGTGATGGGGCGCTATCATCAGCTGTTACGGCATCGCCTGATGATGATGGGCGTATTGCTGTTGGCCATTCTGGCCTCGCTAATTTTCGATTTTACCCTCGGCCCGTCTGGCCTGACGCTGGACACGCTATGGCATACGCTGTTGCAGCCGGATAGCGTGGATGGCGGAACGCGGGTAATCGTCTGGCAAATCCGTCTGCCCTACGCGCTAATGGCGGTGGTGGTGGGTCTGGCGCTTGGCCTGGCCGGTGCGGAAATGCAAACCATCCTGAATAACCCGCTGGCCAGCCCCTTTACCCTCGGCGTCTCTTCCGCTGCCGCATTCGGCGCCGCGCTGGCAATTATTCTCGGCATTGGCATTCCCGGCATTCCCGATCAATGGTTTATCTCCGGCAATGCCTTTGTCTTTGCACTGTTTGCCGCGCTGATGCTGGATGGCGTCACGCGCTGGACGCGGGTCGCCACCTCTGGCGTGGTGCTGTTTGGTATCGCGCTGGTGTTTACCTTTAACGCGCTGGTTTCCATGCTGCAGTTTATCGCCAGCGAAGACACGCTGCAGGGGCTGGTGTTCTGGACCATGGGCAGCCTGGCGCGCGCCTCGTGGGAAAAACTGGGGATTTTAAGCGCGGCGGTGCTGCTGCTGCTGCCGTTCTCGTTAATGAGCTCATGGAAGCTGACCGCGCTGCGTCTGGGCGAAGATCGCGCCATCAGCTTCGGCATCGATGTACGCCGTCTGCGGCTCGGCACGCTGCTACGCATCAGTATTCTCTCCGCGCTGGCGGTAGCCTTTGTCGGGCCGATCGGTTTTATCGGTCTGGTCGCGCCGCATATTTCCCGGCTGATATTTGGTGAAGATCATCGCTTCTATCTGCCTGCCAGCGCCCTGACCGGCGCGCTGGTGCTCTCTATGGCCTCGGTGGCCTCGAAAAATCTTATCCCGGGCATCATTATTCCGGTTGGCATCGTGACCTCACTGGTGGGCGTGCCGTTCTTCCTGACAATTATTCTGCGTCATCGGGGGAACGTCTGATGGAAGGCTTGCAGATTCGTGGGTTACATACCGGCTATCCGAAACGCAAAGTGATTGAAAACCTCAACGTTCCTCAGCTGCCGCGCGGAAAGATCACCGTGCTGCTGGGGCCAAACGGCTGCGGTAAATCAACATTGCTGCGCTCGCTGGCCGGGTTGAATCAGGCGCAGGGCGAATTATGGCTCAACGGTGAAGAGCTGACGGCGCTGCCTTTTGCCCGGCGCGCGGAAAAAGTGGTTTATCTGCCGCAGTCGCTACCGGCGGGGGTGCATCTGCACGTGCTGGAATCGATTATCGTTGCCCAGCGCGCCTCCGGCGGCTACGGCGGCGGCGCCATCCGCGAAGCAGAGGTCATGGCGCTGTTAGAGCAGTTGGGTATCGCCCATCTGGCATTAAGTTACCTTGACCAGCTTTCCGGCGGGCAAAAACAGCTGGTGGGATTAGCGCAATCATTAATCCGACGGCCGCAGCTGTTATTGCTGGATGAGCCGCTAAGCGCGCTCGATTTAAATTATCAGTTCCACGTCATGGATTTAGTCCGCCGGGAAACCCGCCTGCGTAATATCGTCACCGTAGTGGTGGTTCACGATATTAATATCGCGCTGCGCCATGCGGAGCATGTATTAATGCTACAGCAGGGCAGGTTAATTGCCGATGGCGCGCCGGAAGCGGTGATCACGGCGGAAAGCCTGGCTGAAGTTTACGGCGTGCGCGGCCGTATCGAGCGCTGCTCCCAGGGAACGCCGCAGGTATTAATTGACGGGCTGGTGGCCGAACCGACGCTGTAATTGACTCAGCCCTTATTTTTACGCGCAAGCTTAGTACGGATAAATAAGGGCCAATTTGATACACCATTAAATAATCTCTATTTATAGGGATACTGTTTTTTTATAACTAAGAATTTTCTTAATAAAGCATTCCATCTCGCCAGCCGAAACCTTTTCAGCTGGTGAATAACGCCGCAGGCAAATGGCATTAAGCCAGCCAACAGGCGGTAAATAAAAACTTTGGTGATTAGATATCGCCCTTTTATGTGAGCAACACATTTAAATCTTGTTATTTTGACCTCATGGAGAGAAGTATGTTTCGCTTAAATGCTGTGATGCGGGCGGGTATTTGTACCTCCGCTTTGGTACTGACGTTGCCTGTTTATGCAGCCGGAGAAGATAGCGGCGACACAATGGTGGTAACCGCCTCGGCGAATGAAATTAATTTACAGGACGCGCCAGCCAGCATCAGCGTTATCACCAGCGAAGAGATCAAACGTAAGCCGGTACAAAACCTGCGCGAGGTGTTACGCGAAGTGCCGGGCGTGCAGTTAACTGATGAAGGGGATAACCGCAAAGGCATCAGCCTGCGTGGCCTGAGCAGCAGCTATACGCTGATTTTGATCGACGGTAAACGCGTTAATTCACGCAATGCGGTATTCCGCCATAACGATTTCGATCTGAACTGGATTCCGGTCGATGCCATTGAGCGCATCGAAGTGGTACGCGGCCCGATGTCCTCACTGTATGGTTCTGATGCGCTGGGCGGCGTGGTGAATATTATTACCCGCAAGGTCGGCAAGGCCTGGCACGGCACCCTGAGCGCCGATACCACGCAGCAGGAGCATCGCGATCGCGGCAACAGCTATAACGGCAACTTCTTCACCAGCGGCCCGGTGATCGACGATCTGCTCGGGGTGAAAGTTTACGGCAGCCTCGGCAAGCGCGAAAAAGATGACGCGCCTGCCAACGAAGACGATTCAGCGCGTATCGAAGGCTATACCGCGCGTAACGGCAGCGCCGAATTTACCCTGACGCCGGACGATCGCCAGGAGATCGGCTTCGGTTACGGTTTCGATCGTCAGGATCGCGATTCCGATTCGCTGGATAAAAATCGCCTTGAGCGTCAAAACTACAGCCTGAGCCATAACGGCCGCTGGGGTTTCGGCAATACCGAACTGCGCTTTTATGGCGACAAGATCGATAACTACTCCAGCGATACCATCACCTCGCGTAATAACAGCCTCGACGGCAAGCTGGTTCTGCCGCTGATGGATATTAATCAGCTGCTGACCTTTGGCGGCGAATGGCGTCACGATAAGTTAACCGACTCGCTTAATCTGAAGAGCAGCGGCAGCACCTCTGCGAGCCAGTATGCGCTGTTTGTGGAAGATGAGTGGCGCGTGCTGGAGTCGCTGGCTTTGACCGGCGGCGTGCGCATGGACGATCACGAAACCTTTGGCGACCACTGGAGCCCGCGTGTATATCTGGTCTGGAACGCCACCGACACGGTCACGGTAAAGGGCGGCTGGGCCAACGCGTTTAAAGCGCCATCGCTGTTGCAGCTTAGCCCTGACTGGCAGAGCAACTCCTGTCGCGGCGGTTGCTCTATTATCGGCAGCAAGGATTTGAAACCGGAAACCAGTGAAAGCTTTGAGCTGGGTATCTATTATCGCGGCGAGGAAGGCTTGCTGGATGGCGTGACCGGCAGCGTGACCGCTTTCCAGAACAACCTGGACGATATGATCGGCATTGCGCGTACGTCAGACAAAGCGCTGGCGCCGGGCTACAGCAACTATGTCGGCATGAATGCCGATGGTAATCCGGTGTTCCGTTATTACAACGTTAATAAAGCGCGCATTACCGGGCTGGAAACCGAGCTGAAAGTGCCGTTCAACGATAGCTGGAAGCTGACGCTGAACTATACCTATACCGATGGACGTGACCTGAGCAACGGCGGTAATAAACCGCTGCAGGAACTGCCGCTGCATACCGCCAACGGCACGCTTGACTGGACGCCGGTGACCGACTGGAACGTTTATGTGCAGGCTAACTATTCCGGCCAGCGCCGCACGTTAAATAATGACGGCGTAACGCCTGGCGGTTATGTGATCTGGAATACCGGCGGCAGCTGGCAGGCGACCAAAGCGGTTAAACTGCGCGCCGGCGTGCAGAACCTGCTGGATAAAGATTTCAGCCGCGATGATTATGGCTATAACGAAGATGGCCGCCGCTATTTCGTGGCGATGGACTACAGCTTCTGATAAAAAAGGGCGGCTTGCGCCGCCCTGATTGAAATGCCCCCTTCACCCGTCAGGATTGTATCTGCCCCGTCAGCCAGTACTTTTTATAGCGCGCCGGTGGGATACCGACCAGGTTTAGAAATATCCGATGGAAATTATTAACGTTATCGTACCCTACCGCCCAGGCGACTTCTTTTACCCCTAAATCGGTGCTGAGCAATAACGACTGCGCTTCACCTATACGTCGTCTGGTCTGATATTGTTTAGGTGAATAACCTGAATAATCTTTAAACGCGTGGGAAAGATAGTAGGGGTTCGCGTTCAGCGCGGCATTTATCGATTTAAGCGAAATGTCACTCTTATAGCGCTCATCAATATAATTTTTAACCCGCTGGCCTAATAACAGGCTGGCAAAAGTATCGTGTTGTTGATGCTTAAGCCAGATACTCCGGCAGAGCAGCAGCAAAGCGCTGAGTAAGTGGCGCGTGATTTCGCGACCGTATTGCTGTTTTTGGGCTACCTGTCGCCATATATGATCAAAAATGGCGCGGATTTCAGCATAGGAATCGCCACTGGGCATCACCGCCGTTTGCGCACGTGCAGTAAGATAATTCACCGGTAGTCCAACAAATTTTAGCTGCTCAATGCCGCAGCTGTATATCAGTAACGCATCTGAAGCCTGCGGGTTTTCATCATGCAGCACTTCGGCATTAAATAAAAGAATGTCGCCGCGCTTAACGCTATAGTTTTTGCCATCAATATTATAGTTTCCCGAACCTTCGCAAACGAACATCAGTTCGCAACGATCGCTATGCTGATGCATGATGCGGGGAATTGCCGCCTCACGGCCTTCGGCTTTGCAAATAAAAGAGAGGTAAGGAGGCGTGTCATTTTCAAAACCATATGACAAAGGCGACTGATTAATACAGTAGGTCGGCATAATAACTCCATTAAGGCGCGGGTTATTATCACCGCCCGACGCGATACACGTTATATAGTCAGCTCAGGACATGGGTTACAGAATGTTTATATATAACAGGCTGTCTGTAAGGATCGGCGAAAATTTATTATCAGCCCGCCAGCTAAGCAGAAAATTTTGATTGTCATCACATTTTCGGGCTGCATGGCGGTCACGCGCTGGCGCGTCATCCGACGTTGATAGCAACCTGATGTCAGCTTTTGCATGGCGATAGCGTACGGCGGCCGAAAAGCCCTCTGATTGATCAGCGTAAATATGCATTCTGCGAAAATCATCAAAACATTATTTCTGCGGCCGGATAGTGAATATGAAATTAAGCGGCGTGAAATTATTCTCACCGCGTAGGAAGCAGGGTGTAAGGCCGCAGGCGGAAATAATCATCAGCGATAAAAGTTATTGCCAGAAAAGGCTTTTTTAGCATGTATTCAATCTTGCTTTGTCAATTGGTCTGTAAGTATTACTGTGATCTGGTTTGCATGATAAAAGCCGATTCCATACGAATTTGTGATCTGTAACACGCATAAAAAAGTTGCTGCGCCCATGATAGTTTTCCGTTTTATTTTTTGCTGTACCGTTGGCGCAACGCTAGGCACCAATGAATAGTTATTTTCCACGCTCTCTTCTGTTTAATGATTTGACCATGAAGGATACGTTGATGACGGTAAATATCGGTATTATCGGCTTAGGTATGATTGGGCAGGATCACCTTAAACGCCTTAATCATACTGTTTCGGGCGCGCAGGTAACGGCGGTTTGCGATATCAATCACGCCATGGCGGATAATACCGCTGCTGAATATAGCGCCGCCGCTTTTTATCATGCCGACGATTTAATTAATTCGCCGCTGGTTGATGCGGTTTTTATTTGCTCCATCGGGCCTGCGCACAAGGCGCAAATACTTTCTGCTTTCAGGGCGGGTAAGCCGGTTTTTTGCGAGAAGCCGCTGACGCCGACGGCAGATGAGGCCCAAGCCATTATTGATGCGGAAGTAGCATCGGGCAAACGCCTGTTGCAATTAGGTTTTATGCGCCGTTTCGATCCCGGCTATCAGGCGCTTAAACAGGCTATTCAAGGCGGGGAATTGGGCAATATATTATTAATGCACTGCGCGCATCGTAATCCTGCGGTGCCTGAGAGCTATACCACGGAAATGGCAATTAATGATTCCGCTACGCATGAGATCGATATTATCCGTTACCTGCTGAATGAAAATATTGTTGCGGTACGAGTTGATAAACCCGCGAAAAAGAGCCGACGCGCCTGTGCGCATTTGCGGGATCCGTTGATCGTTATTTTTGAAACAGAGTCAGGGGTGCGTATTGATGATGAGCTCTTTGTTAACTGTGATTACGGCTATGACATTCGCTGTGAAGTGGTTGGGGAAAATGCCATAGCGGGATTAACCGAACAGGCAGCGACCTGGACGCGCGCTTCGACAGGGTTGAGCCATGCGATTTCCCGTTCCTGTATGGAACGATTTGCCATCGCCTACGATCGGGAAGTTCAGTGTTTTATCGATCATGTTTCCCGCAGCGCTGCGCTATCTGGCCCCTCCGCCTGGGACGGTTATATGGTCGCGCTGGTGTGCGATGCCGGGCTGGCCTCGCTTAAAACGGGTCAACGACATGACGTGGCCCTCCCTGTTTGTCCCGCGCTCTATTTACCCGCGCTGTAAAGGGATGCCTGGCGGGCAGCCGACAAAAACGCGTGTGGTCTGTCAGGCGTTAATTAAAAAACTTACCCGTTCACTGTCTGTTAAATAAAGGGGATAGCATGAAACTCGCGCTCTGTACGGATGTGCTTGCTGGACTTTCGTTCCCGGCGATGCTGGATAAAGTGAAAAGCTACGGTATTACCGGGGTGGAAATGACAGCGGGCGGCTGGTCGCCGTGTCCGCACGTCAATACCGCAGCGCTACTGGCCTCGGTGCAGGAGCGCGATGGTTTTCGCGCCGAGCTTGCCAGGCGGGATATGAATATCGTGGCGCTAAACTGCTCCGGTAATCCCCTGGCACCCGGCGAGCTGGGCGAAAAATATACGCACAGCAGCTATCAAACCCTGGCGCTGGCCGGGAAGCTGGGTGTTAAGAAAATTGTGATGATGAGCGGTCTGCCCGGCGGAGGGCCGGAAGATCGCATACCGAACTGGATAACCTCAACCGTTTCCTGGCCCGATTACATGCCGGGCGTGATTGACTATCAGTGGAATGCGGTGGCGATCCCCTGGTGGCGAAAGTTTGCGCACGAGGCCAGACAGCAGGGCGTAGAGCAAATCGCGCTGGAGGCGTTTCCAGGTCAGCTGGTTTATAACCCCTCCACGCTGCTGCGTCTGCGTCACGCGGTGGGCGATATCATTGGTATAAATCTCGATCCTTCGCATCTGATGGTAATGGGAGCCGATCCGATTGCCGCCGTGCGTAAGCTGGAGGGGGCAATTTTTCATGTGCATGGCAAAGATGCCCGTATTGAGCGTGGACTGGCGGAGGTGGATGGCCTGCTGGACTATCAGCCCGTCACCGCTACGCGTACGCGCAGCTGGAACTATGTTGCGGTCGGCTGCGGCAAAGATCTGCAATGGTGGAAAGAATTTTTCTCGGTATTACGTATGAGCGGCTATGACGGCGACGTCGCGCTGGAAATGGAAGATTTAACCATGAGCGTGGAGGCAGGGTTACAAACCTCTATCGAGGCGCTTAACGCCACGCTGAGCCGTTAGCCCGGTTTGCTGCAGGCGTTCTTTGCCGATCCGCAGTGCCATGCTCGCCGGTGCGGCAGCAAGCAGCCTGCTACAGCGCAGGTGATAAAAAAGGGCGGCTTGCGCCGCCCCTGATTTATGCCAACAAATGCTGCGCATGAAAGCGCAAATGATCCTCAACAAACGAGGAGATAAAGAAATAGCTGTGATCATAACCCGGCTGAATACGCAGCGTCAGCGGCCAGTCACGCTGCTGCGCTATCGCTTCCAGCTGTTCAGGCTGCAGCTGATCGGCCAGGAACTGATCGCTGTCGCCCTGATCGATCAGCAACGGCAGCGGCTGCTGCGCCTGTTGCATCAGCCAACAGCTGTCATATTGCCGCCACTGTTCACGATCGTCGCCTAAATAAGCGCTGAACGCTTTCTGGCCCCACGGCACCGCGCACGGATTAACAATCGGCGCGAAGGCGGAGGCAGAGGCATACTTCTGCGGATTACGCAGCGCCAGCATCAGCGCGCCGTGACCGCCCATCGAATGTCCCATCACCGCCTGGCGATCGCTCACCTTAAAGCTGGCGGCAATCAGCGCGGGCAGCTCTTCGTTAATGTAATCGTACATATGGAAATTGTGCCGCCACGGTTCCTGCGTGGCATTCAGATAAAAGCCCGCGCCCTGTCCCAGGTCGTAGGCTTCATCATTTGGCACCTCAGCGCCGCGTGGGCTGGTATCAGGCATCACCAGCACCAGACCCAGCTCCGCCGCCACGCGCTGCGCGCCCGATTTAACGGCAAAATTTTCATCGGTGCAGGTCAGCCCCGCCAGGCACCAAACCACCGGCGGCGGTGCTTCGCCCTGCGGGCCCGGCAGAAAAATGCCGAACGTCATATTGCAGCCCAGCACCGACGAATGATGCCGCCAGCGCTGTTGCCAGCCACCAAACAGGCGATGTTCTTCCAGTAATTCCAGCGTCGTTGGCATGATGGCTCCCGTTTATTTACTGAAATGCACCACGGAGCGGATCGACTTGCCTTCATGCATCAGCTCAAACGCGTCGTTAATCTCTTCCAGCGGCATGGTGTGGGTAATAAAATCGTTGAGCTCGAATTTACCGTCAAGGTAATCCTGCACGATGCCCGGCAGCTGCGAACGACCTTTCACGCCGCCAAAAGCGGAGCCGCGCCAGACGCGTCCGGTTACCAGCTGGAAAGGACGGGTGGAGATCTCTTCGCCCGCGCCAGCCACGCCGATAATCACCGACTCGCCCCAGCCTTTGTGGCAGCACTCCAGCGCGGAACGCATCACGTTAACGTTGCCGATACACTCAAAGGAATAGTCTACGCCGCCGTCGGTCATCTCAACGATCACGTCCTGAATCGGCTTATCATAATCTTTCGGGTTAACCAGATCGGTTGCACCCAGCTTGCGCGCCAGATCAAACTTGCTGGTATTGATGTCGATGGCAATAATGCGGCCCGCTTTCGCCATCTTCGCCCCGATAATCGCTGACAGACCAATGCCGCCCAGACCGAAGATCGCCACGGTATCGCCTTCTTTGACTTTAGCGGTATTCATCACCGCGCCCATGCCGGTGGTGACGCCGCAGCCCAGCAGGCAGACTTCTTCCAGCGGCGCTTCTTTGCTGATTTTAGCCAGCGAAATCTCCGGCACGACGGTGTACTCAGAGAAGGTCGAGGTGCCCATGTAGTGGAAAATTGGCTGACCGTCTTTAAAGAAACGGGTGGTGCCGTCCGGCATCAGGCCTTTGCCCTGCGTGGTACGAATCGCCTGACACAGGTTGGTTTTGCCAGAGAGGCAGAACTTACACTTGCCGCATTCCGGGGTGTAGAGCGGAATCACATGATCGCCGACCGCGACGCTGGTTACGCCTTCGCCGACCGCTTCCACAATCCCGCCGCCTTCGTGGCCGAGAATGGCTGGGAACACCCCTTCAGGATCCTTGCCCGACAGCGTATACGCATCGGTGTGGCAAACGCCGGTGGCGACGATACGCACCAGGACTTCACCTTTTTGCGGCGGCATCAAATCCACTTCTTCAATTTTCAGCGGTTCGCCTGCGGCCCAGGCAACGGCGGCACGGGTTTTAATCATTTCCATTTATCAGCTCCAAAGGATGCATCAGTTCATCATTAACGGGTTTGTCGTCAAACTGTTCAATAATCAGGTATTTCAGCGCTTCCACATTGGGGGTAAACGCATCACGCCGCCAGATTAACCAGGTGGCGGTATCGGCAAACTTCGGCGGCAAAACGTGCGCCTGTACCCGCTCGCGGGCGGGCATCTGCGCCAGCACCGACTGCGGAATCAGCGCCACGCCTGCGCCGCTGGCGACGCAGGCCATCATCGCGTGATAGGACTGGATCTCCATGACGTTATGCGGCTGTACGCCGCTGTCGCGGAACCACTCCTCCAGCCGCAGACGATAAGAGCAGCTGGTGCGAAACGCGAAAACCGTATCGCCGCTGGCGTCAGCCGCGCTGTGAATCGGCGCGTGATCGGCGCTGGAAATCAGCATCATCTGCTCGCGAAAGGCAATGCAGCCGTTCAGCTCGTCATAGTTAACCGGGCCATCAACCAGCGCCGCCGCCAAAGTGCCTTCGCGCACGCGGTCGATAATTTCCCCGGAGGTGCCGGTAATTAGCGAAAGCGCCACCGCCGGATAGCGTTGGTGATAGGCGGCCAGCAGGTTCGGCAGGCGCGTGGCGGCGGTGCTTTCCATCGAGCCGAGGGCGAAGTTGCCGCCAGGCTCGCCGGTGCGCGCCATGCTCAATGCCTCTTCGCTCAGCGCTAAAATACGCTGGGCGTAACAGAGGAAATTATGGCCCATCGGCGACAAACGCAGACGTTGTTTTTCACGAATAAACAGATCAACCCCGATCTCCTGCTCCAGCTGGCGCAGACGCGTGGTTAAATTAGAAGGGACACGATGCAACTGTTCTGCGGCGCGCGCCACCGAACCGGTTTCGGCGACCAGGCAGAACATGCGTAACTGGACTAAATCCATCTGTTCTCTTACCGTAATCAACTTGGTTATAAACATTCACTTTTCGTGAGTTTAAACTGCAGGCACGATGGACGCAACCGTTCAGTGGCAAAAGGTTATGGCGAATATGGAAAATCGGGGCATGAAGGCAGGGCGCATTGCGCTCAGCGCGCTGCTGTCATTGGTAGTGGCAATGGGCATTGGGCGTTTTGCCTTTACGCCGCAGGTGCCGCTGATGATTGCAGAACATCAGCTCACGCTAACCAGCGCCAGTCTGGTCGCGGCACTTAATTACCTGGGTTATTTATGCGGCTCGTTTGATGCGATGCGCGCGCGCCAGCGCGTGGAAGGGCGGTTGCAGGCGGGCGTATGGGGCGCGGTGGCGCTGACGCTGCTTTCCGCATGGGTAAACCATGCCTGGCTACATGGCGTGCTGCGCTTTGTTATCGGCTGGGCCAGCGGCTGGGCGATGGTGCTGGTGGCGGCGTGGTGCGGCGAGCAGCTGCAAAAGCGCAACAGACCGGCGCTGCTGGCGATGGTGTTTGCCGGGCCGGGCGTGGGTATTTTCCTGAGCGGCATGCTGGCAGTGCTGCTGAACCGCTACCACTTTTCTGCGGCAGGCGCCTGGCTGGCCTACGGCGCGCTGGCGCTGTTGCTGATTGCGCCGATTGCGGTGAACCTGCCGCGCCGGGGCGAACTGCACCGACCGGAAACGGCGCCTGCGCCGCTGGTGTTGAACGGCAACCTGAAGCGTCTGGTCTGGAGCTATAGCCTGGCGGGCTTCGGCTATATTTTGCCCGCGACCTTTCTCTCTCAGCTGGCGGCGACGCGTTTTCCTCACAGCCTGGTGGCGCAATTTGTCTGGCCGATCTTTGGCGGCGCGGCGGTCATCGGCATTGCGCTGGGTATTGTCACCCGTCGGCTGGTCGCCACCCATACCCGCCTGGCGCTGGCGCTGTGGATGCAGGCGCTGGGCGTGTTTATCGGCGGGATGATGCCCGGCATCGGCGGTTTACTGTTGGGCGCGTTGTTGACGGGCGGCGGGTTTCTCTGCGTGGTACAGCTGACGCTACAGTGTGGCCGCGAACTGGCGCCACAGCATGCGCGTTATCTGGCGGGCCTGTTGACCACCGGTTATGCCGTTGGGCAGCTGGCAGGGCCGCTGCTCTCTTCGCTTTCCAGCCTGTTTTTGCATCGCCTCGATCCCGCGCTCTATGTGGCCGGCGCGGCGCTGCTGCTGGCTGGCGGCCTGGTATGGCGGCGCGCTGCATGAAGCGATTTCAGCGGCAATGACGCGTATTCGCTGGATAAACCGGGCGGAGTGCTTCAGAATACGCGCTCAGATTATTACCCCGATAACGACCACGTTGGCGATTATCGGCTGTTACACCTGCTGGAGAACATCACATGGCGACGTTAAGTCATGAAGCTGCTCTGGTTCACGAAGCGCTGGTCGCACGTGGACTGGAAACCCCGTTACGTGCGCCCGTACGTGAAATGGATGACGAAACGCGTAAACGGCTGATTGCCGGACATATGACTGAAATCATGCAGCTGCTCAATCTTGATTTAGAAGATGACAGCCTGATGGAAACCCCACACCGCATCGCCAAGATGTATGTTAATGAAATCTTCTCCGGTCTGGATTACGCCAATTTTCCAAAAATCACCCTCATTGAGAACAAAATGAAGGTAGATGAGATGGTGACCGTGCGCGACATCACGCTGACCAGCACCTGTGAGCACCATTTCGTGATTATCGATGGTCAGGCGACCGTGGCCTATATCCCTAAAGATAAAGTGATCGGCCTGTCGAAAATTAACCGCATCGTGCAGTTCTTTGCCCAGCGTCCGCAGGTGCAGGAACGTCTGACGCAGCAGGTATTGATTGCGTTACAAACGCTGCTCGGCACCAATAATGTCGCGGTATCGATCGATGCGGTGCATTACTGCGTTAAGGCGCGCGGCATTCGCGATGCCAACAGCGCCACTACCACTACTTCGCTGGGCGGCCTGTTTAAGTCCAGTCAAAACACGCGCCAGGAGTTTCTCCGTGCGGTGCGTCATAACTAATCTCCTCTGACGGCAGAGGGCAGACGCTGCAGGAACCGGCATGCAACGAAATATCACGCTGGATTTTATTCGTGGTCTCGCCATTCTCGGTATCCTGCTGCTGAATATCAGCGGCTTCGGCCTGCCTTCCGCCGCCTACCTGAATCCCGCCTGGCACGGCCAGCCCTCGCTGAGCGATGCGCTTAGCTGGGCGACGCTCGATCTGCTGGCGCAAAGTAAATTCCTGACGCTGTTTGCGTTGCTGTTTGGCGCTGGCCTGCAAATGCTGCTGCCGCGCGGCAAGCGCTGGCTCCAGGCGCGCTTAAGCTGGCTGGTGATCTTCGGTTTTATTCACGCCATCTTCATGTGGGAAGGGGATATTCTGCTTGCCTACGGCATTATTGGCCTGATCGCCTGGCGTATGATCCGCGATGTGCCCTCGACGCGCTCGCTGTTTAATACCGGCGTGATGCTCTATCTGGTGGGCGTGGGCGTGCTTTTGCTGTTTGGCCTGATCTCCTCGCCGGAACCGGCGCGCTCCTGGCTGCCCGGCGCGGCCGATATTCAGTATGAAACCTTCTGGAAGCTCAACGGCGGATGGGACGCGGTGCAAAACCGCGTTAATCATCTCTCTTCCATGCTGCTGGCGCTGGGTGCGCAGTATGGCTGGCAGCTGGCGGGGCTGATGATGATCGGCGGCGCGCTGATGCGTAACGGCTGGCTGCAGGGGGCTTACAGTCGCCGTCACTATCGCCAAACTGCGGTGATCTTGTTAACCCTCGGCTGGCTGATTCAGCTACCGGCGACGCTGCTGCAATGGCATCTGGAGTGGGCGTTTCGCTGGTCAGGCTTTTATTTGCAGGCACCGCGCGATCTCGCCGCGCCGTTGGTAAGCCTTGGCTATGCCGCGCTATGCTTTGGTTTCTGGCCGCAGTTGGCAAGGCTGAAAATCACTCAGCCCATCTGTTGCGTTGGCCGCATGGCGTTAAGTAACTATCTGCTGCAAACCCTGATCTGTACCACGCTATTCTATCATTTTGGCCTGTTCCTGCATTTCGATCGCCTGCAGCTGCTGATGCTGGTGCCGCCTGTCTGGCTGGCGAACCTGCTGTTCTCAACGCTGTGGCTGCGCCGTTTCCGTCAGGGGCCGCTGGAGTGGCTGTGGCGTAAGCTTACCGGGCTGGCGGCGGGCAAGCCGCTGACTAACGCCCGCCCCGGACAATGACGCCTATCACAATTGTTATAAAATTGTATGTAACCGTTTTCATCAGTGTGACCTGTTTCACGTAGCCCGGCGCGGTTGCCTGCCAGAATAGCCGTCAGCTCTCCAGTCGGCAGGTGAAACATGCAGCACATCTCTCTTATTTCCGGTGATCCATCATGATTACCATTCGTGACGTCGCGCGCATGGCGGGTGTCTCCGTCGCTACGGTTTCCCGCGTGCTGAACAACAGCAGCGCGGTCACCGCTGAAACCCGTGATGTGGTGCAGCAGGCGGTGGATAACTTGGGTTACCGGCCAAACGCCAACGCCCAGGCGCTGGCGACGCAGGTGAGCGACACCATCGGCGTGGTGGTGATGGATGTCTCCGATCCCTTTTTCGGCGCGCTGGTGAAAGCGGTTGATACCGTGGCGCAGCGGGTGCAAAAGCATGTGCTCATCAGTAATTCCTGGCACCAGGAAGAGAAAGAGCGGCACGCTATCGAAGTGTTGATCCGGCAGCGCTGCAACGCGCTGGTGGTGCATTCCAAATCTCTTTCTGACGCTGAGCTGAGCAACTTTATGGATCAGGTGCCGGGCATGGTATTGGTTAACCGTATCGTTCCTGGCTATGAATATCGCTGCGTGGGGCTGGATAACGTCAGCGGTGCGCTGATGGCAACGCGTATGCTGTTGCAGCAGGGGCATACGCGCATTGGCTACCTGGGTTCCAGCCATCCGATTGAAGATGAAGAGCAACGGCGGGCGGGCTGGTTACAGGCGCTGCATGAGCAGGGCATTACGCCACCGGAGGTCTGGATTGGCAGCGGCGAGCCAGATATGCAGGGCGGCGAGGCGGCGATGGTGGAGCTGCTGGGGCGCAATGTACAGCTCACGGCGCTGTTCACCTACAACGATAGCATGGCCACCGGCGCGCTGACCGCGTTAAAAGATAACGGCATTCTGGTGCCGCAGCAGGTTTCCGTTATCGGCTTCGATGATATTCCCATTTCGCGTTATACCGATCCACAGCTGACCACGGTGCGCTATCCCATTGTTTCTATGGCGAAACTGGCCACTGAGCTGGCATTAAAAGGCGCTGCCGGTGAACTGGACGCCAGCGCTGGTCACTGCTTTATGCCAACGCTGGTACGTCGTCATTCGGTGGCGGCGCGGCAAAGTGTGGTGACGATCACCCTTTCAAACGATTCCGCCATGTAACCGTTTTCAATCTGTGAGTAAATTCACAGTTAATTAACATACGCCTCACTATGATAGCTGCGACTTAACGGCGATGAAACATCATGTAACGGTTTTAGCCCACCGGCTGAGGATCTCTACAGCGCGCCGCGCCACTGTTTGGCATTACTTACCAGGAAGCGTTACCGATTAAGGAAGTCAGGTTTTGTGTCAGCAATCCATCGGCTTTGCGTAACGTTTTAATGACCCGCCCAGGCCGATTTTTTCACTGAGTATCCGCGCGCCTCTGTCCACTGGACGGAGGATTTGGATGTAGAACGACCCCTGTAAAAACCGGAGATACTAATATTATGAATAAGAAGGTTTTCACCCTCACAGCCCTGGTTGCCAGCATGATGTTTGGTGCAACGGCGCACGCAGCAGATACCCGTATTGGCGTTACCATCTATAAATATGACGATAACTTTATGTCGATGGTGCGTAAGGATCTGGAGAAAGATGCGCAGGCCGCCGGTGGCGTTCAGCTGCTGATGAATGACTCGCAAAACGACCAGTCAAAACAGAACGATCAGATTGACGTGCTGCTGGCAAAAGGGGTTAAGGCCCTGGCGATTAACCTGGTCGATCCGGCTGCGGCAGGCGTGGTGATTGATAAAGCGCGCAGCAATGACGTACCGGTAGTGTTCTTTAACAAAGAGCCAAGCGCCAAAGTGCTGGCGGGCTACGACAAAGCCTATTACGTGGGGACTGACTCAAAAGAGTCCGGCGTTATCCAGGGACAGCTGATTGAGAAACACTGGAAAGCCACGCCTGCATGGGATCTGAATAAAGATGGTCAGATTCAGTTCGTGCTGCTGAAAGGCGAGCCGGGCCACCCGGATGCCGAAGCGCGTACCAAATATGTGATTGATACGCTGAACAGCAACGGCATCAAAACAGAGCAGCTGGCGATGGACACTGCGATGTGGGATACCGCACAGGCCAAAGATAAAGTTGATGCCTGGCTTTCTGGCCCGAACGCCAACAAAATCGAAGTGGTGATTGCCAACAACGATGCGATGGCGATGGGCGCGGTGGAAGCGCTGAAGGCGCACAACAAATCTTCTATTCCGGTATTTGGCGTCGATGCGCTGCCGGAAGCGTTGGCAATGGTGAAATCGGGCGCGATGGCCGGTACGGTGCTGAACGATGGCGCCAACCAGGCGAAAGCCACCTTTGAACTGGCGCAAAACCTGGCGGCCGGTAAACCTGCGGCGGAAGGCACCAACTTCAAGCTGGAAAATAAAATCGTCCGTATTCCTTACGTGGCGGTAGATAAAGAAAACCTTGCTCAATTCAGTAAATAAACGCAGTCGGGCACAGCATGAGCTGTGCCCTTTTTGCCAGACGCAGATACATTTAGCCAGGTAAATTATGGCCAGTGAAAAAACAGCACAGCATGAATTTTTGCTGGAAATGACCAATATTAATAAGTCATTTCCTGGCGTGAAGGCTTTAGATAATGTCAATCTGAAAGTCCGACCGCATTCCGTTCACGCGCTGATGGGGGAGAATGGCGCAGGTAAATCAACCTTATTAAAATGCCTGTTTGGTATTTACAGTAAGGATAGCGGAAGCATTATTTTTCAGGGGAGAGAAATTAATTTCCATAGCGCGAAAGAAGCGCTGGAAAATGGCGTATCGATGGTGCATCAGGAGTTAAACCTGGTGCTGCAGCGCTCGGTAATGGATAACATGTGGCTTGGCCGTTATCCACGCAAAGGGTTATTTGTCGATCACGATAAAATGTATCGTGACACCAAAGCGATTTTTGACGAGCTGGATATTGATATCGATCCGCGCGATAAAGTGGCGCTGCTTTCCGTTTCGCAAATGCAGATGGTGGAAATTGCCAAAGCATTTTCCTATGACGCCAAAATTGTGATTATGGATGAGCCAACCTCTTCGCTGACTGAGAAAGAAGTTAACCATCTGTTCACCATTATTCGTAAGCTAAAAGATCGCGGCTGCGGCATTGTCTATATCTCACATAAAATGGAAGAGATATTTCAGCTGTGCGATGAAATCACTATTCTGCGCGACGGCCAGTGGATCAACACCCAGCCGCTGGAAGGGCTGGATATGGATAAGATCATCGCCATGATGGTGGGACGTTCGCTGAACCAGCGCTTCCCCGATAAAACCAACGTGCCGGGTGAAGTGATTCTGGAAGTGCGCAACCTGACGTCGCTGCGTCAGCCTTCGATTCGTGATATCTCCTTCGATCTCCATAAAGGGGAAATTCTCGGTATTGCCGGGCTGGTGGGCGCTAAGCGTACCGATATTGTTGAAACGCTGTTTGGTATTCGCGAAAAATCGGGCGGCACCATTAAGCTGCACGGCAAGGCGATTAATAACCACAGCGCCAACGAAGCGATTAATCACGGCTTTGCGCTGGTTACCGAAGAGCGGCGTTCCACCGGGATTTATGCCTATCTGGATATCGGTTTCAACTCATTAATTTCCAATATCCGCCAGTATAAAAATCGCATCGGCCTGCTGGATAATAGCCGTATGAAAAGCGATACCCAGTGGGTAATTGATTCCATGCGGGTAAAAACGCCAGGGCATCACACCTCGATTGGTTCGCTGTCCGGTGGTAACCAGCAGAAAGTGATTATTGGTCGCTGGCTGTTAACCCAGCCGGAGATATTAATGCTGGATGAGCCGACGCGCGGCATTGATGTCGGCGCAAAGTTTGAAATTTATCAGCTTATTTCCGAGCTGGCGAAGCGCGATAAAGGCATCATTATTATCTCTTCCGAAATGCCGGAGCTGTTAGGCATAACTGACCGCATCCTGGTAATGAGTAATGGTCTCGTTGCCGGTATTGTCGAAACCAAAAATACCACGCAGAACGAAATATTACGTTTAGCGTCGTTACACCTTTAACGATGTAAGGGTTGTTACCATGAAAGCTACAACTAAAAAGAATGCGCTGACCTGGTTAAAAGAGGGCGGCATTTATGTGGTATTGCTGGTGCTGCTGGCAATTATCATTTTCCAGGATCCCACTTTTCTCAGCTTAATGAACCTGAGTAATATTCTGACCCAGTCCTCGGTGCGTATTATTATCGCGCTGGGCGTGGCGGGCCTAATTGTTACCCAGGGCACCGACCTCTCCGCCGGACGTCAGGTTGGGCTGGCGGCGGTGGTGGCGGCGACGCTGCTGCAGTCGATGGAAAACGCCAATAAAGTGTTTCCCGGCATGGATACCTTACCGATTCCGCTGGTGATCCTGATTGTTTGCGTAATTGGCGGCCTGATCGGTCTGGTTAACGGCGTGATTATCGCCTACCTGAAGGTGACGCCGTTTATCACCACGCTGGGCACCATGATTATCGTTTATGGTATTAACTCGCTCTATTACGATTACGTGGGCGCCTCGCCGATCGCCGGGTTTGATGCCGGTTTCTCTACCTTTGCCCAGGGCTTCCTGCGCTTTGGTGATTTTAAACTCTCCTACATCACCTTCTACGCCATTATCGCCATCGTGTTTGTTTGGATCCTGTGGAACAAAACGCGCTTCGGTAAAAACATTTTCGCTATCGGCGGCAACCCGGAAGCGGCAAAAGTGTCCGGCGTTAACGTACCTTTTAACCTGATCCTGATTTATGCGCTCTCTGGCGTGTTCTATGCCTTCGGCGGGATGCTGGAAGCGGGCCGTATCGGCAGCGCCACCAATAACCTCGGCTTTATGTATGAGCTGGATGCCATCGCCGCGTGCGTGGTGGGCGGCGTCTCTTTCGCGGGCGGCGTGGGTACCGTGGCTGGCGTGGTGACCGGGGTACTGATCTTTACCGTGATCAACTACGGGCTGACCTATATCGGCGTTAACCCTTACTGGCAGTACATTATCAAGGGCGGCATTATCATTTTCGCCGTCGCGCTGGACTCGTTAAAATATTCACGCAAAAAATAAGTAAACGGGCGGCGGTGAAAACCGCCGCTTCTCTTTTCATCGATAAATTTTTAGCTGCTGCGTAGAAACAATTTGTCTATTTTTAATGAGAGTAACTTTTCCCGCTCTTTGCCAGAATAGCCGCCACATAATGGTGCTACGGTACTCCCCCTAAATGAAGTGGTTTACAACCAGCGCGGTTTTGTTTTCCTGCAAAACCTCTCTCGCCGCGTTTCTCGCTTTATCCATTGCGCTTTTGCTTAACTTTGAAAAACCCGTCTGGGCAGTGACCACGGTATTTGTCACCTCTCAGCTTTATGCCGCCTCGACGCTGTCAAAGTCGATCTTCCGCCTGCTGGGCACACTGCTTGGCGGCCTGTTTATTTTACTGATCTATCCTGAAACGGTGCAGTCGCCGCTGTTTTTCAGCTTTAGCGTCTCGTTGTGGGTGGCGATTTGTCTCTATCTGTCACTGAAAGACCGCACCCCGAAAAGCTATATCTTTATGCTCGCCGGGTACAGCGCGGCCATTATGGGCTTCCCCGAGGTCAGCTCGCCCTATGCCATTACCGGCACGGTGATCTCGCGTCTTGAAGAGATTACGCTCGGTATCATCTGTAGTTCGCTGATCCACCGGCTGATATTACCGGTTCCGATGCACCATCTGCTCAGCCAGAGCGTAAGCAACTGGTATAAAACGGCGCAGAAACTCTGCAACGATTTGATCACCCATACTACCGGGCGGCGCTCGCCCGAGCGGGAAGATATCCTGATTGGTATGGCGAACTACCCGCTGAACGTGGAAACGCTGCTGACCCATTGCATCTACGAAGGCGAAGCCGCGCGCAATGTGATTCGGCTGGTGAGCGTACAGTACAAGCACCTGACTTATCTGCTGCCGACGCTGACCGCCATTGAAACCCGGCTCACGCTGCTGGCCGACCTGAAAATTCCTTTTCCCCCCAGCGTGGCGCATGTTTTTCAGCACTTTCTTTTATGGCTTAACTTTGATGTCTCACGCGATACGGCGGTGATTCAAGCTCTGCTGTCAGAGTGTCAGACCTCGCTGCAGGAGGCGTGGCGGGCAGGGCATATCTCCACCGAAGAAATTTTGCTGTTTACCGGGCTGCTGGAGCGGCTGGCGAATTTTGTTCGTATTGGCGACGCCTGGCACAATGTGACCGCGCGCGCCGCCGATCTCTACAGCGGCAGCGATGCCGTATTATCCCCCAGCAGCGCCAACGTGCGGCATACCGACCGGGGGCTGCTGCTGCTTTCGGCATTGACGGCGTTTATGGCGACATTCCTTTCTTCGCTGTTCTGGATCGGCAGCGGCTGGGCGGATGGCGCCAATGCGCCGTTGATGGCCGCTATCACCAGCTCTTTCTTCGCCAGTATCGATTCGCCGCTGGTGCCCATGCGGCTGTTTATGAAAGGCGTGATAATGGCGTTAGTGATTAGCCTGTTTTATATCGCGCTGCTGATACCGCAAGCCAATACGCTACAGGCGCTGATCATCTGCCTGTTTCCAGGACTCTTTATCCTTGGCCTGATGCTGGTGCGGCCCGCGACCAATTTGATTGGGCTTAGCGTCGCGATTCAGCTGCCTGGGTTTATTGGGCTTAGCCATCACTATGTGCCCAATATGATTGTGACGCTGAATGCGGGCGTCTCCACCCTGACCGGGATCATTATCGCTGTAACCTTGTCGGCGCTGATCAGAAACAAGCGGCCGTCGTGGATAGCCAAACGAGCGGTTACCCTGGGAGTAAGGGATTTGCTGGGATTTGTTAAAGCGGTAGAGCGAAATGCATCCTCACTGCTGATGCGTCAGCATTTTATTATGCGTATGCTCGATCGGGTGAATATTATTCTGCCGCGCAAACGTCTCGATCCCGATGCGGAACTGAATGCGGCGGGGGATCTGATTGCTGAAACCTGGATCGGCGCCAACTGTTATGACTTCTATGCGCGTTATCACAGCGAATTACAGCAGCATCAAATTTATAGCGCCCAGATGTTTCATGAGCTGAGCCTGTATTTGCGCCGCAAAATGCGTCAGCTGGCTACCCAGCCGCATCCGGAGCTACTGGATGAGCTGAATAACCTGTTGAAAAAGCTGGAGAAGCTGGCGCTTACGCATCCGGAAACCTTCGCGGCTATGGTGCATCTGTTTAATATTCGCGTTTCGCTTTATCCCCATCAGCGCTGGTTCTGACAGAGATTTAGCCGAAAAACAAGCGCGCGCTCGGCGTTCCGCTAGCGCTTTTGCTCCAGCTCCAATAGCTGTTCCGGCGTGACTGCCGGATAGCTTTGCGCGTCCTGCGGCACTTCATGTACCGCCGGGATCGGCACCAGCGGGCCGAGGAAGCGCGGCTCGCGCTTCATGATATAGAGATCGACCAGCGCACCGAGGCGGGCGGCCACTTCGCGTGCGCGTACCGTCAGCATATTTTTCGGCGAAGGCACCGCGTAACACTGTGCCTGAATGCCCATATGCAAAGCGATAAACAGCGCGCGCTCGCAGTGGAAGCGCTGGGTGATAATAATAAAATCGTTGGTATCAAACACCTTGCGGGTGCGCACAATCGAATCCAGGGTACGGAACCCAGCATAATCCAGCACGATATCGGTTGGGTTGACGCCAGCGGCGATCAGATCGCGGCGCATGGTCATGGGCTCGTTGTAGCTCTGCAGCGCATTATCGCCGCTCAGCAGCAGATAGTTAACTTTGCCGCTGTTGTAGGCGTTCAGCGCGCCCTGAATGCGGTAATGGTAATACTGATTGAGCACGCCGGTACGATAATATTTGGCGGTGCCAAGCACCACGCCCACCTGACGATGCGGCAGCGAGGTCAGATCGTCATAAATCCACGGTGCCGTTTTCCAGGCGATCCAGCGGTCGAGGCCGAGCGCGGTCAGGATCATCAACAGCAGAATGATAATCAGACCATATGTCATGCGTTTCAACATGTTCGGCGTTGCTCTGGATGGGGCGGAAAGAATGCTTCAAGGCTACTTGAGGCGTTAACGCGAAGCAAGCGCGCGCCGGTCAGGCGCGGCTTTTTTAGCCAATCTCCGCCACGCTGTGGGCGGAGAGGCCGCGGTTTAAATCGAGGTACGACGATAGTTGCGGTACTGCGGCATCCAGAAGTTATTCGCGATGGCTTTGGAAAGCACATCTTCTGAGGTAACCACCGCCACGCCGGCCAGCTGCGCCGCCTTACCGACCGCCATCGCGATCACTTTCGATACGCCCTGGATATCTTTAATTTCCGGCAGCACCGGGCCTTCGCCTTCGTTCACCAGCGGCGAGCAGTCCGCCAGCGCGCGGCTGGCCGCCATCAGCATGCTGTCAGTTACGCGCGTTGCGCCGGAGGCGATCACCCCAAGGCCCACGCCCGGGAAGATATAGGAGTTGTTGCACTGGGCGATCGGATAGGTTTTGCCCTGCCAGGTGACCGGCGCAAACGGGCTGCCGGTAGCGACCAGCGCCGCGCCGTCGGTCCAGCTCAGCAGATCGGCCGGCGTTGCCTCAACGCGTGACGTCGGGTTGGAGAGCGGCATCACGATAGGGCGCGCACAGTGTTTATGCATCTCGCGGATGATTTCTTCGCTGAACAGGCCTGGCTGGCCCGATACGCCAATCAAAATATCCGGTTTGGCATTGCGCACCACGTCCATCAGTGAGATGGAATCGCTGGCGAGATCCCAGTCGCTGAGGTTTTCGCTTTTCTGCACCAGCTTGCTCTGGAAACTCAGCAGGTTGGGCAGTTTATCGGTCAGCAGACCAAAACGATCCACCATAAAGACTTTGGCGCGCGCTTCTTCATCGCTTAAGCCTTCCGATTTCATCTGGGCGATAATCTGCTCGGCGATGCCGCAGCCTGCCGAACCCGCGCCGAGGAACACCACGTTTTGATCGCGCAGGCGATTACCGGCTGCGCGGCTGGCGGCGATCAGCGTGCCCAGCGTCACCGAGGCGGTGCCCTGAATATCATCATTAAAGCAGCAGAGCTGATCGCGATAGCGCTCCAGCAGCGGCATCGCATTCTTTTGGGCAAAATCTTCGAACTGCAACAGCACGTTCGGCCAGCGGCTGCGCACCGCCTGAATAAACTCATCGACAAAGCGATCGTACTCTTCGCCGGTGATACGCGGATGACGCCAGCCCATATAAAGCGGATCGTTCAGCAGTTGCGGATTGTTGGTGCCGACATCCAGCACCACCGGCAGGGTGTAAGCCGGGCTGATGCCGCCGCAGGCGGTATAGAGCGACAGTTTACCGATAGGAATGCCCATGCCGCCGATGCCCTGATCGCCAAGGCCCAGAATGCGCTCGCCGTCGGTGACCACGATCACTTTTACATTCTGTTTGGTGGCGTTTTGCAGCATATCTTCAATGCTGGCGCGATTCGGATAGGAGATAAACAAACCGCGGGCGCGACGATAGATTTCCGAAAAGTGTTCGCAGGCGGCACCCACCGTTGGGGTGTAAATAATCGGCATCATCTCTTCCAGATGATTGTCCAGCAGACGATAGAACAGCGTTTCGTTGGTGTCCTGAATATTGCGCAGGTAGACGTGCTTATCGTTATTGTTTTTAAAATCCTGGAACTGGCGCCAGGCGCGCTCCGCCTGTTCCTCGATGGTTTCCACGGTTTCCGGCAGCAGGCCATTAAGGTTAAAGTCGTTGCGCTCCTCAATCGTAAAGGCGCTGCCTTTGTTCAGTAGCGGAAATTCCAGCAGAATGGGACCAGCGTAGGGAATATAAAGCGGACGTTTACTCTCGTAATCGAGTTCCATGCAGTGTTTGCTCCGGTTGCAGGCACGTTCTCTCTGGAAGTGGCCAGTGTTTTTATCACGATAAGGGATGCCACGATCCTAAGAAAATTCTCGCAGAAGTACAGCTTTTGTTGGCTTTCGACCACAAAAGCTGACACTTTCCGGCGGACGTTACGCTTTTTGTAGCGTGACGGTGTGCAGTGTTGCGCAGCCCAGCGCCTGAAGGGTGGCGGCAGTGGCAGGCTGCTGCTGTAGTCGCGCATCGGCATGTTCCGCCAGCACGGCACGCACAATCTGCTGACAGCTTTCACCCTGCATATTCAGCAGAATCAGCGCCGCCTGCAGTGGGGGCAGGCTGGGGTTAAAGGCAGCGTTTTCGATATAGCCGCCATGATAGATTGCGCCGCTGGCGCTTTCCAGCGCGACGCCGCTGTGCGCCTGGCTGTAAGGGGCGTGGCTGCGATTGGCGGCGGCGATGGCTGCCTGTGCCAACGCATCGCCTGACGCGGCATAGCCATGATCGACCTTATCCATGACCAGCGTGGAAATGTGCAAATCACGCGGGCCAAACGAGTCCGGCAGATAATCGCCCAGCGTGGCGACCGGGCGGCCTGGCAAACTAATGCGCAGCGCCGTGCCGCTATTCAGCTCGTTCATAAACTGGCGGCAGTGGCCGCAGGGCGTGTAGTTTACGGTAATGGTTTGCAGGCTGCTTTCGCCACGCAGCCAGGCGTGGGTGACCGCGCTCTGTTCAGCATGTACCGTCTGCTGCATGGTGGCGCCGCTGAATTCCATATTGGCACCCAGATACCAGTGGCCGCTGATGCCGCGCGCGACGGCTCCGACATTAAACTGTGACAGCGGCGTAACGGCACAGGCGGCCGCCAACGGCAATAGCGCCAGCGCTAAAGCGTCGGCGTCCAGGCCGCTTTGCTGGCATAAATCATTGACCTGGTCGGGCGTAAAAAAAGCGGCAAAATCCTCCGCATCAAGCATGGGGAGCAGCGCGGTCTGAAGTTCAGCCGCTAAGTCGGCAAAGGCCGGGCGAAAACGTGGATGCATTGCATGCCTCTTATAAAAGGGATATCCCAAAATTGTAAAGCACCGACAACGGGTTATATGTGATCTGTGTCGCTACGGCAATGCAATGCGTGAAATGAAATGACAATTTGCGCGATCTCTCGCAACTTTTAACCAAAAAGCGCCAGCAGCAGCGGAAAAAGGAACGGTGCCATTAAAGACGTAATGATGCCGCACAGCACCAGCGCCAGCGAGCTGAACGCCCCTTCCTGATAATCCATTTCGGCACAGCGCGCCGTGCCCAGCGCATGAGAAGCGTTGCCGATGGCCAGCCCGCGTGAGGCTTTGGTTTTAATGCGCATCAGATTCAGCAGCATATGGCCGAACACCGCGCCCAGCACGCCCGCGATCAGCACGCAGATAGCGCTAATGGCCGGGATGCCATGCAGCGAGGCGGAAACCGCCATCGCAATCGGCGTGGTAACCGATTTTGGCATAATGGTGGCGGCGATTTCCGGCGTTGCGCCCAGCCACAGAGCGATAGCGGTGCCGGAAACCATGGCGGTAATGCTGCCGATAAAGCAGACGCCGATAATGGATTTCCAGCGCGCGCGAATCTGATGGATTTGCTCATAGAGCGGCAAGGCCAGCGCCACCACCGACGGTTGCAACAGGCTGTTAAGGATTTCGCTGCCCTGAAAGTAACGCGCGTAAGGCATATTGATCAGCAACAGCAAGGGGATAATCACCGCCATTGAGATCAGCAGCGGATTAAACAGGGAAATTTTTACCCGCGCCGCCAGCCTGCGGGCGGAAAAGAACACCGCGAGCGTCAGCGGCAGCGACCACCAGATATCACTCATT
Organism: Mixta sp. BE291; assembly: GCF_031457955.1. NCBI lineage: Bacteria > Pseudomonadati > Pseudomonadota > Gammaproteobacteria > Enterobacterales > Erwiniaceae > Mixta > Mixta sp. BE291. The sequence continues at coordinate 422,158 of NZ_JAVDXN010000002.1, read as the reverse complement.
TTTATTGTCCCCAACGATGGGTTTACTGTGCAGGCGGTGCGAGCTGTAACCGACGATGATTAATACCAGCATGGTGCTGACTACGCAGGAAACCATAATCGGGCCGAACTGGGCGCTAAGCACATCGGTGTAGTTCATTACGCCGACGCTGATCGGCACAAACAGCAGCGCCATATAGCGGATAATCAGATAGCAGCCGGGTTTTACCCAGTTTACCGGAACAATCTGGAATCCCAGCAGTAGAAAGAGGATCAGCATGCCAATAATACTGCCGGGGATCACGATAGGCAGTAGGGAAGCGATGCCAATACCGGCGTAAAGGCAGAGATAGATAATGATGAAGGCGCGCAGATAGCGCCAGCAGGCAGACAGCACAGCTGACATGGCAGACTCCTGTGGTTAGCGCCAATAAGCATACGCTGAAACCCCGATACGTGCTACCGTTCACATTTTTCGTTGCATTAAGCCTGCTGGTTATCGAGCGGGCAGATCAGAGGGGGCTGCGGGAACAATCGCCGCAACGTATAACGTTTTTTCTGGGAAATTTACGCTTTTCTTTCCAGATTTCTTTATTGTCATTTTTTCTTGCTGATTTATACAGAAAAGCGTACTGCCGCCTGGGGTTGAACACGGGTGAACAACAGCGTGTTTTGCCTGTAGGATCAGGCGGCCTGAAGTCAATGTGTCGTGCTGGTGGCGCGAAAAAGATTTATAAAAACGCGCTATCATTTTGCCTGGTGGTTATTTTACCATGCCTCCTGGAAAAACGCCTTTACGGGCATCTTCTCGTCTTTGCGCCTTCTTAGCGTTCTCTCTTTGTAATAGCTTAGAGTCGTTATTTTCTTTCCATATCCTGGCGGCTTCTCGATTATCCTGATAATATTTTGCTAATTGCTTATCTATTTTTCCTTTGAGTTTGCTGGCTTTTAAAGATAATTTTTCCAGTTTTTTTAATTTTGCTTTGTTTTCATTGTAGTGTGTTTTATATTCTTCGGATTGTATTTTTTTGCGGCCGTTTTCGGCTTGAATTACGCAGTGAGCTAGCTGTTGAGAAACATTTTTTAAGCTACGGTCATTATGAAGTGTTACTTCAAATTTTCCGGTTGTTCCGCGGCTGGTTGTTATTTGTTTGTGGCTATTTGTGACTTTTTTTATTTCTTTAGCCAGGGCCGTAATATGTTCTTTTTTTACTTTGTCAAAATGATGAGTGTTTATATTGGTAATATTAGAATTACTAGAGATATTTTGTACCATAATATATCGTTCTCTTCCTGTATAAGCGATTAATTAGGTTAATCTTTGTAAGGTGTTTACTAATTGAAAAACCAACTGAAAAATTAGTTGTTAGCTAAATTTGCTACTCTGGTGCGATAATGTAGCGTTGTTATTAGATAAGTTCTGTTTAGTGCATTTATTAATATAGCAAAACAAAAAAGTCTAAAAAACAAAAAAACGCCCATCTCAGGATGGGCGGGAAAATTATTTTACAGGCAATTATTTCACCTTACTTTACAGGCGATTATTTCACCGGCATGCCTGGCTGGGCACCGTCTGCGCCAAGGATAAACAGATCCTTACCGCCCGGCCCTGCTGACAGCACCATACCTTCCGATACGCCAAAGCGCATTTTACGTGGCGCCAGGTTAGCCACAATAATGGTATGACGCCCAACCAGCACCGAAGGATCCGGGTAGGCGGCGCGAATACCAGAGAAAATCTGACGCGTTTCTCCGCCCACATCCAGCACCAGGCGCAGCAGTTTATCGGAACCTTCAACCAGCTCAGCGGTTTTGATCAGCGCTACGCGCATATCGACTTTGGCAAAGTCATCAATGGTAATGGTATCCGCAATCGGATCGTCCGCCAGCGGGCCGGTTGCCGCTGGTTTGGCTGCGGCAGCGGCATCTTCCTTCGACGCTTCAATTAAACCGTTAACTTTCGGCATCTCAATACGGCTGTAAAGCGCTTTAAACGGTGCAACTTCATGATCCAGCAGCGGTGTGGCGATAGCATCCCATTGCAGTTCGGTTTTCAGGAAACCTTCAACCCGCTCGCTTAAAGAAGGCAGCACCGGCTTCAGCCAGGTCATCAGCACGCGGAACAGGTTAATGCCCATGGTGCAGATTGCCTGCAGATCGGCATCGCGGCCTTCCTGCTTCGCCACCACCCACGGCGCCTGCTCATCAACATAGCGGTTAGCTACATCGGCCAGCGCCATGATTTCCCGGATCGCGCGGCCATACTCACGGCTAAGCCAGGCGTCGCCGATGCTTTCTGCGGCATCGGTAAAGGTTTGATACAGCGCCGGGTCAGCCAGATGGTCCGCCAGCTTGCCGCCGAAACGTTTGGCGATAAAGCCAGCGTTGCGCGAAGCCAGGTTAACCACTTTATTCACGATATCGGCATTAACGCGCTGCACGAAATCTTCCAGATTCAGGTCGATATCATCGATGCGTGAAGAGAGCTTGGCTGCATAGTAATAGCGCAGGCTGTCGGCATCCATATGCTCAAGCCAGGTGCTGGCCTTGATAAAGGTGCCGCGCGATTTGGACATCTTGGCGCCGTTTACCGTCACGTAGCCATGCACAAACAGATTGTTCGGCTTACGGAAATTGCTGCCTTCCAGCATCGCTGGCCAGAACAGGCTATGGAAATAGACAATATCCTTACCGATAAAGTGATACAGCTCGGTAGTGGAATCTTTCTGCCAGTACTCGTCAAAATTCAGATCGCCGCGCTTATCGCACAGGTTTTTGAACGAGCCCATATAGCCGATAGGCGCATCCAGCCAGACGTAGAAATATTTGCCCGGCGCGCCAGGAATTTCAAAGCCGAAGTAAGGGGCATCGCGCGAGATATCCCACTGCTGCAGACCCGATTCAAACCACTCCTGCATCTTGTTCGCTACCTGCTCCTGCAGCGCGCCGGAGCGGGTCCAGGCCTGAAGCATTTCGCTGAAAGAAGGCAGATCGAAGAAGAAATGCTCAGAATCACGCATCACCGGCGTCGCGCCGGAAACCACTGATTTCGGATCGATCAGCTCAGTTGGGCTATAGGTTGAGCCGCACACTTCGCAGTTATCGCCATACTGATCCGTGGCTTTACATTTCGGGCAGGTGCCTTTAACAAAGCGATCCGGCAGGAACATGCCTTTTTCCGGGTCGAACAGCTGGGAAATGGTACGATTTTTAATAAACCCGTTCTCTTTCAGACGGGTATAGATCAGCTCCGACAGCTCGCGGTTCTCATCGCTGTGCGTCGAGTGATAGTTATCGTAGCTGATGTTAAAGCCAGCAAAATCTTTCTGATGCGCCTGACTCATCTCAGCAATCATCTGCTCAGGCGTGATTCCCATCTGCTGCGCTTTCAGCATAATCGGGGTGCCGTGCGCGTCATCGGCACAAATGAACCAAACCTGATTGCCGCGCATTCGTTGGTAACGAACCCAAATATCAGCCTGGATGTGCTCCAGCATATGGCCGAGATGGATAGGGCCGTTAGCGTACGGCAGGGCGCACGTTACCATTATTTTTTTCGCGACTTGAGTCATAGCGGGAATTATTTCTTCTGGTTAAAAAGGGCTTTAGATGGTAACCGAAAGCCCGACCTGCCGTAAACAAAGGGATTTTGCCTGTTGTCAGTCAAATACGCTTTGCATGGGCTTCTGGTATGCTTAGAGACATCACCTTATGCCCGGAAAACACCGGTTATTAAGACAGGCGATAAGCCGGACATAAAACAACCTGAAGCACAAGGAGAAGGGATGAGTTCACGCTCCCAGGGGGCTTTTTCGCCCGACACGCTGCGCGCCATGACCGCAGGCGTATTAACCACTTTTACACATCCGACGCTGAAGCATAATCTCACCACGCTGAAGGCGCTGCACCATGTCGCGCTAATGGACGACACGCTGCATATAGAAATCAAAATGCCGTTTGCCTGGGGCAGCGGCTTTGAAGCGTTACAAGAGCAAACCAGCGCCGATCTGCTGCGGATTACCGGCGCGCAGGCGATTGACTGGCGCTTAAGCCATGATATCGCCACCCTGAAGCGGGTAAAAAACCAGCCGGGCGTTAACGGTGTGAAAAATATTATTGCCGTAAGCTCAGGTAAAGGCGGCGTGGGTAAATCAAGCACGGCGGTCAATATGGCGCTGGCGCTGGCGGCGGAAGGCAGCCGGGTCGGCATTCTTGACGCTGATATTTATGGTCCATCGGTGCCGACAATGCTGGGCACTGAAGATCAGCGTCCTTCGTCGCCGGACGGCACCCATATGGCGCCGATTATGGTGCATGGCCTGGCGACCAACTCGATTGGCTATCTGGTTACTGAAGATAACGCCATGGTGTGGCGCGGCCCGATGGCCAGTAAAGCGCTGATGCAGCTGCTGAATGAAACGCTGTGGCCGCAGCTGGATTATCTGATTCTGGATATGCCGCCGGGCACCGGTGACATTCAGCTGACGCTGGCGCAAAACGTGCCGGTCACCGGCGCGCTAGTGGTGACAACGCCGCAGGATGTGGCCTTGATCGATGCGCGCAAAGGCATTGTGATGTTTGAAAAAGTTGAGGTGCCGGTGCTGGGCGTGGTGGAAAACATGAGCATGCATATTTGCAGCAACTGCGGCCATCTCGAAGCGATTTTCGGCAGCGGCGGGGCGGAGATGCTGGCGGAAAAATACCATACCCGCCTGCTGGGCCAGCTGCCGCTGCATATTACGCTACGTGAAGATCTTGATGCCGGTCAGCCTACGGTGATCCGCCGACCGGAAAGCGAATTTGCCGACCTCTATCGCCAGCTGGCGGGCGCGGTGGCGTCGGAGCTTTACTGGCAGGGAGAAGTGATCCCTGGCGACATCGCCTTTCGCGCCCTGTAGCCTTTACAGCGCCTGAAGATAGAGTTCCCGTACCTGCTCGCGCGTGGCGGTACGGGGATTAGCTGGCGCGCAGGGATCCGCCAGCGCCTTATCCAGCCAGCCCTCAATATCGCTCTCTGTAATGCCCAACTGGCGGAAGCCGGAAGGAATGCCTACCTGCCCGGCCAATTGACGCAGCGCCTGAATCGCGGCATGGCTGGCGGCCTCTTCATCCATTGCCGAGGTATCGACGCCCAGCGCAACCGCAATGCGGGCAAAGCGCGCCACGCAGGCGGGGCGGTTAAAGGCGGCGACAATCGGCAGCAGAATCGCGTTGCAGACGCCGTGCGGAAGGTTATGCGTCGCGCCCGGCTGATGGGCCAGCGCATGCACCAGGCCCAGGCCCGCGCTGTTAAACGCCATGCCCGCCAAATATTGCGCGCAGGCCATCATCTCGCGCGCCTCGCGATTTTGCCCCTGCGCAACCGCCACCGGCAGCCAGCGGCGGATTAAGACGATCGCTTCCAGCGCCGACGGGTCGGTCAGCACATGCGCGCCCAGCGAAACATAAGCCTCCAGCGCGTGCGTCAGCGCATCCATGCCGGTGGCGGCAGTGACATCGGGCGGGATCCCCAGCATTACTGCCGGATCGTCAACGGCAATATCGGGAATCAAATGGCTGTCAATAATCACCTGCTTAATCTGCCGGGCGCTATCGGTGATCACCGCATTGCTGGTGGCTTCCGCTGCGGTACCGGCGGTGGTATTAATCGCCACCAGCGGCACGCCGGGCTGGCGCACGTTACCCACGCCTGCGTAATCCACCGCGCGGCCGGGATTAGCGGTAAGGATTTTAATCGCTTTAGCAGTATCAATCGGGCTGCCGCCGCCAAACGCGATCAGAAAATCGCATTGATGCTCACGAAAGGCGGCGATGCCCGCCTGCACCTGCTCTTCGGTAGGGTTCGGCGCGACGCCGGTAAACAGGGCGTAAGGAATCGCCTGCTGCTCAAGGCTTTCGGTCAGGCTGCGGGTTAAACCCAGCTCCGCCAGCTGCGCATCGGTAACGATCAGCGCCTTGCCCCAGTTTTTTTGCGTCAGCAGCCGCGCCATATCGGCAATCGCCTCATAGCCGTGCAGACTGATGCCCGGTAATGCCAGTTGAAAGCTCATGTTTACCTCCATCAATATCAAAGCGGCGATGCGGCTGCGCTGAATACACCGGCGCGGTCGCTACCTGAAAAGGGTTAAATGATAATCTGAGATAAAACTAGCGGGGCGAGCGTGGTGAAACCTTCCCGCTACGGTCACCCGCGGCGGGAAGCTGGCAGTAAGAATAAGAAACGACCCTGACAGCTCACGCTTTTAGCGTGTTAAATGAAATAATTAAATATTATCAACAGGTTAAATCACGGCTATTGGCCCATGTAACGCAGCGTTGCGGCTTTCGGATAGTGCATTAACAGATAGCTTCCATGCTCGCTTTCACCGGCGGAAACGATCTCCCAGCCGTGCTGCAGGTAAAATTGCTGCGCCGCTTTATTCGCCTGCAAACATTTCAATGCGCCGGTGGCGGTGAAGCGCGTCTGGATCGCCTGTAACAACGCGCTGCCGACGCCGCGTCCCTGATATTGCGGATCGATAAACAGGCTGTGGAGAAAATTGTCGTTTTCCAGCCAGGCGGCGAACCCCAGCCGGTGACCGTCATCTTCCGCAACCAGCACCTGTTCACCCAACACGACCCGATCAAAATCCTCCAGCTGCCAACTGTCGGCATCAAGCCACGTCCAGTTGGCCTTGCGCGAGGCGAGAAACAGCGTGCGTAAAAATGGACGGTCAGCTTCGGTAAAAGGGCGTATATGCATGCGTTCTCCTTATGCTCAGCGCAATGTCATCAGATGTTAATAAAACTAGCACGCTTAACGGCAGACGAACGAGGCAGAGAGGGAAACGGCAAAGGCGGAGCGCCGCTCCGACGCGGGAGCGGCGCAATAAGCAGCGATCAGATGACGCCGGGCGGCATGGCGTGCGCGCTATTTGGCGGGGCTTCGCCGCGATATTTTTCCACTTCCAGCTGCGCCATATGGCCGCAGTTGCCCTGCGCCAGCATTGAGCTACCGATATCAACGGTCAGGCAGTTAACATTGCCGTTGCGGCAGAGCGTGCCGGGCTGAGCGGGCTCGGCGGGATCGTACCAGGCACCTTCGCTGATACGCACCACGCCGGGACGAATATCCGCGGTGACCAGCGCGCCGACCAGGATCTGTCCGCGTGCGTTAAAAGCGCGTACCAGATCGCCGCTGCGAATGCCGCGCTGCACGGCATCCTGCGGATTAATCAGTATCTCTTCGCGGTTAGCGACAGCATGCTTTTCGCGCAGCGGGGTATTATCCAGCTGTGAGTGCAGCCGCAGGGCGGGATGCGCGGTATTCAGCGACAGCGGCCAGCGTTTAGCCAGTTCACTGCCGTGCCACTCCAGCGGCGGCAGCCAGCCCGGCACGCCCGGACAATCGGGATAGTGCATGGCGGCAACGCGCTGTGAAAAGATTTCAATCTTACCGGAAGGGGTGCCCAACGGATTAAGCAGCGGGTCGGCGCGAAAATCGGCAAAGCGTACCCACTGTTTATTAGCGTCCGGGATCGGAAAGCGAATATAGCTGTTTGACTGCCAGAACATATCGAACGGCGGCAGCGCGACGCCCGCCGCCCGCGCCTGGCTTTTCATCTTGTCATACATCACTTTCAGCCACAGCATCTCATCGCGCCCTTCGGTAAAAGCCTGCTCAACGCCGAGTCGCGCGGCAATGGCGCGAAAAATATCAAAATCGTTGCGCGCCTGATGCTGCGGCGCAACGCACTGGCGCATCGGGAACACATAAAGCTGGGAATAGTCGCCGCCCATCTCCAGATCGTTGCGCTCATAGCTGGTGGTGCAGGGCAGCACAATATCCGCATGCTTAGCCGTCGCCGTCCAGTAAGGCTCCTGTACCACGATGGTTTCTGGTCGCCGCCACGCCTGCAGCAGGTTATTGGTATCCTGATGATGATGGAAAGGATTGCCGCCAGCGACATACACCATTTTTACGTCGGGGTAGGTGACCTGACGACCGTTAAAATTAATTGTTTTACCTGGGTTCGCCAGGCAGTCGGCGATGCGCGCCACCGGAATCGGCGTGGGGGCGTTTTTGGGCGCTTCGCCCGCGCTGATACCGGAAATAATGCCGCCGCGTGCCGTCGGGCTGCCTCCGGAAGAGTAATGGTAGCTAAAGCCAAAGCCGCCGCCCGGCAGACCGATCTGACCCAGCATGGCGGCCAGCGTCACCAGCAGCCAGTGCGGCTGCTCGCCGTGGTGCTGACGCTGAATGCCCCAGCCAGCCATGATCATGGTGCGCTTTTGCGCCATTTCACGCGCCAGCTGGCGCAGGCTCTCCGCCTCAACGCCACAAATTTCGCTGGCCCACTGCGCGTTTTTCACCACGCCGTCCGTTTCGCCCAGCAGGCTGGCGCGAAAGCGATCGAAGCCGACGGTATAACGCTTCAGGAAGGCTTCGTCATGCAATTGCTCGCTGAGGAGGGTATGGGCGATGCCCATGATCATCGCGCTGTCGGTATAGGCATGGGGCGCGATCCACTGCGCATTTAACTGCTTTGCGCCAGGCTGACGGATCGGGTCGATAGCGATGGTTCTGATGCCTTTGTTTGCCAGCTGGGCAAAGCCGTCCAGACCAACGTGATCCGGCACGTTCCAGCTATTTTTCAGCGTGGTGTGCGGATTACAGCCCCATAAAACCACCAGCTCGCTGTGCTCCAGCACGTTGGGCCAGCTGGTTTGCTGCTCGTAGACCTCCATCGATCCCATTACGTGCGACATAATCACCTGGGCCGCGCCGGTGGAGTAGTCGCCGCTGCAGCTGAGAAAGCCGCCGGAAAGGTTCATCAGGCGCTGTAACAGGGCGCGGCAGTTGTGCAGCATGCCGGTGCTTTTCCAGCCATACGATCCGGCGTAAATCGCCGAAGGGCCATAATCCTGTTGCAGACGCTTAATTTCCGCGCTCACCAGCGCGATGGCGCGATCCCAGCTCACCGGCACCCACTCATCGCACCCGCGGCGCTCAGGGTAGCTGCCGGGACCGTTTTCCAGCCAGCTTTTACGCACCATCGGCGTTTTGATGCGGTTAGGCGCATACACCTGCCAGGGCGCCATGGCTATCAGCTCGTTGGGCGCCGGATCGTCAGAAACCGCCTGTACGCCGACCAGGCGCTCATTTTCTACTATCGCTTCAAAAGCGCCCCAGTGGGCAGCGGTGAGGATACCTTTCCGTGCCGGACGCAGGGCGGTAAACTGCGGCAGCGCCTGGCTGATAGCCTGTGCCAGCGCAGTTTTGCTGTAGCCGAAATGTAAGGCGCTGGCGGCCAGCAGGCCGCTACCGGCCTGTAAAAAACGGCGGCGGGACCAGCCGGAGGTGACATTTTTCATTGTTCGCTCCCCTCTGTTTTTGTCATATCGCTGGCGTGTTTCTGTGCATACTGCGTCAGCAAGCGCAGCTGTTCTTCATCCAGCGCGGTGCGCGGCGCCATACCTTTCATCACGCCGATCCACTGATTCGCGTTGTAATGATCCAGGGCGGTTAAACCGTGACAGCCGGTACAGTTGGCCGACATCAGGCCAGCCGCGTACTGCCAGATTTTTTGCTGGTCATCGATTAAGCTTTTTTTCGGCAGCCAGAAGGTGAGCGCGACCTGATGCCACTGCTGTCCGGTTTCGCTGTCGGTTTGCGTACTGATGCGGGTCACGCGCTCTGCCGCGCGTTCATCCAGCACCGCGCTCATAATGCGTTTACCCGGCGCTGCATAGAGCGCGCCCGGCACATCCTGCTGTTGCCAGCCGTCAAGACGCGCCTGTAGCTGGTCGCCATTGCGCTGTATCACCGTGATCTCGCTGGAGGGAAACAGCGTGCCGTCAGTTTGCGCCGAATCGGCATCGAGCCGGAAAGGCTGGGTGACCACCGCGTAGAGGCGGGTCGCCTGCGCAGGCGTATGGGCAGCGGCAGAAATCAGCTGCGTCGCACCGCTGGCGTTGCTGGCGCTCATATCGGGCAGAATGTGGGCAACGCCGCGATGGCAGTCGATACAGGTTTGGCCCTCGCGGATGGCAACGGGATGCGCCTTACGCGCTTCAGGACGCTGCGCCAGCACATCCATTGCCTCAAAGCTGTGACAGCTGCGGCAGGTGGCGGAATCATTGGCCTTCATGGTTTTCCAAACGGACTCCGCCATGCTGAGCTTATGGGCGTTATATTTCTCTTCGCTATCGATTTTGCCGCTGATTTCACCGACCACATCCTTCAGCGCGCCCATTTTTGTCAGCATATAATCCACCGGCTGCGGCGGAACATGGCAGTCGGCGCATCCGGCGCGAATCCCTGCCGGATTCTGAAAGTGAATGCTGCCCTGATATTCCGCCAGCGGACGCTGCATGCTGTGACAGGAAACGCAAAACTCGCTGTCGCTGGTTTTATGCATGATAGTGACGCTGCCCGCTAACACCGCTACGCCGATAATCGCGCCCAGCAGTAACAGCCCCATAATTCGTCCGCTTTTTAGCCATGCGAACCCCAAAAAACGCCTGCTCCTCGCCATGTAAACTCCTGGTTTATTGTTATTTATTGCGTATCCATTAAAAACAGCCTTATATACCTCTAAATGAGTAGCGAGGGGTTGTGCCGTATCAAAAAAGCGGGCTTTGATAGAATCAACAGCGGCAGAAGGGCGGGCGTTAGCCGCTGCGGGATATGAATGGGTTTTTTAAGCCACAGTGGGGTATCAATGGGTTTTGTGGTCGTAGCGGGATATTGCGTTGCTTCTTAGTTACAACATCCTTAAGTGCGGAAAAGAAACGTCGCATTCGGCTGCGGTGACACCCTCACGCAAAAGCGTTCGGGCCTGTTATTCAGGTCCGAACGGGGGGTATATGAAATGATCGAAAATCGATGCAGAACAGAGGGCGGTGGTTACTGCCCTAAATCCCGCAGCTTTTTACCGGCCATCAGGTTCTTCTCAATATGTTCCAGCGTGACGTTTTTGGTTTCTGGAATCAGCCAGAAAGTGATCACGATAAACACCAGGTTAAAGCCGGTATACAACCAGAAGGTGCCCGCCGCGCCAATAAGATCCAGCAGCGTCAGGAAGGTGGCACCGATAATCATATTGGAGACCCAGTTCGTGGTGGTGGAGCAGGTGATGCCGAAGTCGCGGCATTTCAGCGGCTGGATTTCCGAGCAGAGGATCCAGACCACCGGCGCAGCGCTCATGGCGTAGCCTGCGATACACATCATGGTCATGCCCACCGACAGCCAGGAAAGACCAGGGGTGATATCGCCTTTCCCGGCCTGCATCAGGCAGTAGCCCAGGATCAGCGTGGCGAAAGCCATAACGGAAAAGCCAATCTTCAGCACCGGTTTTCTGCCCGCTTTATCCACGGTAAACACGGCAATCAGCGTCGCCAGCATAAAGGTTAAGCCAACCACCACGGTCGCCATCATCTGCTGTTGGGTATTGCTAAAGCCCGCCATTTTAAAAATTTGCGGCGCGTAATACATGATGATGTTCATGCCGGTGAATTGCTGCATCGCCTGCAGTAGCATGCCGAGAAATACCGCGCGACGGACATTGCTGTTGCGTTTGAACAGCGTCCAACCGCCCTGTTTCATTTGCAGGCTTTGACGGATGTCATTCAGCTCGGCGCGGGCTTTTTCGGAGGTATCGCGCAGCATTCGCAGCACCTCTTCCGCTTCAATATGTAAACCTTTCGCCGCCAGCCAGCGCGGGCTGTTGGGCAGAAAAATCACCAAACCAAACAGCAGCACCGCCGGTAGCGCCAGAATACCCAGCATGGCGCGCCAGTTGCCGCTGTAGCTCAGGGCGGTATCGGAAAGAAACGCCAGCAGGATGCCAAAGGTGATCATCAGCTGATACATGCTGATCATTTTGCCGCGAATGTTTTCGCTGGCCATTTCCGACAGGTAGAGCGGGGCGGTATACGAGGCGATGCCTACTGCCACGCCCAGCACCACGCGCGCGGCCAACAGCGTCTCAAGGCTGTTGGCGAAAGCGGATCCCAGCGAACCCAGAATAAATAATACCGCGCCCGCCATCAGGCTATATTTGCGCCCGAGCCGGGAAGAGACCCAGCCGTTACAAATCGCGCCCAGCGCCGCGCCAAGCATCATGCTGCTGACCACCCACTCCTGCTGGTGGCTGGTCAGTGAAAAGTGATGCGTAATAAATGGCAACGCCCCGGCAATCACGCCGATATCCAGCCCAAACAGCAGGCCGGCCAGCGCGGCGGAAACAGAGATAAACAGATTCATTCGACGCACTTTGCGTCTGTGCATATCGTTTATATCTAAGTTACTGTTAACGTAAGACATTTTACCGCTCCAGTTTAATGTGCTGCACTATAAGGCAACATACAAAATTTCTGGCGGCAGGCGTGATGGTAAATAGTGCATAGTGATGGATAATTCTGCTGCTGGCGGGGTTTTTGTGACGAGGATCTCGCTCCACGCCAGGGCGCGCGGCTTTTCAGCACGGCAACAAAGAAGCGTTACGGGCAATATCCCGCCCACGCCAATGCTGGCTTTTTACTGTTTTTTTGATTAGCTTCAGCATTAACTACGGCTGATTCGTGTTAGCCTGGACAAATGCATCATTAAAAGGCAGAAAAGAAGATGAAAATGAAAGCAATATTACTCAGTGCGCTCTGTATTTCGGTTTCCGCTTGCGCTCAGCAGGCGAAAACAGCGGACGAGCATCCCGCTCTGGAAAGCGTCGCGCCTTATCCGGCAGCGGAGAAAGGGCAGGTTCGTCAGGTGATCTGGCTGCCGCAGCAGCAAAACGAGGAGAACTACAAAGTCGAGCTGTTGATCGGTAAAACGCTGGAGGTAGACTGCAATCGCCATATGATGGGCGCGCAGCTGGAGCAGCAGACGTTGAAAGGCTGGGGTTACGACTATTACGTGGTAAAAAGCCTGACGCCGCCCGCCTCGACGCGCATGGCCTGTATCGATAACAGCAAACATCAGGCGTTTGTTGCCGCCAATATTGGCGCGCACAGCCTGCAACGCTACAACAGCAAGCTGCCGATGGTGATCTATACGCCAGCCGATGTGCAGGTGAAATATCGTCTGTGGCAGGCGGATAGCGCCATTAATGAAGCGGTTACGCAGTAATGAAAAACTATCTCATGCTGCTGACAGCGTTAGCGCTAACGGGATGTAGCCATCAGCCCGCGCCGCAAAAACGCTCGCCTGCGATCGGCATGCCCAATCCCGCCTCGGTTTATTGTATTCAGCAGTCGGGCAAGCTGGAGCGTATAAAAACTGCCGCAGGCGAGAGCAATTATTGCCATTTACCCAGCGGCGAACGTATTGAAGAGTGGACGCTGTTCCGCCGCGACCATCCATAATATCTGCGGCAGGGCTAGCCGCAAATATCGCCCTGCCGCGTTATCCTGTCTGATGTCACGGCGCGTAGATGTTAATTTTCCTGGGTCAATTTTCAGTAAATTAGGAATTTTCTTTTACGTAACGTAAATCCCCGCTTACCATTATTCTTTTTTATCGCTGAATATATGGATTTGTATGCGTTATCCTCGCCTTTTTCTACCGCTGATTCTGATCCTGGCTGCCTGTAGCAGCAAACCGACGCCGACACCGCCGCAAAGCGGCAACCCCTTTTTGGGAGAGGGTGGCTTTTTACTAAAGCCCGCGCATGAAATTCATCCGCTAAGCGGCGACTTTGCCGGTAACCCGGCGACCGGGCGCTTTGTCGATAAAATGGTGCAGGAGCATGGCTTTAACCGCCAGCAGCTGCATGATGTGCTGGCGCAGGCGAAACGTCTGAACTGGGTGCTGCGCCTGATGGATCGTCAGGCACCGACGCCGGGCTATCAGCCGCCTTCCGGGCCGAACGGCGCATGGATTCGCTACCGCAAAAAATTCATTACGCCAGATAACGTACAGAATGGCGTCGCGTTCTGGAATCAGTACCAGGATGCGCTGCAGCGGGCGCAGCGGGAATATGGCGTGCCGCCGGAAATCATTGTCGGCATTATCGGCGTGGAAACGCGCTGGGGACGCGTGATGGGCAAAACGCGCATTATCGATGCACTGGCGACGCTCTCTTTCGCCTATCCGCGGCGGGCAGAATTTTTTACCAGCGAGCTGGAAACCTTTTTGCTGATGGCGCGTAAGGAAAAACAGGATCCGCTCGATCTGCGCGGCTCCTATGCGGGCGCAATGGGTTACGGGCAGTTTATGCCTTCTTCTGAAAAAGAGTACGCGGTGGACTTTAACGGCGACGGGCAAATTAACCTTTGGGATCCGGTTGATGCCATCGGCAGCGTAGCGAACTACTTCAAACAGCACGGCTGGCAGCCAGGGGAAACCGTTGCGGTACCGGCCAGCGGTCAGGCGCCGGGTCTGGAAAACGGCTTTAAAACGCGCTATAGCGTCAGCAGCCTGGCGGCAGCAGGCCTGCGTCCGCAGAGTTCGATTAAAGGCAATCCGCAGGTGAGTCTGCTGCGGTTTGATATGGGCAAATCTTATCAATACTGGTATGGCCTGCCGAACTTCTACGTGATTACGCGCTATAACCACAGCAATCACTATGCGATGGCGGTGTGGCAGCTGGGCGAGGCGGTCAGCCTGGCGCGGTAGTAAAACAGCTGCCGCGTTAACTGAACGGCTCCTTTAATAGTTGGGCGTCCAACTTTTGGTGGTCGTTCATTAACCGCTGCGGCTTTTTTGCCTCACTTACCAGCAGACGAAACCGCCATCTACCAGCAGATTGACGCCGGTGCAGCAGGCGTTGAGCATGGTGCACAACGCCTGAACCGTCAGGGAACAAGCTAAATAGCGCCTAAGCCGCTGGCCTGCCGGGCAGATAATCTCCCGGCAGGCGGCGGCTAGCGGTTTTTAGGCGTGAATTTTAAAAATCGCATCAGGCCTGGACGGCGCTCGGAGGTCAGCAGCAGCCGGTTGTCGTCGGTGAAATCTCTTAACTCAGCCAAATGGCTGGTTTCTCGCTCAACGCGTTCGATGGCTTCAATGGTAAAAAAGCGGCTGGCCTCGGTCAGCAGCGTTTCATATTTAGCGAGAAAAGCCTCCACCCAGTGATGTACTTCAATCACCACGGTAGCGGTTTGCAACAGTTCCAGCACCTCTGCCGTTAGCAGTTCAAACTCAAATCCTTCGATATCGATCAGCACCAGCGCGTTACGCAGATCCTGCGGCGTTAACGTGGCGAGGCTTTGTTGATTGGCCGCGCCCAGAATAGTCAGCGCGCCAGCCGAGCCATTCTTGCGCCAGTTGGCGGCAATCACTTCGCGACCCTGTTCCGTTTGTTCAAAACAGATGGTTTTCCCGATTTTGCCGGAAACCAACATGCCAATGGCGTAATAGCCGTCGGCAGCGCCAATATCGATAAACGTGCTGTATTGATCGTTGGCGATGGCATCAACCAGCTGCAAAATTTCTTTTTCATACAGGCCCAGGCACTGTGAGCCGAGATCCAGTTTGCCCCACCAGGTATTTCTGTCCAGGCGCAGGCCTTTGAAAGGACCATATTTTACCTGGCCGTGCAGGAGGTCATACACCTCTAATGAGATGCGCTCCTGCCGTTCGCGGATGGTTTCGTGCCGCCAACGTTCACGCTGTTCCAGCGTGGATTGGTCGGCGCGCGCCAGCATCGGCTTAAAATATTCCGTTTCGGCAACGATTAATTTTTCTACGTCGTTCATTTGCTTACCGCTTAAGGTTCAGGAATGGAGCGTACATTCATTAAAGCTCACGTAAAATGCGCTTTCTTGCGACATCTTCTTCTGGCGTGCTGTAGTCGGCCACGGTGCAAGAGGCGCAAATACCTTTCTTAAGACCAAAATCAAACAGCCCGCGCCGGAAATTACTTAACGTTTTGGCGGCGTAAATCTCAAAGATGGTGGCGGTGTGGATATTTCCCGCAGGCGCAAGGTTGGTCTTATCGTCAAGAAAACTCTCACAGCAGGGTTGCACCGTACCATCGTAAAAAATGGTGAATTCTCTGAACGGTTTCACGCAGGGCTGAGTGCGAATCGTGGACGAAGCAACGTGTTCGGTTAGCACGCCTGCGCGGTTAGTACCATTCTGACGCCAGTCCGGCCACTGAATTTTAATCTGCACGCCTTTATGCCGAAACTGAACCGACTGCTTTTCCGTAACGCTATCCAACGTGAAATCATTGACTTTATTTTCACATGCCAGCTTTTCCAACAGCTTAGTGACGCGGCGGAAAATGGCGGCAGCGGTTTGCGTTCTGTTGGACGGCGGATGCAGCGTAACGCAAATATTATTCAGCCCGCTGTCAGCCAGCGTTTCAAGCCGGGCGAGATCCAGATAGTCGCCATTGCTGTTGAAGGCGATATGGCTGTAGGGAAGGTACTGTTTCACCAGCGCAATTTTCTTTTCCAGCGCCAGATCCAGCAACGGTTCATTATAGAGGTTTAAGGAAATGCGATTTTCATAGCGTATTTCAGCCAGTTCGCGGCACACTTTTTCCAGCGCGGCCAGATCCATGTAGCGTTGCACCGATTGGCGGTTAGAAAAGCTGACCGGACAGTAATCGCATTTCCGGTTGCAGCTGTAAGACAGCTCCATATTAACAATCTCGACGTGCCGCTTAAATAAAATCGCCTGTTGCGACGCTGACAGGCTCGCGCTGCGACGGCTGTCTAAAAGATTTTTAATATTGTCATCAGAAGCAAAAATGATTTGCTCAAAATAGTTCATGGTCTCTCCTGCCTCAGCCAGCCTGCTGGTTGATATAGCGTTTTTGATGAATATCAGAGGCTAAACTGACCCGGCTCGCCGCTGAGATGAGCAGATGCTGTATGGCCCGTCTACGCCAGGCCAGCTTGTGCCAGATTAAACCAGGCGCACTAAACCAATCGGCCGAAAAACGCCTGTTAATGCTGTTTTTCCTGGTATAGAGAAGGGCGGCTTTAAAAAGCCTGGCGGCGCGGTGATGGCAGGTTCTTTTGCCCGCAAGCGCAGGCTTACTGAGAATGCTGATCGCTGTCGCGGGTCGCTGTGCCGTAAGCCGGGCGATGCTGACTGTAAGGGTTGTGTCTGCCTCTCGCCGCTGGCATTATCTTGTACAGGTCTGAATAAGACGCTAATTACAATCTGTTGATGTACATGACTCGGGGTGCCCTTCGTATGAAGGCTGAGAAATACCCGTACCACCTGATCTGGATAATGCCAGCGTAGGGAAGTCAGATGCCTGACCGGCATTGCCTTCTTGAGCGCCGGCCAGGAGCATTATGAAACAGCCTGACCTGCCTGATAACGCGCTTGTTGCGCACTCTCTTTCCCTGTTCCGCCAGCGCGCGCCGCTGATCCACTGCATGACCAACGATGTGGTGCAATCTTTTACCGCCAACGTTTTGCTGGCGCTGCACGCTTCGCCCGCCATGGTGATTGATGCCGAAGAGGCGGCGCAGTTCAGCGCGCTGGCCGATGCGCTGCTGATTAACGTCGGCACGCTGACCCAACCGCGCGCCGCGGCGATGCTGGCGGCGGTCAACGCCGCTAACCAGGCGGGCACGCCATGGACGCTCGATCCGGTAGCGGTAGGCGCGCTGCGTCTGCGCAGTGAATTCTGTCAGCAGCTGCTGGCGCTGCGTCCCGCCGCCGTACGCGGCAACGCATCTGAAATCCTGGCGCTGGCGCAGCAGCAGGGCGGCGGACGCGGCGTGGATACCCGCCACAGCGCGGAATCGGCGCTCTCCGCTGCCCGTGAACTGGCGCAGCGCTACACGACCATTGTGGCGATCACCGGCGAGGTGGATTACGTTACCGACGGCGAGCGCATGCTGCGTATTGTGGGCGGCTCGCCGTTGATGACGCGCGTGGTGGGCACTGGCTGCGCGCTTTCGGCGGTGGTGGCGGGGTTTGCCGCGCTGCCGGGCGATCGGCTGCTGCATATTGCCAGCGCCTGTCGGATTATCGGCTGTGCGGGCGCGCAGGCGGCGGCGGCAGCCAACGGGCCAGGCAGCTTTATTCCTGCCTTTCTTGATGGGCTGTGGAATCTGAATCAGGAGACGCTGGCATGAAACGAATTAACGCGTTAACCATTGCCGGTACCGATCCCAGCGGCGGCGCAGGCATTCAGGCCGATCTAAAAACCTTTTCTGCGCTGGGCGCGTATGGCACCAGCGTGATTACCGCACTGGTGGCGCAAAACACCTGCGGCGTGCAGTCGGTCTATCGTATCGAACCCGAATTTGTCGCCGCGCAGCTCGACTCGGTATTAAGCGATGTACGCATCGACAGCGCCAAAATCGGTATGCTGGCACAGAGTGACATTGTCGAAGCGGTGGCGGAAAGGCTGCGCGATGCCGCGATTCCCTGGCTGGTGCTGGATACGGTGATGCTGGCAAAAAGCGGCGACGCGTTGCTGTCATCGCAGGCGGTAGCAACGCTGCGCGAGCGGCTGTTGCCGCAGGTCTCGCTGATCACGCCGAACCTGCCTGAAGCGGCGGCGCTGCTGGATACGCAGCATGCGCGCAATGAAGCGGAAATGAAACAGCAGGGGCGGGCGCTGCTGGCGCTGGGCTGTGAAGCGGTACTGATCAAAGGCGGACATCTCAGCGATGCCGAAAGCCCGGACTGGCTGTTTACCCGCGATGGCGAGCAGCGCTTTACCGCGCCACGTATCGCTACGCGCAATACGCACGGCACCGGCTGTACGCTCTCGTCGGCGCTGGCCGCCTTACGACCGCGTCACAGCGACTGGAGCAGCACCGTCGCGGCGGCGAAAGCCTGGCTACAGGGCGCGCTGGCAGAGGCGGATACGTTGCAGGTCGGCAAAGGCATTGGTCCCGTGCATCATTTTTACCGCTGGTGGTAAGGCGTAACGGCAATTTATCGGGCGCCGCCAGCTGAAAAGCGGCATCAGGGCTGCTCAAACCATTCGCTGTTCTGCTCGGCGATGGGCGTAATAGAGAAAATCATCTCCTGCAGATGCCGACGCATCGCCTGTTCCGCGCCGTCGGCATCGTGATTACGCAAGGTACTGAGGATCTCTTCATGCTGTTCGATTAGGCTTTCCGGCGGCGACACTTTGCTCAGCGTTAAATAGCGCACGCGATCCATGGTGGCCTTGATATTTTCTACCGTTTCCCACGCCAGCTCGCAGTTAATGCTTTGCGCAATCAGCAGATGAAATTCATCATCCAGCAGCAAAAAAGCCTGTACGTCGTGGCGCTGCGCCGCCATTTTTTGCAGCTGGAGATTGTGTTCCAGCGCCACTAACGCAGCAGGTGGCGCTTCCAGCGCCGCCCGACGCACCACGGCGATTTCCACCGCTTCGCGAATAAAACGGCCGTCCGCCACGCGCTGCGCGGAAATTTTACGGACGAAGGTGCCACGCTGCGGTAGGATTTGCACCAGTCCGGCCTCCGCCAGTTTGATAAAGGCTTCGCGCACCGGCTGACGTGAGACGTTAAAACGCGAGGAGACCTCTTTTTCCGACAGCAACGAGCCGGGATGGATGACGCAGGTCACAATATCCTGACGCAAAAATCGATAAATCTGCTGATTAACCGGCTCGTTAGCGGTGATGATGTAGGCTATTGACATACGACAACTTTCCTGGAGGGCTGGAGGCGAAAGCCTTAAGTCTAAACAGCCTGTTAGCGCCACGCCAGCCCTTTCGGTACAGGAACAATTAATATTGGTTAATCAGGCGCTTAACCGTCTCTTTAGCGCCAGCTTGTTGCAGTTGCTGGTAAAAATCGAGCACCTGGGCGTTAAACCGCGCGTTAGCGGGTAAATCATCACCAAACACCTTTTCCAGCGAGAGCAGGGCGGCAACACGCGCTTCGCCTTCGGCGCTTTCGCTGACGCGCTGCGCCAGCGTCTCTTTTAGCGGATCGTTAATTTCAATGACGTTGCCCTGTTCATCAACGCCGCCGACATAGCGCATCCAGCCCGCCACGCCCAACGCCAGCAAATCAAAACGGCTATTGTGCGCCAGATGCCAGCGAATGCTGTCGAGCCAGCGCTGCGGCAGTTTTTGCGTGCCGTCAGAGGCAATTTGCCCGGTGCGGTGCTTGATGGCGCGGTTTTGATAGCGCGCAATCAGCGAATCGGCGTAGGCGACCAGATCCACCTCTGTGGTGCGCAGCGTCGGCGCCTGCTCCGCCAGCATCAGCGTACGGGCGGCGCGCAGGAAATCCGCATCCTCCATACAGTCGCTGATGTGCTGATAACCGGCCAGATAGCCGAGGTAAGCGAGAAAAGAGTGGCTGCCGTTAAGCATTCGCAGCTTCATCTCTTCAAACGGCAGCACATCTTTCACCAGCTCGGCACCCGCTTTTTCCCAGGCAGGGCGGCCGTTAACAAAATTATCTTCAATCACCCACTGGAAAAAGGGTTCGCACTGAACGGCAACCGGATCGTAGCAGCCCAGCGTTTCGCCCAACGTATCCAGCGCTTCCGGGGTCATCGCCGGAACGATGCGATCCACCATCGTGGAAGGGAAGGTCAAATGATGACGAATATAGTCCGCCAGTCCGGCATCCAGCGCTTCCGCCAGCTGTAACACCACATTGCGCGTCACATGGCCGTTTTCCGGCATGTTATCGCAGGACATCACGCTAAAAGGCGGCAGGCCGCGATCGCGGCGGCGCTTAACGGCGGCGATAATCACGCCAGGCAACGAATGCGGCGCATCGGGCGCGGCAATATCGTGCTGAATCGCCGGATGATCAAGATTAAGCTGGCCGCTGGCCGGATGATGGCAATAGCCTTTCTCGGTAACGGTCATGGAAACAATCGCGATATCCGGCTGAGACATGGCCTCAATCACCGCCTCAATGCCATCGGTACGCGCATTCACGGCGGCGGTAATCACGCCCACCACGCGCGACGTTTTCCCGCTATCCGCCATTTCTGTCACGGTATACAGATGATCCTGCTGGCGCAGCAGCGTCACCAAATCGCTGGTGCTGTGCGGATTGATCAGGCATTCGATATATCCCCAGTCGCTCTGCTGCTCACGCGCCAGCCGATCGGCGCATACCGCCTGATGAGCGCGATGAAACGCGCCAAAGCCGATATGCAGCATGCGTGCGCGCAGTCGGGATCGATCGTAATCAGGAACAACAACATCGTCTGCCAGTGTCTCAACGGATAGCATGAGAAAATCCTTGTTACGTCAGAGAAGCGGCGCGCCAGGCGCGCCGGAAGTATTTATACAGAAACAGGTTTGCTGCTGGCCTTCGGGCTTTTTATGACAAACAGCACCAGAAACGCGCCAAGAGCGGCAACCACGCCCGCCAGCACAAAGGCGCTGTCGAATTTGCCGGTATGCTGCACGATAAAGCCGGTAACGATCGGACCGATAATGCCGGAAACGCTACCTATCAGGTGAATAAAGCCGCTCACCCCGCCGACGCGGCTTTTATGCACCACATCCTGAATAATTGCCCAGTAGATAGCGCCGGTGATGTACAAAAAGAAGATCGATACCGACATCAGCAATACCGCAGAGGTTACTCCTTCTACCGTACCGGCCAGCGCCACACAAACGGCAGCAGACAGTAACGCGACCACCAGCACAATTTTTCGTGACAGCAGCAGCCGACCGGTGATATTGAAAATTTTATCGGAGATCCAGCCGCCCAGCGCCAGCCCGACGAAACCCACAATCCACGGGATAACGGTGGTCATGCTCATTGATTTGATGTCGAGGTTGTGCGCCTGCACCAGATAGGCCGGGAACCAGCTCAGGAAGAAGAACAGAATATAGTTGTAACAGAAGAAGGCGAAGGCGGTGACCAGAATAATCGGCTGGCGCAGATAATAGCTCAGCCCGTGTGATGCCTGATCCAACTCCGGCTCGTCGCCCGGCTGCGCCTCTTTTAATTTTTCGATTAAGGCGCGCTCTTCGGCAGAGACACGTTTGCTGCGCGCAGGATTATCAGAGGCGATGAAAAACCAAATCACCATCCAGACGATGCCGATGGAGCAGATAATCACAAACGCCGGACGCCAGCCAAACGCCAGCGCCAGGTAGCCGATAATCGGCCCGGCAACGGCGCCGCCCAGCGGCGAACCGGCGCTTAAAAAGCCCATGGCGGTTGCCGCCTGTTTTTTCGGGAACCAGCCGTTAATCGCCTTGTTCGCGGAGGCGCAGATTGGGCCTTCCGCCATCCCGAACAGCACGCGCAGGATAAGCATTGACCAAAAGCCGGTGGCGACCGCGGTCAGGCCGCAGAACAGCGACCACATGCCGACCGCCACGCCCAACACCAGCGTCGGGCCATATTTGTCGGTCGCCAGCCCGCCAATAAAATTAAACAGGGCGTAGCCAAAGAAGAAGCTGCCGAAAATCAGGCCGAACTGTTCGGCATTCAGCAGTAAATCTTTTTCAATCATCGGTACGGTAAGGGACAGCGCTACGCGATCGAGGTAATTGATCATGTAGACCAGAAACAGCAGAAGTACGATGGTCCAACGCAAGTTCTTGAACATAGTATCTCCGAAATCGTAGGGTAATTATAATAATTAACAGCAGGGCGACGTTGCCGCCCGGCCCTGGTTCAGGTAACAGATAAGATAACTTTGCAGCAGGTACGTGGATCTTTTTCAAACAGGGTCATCGCCTGCTCAACGTCAGCAAGAGGGAAATAGTGCGTGACCAGCTTCTCCGGCTGGATAGCGCCGCGCTCGATCCACTCAATCACCTGCGGAAAACGATGGCTGTTAAGGCGTGACGTGAACAGCGACAGCTCTTTGCTGGTCAGGCTTTGCTGCGTCAGCGTGCATGGCTCGCCCGAGAAGCCAAGCAGCCCAATACGCGCCGCCGGTGAAGCCAGCGCCGCCGCCTCCGCCAGAATCGACGGATGGCAGGCAGCATCGATAATCAGGGTCGGCTGGATGCCTTCCAGCTGCGCCGCCAGCGGCACCTCGCTGTTATTAAACACGGTATCCGCGCCGCTTTGTTGCGCCAGCGCCAGCCGCTCCGGCAGCCGATCCACCACCAGCACCTGCTTCACGCCATAGACGCCTTTCAGCACCTGAATCGCCGTCAGCCCCATCGGGCCTGCGCCATACACCAGCGCGATATCCTGCGCCGTGGGCTTCAGGAACGCGGTGATATTGGCGGCAATGGTAAAGGGCTCAATTAAACTGGCCAGCTTATCGGGCACGCTGTCCGGCACGCGATAAGCGTTAGGCGCTGGCGCAACGGCATACTCGCTGAAGCCGCCGTCGCGATGCACGCCAATGACCTGCAATTCACGACAGACGTTGGGGCGGCCTACCGAGCAGGGGTAGCAATGACCGCAGCTCACCACTGGATCGACCGCGACGCGCTCGCCGATACGTGCGGCATCAACGCCTGCGCCGACGGCGTCGATCACGCCGAAAAATTCATGACCAATCACGCGTGGATAGCGCGCAAACGGGTTGTGGCCGTGCCAGATATGCACGTCTGAGCCGCAAATGCTGGCGTAACGCACTTTCACCCGCACTTCGCCGGCGGCCGGTTCCGGCAACGCGCGCTGTTGCAGTTGTAGCTCGCCAGGTTGTTCAATCACTACGCTTTTCATCATCATGTCCTTATCTCCTTACCAGTTCCATAATGTGCCGTCTTCGAGGCGCGCGACCGGCAGATAGGCCGGTTCATACGGATATTTCGCCGCCAGCTTCTCGTCGAACTCAATGCCCAGGCCCGGTTTCTCACCGGGATGCATATAGCCGTTATCGAATGTCCAGCTATGCGGGAAGACCTCCAGCATCTGCTCGGAATAGCCCATATATTCCTGCACGCCGAAATTCGGTACCCAGAGATCGAAATGCAGCGCCGCCGCCATGCAGATGGGAGAGAGATCGGACGGGCCATGCGAGCCGGTGCGCACCTGATAGAGCGAGGCGAAATCGGCGATGCGGCGCATACCGGTGATGCCGCCCGCGTGGGTAATAGTGGTGCGGATATAGTCGATCAGCTGCTCTTCGATCAGCTGTTTGCAGTCCCAGATGCTGTTAAACACTTCGCCGACGGCGATTGGCGTCACGGTATGCTGGCGGATCAGGCGGAAACACTCCTGGTTTTCCGCAGGCGTTGGATCTTCCATCCAGAACAGGCGGTAATCTTCAATGCGCTTGCCGAAGCGCGCCGCTTCGATCGGCGTCAGGCGGTGATGCATATCATGCAGCAGATGCTCATCGAAGCCAAAGCGCTGGCGTACGGCGTCAAACAGCTTAGGGGTAAAATCGAGGTATTTTTCGCTGGACCATAGCTGTTCTTCCGGCCAGTCACCTTTGGTGGCGGGCTCATAGGCCAGGCCTTTGCCTTTCGCCATGCCGTAAGTGGTTTTCATGCCCGGCACGCCGCACTGTACGCGAATGGCCTTAAAGCCCATCTCTTTGTGACGCGCATAGTCATCCAGCACTTCATCAATACTGTGGCCGGTGGTGTGACAATAAACCATCACGCCGGTGCGCGATGCGCCGCCCAGCAGCTGATAGAGCGGCATATTGGCGGCTTTGGCTTTGATATCCCACAGCGCCATATCCACGGCGGAGATCGCCGACATGGTGACCGGGCCGCGTCGCCAGTAAGCGCCTTTATAGAAAAACTGCCAAATGTCTTCAATCTGATGCGCATCGCGGCCAATCAGTTGCGGGCAGACATGATCTTTTAAATAGGAAGCGACCGGCAGCTCGCGTCCGTTAAGCGTGGCGTCGCCAATGCCGGTAATCCCTTCATCGGTGGTAATTTTCAAAGTGACAAAGTTCCTGCCGGGGCAGGTAACAAAGACTTCCGCGTTAATAATTTTCATTTTTCTGGCCTTAATAGCGACTTCGGATGAGCGAAATTTAAGCTCTGTTGTACTACCATACAAGTAGCAGCGACGGAATGGTCGATCCCGATCACACAGTTTCGTTATCTGCCTGGTTTCGATAGGGCGAAGGCGAGTAATGATTTTAACGCTGCGGCCATGCCTGGCGCGCAGGAGAAAGGACGCAGCCAGCATGACGCTGATGAAGGCGTGACCGTGTCAGGTAACCGCCTGTCTTTAAAGAAAAAATCTTCATCAACAGGCAGAAAAGGGATAAATCAGGCCAGCAGTTCACACTGTGGCGGCAGGCGGCAGGCCAGCGCGCCCGGTATCACCTCAATATGAAACTCGGTGCCGCTCAGCGGTTCGCCATCAAGGTTGAATGTCATCTCATTGGGGGAAGAGATTTTCAACCAGGGCAGCGTGGCGGTAATAATATTCGGGTTCTGTTCATCGCTGGTTAGCGAGTGCAGCAGCGTGGAAAGCAGCTCTTGCGAATTCACGATACTCAGGTTCAGTAAGCCATCGTTGATTAACGCCTGCGGGCATAGCCGCTGACCGCCGCCCGCCTGACGACCGTTACCGATGCCAATCGCCAGCGCGTCGCCGTGCCAGTTGAAATCGGGACCGCTAATCGCGCAGCTATCCGCCTTCAGCGTATCCATGCGCATTAAGCCATGAATAAAGTAGGAGACGCCGCCCAGCGCGGATTTCAGTTTCTCCGGCGTTTCGGTGGTAATGCGCGTACCAAAACCGCCGGTGGCCATATTAATGAAGTAGCGATCCTGATTGACGCGCGCCAAATCAATATTGACCGTTCTGCCAGCAAGCGCCAGCCGCAGCGCCGCCAGCGGATCTTCGGGAATACCGGCGCTGGTGGCGAAATCATTGGCGGTGCCCAGCGGTAAAATACCCAACACCGGACGTAAGGAGGGCGCGACGTTAATCAGGGCGTTCGCTAGCTCGTTAATCGTGCCATCGCCGCCGCCCGCGACCACGGTGGCCGCGCCCAGCGTAATGGCTTCTTGCAGGTAACGCTCACTGTCGCCTGACTCCCAGGTCACCCGGACTTCAATAGGATGACCTTCGGTGCGCAGCGTAGTAATGGCCTCGCGCAGCGCCTCATTGCCCGCACCTTTTCCGTTCAGGATCACCAGTGTCAAAGCCTGTTTTTCCATGCTATTTCCCTTGGCAATATATTGCGCAGTAAGAGTGAAATAAAAGACCGCTGTCAGACTGTTTTTATAGCACAGAAGAGGGGGAAAACCGCATGTCCGGCTGGGCTTTAAGAGCAACACGCAAAGAAAAACCCGCGCGGGGGAGCCGGGCGGGCGAATGAGGTGGTTCCTGGTATAGACTGCCGTTTCTTGTTGCTCGTTTTAGCAAGCGCGATGTTATCGACAAACCGCGCCGGCTAATGTGATCAAATTCTAAAATTTGTTACCGCAGGCAATTAATTTGCGCGGACGGCGTTGATTTCGGCATGCGGATCGCGCGTGGTAGTGCCGTTAAGGTTACGCATCAACAGCGCAAAACGCAGATCCAGCGCTTCCGGCACCGGCAGCCAGACAAGATGACCATTGCCCGGCGCCACCTCAACCGGCTGACCTTTACTGTTTTCCAGCGCCGTCAGCGTAAAGTGCAGGTTACCGGCGGGGGTCATCAGCTCCAGACTGTCGCCAAGCGAGAACTTGTTTTTCACATCCACCTGCGCCAGCTCGCCGCGCCGTTCGCCGGTAAACTCGCCGACAAACTGCTGGCGCTCGGAAATCGAATAGCCGTAATCGTAATTTTGATAACTGTCATGCGTATGGCGGCGCAGGAAGCCTTCGGTGTAGCCACGGTGCGCCAGGCCTTCCAGCGTCGTTAGCAGCGAGGGATCGAACGGCTTGCCAGCGGCGGCGTCATCGATGGCGCGACGATAGACCTGCGCGGTGCGCGCGCAATAGTAAAACGATTTGGTGCGTCCTTCGATCTTCAGCGAATGCACGCCCATGCGCGTCAGGCGTTCGACGTGCGCCACGGCACGCAGATCTTTGGAGTTCATGATATAGGTGCCGTGCTCATCCTCAAACGCGGTCATATATTCGCCGGGACGCATTGCCTCTTCGATCATAAACACTTTATCGGTGGGCTGACCGGCACCCAGCGTTGGCGTCACATCCTGCACCGGAATCGGCTCATATTGATGCACAATATTGCCGATCTCATCCTCTTTTCCTTCCTGCACCTTGTATTCCCAGCGGCAGGCGTTGGTGCAGGTGCCCTGATTGGGATCGCGTTTATTGATGTAGCCGGAAAGCAGACAGCGTCCGGAATAGGCCATGCAGAGCGCGCCGTGGACAAAAATCTCCAGCTCCATCTCCGGCACCTGCTGACGGATCTCGTCAATCTCCTCCAGCGACAGCTCGCGTGAGAGGATCACGCGCGACAGCCCCATCTGCTGCCAGAATTTCACCGTTGCCCAGTTCACCGCATTGGCCTGCACCGACAGATGGATTGGCATAGAGGGAAACGCCTCGCGCACCATCATGATCAGGCCCGGATCGGACATAATCAGCGCGTCCGGCTGCATATCGATGACCGGCTGGAGATCGCGGATAAAGGTTTTCAGTTTGGCGTTATGCGGCGCGATATTCACCACCACATAAAACTTTTTGCCCAGCGCATGCGCTTCCTGAATACCCAGCGCCAGGTTCTGATGGTTAAATTCATTGTTACGCACGCGCAGGCTGTAGCGTGGCTGACCGGCGTACACCGCATCTGCGCCATAGGCGAAGGCGTAGCGCATATTTTTCAGCGTACCGGCCGGGGAGAGGAGTTCCGGTTTAAACATAATTGTCTCAGTCTGATGTCAGGTCAGATATTGCGGACGGGCACAGCGCGAATGCTGGCCCGTTAAAAGGTGAGAAATTCTAAACGGCTGACCCGACGATGTAAATTGCGCTAGATCAAGCGACACGCATCCGCTTCCCAGCGGTAACCCATGCCGTAGACCGCGCGAATAAATGGCTGATCGGCATCCAGCGCCTCCAGCTTGCGCCGCAGATTTTTAATATGGCTGTCGATGGTGCGATCGGTCACCACGCGGTAATCGTCATAGAGATGGTTCAGCAGCTGCTCGCGCGAAAAGACTTTGCCCGGCTCCTGCGCCAGCGTTTTCAGCAGGCGAAACTCCGCGGGCGTCAGGTCCAGCGCTTTGCCCGCCCAGCTGGCCTGAAAACGCGCCTCATCCACCCGCAGCAGCGAAGCGGACTCAGTTTCTTCCGGACTGCGCTGGCAGCGGCGCAGAATGGTTTTCACGCGCGCCACCACTTCACGCGGGCTGAAAGGCTTACAGATATAATCATCTGCGCCAATCTCCAGCCCCAGCAGCCGGTCGATCTCTTCAATTTTGGCGGTGACCATCACAATCGGCAGATCGGAAAAGCGGCGCAGCTCACGGCAGACGGAAAGGCCATCCAACCCCGGCAGCATCAGATCCAGCAGCACCAGATCCGGCGGCGTGTGTTTCACAAAAGCCACCGCTTCGTCGCCGCGCGCCAGGTGCTGGGTGCGGTAGTTGGCCGCTTGTAAATAATCAATCATCAGCTGAGCGATTTTCGGCTCATCTTCCACGATCAGGATAAGGGGCATAGTAAATTCAGTCATGGCTGGCTATTCAGGCGTTATCGTGCGGTAATTCTACTCTGATTTGCAGCCCACCTAAATCAGAGTGATCGGCTGACATCATCCCGCCATGCGCTTCGACAATATTTCGACATATCGCCAGACCCAGTCCCGAGCCGCCGCTGGCGCGATTGCGCGAGCCTTCGGTGCGATAAAAACGTTCGAAAATTTGTTCACGCTGCGCGTCAGCGACGCCTGGCGCGGAATCATCAAGCAGCAGCAGCCAGCGGTCCCCCTGGGTTTGCAGCGCGATCTTTACCGTTCCGCCCGCATCGGTATAGCGCAGGCTGTTTTCCAGCAGATTAGTAAACAGCTGAATCAACCGATCGGGATCGCCAAAAAAGGGCGCCTGCTCCACCAGCGCCAGCTGTAGCGTCAGGCCGTGGCTGGCGTAACGGGCATGGAAGTTACCGGCCACCAGCTCCAGCAGCGCGGCAAGATCGGTCGGGCTTTTGCGATAGGCGAGGGCGCCCTCATCCGACAGCGACAGCTGATGCAAATCATCAACCAGCTTGGTGAGCGTGGCGACCTCCATCAGCAGCGAACTGACCGCCTCGGGCGTCAGCTTACGCACGCCATCCTGCATCGCTTCCAGCTCGCCGCGCAAAATCGCCAGCGGCGTGCGCAGTTCGTGGGAAATATCCGCCATAAACGCGCGACGCATGCTTTCGTTTTTTTCCAGCGAACTGGCGAGGCGGTTAAAATCCTGCGCCAGCCGTCCCAGCTCATCCTGGCTGCTTACCGCCACCCGGCTGGTGAAATGGCCCGCCGCCAGCTGATGCGTGCCCGCCACCAGTCGCTTCACCGGAGCCAGCAGCCCGCGCGACATCAGCCAGGTTGCCGTTGCCGCCAGCAGCGTCGACAGCGCCACGATCAGCCAGCTGGTGCGCCGCTGCTGCTGATCGAAGTTAATGTCGGCGCTGCGCGTCAGGCGCTCCGGCGGTGAACCGATCACCCAGCCAACAACATGACCGCTGTCGGTGGTAATGGCACGGCGGATCCCTTCTTGCGGCACCGGCGCGTGCGGGCCGATCAACACACGGTAGCGCTGATCGATAATCCAAAACTGCGTGCGCCAGCCGTGCGGCGGCAGATTATTATTGGTATCGGGATTTTGTTCCAGCGAGCGCAAAATCGAGAACACCAGCCGATTATTATTACGAATAAATTCCCAGTTGCCGTGCTGCTGATACTGATCCGCCAACGCCTCGCTCAGCAGCGTCAAACGCTGTTCATT
The DNA here is from genome assembly GCF_031457955.1 of Mixta sp. BE291. Taxonomy (NCBI): domain Bacteria; kingdom Pseudomonadati; phylum Pseudomonadota; class Gammaproteobacteria; order Enterobacterales; family Erwiniaceae; genus Mixta; species Mixta sp. BE291. The sequence continues at coordinate 392,509 of NZ_JAVDXN010000002.1, read as the reverse complement.
GCCGCGCTTGATGTAATCAATAAAACCATGCTCAAAGCTGAGGCGCACGCCCCAGTGCATGGTAATTAATATCAGCATGCAGGTAGAAAATATGGCGCAAAACAGCTTTGCGCTGATGCCAAAACGCAGTTTACCCATTAACGCGACGATCTCCCGCGGCTCAGCGCCGCATTCTTGCTTGATGCTTTTGGCACGCGCCAGAAAACCAGCGCCGGTAGCGCGATCACCAGCGCCACGCACAGCCAGGTATAGATAAAGGTTTCATGCGCCATTTCACTGTCGATGGCGGCATGATGACCAAACGCGCCCAGCAGCAGGCCAGCAATGGTGACGCCAATACTCATCGCCAGCTGCATAATCATCGACAGCAGGCTGTTGCCGCTGGAAGCGAGGTTATCCGGCAGCTCTTTAAGCGTCAGCGTATTCATCGAAGAGAAGCGAATGGCGTTCACCATGCCCTGGAAAAACAGTACAATCGGCAGCGCCCAGATCCAGCCCATCAGCGCCACCAGTGGGAACAGCGCCACCACCAGCGCCAGCGCCAGGGTAGAGCCGACCAGCACATGGCGATAGCCAAAGCGGTTAACGATCTGCACCACGATGCGCTTCATGCCCATGTTGCCCAGCACCATCGGGATCATCATCAGGCCCGCGTGAAACGGGCTAAAGCCCAGCCCCAGCTGTAAAAACAGCGGCGTCAGAAACGGCAGCATGCCGCTGCCGATGCGTCCGGTCAGGCTACCGATCAGGCCGATAGAATAAGTGCGGTTGTCGAACAGCTTCAGGCTGAACAGCGCATTATCGTTTGCTCGCGCGTGCATCAGGTAAAACAGCAGCGAGAACACGCCCGCCAGGATCAGCAGCCCCAGCGTCAGCGCTGAATTGCCGGAGCCGTGCTGACCGTCCAGCGCCAGCGTCAACGTCGCCATGCCCGCCGCCAGCAGCAGAAAACCGGAGAAATCAAAGCGCCGCGTCTGCATCGAATAGTTAGGCATCAGCATCATGGTCGCCAGCGCGCCGAGAATGCCCACCGGCAGATTAATCAGGAAAATCCAGTGCCAGCTGGCATATTCCACCAGCACGCCGCCCAGCGCCGGGCCGACCAGCGGGCCAATTTGCCCCGGCAGCGTAACAAAGGTCATCGCCGCCATATATTGCTCACGCGGCACGATTTTCATTACCGTCAAACGGCCCACCGGCACCAGCATCGCGCCGCCGAAGCCTTGCAGCACTCGCGCCAGCACCAGCTGATTCAGCGTGCCCGCCAGCGCGCAAAACAGCGAGCCCAGACTAAACAGCACGATAGCGGCAAAAAAGATATTGCGGACGCCAAAGCGATCCGCCAGCCAGCCGCTGAGCGGCAGCGTCACCGCCACCGTCAGCACATAAGAGACCACCACGGAATGCATCTGTAGCGGATCGACACCCAAATCACGCGCCATCGCGGGCAGGGCGGTGTTAACGATGGTGGTATCCAGCGTCTGCATAAAAAAGCCAATGGCAACGATCCAGAGTTGCCAGCGTACTGATGCAGATTGCGCATTCTTCATGGTTCGCCTCTGTTATGCATTAAGCCCGGCAGCCGCTAACCCGCGACCGCCAGCGGTTTTCTCCGTCGGCGCAGCTTGTCCATATAGAGATAGACCACCGGCGTGGTATAGAGCGTTAACAGTTGGCTCATCACCAAACCGCCGACAATGGTAATCCCCAGCGGCTGCCGCAGCTCTGCGCCGTCGCCGCTGGTCAGCACCAGCGGCAGCGCGCCCAGCAGGGCGGCCAGCGTGGTCATCAGGATCGGACGAAAACGCAGCAGCGCGGCCTGAAAAATCGCCTCGCGCGCGCTGAGATCGCCGTTCCGCTGCGCCTCCAACGCGAAGTCCACCATCATGATAGCGTTCTTTTTCACGATGCCGATCAGCAGCATAATGCCGATCAGCGCAATCAGGCTGAAAGGCGCGCCGAACAGCTCCAGCGCCAGCAGCGCGCCCACGCCCGCCGAGGGCAGGGTAGAGAGAATAGTCAGCGGATGCACATAGCTCTCATACAGCATGCCCAACACAATATAGACCGTGGCGATCGCCGCAACGATCAGCCACAGCTGGCTGTTTTGCGTCTCTTTAAACACCTGAGCCGTACCGGCAAAGCTGCCGCGCACGCTGGAAGGCACGCCCAGCGCCGTGATGGTGCGCTCAATCGCTTCTGATGCCTGCGACAGGGAAACCCCTTCCGGCAGGTTAAAGGCGATGGTGGAGGCCGCCGACAAGCCCTGATGATTGACCGATAGCGGCGCGTTAGCGGGCTGCCAGCGGGCAAACCACGATAGCGGAATCGGCTTACCGTCGCTGTTCACCAAAAACATCTGGTCAAGCGCGCTGATATCCTGGGTATAGCGCGGATCCACTTCCATCACCACTTTGTACTGATTAAGCGGCTGATAAATGGTAGAGATCTGCCGCTGACCGAAGGCGTTATTCAGCAGCGCGTTGGCGTCGGCGACATCGATGCCGAGCCGCGCCATGCTTTGCCGATCGTAGGTCAGCGCCATCTCTGCGCCGTTGTCCTGCTGATCCGAATTGACGTCGGCCAATTCCGGCAGTTTGCTGAACGCGGCGCGAATTTTCGGCTCCCAGTTGCGCAGGTCGCTTAAATTATCTGACAGCAGCGTGTACTGATAACTGGCGTTGGCCTCGCGGCCGCCGACGCGAATATCCTGTACCGGCATCAGAAACAGGCTGGCGCCCGGCTCTTTCGCCAGCTTCACGCGCAGCCGGGCGATCACCTGCTGGGCGCTTTCGCTGCGCTCAGAGAGCGGCTTCAGGGCGATAAACATAAAGCCGCTGTTGGTACGCGAACCGCCGGTAAAGCCGGTGACGTTATCGATCGCCGGATCCTGACGGATAATTCGCATAAAGTCAGCCAGCTTGCCGCGCATCGCCTGGAAAGAGATGCTCTGATCGGCCGTGATAAAGCCCATCAGGCGACCGGTGTCCTGCTCGGGGAAAAAGGTTTTTGGAATGGTGATATAGAGGTAAATCGTCAGGCCGATAGTCGCCAGCAGCACCATCAGCGTCCAGCGCGCGCGCGCCAGCACCCAGTGCAGCGAACGGCCATAGCCGCGCTGCAAACCCAGCAGCAGCCGGTTAAAACCGCGCGTACGCGGCTGGCGGCCAGGACGCTCCGCCTTTAACAACCAGGCGCACATCATCGGCGTCAGGGTAATCGAGATCACCAGCGAAATCATAATCGCCACCGACAGCGTGACGGCAAATTCACGGAACAGCCGTCCCACCAGCCCGCCCATCAGCAGCAGCGGAATAAACACCGCCACCAGCGAGACGCTCATCGACAGCACGGTAAAGCCCACTTCGCGCACGCCCTGCAACGCCGCCTGTAGCGGTTTCATGCCCGCTTCGATATGGCGGGCGATGTTTTCCAGCACCACAATGGCATCGTCCACCACAAAGCCGGTGGCGATGGTGAGCGCCATCAGCGACAGATTATTCAGGCTGAATCCGCACAGATACATGGCGGCAAAGGTGCCAATCAGCGAAACCGGCACCGCCACCGCCGGGATCAGCGTGGCGCGCCCGGAACGCAGAAACAGAAACACCACCAGAATCACCAGCGCCACGGCAATCACCAGCGATTGCTCCACCTCTGCCAGCGAGGCACGGATGGTGGGCGAGCGATCCTGCGCCACCGCCAGGTTAACGGCGGCAGGGATAATGCTATGCAGTTCCGGCAGTTCGGCGCGAATGCGATCCACGGTCTCAATGATGTTGGCGTCAGCCGTTTTGCGGATCACCAGCAGCACCGCCGGTTTGGCGTTGGTCATCCCGGCGTTGCGCACATCCTGTACCGAATCGGTAACCGTGGCGACATCCGCCAGACGCACCGCCGCGCCGTTGTTGTAGTGCACGATCAGCGGCTGATATTCCGCCGCGGTTTTCAGCTCATCGTTGGTTCTGATCTGCCAGCGCTGACCGTCGCCCTCCACCGCGCCCTGCGGACGGCGCACGTTGGCGTTGGCGATCGCCTGACGTACCGCATCCAGCGAGACGCCCTGATTAAACAGCGCCTGCGGATTGAGCTGCACCCGTACCGCTGGCAGCGAACTGCCGCCGACGGTGACATCGCCAACCCCGGCAATTTGCGCCAGTTTCTGCGCCAGCTGGGTGGAGGCGTAATCGTAGAGCTGGCCTGGCGACCAGTCATCGGAGGTGAGCGTCATAATCATGATCGGCGCATCGGACGGGTTCGCCTTGCGCCAGCTGGGACGGCTCGGCATGCCGCTGGGCAGCAGGCTTTGCGCGGCGTTAATCGCCGCCTGCACATCACGCGCCGCGCCGTTGATATCACGATCGTAATCGAACACCATAATAATGCGCGTACTGCCCAGCGAACTGCTGGAGGTCATTTCGCTGACGCCTGCGATGCGCCCCAGCGAGCGCTCCAGCGGCGTGGCGACCGACGACGCCATGGTTTCCGGCGAGGCGCCCGGCAGCGAGGCGCTAATCATAATCACCGGAAAATCAACCTGCGGCAGCGGGGCGACCGGCAGTAGACGAAAGCCAAGAATGCCGACCAGCGCAATCGCCAGCGTTAACAGACAGGTTGCCACCGGACGATAGATAAACAGCGCAAAAAACTTCACGACTGCGCCTCCCCACGCCGGAAACGTCGACGCGTGTAGTGCGCCAGACGATCAAACAGCAGGTAGATCACCGGTGTGGTAAACAGCGTCAGGATCTGACTGAGAATCAGCCCGCCCACCATCGCAATGCCCAGCGGACGGCGCAGCTCCGCGCCCACGCCGGTACTCAGCATCAGCGGCAGCGCGCCCAGCAGCGCCGCCAGCGTGGTCATCAGAATCGGCCGGAAGCGCAGCAGGCAGGCCTGATAGATCGCCTCATAAGGCGTTTTGCCCTGTTCACGCTCGGCGGCAAGGGCGAAATCGATCATCATGATGGCGTTTTTCTTCACGATACCGATCAGCAGAATGATGCCGATAATGGCGATCACGTCCAGCTCATGGCCGCCGATCATCAGCGCCAGCAGCGCGCCGACGCCCGCGGTAGGCAGTGTAGAAAGAATGGTGATCGGATGGATAAAGCTCTCATACAGCACGCCCAGCACGATATACATCGCCACAATGGCGGCGACAATCAGCCACACCGTGCTGCCCAGCGCCGCCTGGAACGCCAGCGTACTGCCCTGGAAGCGGGTCATGATATCTGACGGCATCGCCAGGTCTTGCTCCGCCGCGCCGATCGCCTCCACCGCTTCGCCCAGCGAATAACCGTCGTTGAGATTGAACGAGAAGGTGGTGGAAGGGAACTGATCGAGATGGTTAATCGTCAGCGCGCCATGCTGCTGTTGCACCTGAGCCAGGGTGCTGAGCGGCACCGCGCCGCCGTCGCTGGTGGCGATACGGATGTCGTTCAGCGCCGCCAGACCGGGTGACTGACGAGTATCCTGCTCCAGCACCACGCGATACTGGTTGGCCTGAGTATAAATGGTGGAAATCAGCCGCTGGCCGAAAGCGTTGTACAGCGCATTATCAATATCGCTGATGCTCACCCCAAGGCGGCTGGCGCTGTCGCGGTCGACTTTAATAAAGGCTTCCAGCCCTTTGTCCTGCCAGTCGCTGCTGACATCTTTCAGCTGCGGCAGCGTGCGCAGACGCGCCAGCAACTGCGGCACCCACTCGCTCAGCGCCTCCAGCGAGCCGGTTTGCAGGGTAAACTGATACTGCGTGCGGCTCAGCTGGGTATCGATGGTTAAGTCCTGCACCGGCTGTAGCCACAGCGTCACGCCCGGCACGCGCGCTACCGCGCTTTGCAGGCGCTCCACCACCGCCGGAATACGATCGTCGCGCTCATCCAGCGGCTTGAGGTTAATCTGCACGCGGGCGCTGTTGAGCGCTGGATTGGTGCCATCAACGCCGACAAACGAGGTGACGCTCTGCACTGCCGGATCGCGCTCAATAATCGAGGCGACGTCGCGCGTCCGCTGCGCCATGCTGGCGTACGAGACGCTTTGCGGCGCCTGTAACGTGCCCTGAATAATGCCGTTATCCTGCAACGGGAAGAACCCTTTCGGGATCAGCACCCACAGCAGCAGCGTCAGCACCAGCGTGCCCAGCGCCACGCCCAGCGTCAGCCAGGGGTGGTTAAGCACGCGGGTAAGCACGCGGCCGTAAAAAGCGATGATCCGCTCAAACATCGCTTCGCTGGCGCGGGAAAAACGGTTCTGACGACGCAGCGATTCGGCGCTGAGCATGCGGGCGCACATCATCGGCGTCAGCGTCAGCGAGACAATGGCGGAGATCAAAATGGCTACCGCCAGCGTGACGGCAAATTCACGGAACAGGCGGCCGACAATATCGCCCATAAACAGCAGCGGGATCAGCACCGCGATCAGCGAGAAGGTCAGGGAGATAATGGTAAAACCGATCTCTCCGGCACCCTTCAACGTCGCCGCCAGCGGCTTTTCGCCCTGTTCGATATAGCGCGAAATGTTCTCGATCACCACAATGGCATCGTCCACCACAAAACCGGTGGCGATGGTAAGCGCCATCAGCGTCAGGTTATTGATCGAGAAGCCAAGCAGATAGAGCACCGCAAAGGTGCCAATCAACGAGAGCGGCACCGCGACCGCCGGAATAATGGTGGCGGGGACGTTGCGCAGAAACAGGTAGATAATCATCACCACCAGCGCCAGCGCCAGCAGCAGCTCCAGCTGCACATCATGCACCGAGGCGCGGATATTGGTGGTGCGGTCGGAAAGCAGCTTAACCTCAACCGATTTCGGCAGCGAGGCGGTCAGCTCCGGCAGCAGGCTGCGGATATTATCGGCGGTGGCGATGATGTTCGCTCCCGGCTGCCGCTGAACGTTCAACACAATCGCCTGCTGACGATTCGCCCATGCGCCGAGCCAGCTGTTTTCCGCGCCCTGTTCCACGGTGGCGACATCGCCCAGCCGCACCGGCGCGTTATTGCTGTAAGCGACAATCAGCTGACGATAATCTTCCGCCGACTGCATCTGGTCATTGGCCGAGAGCGTAATTGAGCGCTCCGGCCCGTCGAGGCTGCCTTTCGCCGAGTTAACGTTGGCGCTGGCGATGGCGGTACGCACCGTTTCGCTATCAAGACCGAGCGCTGCCAGCGCCTGCGCATTCATTTTCACGCGCACCGCCGGACGCTGTCCGCCCGACAGCGTTACCAGGCCGACGCCGCCCACCTGCGAGATTTTCTGCGCGATGCGGGTTTCCACCATATCCTGCACCTGGGTCATCGGCATACTGGTGGTGGTGACCGCCAGCGTCATAATCGGCGGATCGGCGGGATTGACCTTGCTGTAAACCGGCGGGTTGGGCAGATCGTTCGGCAGCAGGTTGGTGGCGGAGTTAATCGCCGCCTGCACTTCCTGCTCGGCGACATCCAGCGGCAGCGTCAGCTGAAACTGCAACGTAACCACCGATGCGCCGCCTGAGCTTTGCGATGACATCTGTTGCAGCCCGGACATCCGCCCGAACTGGCGCTCCAGCGGCGCGGTGATCGCCGAAGTCACCACATCGGGGCTGGCGCCGGGGTAGAGCGTCACCACCTGAATGGTGGGGTAATCCACTTCCGGCAGCGCGGAAACCGGTAAAAAGCGATAGCCAAGAATACCGGCCAGCAGAATCGCCACCATCAACAGCGTGGTAGCGACCGGACGCAGAATAAAGTGGCGGGAAGGACCGCCGGTGGCGTTAGGAGGTAAAACCTGCATCAGGCGCGATCTCCTTTAGCGCGCGCGCCTTTTTCCGCCTGAGGCGCGTTATCGTTGGCCTGCGGCGTGGACTGCGGCGCGACCACTTCCACCTGCGCGCCTTCGGTCAGGCGATCCAGCCCGTCGGTAACCACGCGATCGCCCGCATCCAGCCCGGCGCTAATCACGACTTTTTCGCTATCCTGCAGGCCTGGCTTAACGTTTTTCTTGCTGACTTTGTTGTCGCTGTTCACTACCCAGACAAAATTACCTTCGCTGCCCATCTGTAACGCCGCGACCGGGATCACCACCGCATCATGCAGCGTGTTCACCTTTAAGCGCGCATTGACAAACTGATTAGGGAACAGTTGATCGTCCTGGTTACTGAAACGCGCCTTCAGCTTGATGGTGCCGGTAGTGGCATCGATCTGGTTATCCAGACTAAGCAGCTCGCCCTGGGTCAGCAACGTGCTGTTGCTGCGATCCCAGGCTTCCACCAGCAGCGGCTGGCCCGCTTTCTGCGCCTGTAAAATCGCCTGAATGCTGTTTTCCGGCAGGCTAAACAGCACATCGATCGGATGGGTTTGCGTCAGCACCACCAGGCCGGTGGTATCGCCGCTGGAAATATAGTTGCCGATATCGACCTGCTTCAGGCCGACGCGCCCGGCGATGGGCGCGGTAATGCGGCTGTAGGTCAGATTAAGCTCGGCGCTGGCGACGCTGGCTTCATCCGCCTTGATGGTGCCCTGGGTTTCACTCACCAGCGCGCGCTGATTATCCAGCTCCTGCTGCGACACCAGATGGGTCTGCGCCAGTTTTTGATAGCGCGCCAGATCGCGCTGGGCGTTTGCCAGCGTCGCCTTATCACGCGCCAGCTGCCCCTGTGCCTGCGCCAGCGCCACCTGATAAGGACGCGGATCGATCTCCGCCAGCAGCTGGCCCGCCTCGACCTGCTGCCCTTCCTGAAAATGCAGCGCCATCAGCTGACCGTCAACGCGGCTGCGTACCGTCACCGTATTGGCGGCGGTAACCGTGCCCAGGCCAGAAAAGTATTGCGGTACGCTTTGCGTCTGCGCGGTGGCGGCCTGTACCGGCGCCATCGGCATGTTACGTCGTCCACCCTTGCCGCGCGGCGGCTGCTGTGAGGCGTTGGTTTTGGCGTTGCTGTCGCTGCCGCCTTTGGGCCAGAAATAGTAACCGGCCACGGCGACCAGCACGAGAAGGATCAATAACAGAATTTTTTTAGAAGTAGGGCGTGAAGCATTCATTGCTGTTTATTGCTCTCCGGCAGTGTCATCAAGGGTTCCAGACGGGCTGGCAAGGGCGCACCCGTAAAGTTAACCAGTGTAATTATCCAATAGGATAAAAAAATGAAGGAATTAAGAATAACTGTAAGGCCTGCGTAAGGCTGGCGTAAGTATCCGCGATCTTAGCGGATGAGACAAATCAGCGCCGGGCCACAGAATGCGATACAGAACCACAGATGTTTGCTACGCTCATCAAAAGAGAGGTAATAGATTAATTCAGGAGAACAATGATGAACCCAATTGAAATCCGTCCGCTTGGACACAGCGGCATTGAAGTTCCTGCGCTGACCTTTGGCGGCAACGTTTTTGGCTGGACTGTGGATCAGGACACCTCGTTTTCACTGCTGGATGCGCTGGTGGAAAAAGGGCTGTGGTTCATTGATACCGCTGATGTTTACTCGCGCTGGGCACCGGGCAACGAGGGGGGCGAATCGGAAACCATCATTGGTAACTGGCTGAAGAAAACCGGCAAACGCGACAAAATTGTGCTGGCGACCAAAGTCGGTATCGAGATGGGACCTGAGAAAACCGGACTGTCGGCAAAGTATATTCGCCAGGCAGTGGAAGATTCCCTGCGCCGCCTGCAAACCGACTATATCGATCTCTATCAGGCGCATCGCGATGACGATCAAACGCCGCTGGAAGAGACGTTGAAAGCGTTCGACGATCTGATTCAGGAAGGCAAAGTGCGCGCTATCGGCGCCTCTAACTATTCGGCGGATCGCCTGCGTCAGGCGCTGAAAATCAGCGAAGAGAATAATCTGGCGCGTTATGAAACCCTGCAACCGGAATATAACCTCTACGATCGCCAGGAGTATGAAAGTGGTCTGGAGCAGGTGGCGATCGAACATAACCTCGGCGTAATTAATTACTATTCGCTGGCCAGCGGCTTTTTAAGCGGCAAATATCGTCATCCGGACGATGCCAGTAAAAGTAAACGTGGGCAGGGTGTGATCGATAAATATCTGAATGAGCGCGGGCTGCGTATTTTGCAGGCGCTGGATGAGGTGGCTCAGGCGCGCGGTATTACGCCGACGCAGGTTGCGCTGGCATGGCAAATCGTCCGTCCGGGGATTACCGCGCCGATCGTCAGCGCCACCTCGATGGAGCAGCTGAATGAGCTGGTAAAAGCGGCGCAGCTGCGGCTGAATCTGGATGAGGTGGAAAAAATCACTCAGGCCAGCAGCTACTGATTTGATGTCAAATCACCGATAAAAATGCGCCTGCGGGCGCTTTTTTATTATGTGGCGGCTCAATGAATAAACAAGCGCTTTACTTTGCGCGTTGAGCGGTAACGTTCAACACAAAAACAGAGCATCCCTAACGCGCTGCCAATCACTAACAGCAGCAACAGCGCCGGTAACGGTTCGCCATAACAGACGCGCCAGAGAGAAATGCCCAGCGCCATTACCGCCAGACAAACCATCATTCCGGTATAGCGCCAGAGCAGTACCAGCAGCAGCGCACAAGCAAGATAGTGTTGAAAGCTAATATTCCACAGGCTCACGATAAATCCATCCCTGCCTTAATCACAAGGGCTGAAATGCTATCATGCGCTGCCGGATAAAAAGCGTTAATTGTTATAAAGCGTTAGCTGACATCCCGCTGCGGCAAGCTGGCAAAGGTAAGCGCGGCTGAAGCATAGGCCGGGTTAGCCCTGGCGGATTAACCCGGCAACCTTATCAGGCAAACATCACCTGCGCCCAGCGCGCCAGCCCAGCGGTAACCGAACCGAAATCATCGCCGGAAGCCAGCGGAATGGTCGGCAACTGCTGCTGTAGCGCCTGGCGCAGCAGCGGAGAGCGGGCGCTGCCGCCGGTCAGGTAGATCACATCCGGTTGGGTGCCGCTGGTTTCCAGCGCCAGCCTGACCTGCTCCTGAATGCGATCCAGCGGCGCGGCGATAGCGGCTTCCAGCCCGCTGTTGCTGATTTCCGTATCAAGCCCCGCCTCAATAAACGCCAGCGCGGCAAGGGTTTCAGAGCGATCGGAAAGGGCGATTTTGCTCTCTTCCGCGGCGCGCACCAGGCGATAGCTGAGGCGCTGCTGCCACACTTTCAGCAGACGCTGCACTTTTTCCGGCTGACGCGCATCGCGCATCAGCTCCTGTAGCAGCTTGCGGCAGGCGGCGGAGTAGAAATCGCTTTGCGCCGGGACGTCGTTAATCGCGACGGCGTTCCACCAGGGCAGCGCGGGCAGCGCGGTGCCTTTCTGCGTTTCACCGCCCAGCCCCAGCAGCGGCATCAGCTCTTTATACGCCAGCGCAATATCCAGATCGTTGCCGCCGACGCGACAGCCGCTGTGCCCTAACAAGCTGCTGGTGCGATCGGCGCGGTTATGCCACTGCGGCCCCATCAGCAGCATACTGCAGTCGGTGGTACCGCCGCCGATATCCACCACCAGCACCCGTTTTTCTTGCTGTAACGTGGCTTCAAAATCAAGTCCCGCCGCCACCGGTTCAAACTGAAAGATGACGTCGCGGAAACCGGCGCGACTGGCGGCGCGCGCCAGAATACCCTGCGCCTGACGGTTAGCCTCTTCGCCGCCCAGCCCCTGGAAGTTTACCGGACGACCAATCACTGCTTGATCGATGGTGCCGGTCAGCTGTTGCTCGGCGGTCTGGCGAATGTGCAGCATCATGGCGCAGACCAGATCTTCAAACAGGGCGATCTGCTGCGGTTTCAGGCCGTTGGCGCCCAGAAAGGATTTCGGCGATTTAACAAACCAGACCTCTTCGGAGTCGGCCATATATTGCGCCAGCGCATCGAGGCCAAAGTGCACGCTGCCGGGCGTCACCTCAATATCTTCTTCGCGGTTAAAAGCGATAGCGCGACGCAGCAGCGCCTGGTTTTCCGCTTCCGGCGTCGGCACCTGGTGATGGCGGAACAGCCATTCGCTAATGGCTTCGCGCGTTGGGCCGCACAGCATGGACGGCAGATAAGGAGAATCCTTTTCCAGTTTAAGCAGCCGCGGCGCGCCATTTTCCACCACCGCCACGGAACAGTTAGCCGTCCCGTAATCAAAACCGATAAACATAAAGACCCCCCTTGAGAAAAAAGGGGGTGACTTTACCCGAGCCGATCGGGGCTGGCAAATGTTTCCCGCGTGACAGATGGCCTTAACGGCATCGGGCGGCTATTTGATGGCGAAGAAGCTGTTTTCCAGCAGCGCGTTTAGCGGTTCGCACTCTTTAACCGCATTGCCCCAGACGGCGTCAATACCGACGCTGGTCAGCGTGGTCAGCGCCATAGCCAGATCCACCGGGCCTGCAACGGTAGTGATATTCAGCCGCTGCGCCTGGCCCTGAATAATAGAAACCAGCATTTCATCCATCAGCTTAAAATGCACGTTGGCGGTAAGGTCGGGCGCAAGCTGAATAAAATCGATCTGTTCATGCGGCAGCTGTGCAAAAGCATCCAGATTGCGGCCAAAATTGCGCAGCAGAATACGGCAGCCGCGCTGGCGCAGGCGCAATAAAGGCGGGTGCAACGTTTCCCGATGCTGCAACAGCAGATGCGTATCGAGACTGATAATCAGCGAATCGTCGCGTAGCGTGCTGGCATCAAGGTAGTCAAACAGCGTTTGCTGCCATTCCGTGTTAAGCAGGCTTTCCACCGCCAGCGGCAACACCATATTTAACCCTTTCCGGGCGATGCCCTGCGCGTAAAGGGTAAAAAAGTTCTCGATCAGCGTGCGATCCAGCCTCAGGCACAGCGCTTCATCCGCTAAGGCGGTGCGAATATCGCTGATATCGCTCTCCTGTCCCTGGGCGTTTGTCAGCCGGGGCTGCAAAAGATAAAAACTGGCCGCCTGCGTTTTGTTGGGCGCGCAAACCGCCCAGGCCAGCCAGCGCAGCGGCTTATCAAGCGATTTGACCTGTTCCTCCAGCGAAAGCGTCGCCTGCGGCTCGCGCTGGAGCCGGGTTTCATACAGCGAAAGCTGACCGCGTCCATTATGTTTAGCGTGATAACAGGCGAGATCCGCCTGCGCCAGCACTTCGCTGCTCTGGCAGTTATCGGCATCGATTGCGGTCAAACCGGCGCTGGCGCCGATGCGGTGTAGCTGGTTTTCCCATAAAAAGCGGTAATCATTAATCGCGCTGACGATCTCCTGCACGCGCTGTCGGGCCGCGTTGATGTCACAATCGGCCAACAGCAGGCCAAACTCATCGCCGCCGAGACGCGCCAGAAAGTCGCTGCTGCGCAGGCGGTGGCGCATTAATTCCGCCAGCTGCGTGAGCAGCGCATCGCCCGCTGCATGCCCCGCGCTGTCGTTAACCGCTTTAAAGCGATCGAGATCGATAAATGCCAGCACGTGCTGCTGTTGCCGTTCGCTGGCGGAAAGCAGCAGCCGCTTCAGCTGATGCTCAAAGCTGGCCCGATTCGGCAGGCGCGTCAGCGTATCGTGTGAGGCGCTGTAGTGCAGGCGCTTCAGCATTTCGCGTGAGGCGCTGACATCCTGGATCACCATCACGCTGCCGATGTTTTTGCCGCTCAGCGTTTTCAGCGGCGTCAGGCTGTACTCAACCGCAAAATGCTCGCCGGAAGCGTTATGCAACACCAGATCGCGTTCGGGATCGGTCATGGTATTGGATAACCTGCAGTAGAGAATATTCTCCAGCTGCGGCCCCCAGGCGCCGTAGGTGATGCGTAAAATGTCGTTGAGCGGTTTGCCCGCCGCCTGCTCCTGCGTCCAGCCGCTCATCTGTTCGGCAACCGGATTCATAAAGGTCACGCACAGCTGCTCGTCGGTGCTGATAACCGCCTCGCCAATGGCATCCAGCGTGATCAGCATCTGCTCTTTTTCACGATACAGCGCTTCGGTCAGCAGGCGCAGCTCGGTGACATCCTGGTTAATGCCCAGCAGACGGGTAATTTTCCCGTTGGCATTACGCTGGCTTTCCGCCTGCGTGCGGATATAGCGCAGGCCGTGGCGGGTCATAATCCGGCACTCGAGACTAAAGGGAATATTCTCTTCCAGCGCGCGGCGTACTGCTTCCTCGGCAAGCGGGCGATCTTCCGGCAGCAGAAGACTCAGCCAGAGCCGATAGGTCGGTCGGGAATCTGGATTCAGCTCATAAATAGCGAACATGCGCCGGTCCCAGTTCATCTCGTTGCGTTTGACATCCCACTCCCAGACGCCGATGCCGCCTACTTCGTTAGCCAGCGTAATACGCTCCATCAGCCGCCGGTTGATCTCTTCGCTGGCGCGGATATGTTTTTTTTCCTCGCGGAAGGCGTGCATCACCATCGTCATCACATGACCGGGAATCAGCACCAGCAGCAGCGGCAGCCAGGGTGCGGTGCGGGTAAAGGTGGGGCTGATGGAGTACAGGTCGATCAGATGCAGCGCCAGTAGCAGCGAGATCAGCGAAACGTTGGCGAAAAAAACCAGAAAGGCATCGAGGCGCGGCAGACGTATCGCCACCCAAAACAAAATCACCATCACAAACGTAAAGGGCCAGGGCAGAAAGCGCAGCGCCACACAGCACATCAGTAACGAGGCGGTCAGGATAAGCAGCGTCTCGGTCAGCGCGCCCTGCCGCGCCTGGCGGCGCAGATAGTTCGGCTGCCACAGCAGGCAAATCGGCCCCAGCGCCAGCACCCCAATCACTTCTGATAACACCCAGGTAGAGAAAAAACCCAGGCCAGGCGTGCCGCCGGTGAAATGCGACCAGCACAGCGCCATTAATCCGCTGAACAACGGCGCCAGAACGCCCGCGGTAACGACCATTTTCCACCAGCTTAGCAACGAATCCAGCGCCGATTCCGGCTTCAGCAGGATGCGCAGCAGATAGCCGCCCAGCAGGCTTTGCAGCAAATTGATACAAGCATAGGAGAACAGCGGCCAGCCTGAGTCAAAAATCAGCAGGTTGGCGCATAGCGTGCCGATGACACAGGCCAGCAATTGCAGCGCCAGCTGGCGACCACGGTAGCGGAACACCAGCCCCGTCATCAGCGCAGAGGCGTACCAGATGGGGGAAATATGATTATCAAGCGCCATCAACGTCAGGCAAAACAACGAGATAAAAAAGCAGAGCAGGCCCAGTAGCAGAGCGGGCCTGATGGCGGCAACGATGTTATGCGCGGGCGAAAAGGTATTGGTTGTCATCCACGGGTCCGGCTAGCCTGTCCGCACCAGCGCGAACAGGTGTGATATCACTTTCGTGATGCTAGCACAGGATAGTCAAGCTGACCTGTTGGCAACCGCTAAAATAGCGCGTCTATTCAAACGATTGATAGCCCGGATCGCGCTGCCGGAGCAGGTCCGCCCGCGTCCAGGGTTTCTCCAGCCCGGCGATATCGGCTGAGAGATGCGCAAGAAAATGTTGCGTGGTGGCGATGCGTCCGTGACTGATGATCACCAGCGGCAACACCAGCGCGGCGCCGATCTGCGGCAGGGAAAAGCCTTTCAGCTGCGTGTTACGCTGGTGGATCAGAAACAGCGTGCTGAGAGTAAAGCCCAACAACAGGCCAGTAGCGACTTCGCTTTTTGAATGGGCGAGCAGCACCAGACGTGACGCGCCTACCAGCAGCGGCACCATATAACCAATGGTTACCGCTACGCCGCGCCAGAAGGCGGGCAGGCGGCCCGACAACAGCCACAGCATCACCGGCCAGAGGGTCGCCGACATTGCGCTATGGCCGCTGAAGCCGGTGAAATTAAAGCGCGCACTGCCGATGCCGAAGCCCATAAACAGGATTTTCGACACGCTGACGATCAACCCCGCCAGGCCAAACGCCAGTATCCAAAGCCAGACGGTGCGTCGATCGCTGCTTTTCCACGGCAGGATCAGGGCGATAAGGATTGCTGTGGGGATCAGCAACATGCTGTCGCCAAAATAGGTAATTGTTCTCCAGGACATAGCCAACCTTTCTGTTTATGAGTATGCCTTTCGCCGTCAGCGGGAAAGGGGCGTCGCTACGCTGCCACGAAAAAGTGAGAGGTGGATCGCGCGTAGCAGTTTATCGATGAAAGGCGATTGCGCCAAAGGAGAAAGTCTGAAAAGCAGGCATTCCGCGCAGCGCTTCGGCGTCCGGCAGCGTATCAGCCGCTTTTTTCTGGCATCAAACCGGCGATCTCCCTATAATTGCCGCCAGTTAATCCTCTCAATATCTGACTGAACGCTAAGGATGATGTTTCGACATCACCTGGTGCCACGTCACACAGTTATCAGGTCTTTAATTTTATGACTGACAAGTCCCACCAATGCGTCATTGTAGGTATCGCAGGCGCATCCGCATCAGGAAAAAGTTTAATTGCCAGCACGTTGTATCGTGAAATCCGCGATCAGGTTGGCGATGAGCATATCGGCGTGATTCCTGAAGACAGTTATTACAAAGACCAAAGCCATCTCACCATGGAAGAGCGGATTAAAACCAACTATGACCATCCCAGCGCGATGGATCATGATTTGCTGCTGCAGCATCTGCAGGCACTGAAAGCGGGCCAGCATATTGAATTGCCGGTTTACAGCTACGTTGACCATACCCGTACCCAGGAAACCATTCATCTGAAGCCGAAAAAGGTGATCATTCTGGAAGGGATCCTGTTATTGACCGATGCCCGGCTGCGTGAAGAGATGAATTTCTCGATTTTTGTCGATACGCCGCTGGATATTTGCCTGATGCGCCGTATGAAACGTGACGTTAACGAGCGTGGTCGCTCCATGGATTCGGTGATGGCGCAGTATCAGAAAACCGTGCGTCCGATGTTTCTGCAGTTTATCGAACCTTCCAAGCAGTATGCCGATATTATCGTGCCGCGCGGCGGTAAAAACCGCATCGCTATCGATATTCTGAAAGCGAAAATCAACCAGTTCTTTGAGTAAGCCCGCCTGCGCGCGAAGGAAAAGGAGTAAACGGGGATGAGATTATGCGACCGCGATATTGAAGCCTGGCTTGATAACGGCAAGCTGGCGATTACGCCGCGCCCGCCGGTAGAGCGCATTAACGGCGCAACCGTGGATGTGCGGCTGGGCAATCAGTTTCGCACTTTCCGTGGCCACACCGCCGCCTTTATCGATCTAAGCGGCCCGAAACATGAAGTCAGCGCGGCGCTGGATCGCGTGATGAGCGATGAGATCGTGCTGCCGGAAGGCGAGGCCTTTTATCTGCATCCGGGCGAACTGGCGCTGGCCGTCACGCTGGAGTCGGTGACGCTGCCTGACGATCTGGTGGGCTGGCTGGATGGCCGTTCGTCGCTGGCGCGTCTCGGGCTGATGGTGCATGTCACCGCACACCGTATCGATCCCGGCTGGCAGGGCCGAATCGTGCTGGAGTTCTATAATTCAGGTAAGCTGCCGTTGGCCTTACGTCCCGGTATGCTGATTGGTGCGCTAAGCTTTGAACCGCTGTCGGGTCCCGCCGCTCGCCCGTATAACCGTCGTGAAGATGCTAAATACAAAGGGCAGCAGGGCGCGGACGCCAGCCGAATCGATAAAGACTAACTGCCTGATCAGGGGAAGGGATGAGACGACTAATTACCACGCTGGCTATTTTATTCGTCGTCATTGTCGCAGGGATGACGGCGCTGGTATTGCTGGTTAACCCCAACGATTTTCGCAACTACATGGTGCAGCAGGTTGAACAGCGTAGCGGCTATCAGCTGCGCCTGCAGGGCGATTTGCGCTGGCATGTTTGGCCGCAGCTGAGCATCCTGGCTGGTCGCATGTCGGTCACGGCGCCCGGCGCGCAGCAGCCTATCGTCATGGCCGAAAATATGCGGCTGGATGTCCATCTCCTTCCTTTATTGTCGCATCAGCTTAGCGTGAAGCAGGTGATGCTGAAAAACGCAGTGATCCGCCTGACGCCGGAGAGCAAGGCGCAGCAGCCTGCCGATGCGCCGGTAGGGCCGACGGATTCCACGCCGCCGGAGCCGGTCAAAGGCTGGACATTCGATATCAATAATCTCGAAGTGGCCGATAGCCTGCTTATCTGGCAACAGCCGCAGGGCGAAGCCATCAACTTCCGCGATCTAAACCTCTCTTTAACGCAGGATAGCCGCCGCGAGGCGACGCTTTCTCTGGCGACGCGGGTTAACCGCGATCAGCGCGAACTGCAGCTGGCGCTGGAAGGCGAAATGAACGTCGCCGACTATCCACAGCGCGTGAACGGTACGGTGAAATCGCTGAGCTGGCAGCTACAGGGGCCAGGTCTGCCCGCCGCGGGATTGCAGGGCAAAGGCAGCCTGCAGGCGCAGTGGCTGAATGAGAGCCAGCGCTTCTCATTGCAGAACGTGGCGCTGGCGCTGGGCGAAAGCCAGCTCAACGGCGCGATTAGCGGCAAGCTGGGTAACGCGCCAGCGATCTCCGTTGATATGCGCTCGCCACATCTCGATCTGGATGCGCTTGCTGGCCTGGATGTATCATCCAGCGCGTCGCCTGGCACCGCGCCCGTCAGCAACAGCCGTCCGCCGGTGATCGCCGACGCGGCGGACGATCTGGATAATCCGTTAAACAGCCTGACCGCCGCGCTGAAAATGCAGGTTGATACGCTGCGCTGGCATGGGCTGGATATGCAGCAGGTAGCGCTGGATGCGCAAAATCAACAGGGACAAATCGCGTTGCATCAGTTTAGTGGCCGCATAGGGGAGGGCACCTTCTCGTTGCCGGGCACGTTAAATCTGCATCAGCCGTTAACCGAGGTGGCGCTGAACCCGGTATTGCAAAATATCGCCCTGGCGCCGCTGTTACAGGCTTTCGCGCTGCCGCCGACGCTGGATGGTCAGCTGACGTTAACCGGCAAGCTGGCGGGCGATGGGTTGAGCGTGGATGATTTTCATCGCCGCTGGCGCGGTGATGCCGCCCTCGAGCTGGATTCCGCGCGGATTATCGGCATGAACTTTCAGCAGCTGGTGCAGCGGGCCGTAGCGCGTAACAGCGATCGGGTCAGCAGCGGCGAGGAAACGGGCAACAGTAACGAAACCCGCCTTGATAAGTTACAGGCGCAGGCAACCTTAAAAGATGGCCTGATTGCGCTGAAAAATCTCAACGGCGGCGCGTCTGGCTTCCAGCTCGGCGGGGCAGGGCAGATAGATATGCTGCGTCGTCAGAGCGATATTAACTTCGGCGTGCAGGTGACCAGCGGCTGGAAAGGGGATAACGATCTTATCGCCATGCTGCAACAGACGGCGGTGCCGCTGCATATTTACGGCGACTGGGATAATCTGCAATATCATTTGCAGGTGGATCAGCTGCTGCGTCAGAAGCTGGAGAACGAAATAAAATCGCGTCTGGATGAGTGGTCGCAGCGGAATCAAAAAAGCGCGGCACCGGTGAAGGCGCCGCACTAAATAGACCGGCGCGGGAGCTTCTCTGCTTCCCGCGCCGTGATGCCTGGCTTATGCACGGTATGTGATGCCGAATACCTGTCACGGCGTGTGATGCCCGATTCACGCCACCGCGTGCCCTGAGTCAGGTTTCGTAATCGGGTTCGCGCTGATAAAGCGGAATAATATGCACTTTATGTACGCGATGACTTTCCACTTCTAACGTGCGAATAAGCCAGTCGCCCAGCTGTAACTCTTCGCCCGCCTGCGGGATATGCTGAAGCTGATCCATCAGCAGACCGGCAATCGTATGATAATCGCGCTTTTCATTAAGCGGCAGCTCGATATACATCACCAGGTCTTCCAGCGGCATATGACCGTTCGCTATCCAGCTGCCATCCTCTTTCTGACGAATATCATAGCGCGCGTCCAGCTCATTGCTCTCATTCGGCAAGCTACCGGCAATGGTTTCCATTACGTCGCTCAGGGTAACCACCCCCTCTACTGAACCAAACTCATCCACCACAAAAGCAAAATGGGTGCGTGCGTTGCGGAACTGCTCCAGCGCCATCAGCAACGTCAGCTGTTCCGGGAAAATAAGCGGCTGGCGAATTAAGGCGCGCAGGTCGAGCGAGTTTTGATGCAAAGACTGATGCAGAAGATCGATAATATGCACCACGCCAAGCGGCTCGCTGCCGTTTTCAGTAATTAAGATGCGGGTGTGCTGATTACGATCCAACTGCGCCATGATTTCTGCGGGGTCATCGCTTAAATCAACGTGATCGATATCGTGGCGCGAGGTCATAATGCTGCTGACGCTGCGTTGCGCCATGCCCATAACCCGCACAATCATCTGGCGTTCCTGCTTATTAAATACCGCCTGTTCGTCCGTATCTCCGCTCTGCGAGGCGCTTTCCGCATTCAGATCCGCCTCGGCGTGCTGCCCGCGCAGCAGATGCAACACCGCCTCGGCGGTACGCTGGCGCAGCGGCATCGTTGAGGAGAGAAAGCGACGCCGGTTGAACTGCGACAGCTGGTTAAGAAACTCAATTAAAATTGAGAAGCCGATAGCCGCATAGAGATAGCCTTTCGGAATATGGAAGCCAAACCCTTCTGCAATCAGGCTGAAGCCGATCATCAGCAAAAAGCTCAGGCAGAGAATTACAATGGTGGGATGACCATTAACAAAACGGGTTAATGGCTTACTGGCCCAAATCATCAGGCAGATGGCGATGGTGACCGCCGCCATCATTACCGGCAGGTGATCGACCATGCCAACGGCGGTGATAACGGCATCCAGCGAGAAAACCGCGTCCAGCACCACAATCTGCGCCACTACCGGCCAGAAGCGCGCGCCGTGCTTTTGCGGCTTATCATTGCCGTCGCCGCCTTCCAGCCGCTCATTCAACTCCATGGTGGCCTTAAACAGCAAAAACAAACCGCCAATGAGCATAATCAGATCGCGGGCGCTGAAGCTGTGGTTAAACAGCGTAAACAGCGGGCGCGTCAGGCCGGTTAGCCATGCGATAGAGGCCAGCAGCCCCATACGCATCAGCAGCGCCAACAGCAGGCCGGTGACCCTTGCGCGATCGCGCTGCGCAGCAGGCAGCTTTTCCGCCAGAATGGCAATAAAAATCAAATTATCGATACCCAATACCAGTTCCAGCACAATTAATGTCACCAGCCCTGCCCAGATTGACGGATCTGCGATCCATTCCATACCTTGTTTTCGCCCTTAATTGTTTATTTGCCTGAGAGATGATGAGATCTGAATAATGAAAACGCAATATTACCTGAGATAAATCCTAAACAAAAAAAGCGCAAGCCTTATTCTGCGCCCATTATTCATATATCTGCACACAAGCTTAATGAGATTTTGCTGTTCAAAGAGGCAGGATGCTTATTAACATTTGCTGGAGAAATAAACGTCGTCTGTTTACATCATGTAATAAAAGGTATTATCAAGCCGGAATTATCTGGAAAAGAAAGAAAGGCTTCCGTGGGTTAAGTTACTGAAAATAAAGCTTTATTTTTTATATTCTTTAGTCTTATTCTGAAAGTGCTATGGATCTGCTTTCCTGTGCTTGTCACAACCAGTCAATAGTATAAAAATCTAGCCATAACTTATGTGATCGGACCGAGATAATTGATGCGGCTCTCTTGCTGCGCTCTGATAAAAGAGCCATCTCTCAGCCTTTATGCACCCTATAAAAGCTAACCGATCCCTGCGCCTCAAATAGCACTGTTTCTGATTTAACAGCATTGGTAGCTGAAAGCCAGGGGCGGTAGCGTGCTTAAACTCTGATGAAGGGATTAAAATATGCCCGTCAAGAGTAATTTATAAATTTCTGTTGTTTTAAGACTAATGCTAAATAAATACGACAGAATAGGGTAGCCATCAAAAAGTCTGATTCAGGTTTCATCACCTGAACTTCAGCAAGAATTAATACCGATACGGTCAGCACGCTGGCCATTAATGATTGAACTGCAGGACAGCGAACCGCGTGCGTTTTTACCGGGCGTTAACGGCGCGGCTTCGCAGCAGGGACATTTATGCATAAAACGAGGGGCAAACATCTCATGACGGAACAGCAATAGTTAGGGCAGATTGGTCGTGAATTGACGTTTATTCATGAACATTTTTTTGCGGCGACACACACCGCTTTAGACAATAAATCAGCAATAGTGATGATAATTCAATGATGAAAACGAAACTAAAGTTGGCTCCGTTACTGGTGTCAATCTCACTTATCAGTGGCTGTACTGTAGTCCCAGGGCAAAATGTTTCCACCAGCGGTAAAGATGTTATTAAGCAGCAGGATGCTAACTATGACATCGATAAAATGGTCAATGTCTTTCCTCTTACGCCTATGTTGGTTGAGCAGCTGCGCCGTAAACCTATCGTCGCACAGCCGAATCCGCAGCTGGATATGGAAATCGCCAATTATGAATACCGTATCGGCGTTGGCGATGTGCTGAGCGTTACCGTTTGGGATCACCCGGAGCTGACCACCCCTGCCGGTCAGTACCGCAGCGCCAGCGACACCGGCAACTGGGTGCATTCCGACGGCACCATCTATTATCCCTACATCGGTAAAGTCAAAGTCGCCGGGAAAACCATTCAACAGGTGCGCAGCGAACTGCAAAACCGTCTGGCGAGCTACATCGAAAGCCCGCAGGTTGATGTCAATATCGCCGCTTTCCGTTCGCAAAAGGTGTACGTCACCGGTGAAGTCGGTACTTCTGGCAAACAGGAAATCACCAATATCCCACTGACGGTGCTGGACGCCATTAACGCCGCAGGCGGCATGGCGGCAGACGCTGACTGGCATAACGTGGTTCTGACCCACAACGGCCGTGAGCAGCGTATCTCTCTGCAGGCGCTGATGCAAAACGGCGACCTGACGCAGAACCGTCTGCTCTATCCGGGCGACATTCTCTATGTGCCGCGTAATGACGAACTGAAAGTGTTTGTGATGGGTGAAGTCACCCGCCAGCAGACGCTGAAAATGGATCGCAGCGGTATGACCCTGACGGAAGCGTTAGGCAATGCGGAAGGCCTGAATCAGGAAGTCTCCAATGCCACCGGCGTGTTTGTGATTCGTCCGAACCGCGAGCAGGGCGGCAAGATCGCCAATATCTATCAGCTGAATACCGCTGATGCTACCTCGATGGTGCTGGGTACCGAATTCCAGCTACAGCCGTATGACATTGTCTACGTGACCGCAACGCCGCTGACCCGCTGGAACCGTGTGATCAACCAGCTGTTACCGACCGTCAACAGTGTTCGCTATAGCATCGACTCAGTGAAAGATATCAAAACCTGGTGATGAATATGTTTAATTCAATTCTCATTGTC
This sequence comes from Mixta sp. BE291, assembly GCF_031457955.1. Classification (NCBI taxonomy): domain Bacteria; kingdom Pseudomonadati; phylum Pseudomonadota; class Gammaproteobacteria; order Enterobacterales; family Erwiniaceae; genus Mixta; species Mixta sp. BE291. The sequence goes on along the minus strand of NZ_JAVDXN010000002.1, from coordinate 369,323 downwards.
TGCGTGGGGAATATCTGCCGTTCGCCAACCGGCGAGCGGTTATTAAAACGCTATTGCCCGGATGTGAAAGTTGAATCGGCAGGATTAGGCGCGCTGGTAAATTATCCAGCAGATGAAAACGCCATCAACGTCGCAGAGCAACATGACCTCTCGCTGGAGGGACACCGTGCACGCAAAATTACTTCAACCATGTGCAGAGAAAACGATCTGATCCTGGTGATGGAAAAACAGCATATTAATGCCATCAGCAAGATTGCCCCGGAAGTTCGCGGCAAAACCATGCTGTTTGGTCATTGGTGCAACGGTCGTGAAATCCCGGATCCATATCGAAAAAGTATAGAGGCTTTTGAATCTGTATACCTTTTATTGGATGACGCCGCTCAGAAATGGGCCCACGCATTAAATCGATAATCAGGCATAATAATGGTCAATAAAAAATCAGATAGCTCGCAGAAAATTGCAGATGCCAAAGATGAAATCGATGTAGCCCGTTTATACGGTTCAATTATCGATCATCGCTGGCTCATTATTGGCGTAACCGCGCTATTCGCAGTAATAGGTATTATCTACTCCATTCTGGCCACGCCGATTTATCGTGCGGATGCGCTGGTGCAGGTCGAGCAGAACCAGGGCAGTTTGGTGATGTCGCAAATCTCCAACCTGATGCCGGATACTAAACCGACGTCAGATGCGCAGATTGGCCTGATCATGTCACGTATGGTGCTGGGTAAGACCATCGAAGATCTTAACCTGCAAACTACCGTCGCACCGAAATATGTGCCGGTTGTGGGCGCAGGCTGGGCACGCCTGATGGGCAACGACGACAAAAAAGCCGCCGTTTCTCGTCTGGAACTGCCGCCTGAACTGATCGGCTCAAAGCTGGTGCTGGATATCGGTGAGAACAACACCTTTACCCTCTCTGGCGATGACGGCGAACTGGTGAAAGGTAAAGTGGGCCAGAGCGCAGAGCAGGGCAAGGTGAAAATCCTGGTTTCTGATACCAATGCCGAGCCGGGCGATGCTTTTGTCGTACAGAAAAATGGCTACCTGCCGACCTACAACGATTTAGTGGGCCGTCTTAGCGTGGTGGATCAGGGTAAAGATACCGGCGTGCTGGCGTTGACCCTGAACGGTCCCGATCCGCAGCTGACGCAGGAAACACTGCGCGCCATTACCGAAAACTACCTGCTGCAAAACGTTGAACGTAAATCTGAGGAAGCGCAAAAGAGCCTCGATTTTATTCAGCGTCAGCTGCCGGAAGTGCGCCAGAAGCTGGATGATGCCGAGAACAAGCTGAATGCGTTCCGTCAGCAGAATGACTCGGTGGATCTGACGCTGGAAGCCAAATCGATGCTGGATACCATGGTAAACGTGGATAACCAGCTGAATGAGCTGACCTTCCGTGAAGCGGAAATCTCCAAGCTGTATACCAAAGAGCACCCGGCTTACCGCACGCTGTTAGAAAAGCGTAAAACGCTGCGCGATGAGAAAAAATCGCTGGAAGGCAAGGTATCCTCTCTGCCGCGTACTCAGCAGGAAATTATTCGTCTGACACGTGATGTCGATGCCGGCCAGGCGGTGTTCATGCAGCTGCTGAATAAACAGCAAGAGCTGAGCATCAACAAAGCCAGTACCGTGGGTAACGTACGTATCGTTGACCCGGCGCTGGTGCTGAATAAGCCGATCGCGCCGCGCTCTGCCATCATTATCGCTATCTCTCTGGTGCTGGGCCTGCTGGTTTCCACCATTTACGTGCTGATGAAAACCATTCTGATTCGCGGCATCGAAAGCCCGGAGCAGCTGGAAAACAGCGGCATCAACGTTTATGCCAGCATTCCGATTTCCGAATGGCAGCAACAGCGTGACCGTAAACTGGCGTTGATTGGTAAAGAGAAAGGCAAAAAAGCGGTACGCGGCGGTGAATTGCTGGCGCTGGCGAACCCGGCTGACCTGGCAATTGAAGCGGTACGCAGCCTGCGCACCACCATGCACTTCGCCATGCTGGATGCGCCAAACAATATCGTGATGATCTCCGGCAGCAGCCCGGATATCGGTAAAACCTTTATCAGTACCAACCTGGCGGCCGTGGTTGCCCAGTCTGGTCAGCGCGTGCTGTTTATCGATGGCGATATGCGTAAAGGTTATTCCCACGAGCTGTTTAATAGCGATAACCGTCACGGTATGTCTGACCTGCTGTCAAATCAGGCGACGCTGGAGCAGGCGATTCGCCCAACCAACGTCAGCGGACTCGACTTTATTCCGCGCGGTCAGCTGCCGCCTAACCCGTCTGAGCTGCTGATGAGCCAGAAGTTTGTCGACCTGATGGCCAGCGTGCAGAAACTGTACGATATCGTGATTATCGATACGCCGCCGATTCTGGCCGTAACCGATGCAGCCATTATCGGCATGCAGGCCGGCACCAACATGGTGGTGGCAGGATTTGAAAAATCCACGGTGAAAGAGATTGAAGTCAGCGTACGTCGTTTTGAACAGAACGGTATTGAAATCAAAGGCGCCATTCTGAACCTGGTGGTGAAAAAAGCAGCCAGCGCCTACGGCTACGGCTATTACCACTATAGCTACGAATCAACCAAGCCGTAAACGAGAGTGCCAGCCGTTCGCGGCTGGCCTTTTAAGGTTTTTAAAACGAATCAATTGAGACTGATGTTATGACTGAGTCTACGCCTTTAATCAGCGTCGTTATTCCTACCTATAATCGTGCCGACATCATTTTAAAAACCCTAAACAGCGTTTTAAATCAAACCTGGCGCAACATTGAAGTGTTCGTGGTGGATGATGCTTCGACGGATAATACCGCTGAAGTGATGGCGAGCGTAAAGGATGAACGCGTTCATTTTATCCAGCTGCCGCAAAACAGCGGCGGGACGCGTCCGCGCAATGAAGGCATTGAGCGCAGCAGCGGCGAATTTATTGCTCTGCTCGATTCCGATGATGAATGGGTGCCGGAAAAGCTGGAAAAGCAGCTGGCTTATTTGCGTCAGCAGCCGGGTAAAAACCGCGTGTGCATGACGGCTAAATATAATAAGCGCCCGGAAGGCCTGCACCTGCGCCGTAATAAAGACCTGAAAAAATACGCCTCAATCATGGAGTTCCTGCTGCTGGGCAACGATTTCCAGACCAGTACCCTGTTGCTGGACGCGGAAATCGCGAAACTGGCGCAGTTTGATCCTATGCTGCGTAAACATCAGGACTGGGATTTTGCCCTGCGCCTGCAGGAGAGGGGCGCCAGCTTCCTCTATCTCGATCTGCCGCTGACGATTTACGACGATTCTGACTCAACCGCGCGTATTTCCTCCGATGGCAAACGCGATAAATCCTTAATCTGGCTGGAGAGCATTAAAAAGCGCGTACCCAGCTATATTTGGTTCGGGTTCTACGCAAAAATTATCGCCGACAGTTATTTGCTTTCAAATGAAAAATCGAAAGGTATCGCGATCTATTTGAAACTATTGCTGTCAGGAAAAATAAAATTCAGCCATTTTATGGCGATGATGAACGAAAGATTTAAAAAGTTAGCCACTATTACCGCGAAACGCATTGTTCCGGGGAAGTGATTTAAAACAGCAATTGGAATGGCGAAAATAAAATGAAATTTTTATCGATGAAGATAGGTATAAGAAAGAATCGCTATCTCTATTTCGATCCGCATATGACCTTTATGTTGTTCCTGTTTATGATGCTGATGATGATGGCCGTCGCATTAGTAAAAGAATCGGTGATGAAGCCGTACTTCTTTTCGGATCAGATCACCATCTTTAGCTTTATGAAGTTTACTTATGGTTTTGGCGCCGGGAACTCTTACGGCAGCACAGCGTACTTTTATAAACTGTTAGGCTTTGAACAAAGCTCGATTGTATTTGCGCTGATTTCCGCCATTATTATTATCAGCACCTTCGTTTTTATCTTTATCAAGGTGCGCGGCGGGTCGATGAATATTTTCGATATCGGCGTGTTTCTGTTCTTCTGCTTTTCCTCAATGATTAACCTGACGTGGCAGAGTAAAGACTTTATTGTTTTTCTGATGATGATGCCGCTGCTTATCACCTTCGCGCATCGTACTGCCGGGCTGTTAATATGGACCTGCTTCGCCATATTTTATGCTTATTACTTCAGAACATATTGGTTCCTGTTCCTGCTGGAATTTTATGGCCTGCTGCTGATGTCACGTTATGTCCATAAAGGAAAATGGGTATTTATTTTATGTCTGCTGTCGCTACTGGTGCTGGCGTTTGGCTTCCAGTATGGTTTAGGTATCGACGTTGATAACTTCCGTAACGAGGTCAATGAACACCGGTTGGACAGCGAAGGCGATGGTAGCAACACGCTGATTCGCCCCTGGTTCCCGCCAGGCAACCCTTTATTCGGGTGGATGAACGTCAGCCTGACGTGGATAACCTTCTTTTTCCCGTTCCCGCTGATTTTAATGTTATCGCCTTATTATGTTGTTATTTCCGCCTTTATTATTCTGATGTACAGAAGAATATGGCAGACGCTGAATGCCGCCCTGCAGGACAGAAGCTACCCGCTGGTGGTGTTATTTTCGCTGGCGATTATCTCATACACGGTTATTCAAAGCCTGTTTGAGCCAGACTACGGCAGCTATTTGCGTCACCTGTCACCGTTTTATCCATTAATGTTTTACGTTTATTTAAGTTTTGGGAAATTCAAAAAGGAAGAGTAAATGAAAATCCTCCATGCTGCTGAGACAATAAAAGGTGGCGTTGCCACAGTTTTAAAGCAACTCGTCGCGGCACAACAGGATGATAAGGGCAGTTATCAAATCCAGTGCCTGATCCCGGCGGATCAGGCAGGAGAACTGGATACGGCACACGCAGAGAACGTTGTAAAATGGGAGCGTAAAGGCCGATCGCTTGGCGCACTGTTCTCGTTTGCCTCGGCGTTTTGCCGCACGGTAATCAAATTTAAGCCTGATGTGGTACATCTTCACAGCTCGTTTGCTGGCGTGATTGGCCGTGCCTGTTTGTTGTTGCTGTGGCCCGTTGCGCGCCCGAAAGTGGTTTACTGTCCGCATGCATTTAGCTTCCTGATGCAGACCAGCAACGGTAAGAAAAAGATCTATTCCTTTATTGAAAAAGCGCTTCTGCCCATGACCGACGCGATTATTTGCGTCAGCCAGTATGAAGCGGACCAGGCAAAGGCGCACGGTATTCGCGGCGATAAACTCGTCGTGGTGCATAACGGCGTCGCTGAACGCCAGGTTGTCAGGCCGGATACGCTTGATGATCCGCGCATTAATGTGCTGTTTGTTGGGCGTTTTGATTACCAGAAAGGCTACGACGTTTTATTTAATGCCATGAAGCGTAATCAAAACCCTAATATTCATTTGACATTAATTGGCGATAGCGTGCACAGCGCAGAGGAAATTGAAAAGCTGCCGGGTGCGGAGTACACCGGATGGCTTAAAGCCAGCCAAATGGAACCTTATTTTATTGCAGCGGATGTTTTGGTTATTCCCAGCCGCTGGGAAGGGTTCGCGATGGTGCCGCTGGAAGCAATGAGTTACTCATTACCTATTATTGCCAGCGACGCAACATCGCTGCCAGAAGTGGTAATGAATAATGAAACCGGCTACCTGTTTAAGAATGGCGACGCGGATTCCTTGCTGACTGTTCTGAACCACCTGGATAAATCTGATTTGCGGGAAAAGGGGCGAAAAGGAAATCAATATTTTGCCAATAATTTTACTTCGCAGGCTATGATAGCCAAAACGCATAGTTTATATGCCGACATACTGAAACGTTGAACACCAATTAACTATAGCGAGGTCTAAGACATGTCTTCAATCATGCATGAATTAGGCAGGGATGATAATAAAATGATGACGGCGAGTGGATTTCGTACCCGTACTAACGCGTCGATTATTTCCATAATACAGCGTTTCTCTGACATTTTTGTGATGTTTACAGGGCTGTATATTTTAGCACGCATTGAATCCCAGTCTTTTTCATCATCCTGGTGGTTACTTTCCCTTACCGCTCTGGCGTTATTCCAGATGATCGGTGGTATTACCGATTTTTATCGCTCATGGCGCGGCGTGAGTTTCGCTCACGAGCTGCAGCTGATTCTGCAAAACTGGGCATTAAGTATTTTAATTACCGCCGGCGTGATGTCTTTCGCCAGCGATCTGGATCTTAACTTCAGAGCCTATCTGTTGTGGTTCGGTATTGTGGCGATCGGATTTATTGGTTGCCGTCTGGCGATTCGCTTCTTTGCCCGCGTTATCCGCAAGCTGGGATACAACACGCGCAACGTCGCCATTGTCGGAAATATGCCCATTGGCGTCTCACTTGCTAATAGTTTCATTAACGCTCCCTGGATGGGTATGAACGTTGTCGGGCTTTATTCTGACGTTGCTAATGAATCTCGTAGTGATGCTGGCAACATTGATTACTGCGGCAATCTTGAGCAGCTGTTAGTTGATGCCCGGGAAGGGAAACTGGATAAAATCTACATTGCGATGGCGATGTCAGAAGAAGTGGCCATCCGCGATCTGGTGGCAAAACTTTCTGATACCACCTGTTCGGTAATGCTGATTCCCGATATTTTCACCTTTAATATTCTGCAGTCGCGTACGGAAGAGATTAATGGCGTGCCGGTGGTGCCGCTGTTTGAAACGCCGATGAACGGTATCAATATGGTACTGAAACGTATCGAAGATATCGTGGTTTCCTCCTGCATTCTGCTGTTTATTTCACCGGCGTTACTGACCATTGCCGCGCTGGTGAAATTCACCTCGCCGGGCCCGGTTATTTTCCGTCAGGTGCGTTACGGCATGGATGGTAAGCCGATTAAGGTGTGGAAATTCCGTTCGATGTCGGTAATGGAAAACGGCGACAAAGTCACTCAGGCGACCAAAGGCGATACGCGTATTACGCCAATCGGCCGTATTCTGCGCTCTACCTCGCTTGATGAGCTGCCGCAGTTTATCAACGTGCTGAAAGGCGATATGTCTATCGTTGGACCGCGTCCGCACGCCGTTGCGCATAACGAACAGTACCGCTCGATTATTCAGGGCTACATGCTGCGCCATAAGGTGAAACCGGGCATTACCGGCTGGGCGCAGATTAATGGCTGGCGTGGTGAAACCGATACGCTGGAAAAAATGGAAAAACGCGTTGAGTTCGATCTGCAGTATATCCGTGACTGGAGCCTGTGGCTTGATATGCGCATTATTTTCCTGACTCTCTTTAAAGGTTTCATCAGCAAAACCGCTTACTAAGCGGAGCGCGTAAGAGAGCAGCCTGCCAGGAACCGCATTTTGCTGCAAAATGCGGTTCGTAGTTTTCTCACATTGAAAGCGGACTTCACCCTGCTTAGACGTGGATTATGAGCTTAAAAGAAAAAACAGTAAAAGGGGCCAAGTGGTCTGCCTTGTCGACGCTTTCGACAATTGGCATTGGCTTCCTGCAAATGACGCTGCTGGCGCGGCTAATCGATACTCATCAGTTCGGTTTGCTCACAATCGCGATGGTGGTTATTTTGCTGGCGGATACGCTTTCCGACTTCGGATTGTCGAATTCGATTATCCAGCGCAGGGAAATTTCTGAGGCAGAACTCTCCACGCTTTACTGGATCAATATTCTGATTGGTCTGACGGTATTTGCGGTGGTATTTAGCTGCAGCGGTTTGATTAGCGGCTGGTTAAAACAGCCGGATCTCAAACAGCTGATCCAGGTATTATCCATCGCGTTTCTGATTATTCCTCATGGCCAGCAGTTCCGTGCGCTGCTGCAAAAAGAGCTGGAATTCCCCAAAATTGGTTTAACTGAAACGCTGGCGGTTACCATTGGCTTTACTGTGACCATGGTTGCCGCATGGTACAAACCGCAGGCGATAACCGCGATTTGGGGTTATCTGGCGATGGTAACGGTACGTACCCTGATGTTCTCCTGGTACGGTCGCAAAACCTATAAGCCGCGTTTCCAGTTCTCCTTTCGCACCATTACCTCTAACCTGAAGTTTGGCGCGTATCTCACGGCGGATAGTCTGGTTAATCAGCTGAACTCCAACGTGGCGACGGCGGTGCTGTCCCGCACCCTGGGTGCGGCGATTACCGGCGGTTATAACCTTGCCTACAACGTTGCGGTGATGCCGCCAACCAAACTCAATCCCATTATTACGCGCGTGCTGTTTCCTGCTTTTGCCAAAATTCAGGACGATCAGCAAAAGCTGCGGGAAAACTTCTATAAATTGCTTTCTCTGGTTGGGCTGCTTAACTTCCCGGCGTTGTTAGGGCTGTTAGTGGTCGCAGAGAACTTTGTGCTGTTTATGTTTGGGGAGAAATGGCGTTTTATTACCCCGATTTTACAGGTGCTGTGCGTGGTGGGCCTGCTACGTTCGATTGGTAACCCGATCGGTTCGCTGTTGATGGCGAAAGCACGCGTTGATATCAGCTTTAAGTTTAACGTGGTGAAGCTGTTTCTGTTTATTCCGGCTATCTGGATCGGCGCGAAAATGGGCGGCGGATTTGGCGCCTCATTAGGCTTTTTGGCGGTGCAAGTGCTGAATACCTGGCTGAGTTATTTCATCCTGATTCGTCCGGTATTAGGGCCAAGCTATAAACAATATTTATACAGTATCTGGATGCCATTCCGTATGGCGCTGCCGACGTTAATTGTCTCTTATATTATCGGATTCTTCTTCTCGACTTCGGTTGCGCTTCCCGTACTCTTAGCCGTCCAGATTATTTCGGGCGGGCTGGTGTTCCTGATGGCGATATTAATCAGCCGCGACCCACTGATTGTAGAAATGAAGAATCACCTGTTTAAAAACCCAAAACTTCGTCGAATTTTAAGAGCGGAAAACTAATCATGCATCATATGGATAAACTTAAAAACACCCTGTCAGTTATTGATGCCGTTGTGCCACCGGGCAGCAAGGTTGTTTATCTCGATATACCTCTGCATCTTAATGTCGGAGACCTGTTAATTTACAAAGGTACTGAGCAGTTCTTTAAAGAGCGTAATTATCAGGTGCTGGCACGACGTACCGATAAAACCAGCATGAAGTGGCTGTCAGAAAACCGCAATCTGCCTAAAGATGTGATCCTGCTGATGCACGGCGGTGGTAACTTTGGCGACCTGTATGGTCACCACCAGCGCCTGCGCGAAGCGGTGGTAGAGAACTTCCCGCATCATAAGATCGTCTATATGCCGCAGACGGTGCACTTTAAAGACAAATCTAAAATGTTGCAGTCGGCTCAGATTATCCGTCAGCACAAAAACCTGACGATTTTCTGCCGTGATGAACGTAGCAAGAAAATTCTGGAAGAGCATTTCTGCAAAGATGTACGCCTGTGCCCGGATATGGCGCACGCGCTGTGGAACGTGTTCCCGAAACAGTCGGCGAACGATATCAAGCGCGATACGCTGTGGATGATCCGTAAAGATATCGAAGAGACCAAGGTAGATGGCCTGCCAGGGATGCCTGGGCCAGAAGGCTTTGAAGACTGGGAAGATATCTGCACCGATCAGGATCGTTCCAAAACGCAGGTTTACCTCAACTTTGAGCGCGTAAACCGCACGCTGAGCACGCGCCTGTTTAATACGCCGCAGAAGTGGAGTGACTACACCGATACGTTGGTGAATCGCGTTAATGATTATTTTATGTCACACGATACGGTAGTGACCTCACGTATGCACGGGCATATCTTATGCTGCCTGCTGGGCGTGAAAACCAAGCTGCTGGACAACTCCTACGGTAAGAATTCAGGCTACTACGCTTCCTGGACCAAAGATGTCCCTGACTGTGAGTTGATTACTTTATGATAGAAGAGCCAACGATTCCTAAACTTTCCATCATTATTCCTGTTTATAACGTACTGGATTATGTTCAGGAAGCTGTTGATTCGATTCTTACGCAGTCTGTGCAGCCCTGGGAAGTCATTATCGTCGATGACGGATCGACGGATGGCTCCGGCGACCTGGTAGAGACGCTGTATGGCTCGCATCCGCTGGTAAAGATTATTCATACCGCCAATGGCGGACTGGGGGAGGCGCGCAATACCGGCACGCGCGCCGCCACCGGTGATTACATCTATTACTTTGACTCGGATGACGTTTCCGTTGATGGCCTGATCCAGCGCTTTTATGAAACGCTGGAACAGCATCCCGATCTGGATATCTTTGCTTTTTCTGCCGAATCGTTTGAAGATCCGATCGCCAAAAGCAAAGGAGGCGATCAGTCACAGCAGGTGCGGCTGATCTCCTATCGTCGCCGTATGGAGCATCTCTTTGCCAGCGGTGAGCAGGCGTTTAATACGCTGTCGGAATCCAACGCTTTTATTCCCAACGCCTGGCTATATATTTTTGCCCGCAAATTACAGACGCAGCACCAGCTCTTTTTCCTGCCGATTATTCATGAAGATGAAGAGTTTACCCCGCGCCTGTTTTTTGTTGCCGGTAAAACCTATGTAACCGACAGCGTTTTTTTCCAGCGTCGTATCCGTATCGGTTCGATCATGCAAAGCTCGCGTTCAGAGAAAAATGCCATTGGCTATCTGCGCGCCTGTGATGCGCTGGAAGGGTTGATGCAGCGGACGTCGGAAAAAGAGAGCGCTAAGCATCTGCGTGCGCGGATCATTACCAATATCCTGAACGTGATTGGCGTGGCGAAAGGTTCTGAAGTGAAGTTCAGCGCGAAATCGCAAGGCGAGCTTAATACGCTGGTCTCACGCTACCGTAATCTCGATATCACGCTGGCGGAAAACAACTACTTCGCCTGGCGCGTCTTTAACTTTGCGCTAAAGCGTTTAAAGCTTCGGGCCTCCTGACAAGCGTGCGCGTAAGCTATGCTTAGCGCGCAGCGAAATAAAAAGCCTCAGCCATCTGCGCTGAGGCTTTTTTTTAGGCAGGCTTCACCACTTTTTGCGTAGCGAGATTTAACCATGGTGAGTCCGGCGCGTTGCCCAGTGCCACATACACCGCGTTATTATTCACGCTGATGCTTTTACCGGCCTGCTTACTGCGCTGATTCAGCGCCGAGTTGACGGCGGAAAGCTGTTCGCTGGTGTAAGAGAAGTTGCTGCGTACGCCGCTGTTTCCTTCCACGCACCAGCTAATATCCGGTGCGGTGCCGTTACTGTAAACCAGCGGGATCGCCTGCTGTGTGGTCGCCATATTATGGGTAACCATCAGCGTCTGCTTGATTCCGCTCAGCTCGGCAAAGCGCTCCGCATCGCTGACGCGCGTATTCTGGATACTCAGGTTGTCGAGGTTAGGCAGTTTAAAGGCGGTGGTTGCGCCGCTATAGGTATCGCCATTGATGTTAATGGTTCCGCCTGCGCCTTTCACCACTTCAACGCCTTTTCCGCTACCGTTAAGCTGGTGATAGCAGTTATTGCTGGTAATGGTGACATCTTTATTGGTGGTGATTTGCGCCGCCCGTGCAAAACCATGGGTATCGAGGTTATGTATGCGGAAGCTTTTCGGCTGATTAAGGAACAGCGCGGTATTAGTGCGAGCGCCTTCATTAATCATACTGCCGGACAGCGTGACATCATGATCGCCGGTTTGGGTCGCAATGGCGAAGCCGTAGGCTTTGGTGCCTTTCGCAATCAGCACGGTACTATCGATATTAATGCCTTCGTTATAATTCACTACGGCAATGGCCGCTTTGATCGGGCGCCAGGCGTTACCGTTCAGGGTATCGGGGCTGTTGCTGTAGCGGATGGTATTTTTGACGTTGATATTTTTGCACTGAATATAGGCTTCACCCCACCAGGTCGCGCCGCCCATAGAAAGGTTGCCGATCGAGACGCCGCCGATAATGTTTTCCATCACGAAGTGACGACGGAAACTGCCCTTCGCCATATTGTTCGCCATGATGATGTCTTTATGATCGAAGTCGCGCAGATGTTTGCGTGCGCCGGGCAGCCCTTCGGCATGAAACGCCAGGCGGGCATCTTCACCCGCCTTACAGTAAGCATGGTTGCCGGTAATAATAGTGCCGGAACCCCAGATGGTGACCGCATCGCCACGATCTTCGCCCATTTTGGAATGCAGATCGCGCATACCGGTACCGGCACCCAGGCATTCTAAAAACCAGTTGTTGGTCACTTTGGTGCCGTAGGCGCCAAAACCGGCCGGGGCAATAACCGATTGCAGCATGCGATAGAAATAGCAGTTGGAAACTTCGCAATAGTTAGCGGAAATCATTATCCCGCCCTGACGTCCGCCCGTTTCGCTTTTTAGCAGCATAGGATTATCTAATACGATGCCATGAATTTGCGTCGCGTCAGCTTTCAATTCCAGTAAAAAACCATTACCCATATTCCCTAATGGCGTAATAATTCCGTTGCCGCGCCCTTCGATGATTTGGTTTTTCACCGTAAGCTTAATGGTTTTATTTATACTGATTGGCGTATCAATCGTCAGGTATTTCTTATCTTCCACCAGCTGTTGTAAGGCGGCGTAATTATCGACCGCGCCGTGACCGCGCTGCACGTCATTACGAATCTTCGCCCATGAGGTGGAGGCGTGATCGAGGATAATGCCCGGCGCGCCGTTGATTTTACCGGTCGGGCCGTCTGGCGCGGGCACCGGCAGGGCGGAAGCGGGCGCGGCATTGGCGCGCGTCAGGCTACCGAGGGTGCCGATAGCGGCGGCGGAGGCTAATATTTTGGTTAATGCCTTACGTCGCGAGTGGATACGTTCTTCACTGGCTTTTTCATTAATGCTCATTTCTGACCCTTTTAAGAATGATAACGCCAGGTTTCATTATTCATTTAAGTTGGATAATTGGAAGGTGTAATATTTAAAATCAGATAAAAGAAAACGCTTTTTTACACTTAGGGTAAATTGCCGGTTTTTTATCAGATTAATCTCAGCGAATAATGCTTGCCGTAATAAAATAAGTTGATTAGGCCTTTTGGGATTTTATTGTCGTTTCAGATTTTACTGAGCAACTTTGATTTATTCAGCTGCTTAACAGCATATGACTTAATTGTTTGTTTCCTTAACACTATTGCTGAGGAAAATTTTCAGAATAAGATTATACTTAACGATTGCCTCTTTATTGCATAATCGCTGAATGTCTTCACATCATTATATGGAAAAAATATGACCAAGCTTAAAGCAGTTATCCCCGTTGCGGGTCTCGGTATGCATATGCTCCCTGCTACAAAAGCCATTCCTAAAGAGATGCTGCCTATCGTAGATAAGCCGATGATTCAATACATTGTTGATGAAGTCGTCAGGTCGGGCATCAAGGAAATCGTTCTGGTCACGCACGCGTCCAAAAACGCGGTGGAAAACCATTTTGATACCACTTATGAGCTTGAGGCGCTGCTGGAACAGCGTGTGAAGCGTCAGCTGCTCAGTGAAGTACAATCCATTTGCCCGCCGGGCGTAACCATCATGAACGTGCGTCAGGCGCAGCCGTTGGGCCTCGGTCACTCGGTGCTGTGCGCCCGTCCGATGATTGGCGATAATCCTTTTGTGGTTGTGCTGCCTGACGTCATCATGGATGATTCCACCGCTGACCATCTGCGTTATAATCTCGCCGCGATGATTGCGCGCTTTGAAGACACCGGCCACAGCCAGGTACTGGCGAAACATATGCCGGGCGCCGATCTGTCAGAATATTCAGTTATCTCCACCCAGGAGCCGCTGGAAAACGAAGGCAGCGTCAGCACCATCACCAGTTTCGTAGAAAAACCGGAACAGACTGAGACGCTGACTTCCGACCTGGCTGCGGTAGGCCGTTACGTGCTGTCAGCGGATATCTGGGCTGAGCTGGAGAAAACCGAGCCAGGCGCATGGGGCCGTATTCAGCTGACGGACGCCATCGCCAGCCTGAGCCAAAAGCAGCCGGTTGATGCCAGCCTGATGACCGGCAACAGCTTCGACTGCGGCCGTAAGCTGGGCTATATGCAGGCGTTTGTCAGCTATGGCCTGCGCAGCAATCAGCAGGGCGCGGCCTTCCGCGAGACGATTAAAGAATTGTTGGCGAAATAATTCCTCATTATGATCCGCCGCGCCTTTGCGCGGCATTAAAGGAGTTCACATGGCTATTTTGGTAACGGGCGGAGCAGGGTACATCGGCTCGCATACGGTGCTGGCGCTGTTGCAGCGCGGTGACGACGTTGTGGTAATGGATAACCTCAGTAATGCTTCGCGGGAATCGATCAACCGCGTGGAAAAACTGGCCGGAAAGAAAGCCGTTTTTGTTGAGGGCGATATCCTCGATCGCGCCTGCCTGCGCGATATCTTTGCCAGCAACACCATTAGCGCTGTGATCCATTTCGCCGGATTAAAAGCCGTAGGTGAATCAACCCGTAAGCCGTTGGAATATTACGATAATAACGTTTCAGGTACGGTTGTGCTGCTGGAAGAGATGCGTAACGCCGGGATCTATAACTTTATCTTTAGTTCTTCCGCCACCGTATATGGCGCGAACGCGCCGGTGCCTTACGTTGAGACGACGCCGATTGGCGGCACCACCAGCCCTTATGGCACCTCCAAGCTGATGGTTGAACAGATCATGCAGGATTATGCCAAGGCGGACAGCAACTTTACCGCGATCGCGCTGCGCTATTTCAACCCGGTAGGCGCCCATGAGTCTGGCGATATTGGTGAAGATCCCAACGGTATTCCGAATAACCTGCTGCCTTACATTGCTCAGGTCGCTATTGGCCGTCTGGATAAGCTGGGCATTTTTGGCGCTGACTATGACACCAAAGATGGCACCGGCGTGCGTGACTATATTCACGTGGTCGATCTGGCGGAAGGCCATTTAAAAGCGCTGGATCATCTGGCGCAGCTGCAGGGTTATAAAGCCTATAACCTCGGCGCTGGCAAGGGCTATTCGGTTATGGAGATGGTGAAGGCGTTTGAGAAAGCCTCCGGCAAACCGGTTCCTTATGATATCAAACCGCGTCGCGATGGCGATCTAGCTGCATTCTGGGCTGACGCTACGCTGGCCGATAAAGAGCTGGACTGGCGCGTAACGCGCGGCATTGATGAGATGATGCGTGACACCTGGAACTGGCAGTCTAAAAATCCTAACGGCTACCGTTAAGAGTAAGTCACTCTAATGTGTTATTACCGCGTATCGCGCTTTTCGGTTTCGCTGAAAAGCCTGGCGCAGAGTAAGTTACATTGATGAATGTTGATGGCTTCTGGAAACAGAGGCCATTTCTGTTTCAGACCTTAGTTAAACCATACCTCAACAGCCTTATTGTTATTCGATAGCGTTAGCGGGTAAAACCGCGCCAGAAAAGCGATAACAGCATTAATGGCCTGGGCGCGGACAGGCAAGGAAGAGAAGTCGATATTTTGAGCGCTTTGTTTGTAAAGCAAACAATCGCGCCGTTCTGGCAAGGAAAGCGAATAGCTCAACGGGAAAACCGGTGATTTTATGCTTGTCTGTATGCGACGATAGTACGAGAATCGTAAACTATTAGTGCAGGGTTACAGCGCATTCTGCTGGCGTTGCGAGAAAAAATTACCGTGTTGCTCACACAGGCTATGCTTGTTTGAGCCCTGAACTGCTGAAGCGACTGGTTGCTTAAAGCCAGGGGCGGTAGCGTGGGCGTTTTCAGGTAACTGTGGTCAATTTCAATACTGGTGTAAACATGCAAGAAATCGTGCTCGTTTTTCTGGGAGCGCTGGCGCTGCTTTTTATCTCGCGCAAGATAGCGAAAAAAGTGGGGCTGGTAGATAAACCTAACGCGCGGAAACATCATAACGGCCATATACCGCTGGTCGGCGGGGTATCGGTTTATCTTTCTCTGTGGATTATTTACGTTATGCAGCCCGACTGGCTGCCTGACTTTAGCATTTATATGGTTTGCGCCACCATGCTGATTGTGGTCGGCGTGCTTGATGACAAACTGGATCTGCCGGTGATGCCGCGCATGGCGTTACAGGCGCTGGTGGCCAGTATTATGATGTACAACGGCCTCTATCTTTATTCCCTTGGTCATATTCTGTTTGGCTACGAACTGATCCTGGGCGTTATCGGCTATGCGGTAACGCTGCTGGCGGTGGTCGCGGCGATTAACGCCTTCAATATGGTCGACGGCATTGATGGCCTGCTTGGCGCGCTTTCATCGGTGACGTTTGGCGCGCTGGCCGTGGTGTTCTGGATGGGCAATCGGATTGATATGGCGTTATGGTGCCTGTGCCTGATGGTTGCCTGCCTGCCGTATATTCTACTTAATCTGGGCATCCCGTGGGGACGCAAGTTTAAAGTGTTTATGGGCGATGCGGGCAGCACGCTGATTGGTTTTACCGTGATCTGGCTGCTGATTATCGCCACCCAGGGCGAAGACGCGGTAATGCGCCCGGTGACCGCACTGTGGCTGATTGCCGTTCCGCTAATGGATATGCTGCGCGTGATGATGGGACGCATCAGAAGAGGGGACAGCCCGTTCAAACCAGACCGGGAACATTTGCATCATGTGTTGCTAAATAAAAACATTAGCCCATGTATCGCATTATGCATCGTGTTTACGCTATCTTTCCTGTTTTCTGCATGGGGCCTTTATTTAGAAGCATTAGATATAAGCGATACAATGATATTGATAATATATATGTTATCAGCTGTCTGTTACTTTTTTAGTATAAATTCTTCTCAAAATATAACTATCAGGCTATCAAAATTTAAAAAGAAAAGGATTACCAGCCAAAGTTAGCACCTATTATGAATAATAAATAAAACACAACGCCTGGTCGGTGATTAAAATTTTACAAATAATTGTTTTACTAAAGATCTTATACTAAATGGAACTCTTTTGAAAATGAATAAAACTACCTTTTTATTAGGTTCGCTATCTGGGGGAGGAGCAGAGCGCGTATGTGTTAATCTGGCTAATAGTTTTGTAAATAGCGAAAAGAGGCAGGTTAATCTATTAGTGCTTAATGCGGGTGATGAAGCTTACAAAAAAAACTTAGATGCGAAAATAGCATTTACCTCCCTTAATGTAACAAATGCGAGGTATGCTTTTTTTCCTTTAGTCAAGTATTTTAAAAAGAACAGATCCGGAACTGTACTTGTTTTTAGTTATGAGTTAACGGTATTGTTAGTCATCATAAGAATGATATATAAGCTGGATTTTAAAATAGTTGCCAGGAATATTAATACATTAAGCAAAAATCTAAGCGAAAAAGGCAGTTTCTGGCGCAGCAAGGTTGTTATACCAATAATTAAAAAAATATATGGCAAGGCTGATTATTATATTAATCAGTGTCTTGACATGCAGGAAGATTTGATAAAAAACTTTCCTGAAGTGGCCAGTAAAAGCTGCGTCATAAATAATCCCATTGGTGATGAGTTATTTTCAAAACAGATACAAAATATAAAAAAAGAACACTATCTGCTTTGCGCAGGAAGGCTGGAGGCACAAAAATGCTTTGCGCATGCAATTTCAGCTTTTTCCCGAGTTCATGAGCATTATCCTGACCTAAAGCTAGTTATTGTAGGAAAGGGAAGCTTAGAAAATGAATTACGCTCCTGGGTAGAACATTTAGGGGTATCGGAGTATGTCATTTTTACTGGCTTCCAAAAAGATATCGAAAGCTTTTATCTAAAAGCTCAGGCTACTATCCTTACGTCAGCTTATGAAGGTTTTCCAAATGTTATCCTTGAGTCAATGGCTTTAGGGACTCCTGTTGTAGCTTATGACTGCCCCAGTGGGCCACGAGAGATTTTGGCAGATGGTGTTAATGGTTATCTGGTTGAATATAAAAATATTGAGGGAATGGCAAATTCTATCTTAAAACTCTTATCAGAAAAGTTTGATCCATTACGAATACGTAATTCAGTATCGAAATACAAATGTTCACTTATTATAGAAAAATATGAACAATGCTTCTGTGTCGTTGAACAGAAGCATTAAACCAAAGGAAATAAAATGGATATTAAAATCATTACAGTATGTGGATATTTTGGTCAATCTTTGCCTACCGATTCCTCAATAGATACAGAAAAATTAGCTAAGTATTTAGAGTTAAAAAAACATACTATTTCAACTATTGATATCCAGGATTTACAGTCGGAAGAAATTGATACTCAAGCTTATTATATTGTAGGTAGCCATCAGAATCCTGATATAAAAAAATATATTGACGATACGCTTAATATTGTTTTTTATGGTAAAAATGAAAAGCTTTTAATACCTAATAAATACAATATATTGGCGCATGAGAACAAAGGGGTTCAGGCATTACTTGCAAAAAAAATAGGTACGGAATATTTCCCTCATCAGGAGTATTTTATTCGTCCAGTAGGCATATCAAAAACGGTTGTAGCAAAGAAGACGGATGGCGCTGGCAGTTCAGGGGTTGAGCTGGTAAACAATAATGAAGCGTTAATTCAAGTTTTAAAGAAGTTTTCCAGGTATGATTTGAACCTTAACTACTTGATGTTCGCGCTTAAAACTTTAATTAAAAAGCATCTTTTGAAGAATAAGTATTCTGAATCCTTCAATACCTATCATAAAAAATATACGCGCTATTGCTTACAAGAGTTCTACTCTGGGCTAACATGCGATTATAAAGTATTAGCATTTGGCTCAACGTTATACGTATTACAAAGAGATGTAAGAAGCGGAAGTTTCAAAGCCAGCGGAAGCGGTAAATTTACTTACCCTAACGCAGAAAGTGAACTTTTAGATTTTTGTGATACCCTACGTAAAAAAATCGAAACGCCGTATGTTTCGTTGGATATCGTGAAGTTGAAAGATGGTTCGTTTAAATGCATTGAATTCCAGTGTGTGCACTTTGGTCCTTATACACAGATGAATGCTAAAAAGAAATATGTAAAATCAGAACATGGTGTATGGCAGACTAAGGAAAACAATCTTTCTCTGGAGGAAGTTTATGCACAGGCTCTGGATGAATATTTAACAAAATCAGCAGAACAAAAATAAATACTAATATTGGCGTGGTTATGTCATCGAATAGATCTATAATTTCTAGTTTTATTGGGCTCTCTTCAATTAATGTATTAAATATTATTGTACCTATTATAACGATGCCGTATCTGTCCCGTGTGTTAACTCCGTCTGGATATGGCATTTTCCTACTTTTTTCATCAATCTATATTTTTGCTTTTATACTTATTGATTATAGTTCAAATATTTATGCAGTAAGAGAAATCGCTGGAGTAGTTGAGAAAGAAAAAGAACAAAAAATATATGCTAGAGTGCAATCCGTAAGGTTTTTCTTTAGCATTATCTCATTTTTTTTAAGTCTGGCTTATATAAGCCTTACTCAAACTAATAGCATTAATATTTCATTTCTGGTATTAAATGTTTTCATGGCTATTGTCGGATATTATCTGACCGCTCCCTGGTATCATCAAGGAAAGCAAGATATGACAATATTGGCTGTGTCATCTTTGGTAGCCAGATCTTTACAGTTGATAATAATATATTTTTTAGTCAAATCCGTTGATGATTTAGATATTGCTATTGTTTCAATCTCTTTAGTCTTTCTTGTCACTGGGACTTTTTCTTACTTGTTTCGAAGATGCAGGAAAGGCATTAAAGAAAAAGTAAGCTTAAAAAATATATATCCTGATTTGAAGTCAGGGTTTGATAGTTTTATCGGGGATTTTGCGCCGAATCTTTACAGTAACTTACCACCCCTTTTGATCGGTTTATTTACTTCCCCAGCGTTGTTTGCAAACTATTCACTTTCGATGCGGTTAATTAATATTGCTGGTTCCTTTCAACTTATGTTGGCAAAAGCAATTTACCCTAGTGTAGTGAAGGGTGATTTTTCATTAGGAAATATGGCCCTTATCAATGTTATTAGCGGCGCTTTTCCGGTAATTTTGATATTGTTATTAGGTGATGCTATTATAAATGTGTTCCTTGGGAGTGGTTATTCCGACGTTGCGCTTTACCTAAAATACTTATCACCTTCAATTATCTTTGCGAGTTTGCTTTATTCTTTATCATATGGTTATTTTTTTCCAAAAAAGTTGGATGGACTATTCAGAAACATTTCATTGTTAGTTTCCGCTATATCAGCTGTAATAGGCTATCTCTTAATATATAAAGTAGGTGTAATAGGAGCAATAATAATGTTTATTATGGCTCGTTTCCTTTTTGTGGTTTTCTACAGCTACAATTTCTTTAAACTGAATAAAAAGTAAAAATTTAATAGCTAAGGGTTAAAAACATGTACGATTACCTTATTGTTGGTTCTGGAATGTTTGGGGCAGTTTGTGCGCAAAAGTTAAAAAGCCTTGGTTTTAATGTATTAGTAATTGATAAACGCTCTCACATCGGCGGTAATGTTTATACAGAAAACCATGATGGCATACATATTCATAAATATGGGGCGCATATTTTTCATACTAATGATAAGGAAATTTGGGATTATGTTAATAGCTTTGTAGAATTTAATCGCTTCACTAATTCACCATTAGCAAAGTATAAGGGTAAGCTCTATAACCTTCCTTTTAATATGAATACTTTTTATCAGCTATGGGGTACACAAACGCCTCAAGAAGCCATCAATAAAATAAATTCCCAAAAGGGAAATGTGGCTGATCAAATTCCAGGTAATTTAGAAGAGCAAGCTATCTCCTTGGTCGGTCGAGATATCTATGAAACGTTAATCAAAGGCTATACTGAAAAACAATGGGGAAGAAACGCTACCGATCTTCCTGCATTTATTATAAACAGGTTACCAGTGCGGTTTACTTTTGATAATAATTATTTTTCTGATAAATATCAAGGCATTCCTGTTGAAGGCTATACACGATTAATTGAAAAGTTACTTGAAAACATCGAAGTTAGATTAAATGTGGATTATTTAAAAGACAGACAGGCATATAGTAATTTAGCAAAGAAAGTTATCTACACTGGCGCTATTGATGAATATTATTCATATCAATTTGGTGCATTAGAATACAGAAGTTTGAAATTTGAGCATGAACGTTTTGAAAATACTCCTAACTATCAAGGAAATGCGGTAATAAATTATACTGAAAGAGAAGTTCCTTACACGCGAATTATTGAGCACAAACATTTTAATTACTCTGAAACTAAACATACTGTCATCACTAAAGAATATCCGGCTGAATGGAAAATAGGAGATGAGGCCTATTATCCTGTCAATGATGAGAAAAATATGGCGCTGCTAAAAAAATATAAAAAGTTGGCAAAAGAAGAAAAAGATGTCTACTTTGGTGGCAGACTTGCTGAGTACAAGTATTACGATATGCATCAAGTAATAAGGAGTGCTCTGTACTTTGTTAAAGAAAATCTTGCTGAATAAATATAGGGGCTTTATGTTTATTCTCCAGGTTGCTTTTATCCTGCTGCTGCCCTTTGCTCTTCTGCAAGTTGTTTCGAAAAAGAATATAGGGTTTTCTACTGCCGTCCTGTTCATTTCATGTATTGCGTTATCCTATATGGCAGGTTTTCGATTAGATTCACCTGACTATAATAACTATGCTCGTTATTTTAATTTGCTCTCACAAGGGGGGGATTACAAACAGATAAATATTGTTGCTGCCGATCCTGCCTTTGCATACTTGAATTATTTTTTTGCTAATTTTTCTAATAGTCCGTTGATCATTTTTTCTTTTTTTTCCCTTATCTCTGTAGCTATTAACCTTAGTTGTTATCAAAAGTATTCACCATATTTTTTGTTTTGTGTTCTCTTTTATATGGCGCATACTTATGTTGCAAGAGAAATGATGCAAATTCGAGCTGGGCTAGCTTGTGCTCTGTGTTTGTATTCTATTAGGTTTATTTTAGAAAAGAAGCTTCGCTATTTCATTGTTACTATCTCTGTTGCTCTTTTATTTCATTTGGGTGCTGCTGTTTTCATGATGGCTTATTTTATCGGCAATGCTCGGATTTCAAGAAAAACAATAGGTATAGTTATTTTAGTATCGTTAGTAATTGGTATTCTATTTCCTTTAGGCGGATTGTTTAAGCAATTACCCGCAATTAGCTTTCTTGAGCGTGTTCAATATTATAATAACTCTAAATATGGTGGAGGAGCCGGCGTATTAACTAACTTAGTTATCCTTAAAGGAATACTTTTAAGCGCTTTTTGCTTCTACTACTATCAGGCTTTGGCTGAACGCAATAAGTATTTTGAAATTTCTTTCAAATTATATGCCTTTTCACTGGTCTGGTATCTGTTATGGAATGATTTTGAAATATTTGCAGCTCGCATTGCGACATTTTATTCTATCACTGAAGTACTACTGCTTTCTTTTATTCCACTAATTATGAAGACTAAAGAGAATAAATACTTGTGCAGCGTCTTACTTTGTTTTGTTGCCGCGTCTATATTTTCTTTGAATTATTTTACCGGGAAGTGGGAAGGGGTGTTATTACCTTTTTCGATTACCTGAGCTAACTTTAATGATGCGAGCTATAAATGAAAATATTACATGTTACAAATCGGCTCACTGAAGGGGGCGTGGAAACCTATCTGTTGAATTTATTACCGGCCTTGGTTAGCGCAGGTTATGAAGTAGATCTTATGGTGTTAGATAAAAATCAAGTTGCGCTAGCTGAAAATTTCAAAGTTAAAAACATTAGAGTAATAGTTGGTAATTATTCATCTGTATATAATCCTTTAAATATTTTACTGTTGATAAAAATAATTGGGGGCTATGATTTAATTCATTCTCACTTATTTCCAACGCAGTACTTTTTAGCGTTTGCTAATTTATTTCACAGGAAAAAGTTAGTTACGACTGAACATTGTACTACAAACAAGCGTAGGAGAAGTTTATTTAAGCCGCTAGAATATATTGTCTATTCTTTATACCATAGCATAGTAGGTGTAAGTAAAGCATCTTCATCTAATATAATTAAATGGCTTCCTTCAATAAAGAGTAAAGTCTTAACAATATTAAACGGAATCGATATAAAAAATAGTTTATGTAATGATTCCGTTACTCGTCAGGATTTAGGTTTGAGCGAAGAAAAATTTTTAATTGTAATGACCGCACGTTTTTTTGATCAAAAAGATCATGACACGCTCATTCGGGCACTTTCATATTTGCCCCTAAATATGCAAGTAGTGTTTATAGGTTCAGGCGTAAGATTAGAGAATTGTCAATTACTTGCTAAGCAGCTTAACGTTGCTGAACGTTGCCTTTTCTTAGGCCGAAGAAGTGATGTGACCGCAATAATTAAATTAGCTGATTTGTGTGTTTTATCAACGCATTATGAAGGCTTACCTATTTCCGTTATTGAGTATATGGCCGCAGGAAAACCGGTCATTGCAACTAACGTTGATGGTGTTGATGAAATGATTAATTCACAATGCCTGGTGAATAAAAAAGATGCGCAAGATTTAGCTGCAAAAATCTTGCTTTTGGAGCAAGATAAAGCGTTATGCCATAAGCTAGCGCAGGAAAATCTTGTTAAAGCACAAGAATATGATTTAGCCACTATGAATCAGGGCTATATTTCATTGTACGAAAAGCTGAGTAGCATATGATAAGAGTTAATGCACTTATTGTAACTTTTAAAAGAAAAGAATTACTAGCTAAAGTAATCGAGGGTGTGATTTCTCAAAGTTATAAACTAAACAAGATAATTATTATTGATAATAACAGTAATGATGGCACCCAAGAACTTGTTAGCAGTATTCAGGCTGTATCAGAGATTAAAATTGATTATTTTAATACAGGGGCTAACTTAGGTGGAGCAGGCGGCTTTTGTTATGGCTTTGAAAAAGCTATGCAAGAGAAGTTTGATTATCTATGGATAATGGATGACGATTTGTTACCTTCCGTAGATTGCCTGGAAGTTATGTTGGCTAATGCTAACGAAAGTAAAATAACCCAGCCGATACGCTATAACCTTGACGGCAGCTGTGCTGAGTACTCACCGACAAAATTTGATCTGTCATCTCCTTTTATCATGCGTCCTAAAAAAGAGACAGTGTTGGATAAAATGTCGATGCCAAATATTAAAGCAGAAGAAGA
Source organism: Mixta sp. BE291 (assembly GCF_031457955.1). Lineage (NCBI taxonomy): Bacteria > Pseudomonadati > Pseudomonadota > Gammaproteobacteria > Enterobacterales > Erwiniaceae > Mixta > Mixta sp. BE291. The sequence goes on along the minus strand of NZ_JAVDXN010000002.1, from coordinate 345,365 downwards.
AATAGCTATTGATGGGATACCGTTTGAGGGGCCATTGATACCTTACCAAATTATTGAAAAAGTGGGATTGCCAAATAAGAATTTTTTTATTTTTTATGATGATCTCGATTATGCTATTCGAACAAAAAAAGCTGGTTTTGAAATAGTATGTAATACCAAGGCTGTTGCGAAACGATTGTTGGTAAATAATCAAAGTACTGATTTGCGTTCTTGGAAAGGATATTTCATGCTGAGAAATTTTTTCCATATACATCGTGTTCATGGGCAAAACACCATTGTTCGTATCCGTCCTTTATTGATTGCATTACTATATATATCAAAAGAGCTTTTATTTTTCAGAAAGGATACGGCGTTAGTCTGTTGGCATGCCTTACTTGATGCTTTTAGTAAAGATTTCAACCTGCGTCGTAAATATATACCCTGATTTAAGCAGCTTTGGAAAAGAAATATTTAAACTTTGATGCGTTACATTGTGGTTCGCAAAAAAGCATTTCAATAGCGATCATGTTTTTTAATCTAAGTTGCTGTATATAAGACACAGACTTTCCGTATATTATGGAACAGCTATCGAGCTATCGTTCAATATTAATGGATGGAATTTATACAGTTACTAAAACCAATCACACCTATTGCTACCTGTTTCACAAAGAATCAAGGTAGCATGTAGCATCTTCAGGTGTTAATGCTCTGAACTAAATCCTTGGTTTTAATAGTTGTTTTAACAGACAGGAGTAAATAATGTCCAAGCAACAGATCGGCGTTGTAGGTATGGCGGTAATGGGCCGCAACCTGGCACTTAACATTGAGAGCCGCGGCTATACCGTATCCGTCTTCAACCGTTCGCGGGAAAAAACTGATGAAGTTATCGCCGAAAACCCGGGCAAAAAACTCGCGCCTTATTACAGCATCGAAGAGTTTGTAGACTCGCTGGAAAAACCGCGCCGTATCCTGCTGATGGTGCAGGCGGGCGAAGCGACTGATAAAACTATCGCCTCACTCACGCCGCACCTGGATAAGGGCGACATCCTGATCGATGGCGGTAATACTTTCTATAAAGATACCATCCGTCGTAACAAAGAACTTTCTGAGCAGGGCTTTAACTTTATCGGTACCGGCGTTTCCGGTGGTGAAGAGGGCGCGCTGAAAGGGCCTTCCATTATGCCTGGCGGTCAGAAAGAAGCGTATGAGCTGGTTGCGCCAATCCTGGATAAAATCGCTGCGCGTGCCGAAGGCGAGCCTTGCGTAACCTATATCGGTCCGGACGGTGCAGGTCACTATGTGAAAATGGTGCATAACGGCATTGAATATGGCGATATGCAGCTGATTGCTGAAGCGTACGCGCTGCTGAAAAATGCCCTGGGTCTGAGCAATGAAGACCTGGCGAAAACCTTCAGCGAGTGGAACGAAGGCGAACTGAGCAGCTACCTGATCGACATCACCAAAGATATCTTCACCAAGAAAGATGAAGAAGGTAACTACCTGGTTGATGTGATTCTGGATGAAGCGGCGAACAAAGGCACCGGTAAATGGACCAGCCAGAGCTCGCTGGATCTGGGCGAGCCGCTCTCGCTGATCACCGAATCTGTTTTTGCGCGCTACCTCTCCTCACTGAAATCCCAGCGCGTTGCCGCCTCGAAAGTGCTGAGCGGCCCGGCTGCGCAAGCGTTCAGCGGCGATAAAGCTGAGTTTATCGAGAAAGTCCGTCGTGCGCTTTACCTGGGTAAAATCGTCTCTTATGCGCAGGGCTTCTCACAGCTGAAAGCGGCTTCTGATGAAAACAACTGGGATCTGAACTACGGCGAAATCGCTAAAATCTTCCGTGCTGGCTGCATCATCCGTGCTCAGTTCCTGCAGAAGATCACCGATGCCTATAAAGATACGCCGGACATCGCTAACCTGCTGCTGGCGCCTTACTTCAAAAACATCGCTGATGAATACCAGCAGGCGCTGCGCGACGTGGTCGCTTATGCCGTACAGAATGGTATCCCGACGCCAACCTTCTCAGCGGCAATCGCCTACTACGATAGCTATCGCTCTGCGGTGCTGCCAGCGAACCTGATCCAGGCGCAGCGTGACTACTTCGGTGCGCATACCTACAAGCGTACCGATAAAGACGGCGTGTTCCACACCGAATGGCTGGACTAATCCCGTTTTGCTTAAAAAACCTCCCAATGGGAGGTTTTTTATTAATTTCAGATAACTCCTTACCGCTCCTTTTGCTATTGTTTTCTTCCTGGCGTTTATCATTCCGCTTTTCACTTTATCAGTTGGGCATACCAGAAACATGAACCAAGAAAATAAGACAAATACGGATCCGTCTTTACTTCGTCAGACTTTTTATAACAATGATGATGAGCTTGACCTGCTGGATGTTGTGGCTCAGCTGTGGAACGGTAAAAAGATCATTATCGCCACCGTGATTTTGTTCCTGTTACTGGCCATCGCTTATCTCTTCACTGCTAAAGAAAAGTGGACCTCCGAAGCGATCGTTACCCAGCCCAGCGCAGGGCAGGTGGCCAACTATAACGCCGCACTTAACGTGCTTTATTCTCAGTCGCCGCAGGACAAACCGGGCGTGGTCGAGCTACAGCATCAGCTGTTTAATCGCTTTCACGCTTCTATCGCGGCACTGGCTGGCGCGCTACAAAACCTCGATGACCCGCAGGATTTACGCATCGGCCCGGTTACAGCCGGTCAAAACGATCCGCTCAGCGTGAAGTTTACCGCAGAGACGGCGAAAGAGGCGCAGGCGCAGGTAACGCATTTTATCAAGCTGGTAAATAACGAAGTCGTGGATGATTACGGTGCGGATATCAAACGCAATATGGCCGTGAAAACCCGTGAATTATCAGACTCGCTGACATCTCAGATGAAAGTAGCGCAGGACAAGAAAGAGCAGCGCATAGAAGCGTTAAAACAGGCGCTGAAAGTGGCGGAAGGGGCCGGTATTACTACCTCGCAGCTGACTCAGGCGGAGTTCTTATCCGATGATACGCTCTATCTGCTGGGCACCAAGGCGCTCAACTCGTCAATTGCGAACGAAGCGACCCGACCGCTGCCGCTGGATGAGAGCTATTACGCGACGCAACGCGCGTTGCGCTTGATTACGGATCTGAAAATCCAGGTGGATAACCTGCAGTCGTTCCGCTATATCATGGAGCCTGATTTGCCTATCCGTCGTGACAGCCCGAAAAAAGGCCTGACGCTGGTGCTGGCGGTGTTGCTGGGCGGTGTTGTCGGCTCGGCGGTGGTGCTGGGACGCAATATGACCGCAACTTATCGGCAGCGTAAACAAGCACTTTAGTAACTTATCTGATATTAAATTAGCCATTTATTAAGCCCGGGAACGCAAGTTTCCGGGCTTTTTTTATGCCTGCTTGAACCTAAACCGGGTAAAGGTGTGCAGTAACAGCAGGTCCTGCCAGTGATGTTACTGAGAAGAAAACCCGCAGCTGTTACCCTGGTAAATGTGTTTTCCCTATAAAGCTTCTGCTTGCAACCCGATCGGGTTGATTAAAGTTATCCTGGATAAACTTAATTACTTATGCATTTATTGAATTTACCCTTTCGCAATGAATTAAGAGAGTAATTAGCGATTTTTGCAAGTAAACAGATAAAATAGTGCTAATTTGTCCCTTTGCCAGTAAACCAAAACGAGTTTGATCGTTAGTTAACCAAATATCATACGTTGTTTTACCTGAAGCCGTATGCTCGGCTATAGCAGGCAGGGTTGATTTAAAGTAAATGTTGTTTCTGATAAACATTAGTGTGCTGCGTTTATTCAGGTTTACATTTTTTATTATTGACGCGCGGTTTATTAAAAATGATTGTAGAGAGGGTTTGGCCCGAAGTTTATGCTTGGGTTAATAATAAATGCTGTCATTGATAAAAACAGGATTAATTTTTTATAAACCAGGAAAGAAACTATGCAAATGAATATGCATTTTAATAAAATCAACCCATTAATGAAAAATGGGATATATGCCAGCGGCAATGCTGGAAAAGGCATGGATGACAATGTTTTCAACCGCTTAATTAATGCAGAAAACAAGCCGCTGACTGCCAAATTAAATGAAGCCAGAACAGTTTTCTTGGCGAGTATGCTTCATAAAAACATCGAAGCAAATAACGAAAGTATAAAACCAAGTAACAATAGCGCGTCACAGCAAAATGCTCTAAAAAAAGATCAACCTGTTATTAAAATCGCTAAAGAAATTGCTAAGCCCGTAGAAAACAGCGAAGCGAAACAAAACCCGCATAACAGGCTAAAGCAAAAACTACAGTTTCTTGCCGAACGCTATCAGGAAAAATCAGATAATAGTAAAGAACAGCCATTCTTCTCAACTGTAAAGCTATTAACTCAACAGATAGCTGAAAAAAAGGATACGTTGGCCAGAGAGAACTTACCTGTGCCGTGCGCGCCTGCTAAGGAAACATTACTCACATCGTATATACGAGCAGAAAGCCAAACGGCTAATCAACATGTCGATAATCAAAAGGTTATAGCTAACCAGACATCCGCAAATATTGATGATTTTATAAAAAATCTGAACGAAATTAAATTTAACAATCAAAATATTCTGGGTAAAGGCAGTTATGGAACGGTATACCGCTTTGGCGATTTCGTAGTAAAAACGCCTGTCAATTGTCATGGGGTTCAGGTTGACTGGATGTCAGGTGCACAAAAAAACGCTAATCCGGAACGCGTAAGCAGATATTTAAATCTGGCTAATGACGATGAATCTTTTTCACGTGTCGCTAATATTAATTTTAAAGGCAAAGAGATAAAAGTCCTGGTATCAAAGTATATTGAGGGCGTCCAGTTAGAGCCGGAAGAAATTGATGATGCGGAAGATACGCTTCATGAGCGTGGATTTCATATGCATGATATTAATGTTGATGGCAATGTTTTAAAAACCAAAGACGATAAATATTATTTTATCGATGCCGATCAGTTAGTTGTCTTTTCTCCGGTATTACGTGAAAGAAGGCCTTCCGAAACCACTCTAGAACTGGAGGAGGGCCTTACGTCAATGCTGGCTTTCAAACATCATCAAGCAACAATGAAAAATGAAACAGATGAGTTAGAAATCTTAAAGTATGAAATTGAAGCGTTTGAAAATGCCACCGGCAGAACGGTTCAGAAACGGGCATAACGTCAATTAACATAACTGCTTTGAAGCTGCCCGTTTTAACAAGGTAACGCATACCTTAATTAAATCAGGCATCTGATACCGGCCGCATAGGGTTAGTATTTGTGCCAGCGTCGCTAATTTTCTGCGACAGAAAGTAAAAAGACGCGCCGTGGCGCGTCTTTTATCGGTAACCCAGCACTAAGCCTTATGCCGTGCGCGTAGATTGTTAATTATCGCGCTCAGATCAAGTTCCTGATCCTGCAACAGCACCATCAGGTGGTAGAGCAGATCAGAGGCTTCATTCGTCAGCTCATGACGATCGTTTACCGTTGCGGCCAACGCGGTTTCGACACCTTCCTCTCCCACTTTTTGCGCAATGCGCTTGGTGCCGCTGGCATACAGCTTAGCGGTATAAGAGCTATCGGGATCGGCCTGTTTACGTTGCGCCAGCAGCTGCTCCAGCTGATAAAGAAATGCCCAGTCTGTCGCCGCGGGCGAAAAACAGCTGGAGGTGCCCCGGTGGCAGGTAGGACCAATCGGCTGCGCCAGCACCAGCAGCGTATCGTTATCGCAGTCGGGCGTGATGCTCACTACATTCAGAAAGTGGCCGGAAGTCTCGCCTTTGGTCCACAACCGCTGTTTGGTGCGTGACCAAAAGGTCACCTTCTGCTCGCGCAGCGTTTTCTCCAGCGCTTCCGGATTCATATAACCATGCATTAAGACTTCGCCGGATACCTGATGTTGCACTATCACCGGCATCAGGCCGTTGGTTTTCTCCCAGTCCAGTTGGGAAAGCTGCTGTTCTGTTAACACGGGCGAATCTCCACACCTTGCTCAATCAGGAATCGTTTCAGGTCACCAATATTGATAATCTGCTTGTGAAATACCGAAGCGGCCAGCGCGCCGTCAACGTTGACGTCACGGAAGGCTTCCAGGAAATGCGTCATGGTGCCTGCGCCGCCGGAGGCGATAAGCGGCACTTTGCATACTTCACGCACTTTTTGCAGCTGAACCAGATCATAGCCGTTACGCACGCCATCCTGATTCATCATATTCAGCACGATCTCGCCTGCGCCGCGCTTTTGCACTTCTTCTACCCAGTCCAGCGTTTCCCACTGCGTCACCCGGGTGCGTTTTTCATCGCCGGTATACTGATTAACGTGATATTTCCCGCTCTGCTCGTCATACCAGGTATCAATGCCCACCACCATACACTGCACGCCAAAGCGGTCCGCCAGACGGGTAATGAGTTCAGGATCGGCCAGCGCCGGTGAGTTAATGGAAATTTTATCGGCGCCAAAAGAGAGGATCTGCGCGGCGTCCTCGGCGCTTTTAATGCCGCCAGCAACGCAGAAGGGAATATCGATCACTTCCGCTACGCGTGCCACCCAGCTTTTATCCACCACGCGGTTATCGCTGGAGGCGGTAATATCATAAAAAACCAGCTCGTCCGCGCCTTCTTCCGCATAGCGCTGCGCCAGCGGCACGATATCGCCGATGATTTCGTGATTGCGAAACTGCACGCCCTTAACCACCTGACCATCGCGCACATCAAGACAGGGAATTATCCGTTTTGCCAGCATGAAATGGCCTCCGAAACCGTAAATTTATCTTCCAGCAGGGCGCGTCCCACAATCACGCCCTGTGCGCCGCTGTTACGTAAGGCGGCGATGTCGTCCAGCGAGCCGATGCCGCCGGAGGACTGAAACGCCACCTGTGGGAAACGCGCGGAAATTTCCTGATAAAGTGAAACATTCGAACCGCTTAGCGTGCCGTCGCGCGAAATATCAGTGCATAACACATGCTGTAACCCAAAGGGCAGGAACTGCTCAATCACCTGTTCCAGCGTGACGCCCGCCGCTTCCTGCCAGCCGCTGATCGCCACCTCTTTGTGGTTATCGGCATCAATGCGCACATCCAGCGCCAGCACCATCGCCTGCGGGCCAAACTCGTTAAACCAGCGCTGCACCTCTTCCGGCTGCTTCACTGCCGTCGAGCCGACCACCACGCGCGTTGCGCCCGCTTCCAGCAGCGCAGCGACGTCGTCACGGCTGCGAATGCCGCCGCCAACCTGCACTGGCACCTCAACGCCTGCCAGCAGCTGTTTCAGCAGGTTCAGCTGACGCGCCGCCGGATCTTTCGCCCCGGTCAAATCAACCAGGTGCAGCAGCTGCGCGCCCTGACGCTGATACGCCTGCAAACGCGGCAGCGGATCGTTACCGTAATCGCGCTGCTGCCCGTAATCGCCCTGATGCAGACGCACCACCTTGCCTTCGATCAAATCTAACGCCGGGATAATCATCCTTACATCTCCAGGAAGTTTTTCAGCAGCTGTGCGCCCGCTTTGCCGGAACGCTCAGGGTGGAACTGGACGCCATAGAAATTATCTTTCTGTACCGCAGCGGTAAACGGCTGGCCATAATTGCATTGGGCGATGGTGTAAGGGCTAACCGGCATCGCATAGCTGTGAACAAAATAGAACCAGCTGTTATCTTCAATGCCGCGGAACAGATGCTCGCCCGCTTTCGGCGTGACGCGGTTCCAACCCATATGCGGCAGCGGCAGGCCGTGATCGGTCATCAACTCTACCGGTTGATCGATAATGCCTAAGGTTGGCACGCCGCCGCTTTCATCGCTGGCGCTGCCAAGCAGCTGCATACCGAGACAGATGCCCAGGGTAGGCTGCGTACAGGCCTTGATCAGATCCACCAGCTCACGCTCGCGCAGCTGATCCATCGCCGCCTGAGCGGTGCCCACGCCCGGCAGAAACAGCTTGTCTGCCTGCAATACAATATCTGCCTCGCGGCTGACCTGCGGCTGATAGCCCAGGCGTTGAATCGCTGCTTTCACCGACGAAAGGTTAGCGCAGCCGGTATCCAGGATCACCACGTTCATTACAGCACTCCTTTCGAGCTCGGCAGGGTATTGCCTTCCACACGAATCGCCTGGCGCAGCGTACGGCCAAAGGCTTTAAACAGGCTTTCTACGCGGTGATGATCGTTTTTGCCTTTGGTTTTCAGGTGCAGCGTGCTGGCCATGGAATAGGAGATCGAGCGGAAAAAGTGCTCCACCATTTCGGTGCTGAGATCGCCGACGCGCTGATAGTTAAACTCCGCTTTAAACTCCAGGTGCGGGCGACCGGAAATATCCAGCGCGCAGCGCGCCAGGCACTCATCCATCGGCAGCACAAAGCCAAAGCGTCCGATGCCGCGTTTGTCGCCCAACGCTTTCAGCAACGCTTCGCCCAGCGCCAGCCCGGTATCTTCCACCGTATGGTGATCGTCGATATAAAGATCGCCTTTCACCTCTACGTTCATGCGCAGGCCGCCATGCGTGGCGATTTGATCGAGCATATGATCGAAGAAACCGACGCCGGTATTGATTTTGCTGCCGCCTTCGCGATCCAGCCAGACTTCGATCTCAATCTGCGTCTCTTTGGTGTTGCGGTTCACCTTCGCGTAGCGGTCGCGCTGCGTCAGCTTCTGGCTGATGGCATTCCAGTCCAGGCCATCCTGACTGTAACGTAAACCCTGGATGCCCATGTTCTGCGCCAGCTCGATATCGGTAGCGCGATCGCCAATCACATAGCTGTTTGCCGTGTCCAGCGCGCCCTCCGCCAGCCAGGCGGCCACCATCTGGGTTTTAGGCTTGCGGCAGTCGCAGTTATCCGCTGGCAGGTGCGGACAAATCAGCACTTCGCTGAAACGCACGCCCTGAGAATTAAAAATCTGCATCATCAGATTATGCGGGCCGTCGAAGTCCGCCTGAGGAAAACTGTCGGTGCCGAGGCCGTCCTGGTTGGTGATCATCACCAGCTGATAGCCTGCTTTTTGCAGCGCCAGCAGGGCCGGAATCACATCTGGTTCAAAGGCCAGCTTCTCCATGCGATCCACCTGAAAATCCTGCGGAGGTTCGCTGATAAGGGTGCCGTCGCGATCGATAAAAAGGGTTTTCTGACTCATGCTTACTCCACAATACCGGCGGCGCCGGGTAGGGCTTGCAGTGCGGCGATCAGGCGCTCGCACTCATTTCGGGTGCCGATGGAGATGCGCAGGCATCCGGCGAGGCCCGGGTTTTTGTTTTGGTCCCGCAGAATAATGCCCTGGTCCCATAGCGATTTAAATACTGACGCGGAGTCAGTAAAGCGCACCAGAATATAGTTGGTTTCGCTGGGAAATACCTGTTCTACGCAAGAGAGCGTTGCCAGCGCGGCGGCCAGCCAGACGCGATTAGCGTTAAGCTCAACCACATGCTGACGCATCAGCGTAATGCCCTCAGCGCTCAGCGCCTGCGCGGCGATATCGGCCACCGGCGTAGAGAGCGGGTAGGGGGCAATCACTTTCAGCAGCAGTTCGATCACCGCCGCGTTGGCCAGCGTAAAGCCGCAGCGCAGGCCCGCCAGCGCAAAGGCTTTCGACAACGTGCGCAGCACCACCAGATGCGGGTATTCCGCAATCCAGCCTGCCAGCGTCGCCTGCGGACAAAATTCGATATACGCCTCGTCAGCCACTACCAGCGCTTTGCCGCGCGTCATCTCCAGCAGCTCGCGAATCGCCTGCGGATCAATCAGGTTACCGGTCGGGTTGTTCGGGCTGCACATATAGACCAGCTTCACGCCATCCAGCTCGGCGGCAATGGCAGGCAGATTCAGCTGCCAGTCCGCCAGCGCAGGCACGGTACGATATTCCACGCCGATAGTTTCGGCGCTCACGCTGTACATGCCATAGGTGGGCGGGCAGAACAGAATGGCGTCCTGACCCGGCTCGCAGAAGGCACGGATCAGCAGTTCAATGCCTTCATCAGCACCACGGCTCACCAGCACCTGATTCGGGTTAAGCCCGGCATAGGCGGCGTAGCGCGCAATCACCTGCTGCGGCTGGCATTCCGGGTAGCGGTTCAGGCTGTTTTGCGTTAAATCAAACGGCACCGGCAGCGGGTATTCGTTGGCGTTCAGCCAGACATCGCCATTGCCGCCGAGACGACGCGCCGACTGGTAAGGCGTTAAGGCGCGCACGTTAGCGCGTGCGAGTTCAATGATATTCTGGCTCATGCTTGCTCCTTCAGCGCGGCAAGGCGCAGCGTAACGGCATTTTTATGGGCGATAAGCTGCTCGGCGGCGGCCAGCGTCTCAATAACCGGCGCCAGGCTGAGGAAACCCTGCGGCGTCAGCTCCTGCACCGTCATGCGTTTTTGAAAATCAGCCAGACCGAGGCTGGAGCTGGTGGCGGTGTAGCCGTAGGTCGGCAGCACATGGTTGGTGCCGGACGCGTAATCGCCAGCGGATTCCGGCGACCAGTCGCCGAGAAACACCGAACCGGCGCTGGTGATCTGATCCACCAGCTCGCGCGGCTGACGCGTCTGGATAATCAGGTGTTCCGGCCCGTAGCGGTTAGAAATCTCCACGCACTGTTGCAGATCGCGCGCGACGATCAGGCGGCTGCTGGCTAACGCCTGGCGTGCGGTGGCGGCCCGCGGCAGTTCGGCCAGCTGTGCTTCCACCGCTTCTGCCACCGCTTCGGCCAGGCGGCGCGACGGCGTCAGCAAAATCACCTGCGAATCGGGGCCGTGTTCCGCCTGCGACAGTAAATCAGAGGCGACAAAAGCGGGCGTAGCCTCTTCATCGGCGATCACCAGCACTTCGGACGGACCGGCTGGCATATCGATCGCCGCGCCATCCAGACGCTGGCTCACCTGACGCTTGGCTTCGGTGACCCAGGCGTTGCCGGGGCCAAAAATTTTATCCACTTTCGGCACCGATTCCGTGCCGAAGGCGAGAGCGGCAATCGCCTGCGCGCCGCCGACCTGAAACACCTCTTCGACGCCGCACAGCTGCGCGGCATAAAGGATTTCATCGGCAATCGGCGGCGGCGAGCAGAGCACCACGCGTCCACAGCCTGCGATGCGTGCCGGTGTCGCCAGCATCAACACGGTAGAGAACAGCGGCGCGGAACCGCCAGGAATATAGAGGCCCACCGAGCGGATAGGGCGGGTAACCTGCTGGCAGCGCACGCCCGGCTGGGTTTCAATATCCACCATTGGCAGTTGCTGGGCGCGGTGGAAAGTTTCGATGTTCGCCACCGCCACCGCCATCGCCTGCTTCACTTTATCATCGAGCCGTGCAGCCGCTTCGGCAATCTGAGCCGCGCTGACGCGCAGATCGTCAACCTGCGTTTTATCAAAGGCGGCGCTATATTCACGCAGCGCAGCGTCGCCTGCTTCGCTGACGCGCGCCAGAATAGCGCGCACCGTTTGCGTAATATTGTCGGAAGCGGAAATCGCGGGACGCATCAGCAGCGCCTGTTGCTGCGCCTCGTCGCACTGTTGCCAGTCGGTAAGCGTGTCAAAGCGGCTCATGGCATTACTCCATCATCTTCTCAATTGGCAACACCAGAATGGAACTGGCACCCAGCGCCTTCAATTTTTCCATGGTTTCCCAGAACAGCGTCTCGCTGCTCACCATGTGCATCGCCAGACGGCTTTGATCGCCTGCCAGCGGCAGCACGGTAGGACGCTCAGCGCCCGGCAGCAGCGCAATCACCTCTTCCAGCCGCTCGCTTGGCGCGTGCAGCATAATGTATTTCGATTCACGCGCTTTGATCACGCCCTGAATACGCGTCATCAGCTTGTCTACCAGCTCCTGCTTCGCCGCTGGCAACTCGCCGTCGCGCTGGATCAGCACCGCTTTCGAGCGATAAATCACCTCGACTTCACGCAGACCGTTGGCTTCCAGCGTGGCGCCGGTGGAGACCAGATCGCAGATGGCATCAGCCAGACCGGCGCGCGGCGCCACTTCAACAGAGCCGTTCAGCAAACAGGATTTAAAGGCGATGCCCTGCTTATCAAGATACTGTTTCAGCAGGTGAGGATAGGAGGTGGCGATACGTGAGTTTTGCAGACACTGGACGCCGCTATATTCTTCATCAACCGGCATCGCCAGCGACAGGCGACAGCCACCAAAATCGAGGCGACGCAGGGTAAAATAACGCGGATCTTCGCCCTGTGCGCGGCGGGTCAGCAGCTCTTCTTCCAGCACGTTTTCACCGACAATGCCGAGATCCACCACGCCGTCCATCACCAGGCCGGGGATATCATCATCGCGCACCCGTAAAATATCGATCGGCATATTCTCAGCGAAGGCGATCAGACGCTGTTGCTGCAGGTTGATTTTAATGCCGCAGCGCGCCAGCAGCTCGCGTGATTCATCACTTAAACGGCCAGATTTTTGCATAGCTATGCGTAAACGGGTGTTATCTAACATCTCTCCAGTCCTCTTGTCATTTATCCTGTTGGTTGCAGTCAGCCAAAAAAAAGCCCCCGGAAGATGATCTTCCGGGGGCCATTTGCGTTCTGCACCACTGGAAGACCAAATGTCTTCCAGCACACATCGCCTGAAAGACTAGTCAGGATGATGGTGGTGGTGATGGTTGAACTGAACGCGTGTCATAATTTCTCTGCATGTATATTCATTTGCCTGTCAATTAACCTAGCGGAGATAACCGCGGTTGGCAACCGTTTTTTCGCCGCTGATAAAAATCTCTTTTTAGCGGAAGATTGTCAGTCTGCCAGGGGTGACGTAGCCTTAGCATTAATCACGTTAAAGCGTCAGGAGCAGAAATGAAAAAGGTCGCGATTGTAGGTTTGGGATGGCTGGGCATGCCGCTGGCAACGGCGTTAACGGCGCGCGGCTGGCAGGTTACCGGCAGCAAAACCACGCCGGATGGCGTTGAAGCGGCGCGCATGTGCGGCATCGAAAGCTGTGAGCTGCGGCTGACGCCGGAGCTGGAGTGCGATGCGGATGAGCTGGAGGCACTGCTGTCGGTGGATGCGCTGGTGGTAACCTTACCGGCCAGCCGCACGGCGGAAGGCGGCGAAAATTATCTGCGTGCGGTGCAGAACCTGGTGGATAGCGCGCTGGCGTTCAACGTGCCGCGCATTATCTTTACCAGTTCCACCTCGGTTTACGGCAGCGGCGGCGGCATGATGAAAGAAAATAGCCCGCTGCAGCCGGTTACCGTTGCCGGTAAAACGCTGGTGGAGCTGGAGAACTGGCTGCACGATCTGCCGGGCACCTCGGTTGATATCCTGCGCCTTTCCGGGCTGGTGGGGCCGCAGCGTCATCCGGGGCGTTTCCTTGCCGGTAAAACCAATGTGCCGGACGGCGAGCATGGGGTGAACCTGGTGCATCTGGATGATGTGGTGGCGGCGATAACCCTGCTGCTGCAAACGCCGAAAGGCGGTCATATCTATAACCTGAGCGCACCGGCGCATCCGGCCCGTCAGCAGTTTTATCCGGCGGTGGCCCAGCAGCTGGGATTAACGCCGCCAACCTTCGTGGCCGCCGCCGACAAAAACGGCAAGCTTATCGATGGCAGTAAGATCTGCGATGAGTTGGGTTTTGAATATCGCTATCCCGATCCGGCGACTATGCCGTTGGGTTAAGTACTTTCACCGCCGCGACGGCTCAGACGCCAAACCGATCGCGCAGCGCGTACCAGGCCGCGCCCACGGCGGTCAGCGGCACTTTAAAACGCCGTCCGCCAGGGAAGGGCAGATGCGGCAGCTGGGCGAAGGCATCAAAGCGCTCGGCATCGCCGCGCAGCGTTTCCGCTACCAGCTTACCGGCCAGATGAGTAAAGGTGACGCCATGCCCGCTGTCGCCCTGAATATAGTAAACCTGCTTATCCAGGCGACCCAGCTGTGGCATGCGCGACAGCGTCAGCAAAAAGTTGCCGCTCCAGCTGTGGCTGAGCTTCACATTTTGCAGCTGAGGAAAGGTTTTTAGCAGCTTGGGGCGGATCAGCGCGGCGATATCCTGCGGCTCACGCGCGCCGTAAATCACGCCGCCGCCATACAGCAGCCGGTTATCGGCGGTCAGGCGGAAATAGTCCAGCAGATAGTTACAATCTTCGACGCAATAGTTATCCGGCAGCAGCGACAGCGCCTGATCCGCGCTGAGCGGCTCGGTGGTGACAATCTGCGATCCGCAGGGCATACTTTTCCGGCTCAGACGCGGTTCTAACTCCGGCGCCAGGTAAGCATTACCGGCGAAAATAACAAACTTAGCCGTGACATCGCCGCGTGCGGTTTTCACCAGGTTAGGCGCGCCGTAGATCACTTTTTCCACCGCCGACTGTTCATAAATTCGTCCGCCGTGGCGGCGGATCGCCTCCGCTTCGCCCAGCGCCAGATTCAACGGATGCAGATGGCCGCCGCGCCGATCCAGCAGCCCGCCGACATAGCGTTCGGTGGCGATGGCGCGCCGAATGCCGCGCTCGTCCAGCAGTTCAAGCTGCGTGTTGCCGTAGCGCTCCCACAGGCGCTGCTGCGCCTGCAAATGCTGCAACTGACGGCCGTTTAGCGCGGCGAAAATGCCGCCGGGACGATAGTCGCAGTTAATGGCGTAGCGATCGATGCGGTCGCGAATAATGTCGGCGCCCTCAAACATCATGCCGCCCAGCATCCGCGCCGCATCAGCGCCGTAGCGCTGCTCGATCACATCAATATCGCGACTGTAGGAGTTTACCACCTGGCCGCCGTTGCGCCCGCTGGCGCCGTAGCCGACGCGGGCCGCCTCCAGCACCACCACCTCATAGCCCGCCTCGGTTAAAAACAGTGCTGAAGAGAGACCGGTAAATCCGGCACCGATAATACAGACATCGCACTGCACCGAGCCATCCAGCTGCGGCCAGGGCTGATGCGGATTCGCCGTTGCGGCGTAATAGCTGTCCACATAATTCACTGCGGTCTCCTTCGGCATTCAGAAGTTAGCGGGCGAGTGGGCGCTGACAATCCGACAGACCCGATTAGAGGTATTGCTAAAACTGTGCGGCTGCCCGGTATCGATAACGTAACTTTGACCGGCATGTAGCTGATAGCGCTGCCCGCTGATGGTCAGGGTAATTTCCCCCTCCAGCAGCGTGCCGGTCTCCTCGCCCGGATGGCGGATTTTATCGCCGGTGGTTGATCCTGGCTCATACGTTTCCAGCAGCATCGCCAGCGCATGGCCGGTGCTGCCGTTATGAATCAGCTTCAGGGAAACGCCCTGACTGCCGATATCGATCAGCTCGTGCGGCTCGATCACAATCTTTGGCGGCCTGTTTTTTACCGCCTCCGAGAAAAATTCCGATAGCGACAGCCCGTAAACCGTCAGCAGCTTTTGCAACGTACTCACCGCCGGGCTGACTTTGTCCTGTTCAATGGTGCTGATGGCACTGTGCGTCAGACCGGCGAGCTCAGCAACGCGCCGCTGCGATAAACCTAACTCTTGCCGGATTTGCGACAACCGTCGTCCGGGGGCGAGCGTGGCTTCGTTCATAGCCGTTTTTCCTTGCGATATTGATGACAGGCGTTGATAAATGCCTCAAACAGCCGGGATGAGGCGTGGGAATTCTGGTAGCACCATTCCGGGTGCCACTGCACGCCAATGGCAAACGGATGATCGGGAATGCTGACGGCTTCAATCACACCGTCTCCGGCGGTAGCTTCAGTCTGTAGGCGCGGGCCGATATCCTGAATGCCCTGCTTGTGCAGCGAATTAACCTGTAGCGCGGCAACGCCATCCAGCAGACGCGTCAGCTGGCCCTCTGCCGCCAGCTGGATGTGATGCGCGGGATCATATTGCTCGGCCAGCGGCGCGGCGCTGTCGGCATAATGCAGCACCGGGTTCTGCGGCAGCTGACGGTTTAGCGTGCCGCCCGCCGCAACCACCAGTTCCTGCATACCGCGGCAAATCGCCAGCAGCGGCAGCCGTAGCTTCAGCGTTAGTGGAATCAGCGCCAGCGCCAGCTCATCGCGTCCGGGATCGGCCTCTTCTTCTTCTCCTGATGCGCCATAGCGCCAGGGTTCAATATTGCTCGGGCTGCCGGGCAACAGCAGGCCGTCCAGCAGCGGCAGCGTACGCTGGGCAATGGTTTCGCCCAGTCCGGGACGATGGGGCAGCGCGACGCCAATGCCGCCAGCATCCATAACTGCATCAAGGTATTTTTGATGCAGAATCCACGCCGGATGCCCATCGTGTTGCGTATGGCACATCACTACGCCGATCAGCGGTTTGTCCATTATTGTTTCCACGTCTCTGGCCTCCGGCTGGCAAATATTTCTGACAACATCGCGATGAACGTATTGGATGTCGCGCGCCATTTCAGGCTACGGATAAAGGCTTTTTCGCGGGTACCGGCGCTTTGTGACATTCCCCATCTGTTTTCAATCTAGTCAGCCTTTGTTCAATATTCAAACCACTGTGTAACATTTGCACACTTTTTGACTTATGACTATGTTCTAAATATGGCCGTTATTTTGAGCAGTAAGCGCAATCCTTCTGAAACGGTAAATGGCGGGTGGGATCATGACAAACCTGGTAGAAGTAGAAGACTTCACAAGACACAGTGAAGAGATGCGAACCAGCGCGTTCCAGAATGAGGTCACAACTTATCTGGAGCGCCATCCTGAAACGCAATATGTCGATATTCTTCTTAACGATCTGAACGGTATTTTTCGTGGTAAACGCATTCCGATAGGCAGCCTGGCGAAACTGGAAAAGGGCTGTTACTTCCCCGCCTCGGTGTTCGCGATGGATATTTTGGGCAATACCGTCGAGCAGGCCGGATTAGGCCAGGCGCTGGGCGAGCCTGATAATATCTGTATCCCCGTTGAGGGCACGCTGGTTCCTTCCGCCTCCGATCCCGACCGCATCGCACAGCTGCTGCTGACCATGCGCAATCAAGATGGCACTCCCTTTGACGTTGAGCCCCGTAATGTCTTAAACAACCTCTGGCAGCGCTTGCGCAACCGGGGATTGTTTCCGGTGGTAGCGGTAGAGCTGGAGTTCTATCTGGTCGATAAACAACGCGACCATGAAGGCTATATTCAACCGCCCTGTACGCCTGGCAGCGATGAGCGCAGTATGCAAAGTCAGGTCTACTCCGTCGATAACCTTGACCACTTCGCTCAGGTATTAGGCGATATCGACCGGCTGGCGCAGCTACAGGGCATTCCCACCGATGGCGCGCTGGCGGAAGCCTCGCCCGGCCAGTTTGAAATTAACCTGCGCCATACGCGCAATGTGCTGAGCGCCTGCGATCATGCGCTTCAGCTGAAACGCCTGATCCGTCAGGTGGCGGAAAACCACGGCATGACCGCCACCTTTATGGCAAAACCTTATGAAGAGTATGCGGGTAGCGGCATGCATGTTCATGTCAGCATGCTGGACACCGCCGACCATAACGCTTTCGCCTGCGATGACGGCAGCGATTCGCCGCTGTTGAAACGCGTACTGGCCGGGATGATCGATCTGATGCCCGCCTCGATGGCGCTACTGGCGCCGAATGTTAACGCCTATCGCCGCTTTTGCCCGGAATCCTGGGTGCCGCTGCAGGCCTCATGGGGACATAACAACCGTACCGTCGCGCTGCGTATTCCCTGCGGCGATATCGAAAACCGCCGCGTGGAGTATCGCGTTGCCGGGGCGGACGCCAATCCCTGGCTGGTGATGGCGGCGATCTTCGCCGGTATTCTGCATGGGCTGGATAATGCGCTCGCGCTACCGGCGGCGGTAACGGGGAACGGGCATGAAGCGGCGGGATCGCCGCTGCCGGTGCGTCAGAGCGAAGCGCTGGATCGCTTCTCCCGCAGCCGGGCGCTACAGGATCTGTTGGGCGAACGCTTTAGCTTTGTCTGGCACTGTTGCAAACATCATGAGCTGATGCAGTTTGAACGGCTAATTACCGCAACGGAAATCGACTGGATGTTAAAAAACGCCTGAGGTGGTGATGATGCAAACCAATCAACAGTGGCAGGCGCGGCGCGAGGCGGCGGTCACACCTGGCGTAGGGAGTGCGCTACAGGTTTATATTGCCAAAGCGCGCAATGCCGAGCTGTGGGATGTCGAAGGGCGACGCTATATCGATTTCGCCTCGGGCATCGCGGTATTAAACACTGGCCATAACCATCCTGACGTGATGCGCGCGGTGCAGGCGCAGCTGGAATGCTTTACGCATGCCTGCTTTCAGGTCACGCCCTACGGCAGCTATGTGGAGCTGGCGGAGAAACTCAACGCCCTGGTGCCCATCGCTGAGCCGACGCAAACGTTGCTGATGTCTACCGGCGCGGAAGCGGTGGAAAATGCGATTAAAGTGGCGCGTATCGCCACCGGTCGCTCCGGCGTGATTGCGTTTCGCGGCGGTTTTCACGGCCGTACGCTGCTGGGCATGGCGCTGACCGGTAAAGTACAACCCTATAAAAAAGGGTATGGACCTTTTCCGGGCGGGATTTTTCATGCGCCTTATCCCATTAGCTATTTGGGCATTAGCGAAAGTCAGGCGCTGGGCGCGCTACAGGGAATTTTTGCCGCCGATGTTTCGCCAGATGATGTGGCGGCGATTATTATCGAACCGGTGCAGGGCGAGGGCGGATTTTATGCCGCTTCGCCGAACTTTATGCGTCAGCTGCGCCATCTCTGTGATGAGCACGGCATCGTGCTGATCGCCGATGAGATCCAGAGCGGCTTTTGTCGCACCGGCAAAACGTTCGCCATCGAGCATAGCGGCGTCGAGCCAGATCTCGTTACCCTGGCGAAAAGTCTGGCCGGTGGTTTCCCGCTGTCGGCGGTGGTGGGTCGCGCCTCGCTGATGCAAAAAGCGCAGGCGGGCGGGCTGGGCGGCACCTATGCCGGTTCGCCGATGGGCATTGCCGCAGCGCTGGCGGTGTTAGACATTATCGAACGCGAACAGCTGAATCTGCGCGCGCAGCAGCAGGGTGAGCAGGTGGTCGCGTTTCTGCAACAGCTGGCGACGCAGTATGACTGCATCGGCGATATCCGTCACCTTGGCGCGATGATCGCGATGGAGCTGGTGGAAGAGGGTGATGCGCAGCGTCCGGCAAAGGCGCTGACGCAGGCGCTGGTGCAGGAGGCAGGGCGTCAGGGGCTGGTGCTGCTGGCCTGTGGCGTACGCGCAAATGTTATCCGTTTTCTGATTCCCTTAACGGCTGAAAAAGAAATTGTATCTGAAGGTCTCAACGTCTTGTCATCCTCCCTCCAGGTAGTGCAGAATATGCGCCCTGCAAAATAGATAAATAACCGGCGCTTGAGGCGTCGGTTATTTTTTTGCATTTAACCAGGCTAATCCATAAAGAGGCCGGCCAACGTGCCGGATAGATACACGTAACACGTCAAACGTGTGGTTTAAAGGAAAAAAAGATGGGGCAACTCGCTAACTTCTCACTGGCTTTCGCTGGTGTTCGACTCCGTGATGATTATGGCGCGATCGGCAACTTTACCGACGCTTCTTCCCTCACGCCTCTGAAGACTCTTTCTCGCATAGCGCGAAGTTTCCCTGTGGTCCGCCTCAATCAGGCCGCCGCTATGGGGGGACTAAACCATGACGCATAATACCCAAAGCGCACAGCCGCGCGCACAGCTGAAAAAAACACTGACCTTATTACCGGTGGTGATGATTGGTCTGGCCTATATGCAGCCGATGACGCTGTTTGATACCTTTGGTATCGTTTCTGGCCTGACCGACGGTCACGTCGCCACCGCTTACGCCTTTGCATTGATAGCGATTCTGTTCACTGCGCTGAGCTACGGCAAGCTGGTCCACCGCTTCCCATCTGCGGGATCCGCTTACACCTATGCGCAGAAAACCATCAGCCCGCACGTTGGCTTTATGGTTGGCTGGTCGTCGCTGCTTGATTATCTGTTTATGCCGATGATCAACATTCTGCTGGCGAAAATTTATTTTGAAGCGCTGGTGCCGGATCTGCCCTCCTGGATTTTTGTTGTGCTGCTGGTTGGCTTTATGACGCTGACTAACCTGCGCGGCATTAAAACCGTGGCAAACTTCAACAGCCTGATCGTGGTATTGCAGGTTGCGGTAATGATCGCGCTGATGGCCATGGTGATTTATGGCGTGGCGCACGGCGAAGGAGCAGGCACGCTGGTTAGCAGTCGTCCGTTCTGGTCAGAGCACGCGCATGTGGTGCCGATGATTACCGGCGCGACTATTCTGTGCTTCTCATTCCTCGGCTTCGACGGCATCAGTTCGCTTTCGGAAGAGACCAAAGATGCCGAGCGCGTTATCCCTAAAGCGATTTTCCTGACGGCGCTGATTGGCGGCATCATCTTTATCGTGGTGTCTTATTTCCTGCAGCTCTATTTCCCGGATATTTCGCGCTTTAAGGATCCCGACGCTTCGCAGCCGGAGATCATGCTGTACGTGGCGGGCAAAACCTTCCAGTTCGGCATTCTGATCTTCTCCTGCATCACGGTGCTGGCTTCCGGCATGGCGGCGCATGCGGGCGTAAGCCGTCTGATGTATGTGATGGGACGCGACGGTGTGTTCCCGGAGCGTTTCTTCGGCTACGTGCATCCGAAATGGCGTACGCCAGCGCTGAACGTGCTGCTGGTTGGCGCTATCGCGCTGCTGGCGATCCGTTTTGACCTGGTAACGGCAACGGCGCTGATTAACTTCGGTGCGCTGGTAGCGTTTACTTTTGTTAACCTGTCGGTGATCGCGCAGTTCTGGATCCGTGAAAAGCGTCGCTATACGTTGATGGATAATATCCGCTATCTGCTGCTGCCGATGTGCGGTGCGCTGACGGTAGGCGCGCTGTGGATTAACCTCGAAGAAAGCTCAATGATGCTGGGGCTGATCTGGGCCGCGGTCGGGATTATTTATCTCGCCGTTGTGACGCGCAGCTTCCGTAATCCGGTGCCGCAGTACAGCGAAGAATCACTCTGATTCAGTAAGGCGCATAAAATGCCTGCCTCTGTTTAACCGCAGGGCGCGAAGGCCAGACGAAAGTCTGGCCTTTTTTTATGGCTGGAAGCAGCCCGGTAAAACGCTGTGCTGCTGTGCTTGCGGGTGCGCTGACCAGGAGAAAAGCCCTTGTAACCGCCTGCGCATCTGGTTACCCTGCGGCAGCAATTTCTGCCTGAATCAATGGAGTTGGCAATGTTTAAAAAAGTAGTGGTAAGCAGCGGTCTCGCGCTGATGTTGGCAACAGGCGCAGCGCAGGCTATCGAAGGCAGCGTTGACGTGGGTGAGCATTACACCAACCTGAACGTTGGACTGGGAACCACTTCCCCAGGTCTGAGCCTCTCCGGCAACTGGATGCGCAGTGACCATGATGGCGACGTTTCCGGTCTGCGTCTGGGCTATAACGTGGAAATCGGCTCGGTTTTCCTGACGCCTGGCATTAAAGCGATGTGGATCGATCCGCAAGATGGTAAAGATGGTTTTGCCGCTGCGGTCGGCGCGGGCGTGAGCCTGCCGGTAACTAAGATGATCGGCCTGTACGGCGAGTATTACTACTCACCGGAAGCCTTTACCGATCATCTTGACAGCTACCAGGAAGCCTCCGGCGGTATCAGCTTTACGCCGATTTCGCTGCTGAACGTGCGCGTTGGCTATAAATATGCCGAACTGAACAACAAAGGCAGCCGTAAAGATAACGTGCTGGCTGACGGCCCTTACATTGGTGCCTCGCTGCGCTTCTGATAAGCAAGCGCAACAGCAAAAGCCGTCCCGATGGGCGGCTTTTTTATCTTTAACGCAAAATTTTTCATCTTTAACTATAAATCCGGATGGCTTTCTATCAACATAACGCGTTGAGTTTCTATTAACTCTGCCAGGGTTTTGCAGGATTCCCAGATTTTTTCAGTACCAATACGATCGCAGGACTCCCATCGCCCTGTCGTTGTATCGTAATAAAGCGTATCAGTATTGTTACTGCCAATAACAATGCGTCCGTGCATGCCTTCCAATTCATGACCATGAGTATTTAACACGTCATTAAATTCGAGTAATCCAGGCTTATCTCCATTGCTCGTCAGGCCGTAAAAAATATGACCATCAGCGAATAGCCCGTTGCTAATGCGTAATAGTTCGCCATATTGCTGCCAAAATTCCGTCTGCTGCATTGCAATTCCACGGCCAAAATCATGCGTGGGGAATTGCCCTGTATAAGGAGGGCTAATCGTATAACCCATTTGTTTACTCAACAGATTAAATTCACGTACGACTAACATTAAGTCGCTCATTTTTTCTCTCATGGATAAACTACTCCTTTAGGCACTGGCCATAAAACCGTTTTATGTTCACCGGGTGACAGGCCGCGGATGATGGCATTTTGAGTAGTGGTAAAAATAGAATGCTCGACCTTGTTTCTGATCAGTACCAGGTTTGAAAAATCGTTTGTTCCGTTGTCATCCAGCGGAAGCTTATGATGAACGCTAAACTCTTTTGGAATCAGTCCAGCCCGTAGGATCTCTCGTTGTGATGCATCCAGACGGTAAATAATATCCGGATGATCGGCAATGTTTTTAGCAAACTCTCGTCTGACTGTATTATTGAATGAATTCCTCAACGTTCTCTGGGCCGCGCTGCTTCTTTTAACATAATCCATTTCTACCACATCAATATTCTGCAATAATATTCGGTTTCCTTTATAACGCCCCAGGTAGCTTTCCAGTTTTTTCAGTTCAATAACTGAGGCTGAGCGTAATCCGGCTCGACCAGCAGTAAACAAAGCGCTTAATGCAGTTAGCGAACCCATGGTCTGCTCATTTAGTACCTGGTCAAACCCTTTCGTTGCGTCTCCGCCCAGTTTACGTGCTGTATCAGCAAACCCTTCTGGATTACCGTTATACATCCCGCCGGCCGCCAGTAGTCTTCCTGCGGCTTTGCTATTGATGGTTTTCAGCGATGCGGGCTGATTTATTTGCGCTTGCCGGAGCGGTAACGCCGTAGGGCGCGGCTTTCCGCCCCGTTTGCTGTAGTCACGGCGGGCAACTGACCGATTATATTCACGGATAATATCCCGCGCGCCGTCAAACTTAAACGCCAGCGGATCGCGGCAAATCAGCGCGCCGCATTCATCAATATAAAACAGCGAGCCTTTTGCAAAAGAAAAATCACCGAGCATCACCACTCCGCCGTCAAACAGCATTTTTCTCAGCTTTTCCCGCTGCCGTGGGCCATGCGGCGGTTGTTGGTTGGTATAACCGTTAAAGGCACGCTCATGCATATTAATAAGCTGAAAACGCAGAGAGAAGTTGTCATCAAAGACATATTTATTATCAATTCGCGGCCAGGCAAAGACCGGGCTGATTATTTCCTCGTAACGTTCTGGAGCCAAATCGTCACGGGAGAGATAATAGAGATCGGTTCCGGGCAGGCTGAAGCTCATACATCATCTCCTTATGATGGAAACGCAGTGAGAAACAATGTCATGCAGCAGGAAAAGAGACAATACCCTGGTAATAAACTTTCGCCATTCGTTTTTTAATAGGGAAGCTTACTGATGTTATTAACTGAAATGTATTACGCGTTTTGCTGAATAGAATATATTTCAGTAGCATAGCCAAATTAATTTTTATGCTGGTCGGCTTTCAATATCAAGTAATCCAGAATACTATTCCAGATGCCTTATATTTTCACAAGTTACGAATATATTTTTTCCCAGACGTTAAAGCGATTTTTTATCGGCATAAAAACCCACCCGCATAGCGGGGGGATTTTATGCGCTTAACTTACGTGCCATTGGCGATCTGCGCGGTTGCTACAGGCAAACGTATTCTTCAGGACACCAGTTCGCGCGCGTAATCATACAGTGCTTTCAGCTGAGCGAGTTTGTCGTTATCGCCATCGTGCAGGTTAGCCAGCGACTCCAGCTCCAGCAGGAAGGATTCAATGCGTTCACTGTTTAATGCCTCGCGGCGATGCTGTAGCCAGCGCTGCTGCTCGCTGTCGTCGAGCGTACCGGGGAAATTACGTGCCCGATAGCGAAACAGCAACTGAGCGATGCGGTCGTCATTAAAGGTGAGATCGAGCGCGGGCAAATTGGCGGGTGCCGTTTGCTGAATAATGTTCATTGCCGCTCTATCGGCGTCGCTGAAAAAGCCGTTATAGATCTGGGCATCGACATCCTGCGAAGGAGGAAACGGGGCGGCTTCGGCATAAAGCGTTACGACCTTTTCGCGGATCTCGGCATGCTGACGCAGCTGCGCCAGATTATTCAGACAGTGCTGACGATCAATACCCAGCCGCTCGGCATCACTTGGGCGCAGCGTATTAGCAGGAGCCAGCACCGGACATTTATTGATATGCACCAGCTTGATCGGCACAGCCGCCGCATCGCCCAGCTGCTGGCGCGGCGTATAGAGACGCTCGCGCAGCGCATCAGCGTCCAGCTCCAGCAATGGCGTGATATCTCCGGCCAGGTCGCACACGATCAGCGCATTACGATTTTCCGGATGCCAGGCCAGCGGCGCAATCCAGCTGGTATTGCCGCGCAGCGCGCCGAACATGCCAGAGATATGCATCAGCGGTTTCATCTGCGGGATATCAATCAGTGTACTGATTTTCTGTTTGGTGCGATGGCTGAAAAGGAAATCAAACAGCTTCGGCTGTTGGGTTTTAACCAGCTTCGCCATGGCGATGGTGGCATAGACATCTGACATCGCATCGTGCGCGTTAGCATGCTCCACGCCGTTGGCCTGGGTCAGCTGTTCCAGCTTAAAGCTGGGCAAGCCATCCTCATTTTCCGGCCAGACAATGCCCTCCGGACGCAGCGCATAGCAGGCGCGCATCACATCCAACAGATCCCAGCGCGAATTGCCGTTTTGCCAGCTCCAGGCATAGGGATCGTAGAAGTTGCGGTAAAAGATATTGCGCGTGACTTCATCATCGAAGCGCACGTTGTTATAACCCACCACGCAGGTGTTTTCGACGGTGAAAAGCGCATGAATACGTTGAGCAAACTCAGCTTCCTTCATGCCGCGCGCGCGCGCCAGCTGCGGCGTAATGCCGGTGATCATCACCGCTTCCGGCTGCGGCAGATAATCATCAGCGGGCTGGCAATAAAACACTTCTGGTTCGCCGATGATATTGAAATCCATATCGGTGCGGATCGCAGCAAACTGCGCCGGGCGGTCCAGCGCCGGGCTTGTACCGAAGGTTTCATAATCGTGAAAAAGGAAGGTTGGTTGAGCGCGTTCGTTGGCCAAAATGTTATCCGTTGACTGCTGAAGGGTAATGTTCCTTACATGGTAAACCATATTCCAGGTTATCAGAACCGCCAGATAGCGATGCGAGCGCAGGATCTACGCAGTCCGATCCAGCCTGCGGAAAAGTAGCTTAATAGCCGTTAAATGAAAGCAATGATGGCGTGATTGTTTTATTAAAGCCGCTTTTGTTGAACAGGAATAAAAAGATGCCAGCATCAGCGTTACAACACAGAAATTCGATCGGAACCCATCAGAATAAACTATGCAGCACATTCAACCGCGACCCTTCCCAGGCGGCAGGCATAAACTCAGGTTGCTCAGTCATCCCGCGTGATATACGCCGCGTTGGACGTAGTATCCTTCAGGCCAGCACTTATCCTGAAGGTCAGAACAGGTCACTGTGTCAGGCCCCTGTTTCGCAACAGAACGCCGTCGTCCCGTTTTTAATGTTGGTAACGCAATTGAGGCTGCCCAATGCACCGCTTCCGGCTACTTCTGAAAACGCTGTATCAATGTCTGAGAGAGAAGTGCCCCCTGCAGTTTTCAAAAACGGCGCGCTACCGGATAACAGTGGCAATACCGCTTCCGGCATGCTGGGTTCATTGACAACGTTACTGAATGAAGCAGGCGAAATGATATCCCGGTATGATCCGCTTTACTTTCCCGGAGCCGACGCGTCGCCGGTAAAAGAGAGTCAAAATAAAAACATGCTTCAAGGCACGATAAAAATCAGACATGGTGGGCGAAAATCGGTTAGCCATAGCAAAAAAAAGGAGCATTCATCTGTAAAGGCTAAGGAATATCCTGCTGCGAAATCGAGAAAAAAAGGCACGCGTTGCGACGTTCTTGGTGGAGGAGAGGGTTACCAACAAGGTATCAATAAAGATGCCGTAAAATATGTTACCGCAGAAAATTTTGCTGAGCTTAAAAAGCATGTCAACGCGGGTGAAAAGTATATCTATATTCCTTCCAGCGTTACTATTACTATACCCAATGAAAAAAATAGCCTGCGGGTTAAACGTGGGCAGGTGATATTTGGCAGCCGCGGAATAAATGGAGAGGAAGGGGGGAAGCTGAAGGTTAACTATAAAGACAATAGTGCTTCTTCATATGCCATCATTTTGCTTGAAAATTCATCACGCATTAGTGGCCTCCGGATTGAGGGGCCAGGCCAGCCTTCTTCAACTAAAAACCTCATCGTTGGGCTACAAACGATACCTGATGGTGGATCGGTAGTGATTGATAATAATGAGCTTTATGGGTGGTCTGCTGCGGCTGTATCAATTAATAAGAGCTTGCTTAATAAAGTGCATCATAATTATATTCATGACAATGTCAGGCATGAGCGCGGATATGGGGTGACAGTACAAAACGGAAAAGCTGACGTTAATGTTTATTGCAACGCTTTTGTTAAAAATCGCCATGCTATCGCAGGGAAAGGATCGCCTGGGGAAAAATATTTTGCGTATGATAATTTAATAAGAAGTGCTAAGACCCGTGATGAATATCATCAGTTCGATATGCATAAATTTAACAATACGGGCGGGGAAAAAATAGTTATAACCAACAATATATTTGATTATGGCCAGTTTGGCACCAGTAATCGAGCTTCTGTCCGCGTTCGCGGTAATCCTGAGTCAGGCCCTGCGATTGTTAAGGGAAATGTTTTCAGTCAGCCTTTTCATCTGGGTAAGCAGAATGCTGTGGAACAGGCGGATGACATAAAAAAAGGGATGCCCAATGATAAAACCATTAAAAAGAAAAATAAATTTAATGTGAAAATGACATATCGCTTTGGTAAAGAAGGGCAGTGTAGTGTGGAATTTGGCAATAAGGAAAGCCCTGTCAATTGTAAAGCAGCGGGCTTGAATTATTAATATTGCAGGTTGTGCCTGCGTATTATGAAAACTTGATATGGTAAAAGGCTCTGCCATCATGGCGGAGCCTTTTACGCTTTGCCTGGTCGTTAGCGCAGCGCGCCAGAGGTTGCTACCGGCACTTCGCACGGTTCCATCTCGATGGGAATGCTTTTATACGCCGGGATCCCGCTGGCGGTATCGTGGCTGTCAAGCGGCACCATGACGTTCGCTTCCGGATAATAGGCGCCCACCGAGCCGGGAGCCATATCCAGTACCACGATGGTCAGGTTATCCATGCGGCGTCGGGTACGTTTGCCATCAGGATCGAGCGCAATAATATTCACCTTATCACCCACGCGCAGCTGTCGTTTCTCCGCCTCGTCGGCATTAAGAAACAGCACGTCGCGCCGTCCGGTTACGCCGCGATAGCGATCGTTCAGGCCATACAGCGTAGTATTGTACTGGTCATGACTGCGCAAGGTGGTCAGCACCAGATCGTGGCATTTCAGGGAACGCGGATCCTCATTTACCCCTTCCATCACCATAAACTGCGCCCGACCTGAAGGTGTATTCCATTCGCGCTCGGAGGCGGCGTTGCGCAGGCGAAAACCGCCCGGCTGCTGTATACGGCGGTTGAAATCATAGAAGGCCGGAAAAACAGCCTCAATCGCTTCACGGATAAAGCTGTAATCGCCGATCATCCGATCCCAGTTGATTTTGCTATGTGGCAGCGTCGCTTTAGCCAGCCCGGCAACCAGCGCTGGCTCCGATTTCAGGTGCGGCGAAGCGGGTTTCAGTGTGCCGCGCGAGGCGTGAACCATCGACATTGAATCTTCAACGGTGATGCTCTGCTCGCCGGAAGCCTGCACATCCTGTTCAGTACGGCCCAGCACCGGCAAAATATAGTTGTGCTTGCCCAGCAGCAGATGCGAGCGGTTGAGTTTGGTTGCCATATGCACCACCAAATCAAGCTTACGCATCGCCGCAAAGGTTACCTGCGGATCGGACATCGCCTCCGCCAGATTGCCGCCAAGACAGAGCAGCGCCTTCGCTTTGCCGTCGCGCATCGCCTGAATAGCGGCGACCGCGCCGTGGCCGTGATGTTGCGGCGGCTTAAAGCCAAATACGTTTTCGATGCTGTCGAGCAGCTCCTGCGAAGGTATTTCAGTAATCCCCACGGTACGGTCGCCCTGGACATTAGAGTGACCGCGCAGCGGACAGATCCCCGCGCCGGGTTTGCCGATATTGCCGCGCATCAGCAGCAGGTTAGCAATTTGCTGCACATTCTGGGTGCCGTATTGATGCTGCGTAATGCCCATGCCATAACAGATAATAGTTTTTTCTGATTTGGCATACAGGTGAGCAATATTCAGGATCTCCTCGTAATCCATACCGGAAACTTTCAGAATATGCGGCCATTCGGTTGCCTGCAGATCCTGCTTCAATGCTTCGAAGCCTTCGGTATGTTCACGAATAAATGCTTCGTCGATCACTCCCGGATCGCCTTCTTTCAGCGCCCGTTCATGCATCGCCAGCAACGCTTTCATTACGCCTTTCAGCATCGCCGCATCGCCGCCGACGCGCACTTTATAATAGGTCGAGGCCAGCGCGGTAGAGCCGAGGGATAACATCTCAATTGGACTTTGCGGCGAGGTAAAACGCTCCAGCCCGCGCTCGCGCAGTGGGTTAATGGCGACGATAGTTGCGCCACGTTTGGAGACTTCACGTAGCGTACCCAACATACGGGGATGGTTGGTGCCAGGGTTGTGGCCGATACAGAGCACCAGGTCGCAGTGGTCGAAATCTTCCAGTTCAACGGTGCCTTTACCGACGCCAATCGACTGCGGTAAGCCGACGCTGGTGGGTTCGTGGCACATATTGGAGCAGTCAGGGAAATTGTTGGTGCCATATTCGCGGGCAAATAGCTGATAGAGGAAAGCCGCCTCGTTGGAGGCGCGTCCGGAAGTATAAAACTCTACGCTATCGGGATCGCTATAGCTTTGTAGCTTCTCACCTATTTCACATAAGGCGGTTTCCCATTCAATCGGTTGATAGGTATCGCTGGCGGCATCGTATTTCATCGGATGCGTCAGGCGGCCTTCGCCTTCCAGTTCAAATGCGTTGCGCTGCCACAGTTCGCTTACCGTGTGCGCGGCGAAAAATTCCGGCGTGGTGCGTTTGCTGGTGGCTTCCCAGGAAACGGCCTTCGCGCCGTTTTCGCAAAATTCAAACGAGGAGGCGTGGCGCGGATCGGGCCACGCGCAACCAGGGCAGTCGAAGCCCTGCGGCTGATTCACTTTAAACAGCGCAATAACGTCCTGCTTCACCGACATTTGACCACGTAAGGCATCGGCAACGGCCTTAAGCGCGCCCCAGCCGCCTGCCGATCCGCCGTAAGGAGCAATACCAATAGTGCGATTTTGATGTTTCATAATTTTCTACATTCTGTTGTGGGACTGTTACTAAAGGGTAGGACACCTCACCAATATGGCGGGCTAAACGGGGATTAATTGCTTTCGAAATATTACAAAGGACATCCGCAAAGCAAGGGGTGATAAATTGCGTAATGATTAAAGTGTGCTAAACATTAAGTGTAAATATCTGAACAGGAGGTTATGATGAAAAAGACAGCATTATTAGCATTTGCCTTTGCCGCAGCCCTGCCTTTGGCGGGTTGTTCCAGCAGCAACTACACTATCCATACCAACGATGGACGTACGATTGTCAGCGATGGTAAACCCAAAGAGGACAATGCTACCGGCTTGATTAAGTATAAGGACGCCAACGGTAACGAGCAGCAGATCAATCGTTCCGATGTAAAATCAATGACCGAAATTCCGCACTAATTTCCTTTGCGAATGTTAACAAACGAAGCCACCAGCAGGTGGCTTTTTTGTTATTCAGCTCGGCGGCTAATAGAGCTGAATGACGCTATAGCGAAAACTGACGCAATAAGCAGCAGCAAGGCGCGCGTTAAATACATAATTATTTGCAATTTATTAAGAAATGTTCGGGTTTAATCCCGTACAACAACGCCCTGATTAAATTCCTGTTTATCATTGAGGGTGTTCCGTTGAAAAGGCGTCAGCTTGCAAGTATTACCGGTTTTCTGTTTTTGGCATTTCAGGCCCATGCGGCTTCGTTATCTTTTCCGCTGACGCCGCCGCCGGTGGATGCCGCATCCTGGGTGCTAATGGACGCCACGACCGGGCAAATACTCACTGAAGGTAACGCCGATGAACAGCGTAATCCGGCCAGCCTGACGAAGCTGATGACCGGTTATGTGGTCGATCGCGCTATCGATCAGCACCGTATCAGCCGTGACGATAAAGTGACCATCGGACAAGATGCCTGGGGCGCCGGAAATCCGGTATTTAAAGGTTCCTCATTGATGTTCCTCAAGCCGGGCGAGCAGGTTACGGTGCGCGATTTAAGCCGTGGCGTGATCATCGATTCCGGCAACGATGCCTGCGTTGCGCTGGCGGATTACGTTGCTGGCAGCGAGGACGCCTTTGTCAAAATGATGAATGACTATGCGGCGAAGCTGGGGCTAACCCATACCCATTTTGAAACGGTTCACGGTCTCGATGCACCGGGCCAGCACACCACCGCGCGCGATCTGGCGGTGCTGTCACGCGCCATTATTAAAGGCGAGCCCGATTTTTATCAGATGTACAGTGAGAAATCGCTGACCTGGAACGGCATCACCCAACAGAACCGTAACGGTCTGCTGTGGGACAAAAACCTGCATGTTGATGGCCTGAAAACCGGCCATACCGAAAGCGCGGGTTTCAACCTGATTGCCTCCAGCCTGGAAGGGCATCATCGTTTGATTGCGGTGATCATGGGCGGTAAAAGCCCTAAAGGCCGTGAAGAACAGGCGCGCAAGCTGCTGATTTGGGGCAACAACAATTTCGACACCGTGCAGCTGTTCCATGCGGGCAAAGCGCTGGGTAAAGAGAACGTCTGGTACGGTAGCCCGCATCAGGTAGAAGTGGGCACCACCGAAGATATCTCGTTGTCAGTGCCGCGCAGCGCAATGAGCGATATCAAAGCGAAATATGTTATCGATCGCAAAGATCTTGAAGCGCCGCTGAAGCAGGGTGAGAAAGTTGGCACCATTCAGGTGATCGACAAGGATCAGGTACTGGCAAGCTATCCGCTTATGACGCTGAACAAAGTGGAAGAGGGCGGGCTGATTACCAAAATCGGCGATTATCTGAAACAGAAGTTTTAATCCTCAGGCAGAGGCGAATTCTCGCCTCTGCTGCTTTCAGGCATCGTGCAGCCCCTGGCGGCGAATATGCGTTAATCAGTTTTTTCATTAATGTTAAATTGAGTTAAAAATCAGCCAAATATAGACGAAAGTCTCATGCCGTTGGTGACTCCAGGTTATGATAACGTCCCGTATTCCCTCATCGCGGAGAGTTTTCTTGCGCCCTGATAAACCGCTTTCAACCGTCGAGTTCAGCGTTTACCGCCACTACCGTATCGTCCACGGCGTGCGCATCGCGCTGGGCTTTGTCCTGACTTTCCTGCTGGTACGTTTGAGCGATATTCCTGAGGGCAGCTGGCCGTTGATTACGCTGGTGGTAGTGATGGGGCCGATCTCTTCATGGGGCAATGTGTTTCCACGTGCGCTGCAGCGTATTGGCGGCACCATTTTCGGTTCTATCTCCGGTTTGATTGCCCTGAAACTGGAGCTGATCTCCCTGCCGTGGATGCTGGCGTGGTGCACGATGGTGATGTTTATTTGCGGCTACTTAACGCTGGGCAAACGCCCTTATATGGCGCTGTTGATAGGTATTACGCTGGCGGTGGTGTGTGGGGCGCCAGCAGGGGAAATGACCACCGCGCTGTGGCGCAGCGGCGACGTGATCCTCGGCTCGCTGCTGGCGCTGCTGTTTACCAGCATCTGGCCGCAAAAAGCCTATATTCACTGGCGCATCAAGCTTTCTGATTCACTGGCGGCGACGGCTAAAATTTATCATGCCGGTTTTTCTCCAAATCTGGTAGAAAAGCCGCGCCTCGACAAACCGTTACAGCAGGTATTAACCGACATCGTACGTATGCGCTCGCTGCTGGAGCCTGCCAGCAAAGAGACGCGCATTCCGAAATCGGTGCTGGAAGGCATCCAGACCATCAACCGCAACATTCTCTGTACGCTGGAGCTGCAGATTAACGCCTGGTGGTCTTCCCGCGCCAGTCATCTGATCTTGCTGAATGCATCCACCCTGCGCCGTACGCAGCAGATGACGGAAAATACCTTTCAGGCGCTGTCAGAAATGTTGATTAACGGCAATACCGAACGGGTTGCGGCAAATAATCATGAGCTGACGGAGATCGTACGTGAACTGCGGCAGCTGATTGCGGAAAACGACAGCGATCGGCTGGTGGAAACGCCGATTCATGGCTATGTCTGGCTAAGTCTGGAGCTGGCGAAACAGCTGGAACGCCTTTCCGATCTTATCCGGCTGGCCATGCGTAAATAACCGTTTCGACAATCGACGCTGTGGCTGCGCAAGATTTCGCGCTAAAATGTCCCACAGTCTGAATTTAAACGTGAAAATTGCCATCGGCCCAGGCGAGCCGCTAAGCTGAAGGCTACGACAATACCGCCTGTTCAGGCAGGCCTAATGAAAGGTGTCAACATGGAAAATGCAAAGCAATCATTTCAGGACGTGCTTGAGTTCGTGCGCATGAACCGCCGCAAGCACAAGCTGCAGCGCGAAATTCACGATGTTGAAAAGAAAATTCGTGACAACCAGAAACGTGTGCTGCTGCTGGATAACCTGAGCGAATACATCAAGCCGGGCATGAGCGTTGAAGCGATTCAGGAAATTATCGCCAGCATGCGCAGCGACTATGAAGACCGCGTGGATGAATACATCATCAAAAACGCCGATCTGTCGAAAGAGCGTCGTGAGCTTTCCAAGAAACTGAAGTCAATGGGCGTTCATAAAGTCCCGGGACAGAATCAGTAATCTTTGCGGCCAGCCTGAGCGCTGGCTGGTTACCATCGGGCCGCGCTTGCGGCCCGTTTTGTTTTCTGCGGGGCGGGCGGCTTGTTGCCCGATTAGGGGCGGCAGACCAGCGTCCAGATTTTCTTCGCCATCGCCTGTTGGTCGGGGCGTGCGATATGGCAGGGTTGGCCCGATGGCAGTTTGCTGTGCAGCGGCCAGGACAGCTGATAAATATCGAGCGAGGCAATACCGCCCAGGGAAACGATGCCGCGCTGATGATTATCCGCATCGGACAGCACGCTGCCAAAAGCGAGCGCAACCGCGTCATCGCCGTTGACGCGAACATAATGCTGCTGCTGGCGCGAAGCGGAAAATTCCACCTCAACGATGGCACCCTGACGCGGTACGCGGCGCGCAACGGTTTCATCAACCTTAACGGTTTTTTGGCGCTTGCGATCCAAAACCGGCGTCAGCTCATTGTAGTAATAGGGCACCAGGCCTGGCACCACCGCGTTTCCCCAGCGATCGGTTTTCACATACCGGGCGTTTTCCACGCCGATATCGCGCACATCAGCCGTATGGATAATCGCCGCGCTGCCGTTCAGCGGCTGCCCCAGCGTCACCCCATGACGATGCATTACCACGGAGCCACGTTGTCCCAGCAGCCACTGCTGGGCCGAGCCGCCGCGTGACCAGGCGGCGTGCGTTACGCCCTGGCTGGAGGTGTACCAGGCGGAAGCGTCATACTGATATTGCCCGCTGCTGCGTGACGCGCCCAGCGAATAATTCAGTGCATCATTGGCCCCGCCGGTGCCGCTGAACGCGATCTGGCTGCTGCGGTTTTCACCGCCCGTTTGGCTGATATCAACATAATATTTGCGCTCACGTCCCAGCGGGATGCTAAGGCTCAGTGAAATAACATTTTCGCCCGCATGGCCTGGCCGATAGCGGCGCGAGAGCGAAGTCAGCAGCGTGGCGCGTCCGGGGTAAAGGTTGAGGTTAGTTTGCCAGCTGCGGTAGCGTTCGCCGTTCCAGTCGATCTCCTGACTGTAGTTCAGCGCCAGGTTCAGGCCCTTGATATTCTGGCTCAGCTGTATGCTGTATTTATTACGATAGCTATGACGCAGCGAGGCATCGGAGCGCGTCGCCTGGCTAAATTCGCGGTAGCCGGGGGTGAAGCGGTGCGTAGCGGAGGCGTAAATATAGCTATCCGTTAGCGGCAGGAAGCGGTTCAGGCCCAGCTGCAGCTGTTTGCCCGATCGGCTATGGCTGTTAGCGGTCGTCCGGCTCTGATTAAGCAACAAATTAACTCCGCCCAGCCATCTGACGTTCGCGCCAAGGCCCGAAACGATATTGTGGTACCTTTCGGCATATTGCACGCCTTCCAGCAGGGTAAAAGTGTTATTCAGGCCATACAGCAGCGAGGTTTCCAGCAGCGACTGCGCCTCTTCTGTGCGGCTGCGCCCCAGATTAAAAGCGTAGCGCAGGCTGCCGCTGGGCACCTGAAAGCTGTTGGTGTTAAAAGGCTGGACAAAGTGTTGCCGTTTGCCGCTGGCTTCAACAAGGGTGACATCAATATCGCCTGCCGAAGAGGAAACCGGAATATCGTTAATATTAAACGCGCCCGGCGGGATCTGGCGAGTGGCGATCACATAGCCACTCTGCCTGACAATCACCGTGGCGTTAGCGCTTACCGAGCCGATAATGGCCGGAATATAGCTGCGTTCACTATTCGGGAACATCGCCATATTGGTCGCCAGGCTCACGCCACGCAGCGACATACTGGGAAACAGGCGGCCACTGGTATAAAAATCGCCGACGGTCAGCGTGCTACGCAAGCTGTCCAGATCGTATGCCAGCCAGGTTGTGCTGCTCTGATAACGAGGATGGCGCATAGCGGGCGCAGAAATAAATCCGCTGTTACGCAAGCGTACGCCCGCAAAATTGATGCCGTTGGTGAGATTGCCGTACAGACTATCCCCGTTAAGGCTGTGTACGTTGTGTTGGGCGTAGAGGTCATAATCAGCAAACGCGGCGTTAATACCGTTGTCCCATTTCCAGTCAGGCGCCACGTCATAGGGATTGGGCTGGTGCCATGCCTGCTGCGGTAGGCTAATAAGAAGCTCGTCCTCACCCATATCAACGTCAAACTGCGCTTGTGTTATCCAGTCGGTCAGAAAGCCGCGCTCGTGCGCGCAGGTTTTGATTTGTATTCCCCACTCTTGCAAATCGCGGCAGCGAAACAGCGGCTCGCTGCGGCCCTGGTTAAGCTGAAAAGTTATTTTCTGCCGTGCCACCTCATGCTGGTTAATTACGATTGTCAGCGGATAGCTACCGGGCAAAATCTCACTGTCACGGTTAAAAATTTCCGCTTCGCTTTTGGTTATTTGTGTACTGTTCTCCAGCAGCGAAAGATCGAATTCTTCTGCTGCTATCAGCGGCGCGGCGCATAGCGCCATCTGAAACAGCAGTATTAACAACAGGGCGACAGAGGGGAGGGCCTTGCTCATTACTTGCCTGCGGGTGAAAAAAGCCATGGAAAATCCATGGCTGGTTTTAACGTAGGGAAGAGGGAAGAATTAACGGTATTCACTCACAAAGGTCACGTCAGACTCAACGTTACCGCCTTTCACTTCCTGAGCGGTACGCGCGTAACGAACGGTCATCGTCAGGTTGTCATCTCCCTGGTTGTTCAGGTTACTAAACAGCGCACCGGGGAGCGTCTCGTTGGGCTTCAGAACCTGATTGTTGTAAAACACTTCCAGCCCGACGCCGTTATTGCTGTCAGCAGCATTACTTAGCGCCTGTACCTGATTAGCATCGGCATTGCCGTTCATTCTCAATACGATATGATTCTGTAGATTAGGCGTGTCGCAATTAAGGTGGATTTCAAATTGCTTTGAGCCTTTTTCAGTGGTTTCGCCAACATTCACATTCAGTAATTCAGCAGCGCCGATTGTATCCAGCTTAATATTTTGTTTAGGGCTGATTACCGCACAGGTAGGTTCATTAACATGGCCGTTAAAATGAACCACGCCTTCGCTACCGGCAAACGCCGCAGAAGATGTCGCCAGGAGTATACCGAGAGAAATCGCATTTAATTGCTTCATTTTTCATCCTTTAATAAATAATAACGGAACAACGAACCTGTCAGGAATGCTGATGAATTGGTTATTCCGTGCTGGGTTATAATGATATATTTACGGTTTCACTATTATCGCCATAGTCGTTGATAATAGTGTAATGGATGTCTGCTGCGCCGTGATAATGGTTGATAGTAAGCGTTGCGCCGGGCGCAATCATATCAGCCTTAAGCGGATGTAATTTATCGTTGCCTTCCCATACCTTATTAAACGTAATGTAATAAGGCGTTGGGTTTTTAACTAACAGCTTGCCGTTGGCTCTTTGCCATTTTAATTTGAGGTAATCTTTCCTCATTTCCGCCGGAACCGTATCAGGGCGATAAAGCACTTTTACCCTGGTCAGCATAACCAGCATCAGCTGCGCGCTGCCCTGGTTTTTATCTACCCGTGGGATCTCTTTAACGTTCAGCCGGTAGAGCCGCTCATGCGGTTGCTGCGCCAGTGCAGCGTTAATCGTTTCGATATGCAGTGCAACCTTGTGATGCGCTTTAATTTTTAACAGCGGAGGCTGCACAAACAGCTCTTCCTGCGCATTATTACCGCTATCGGTTATCCAGCTTTGAATAAGGTAATCGCGGTCAGTTGGGTTATTAATTTTAACTACGCCAGAATCATTCTGTGCGCTGATAATAACCCTGCTTTGATCGAGGGTTAATGAGGCCTGCGCCGGGATGCCGGTAAAAAACAACGTAAGTAAAACGTAAGTGCTAACTTTACTCACAGCGCTTAACAGATATTTAAAAGGATATTGAGTAAACAGAGAGTTCGACCTCATGATGGTAGCAGTTGCTCCTTTTTTAAAGTAGATCCCTCTCTAAGATTATTCCTAATGGTTTTAATTGACGGCGTAAGGTTAGTTTTTTTGACCTCTCATTGTCAATTTTTATATAGGCGGCATTTTATTTTACAACGGCGGGTTATATGTATTACAAATGCATGACATCACTTTCACATCCATGGTAATAACAAGGGAGGTAATTATATCAAAGCAGTGAATATAACTTAATTTTATATAGGCGACCGAAATAATAATAAGGATTAGGCAGCTTAATATTATATCAGTCATATCTTCGCTTGTGGGGGCGATATTATCGCTTAACAAGGAGGTGATAAATGTCACAGGATAAAATTTCATCCCTAATAAAAGCAGGGTCTTATTGCAAAGGTAAATGTTTTGTGGGTTTTTATTCTGAAATAAATTGTTTTGGTGGTTTTTTAAGTGGTAAATTCCAGATTGGTAATGTAATTGTACTTTTTGTTTTTTGTGCGCTCCTGCTGACGCGCAATAGACCGCTGTTAACCCGAATTCAACATTTTTAGCGGCTCTTAACAATGATGATTTGGGTTTACGCAGCATTTTATGTTGTGGAAGCCGCACGGAGAGAGAAGTCGGCAAGCTGAGGCCGTTTAGCTTTTGCCGAAGCCGAAGCCGAAGCCGAAGCCGAAGCCGATGTCTATTACGCTGGCAATGGTAATGGCAAAAAGCAAACAGCAAAAAGCTCGCTCAGGTTTCCCTGAGCGGGCTTCTCTAAATATGGCTCCTCTGACTGGACTCGAACCAGTGACATACGGATTAACAGTCCGCCGTTCTACCGACTGAACTACAGAGGAATCGTGTGAACGGGGCGCATAATATCGAGGGTATCAGAGCTTGTCAAAGCCTGTTTCGCAAAAATTGGCTGAGTGCTGAAGAAATCAGCAGTCTGACGCTATCTTAACCTTTTTAAGCCGCGTGCTGATATGAGCAAAGGTGACTATGGTTATGAGGGCGGCTTAACAGCGAGGCGAAAGGAGTAACCATGACGCAGACAGAAAATCTGGTACGGCAGCGGCTGGCATTAACCACGGTGCAGCGCAAACAGAGCGTAAAAGCCGTTGCCGAAGGAAAGATCGAACAGGCGGAGCCGGATAGCCGACGCGCGCAGCGTTATGTTTTCCAGCGCATGCTGGAACGAACGGCGATCGTCGGCCCCGAGGCTGATTTCTTACCCACCGGCTTTTTACTGCAGGGCGCGGAACGGGCCAACGCGGTAGCGCTGGTACGCGAAGATGGCGTCCCGAAAGGCACCGGTTTTCTGACGGGCGCCGGGCTGTTTGTTACCTGTTTTCATGTGCTGCCAGATCCTCAGCGCGCCGCGGGTTACAGCGTAGAATTCGGCTACTGGGAAAATGAGCGCGGACGCATTGCGGCAACCCATATCTATTCACTGGATGCCGACAGTTTCTGGCTGTCCAGCCCGGAAGATGAGCTGGACTGTACGGTCGTCGCGCTGGGCGAAGCGCGTACCGGCTCGGCTGATGCGGCGCAGCTGGGACAAATCGTACTCAGCGACCGGCCCGATAAACATCGTTTAGGCATGGCGGTAAATATTATTCAGCATCCTGCGGGTGCCACGCAGCAGGTTGCGCTGCGTGATAACTATTTACTGGCGCGTGGGGAAGAGGGCAGCGCGGCGGCAAATGTGCTGCATTACACGGCGGACACCGATGAGGGATCCTCCGGCGCGCCGGTTTTTAACGATAGCTGGCAGCTGGTGGCGCTGCATCACGGCGCGGCGCGGGATGAGAGCGGAACCCTGATTAACGAAGGCATCCGCATCAGCGCACTGGTGGACTGGCTAAAGGCAGAGGCGGTAAAACTTGAACCGCTGGCGCGTCAACGTCTGATTGCCGCGCTACGCGGCGAGCGCGCGCTGACATTAACGGAGCAGGCTCGCGCCGCGCCGGATGCAAATTATGCTAATCGTAACGGCTATCAGGCTGACTTTTTAGCCGACCACACGGTGCCGCTGGCATCCATTCTGCAGCCCAGGGCGGCTGAAATGGCTCCGCTGCGCTCCGGCGCGTCCGGCATTGAGGCGATTCTGGATTACCAAAACTTTTCGCTGGCTATCTGTGCCGAACGACGCATCGCCTTTTTGACGGCCACCAATATTGATGGCGCGCGTTATATCAATATCAATCGCGACAGCGGTCAGCCCTCGCTGCTGGCAGAGGGCGATAGCTGGTATGAAGACAGCCGTATCGACAGCCGTTACTACCTGGTGCAGTCTTTTTATCGTGAATTCAGCCGCTGGTTCGATCGCGGGCATCTTACCCGGCGCAGCGATCCTACCTGGGGTACGCCGCAGGAGGCGATCCGCGCCAACAAAGATACTTTTCACTTTACTAACTGTTCACCGCAGCATTTTCGCTTTAACCAGAGCCTGCAATACTGGCAGGGCGTAGAGCGCTACATTCTGGAGCATGGCGTATTGCAGTCTAAAAAGCAGATTACGGTGCTTACCGGGCCGGTGCTTAACGATCAGTGGCGGCAGTATGGCGAGGCGAAAGTGCCGCTGATGTACTGGAAAGTGATTTTGCGTATTGATAGCGAAGGAGAGCCGCAGGCTACCGCGCTGCTGGTTAGCCAGGCGAAGCTGCTGGATGAACCGCGACGGGTGATCGCTTCTGCACAGCACGATAATGCGCCGCAGATAGATGAGTTTCGCATTACGGTTAGCGGGCTGGAAAGCCTGACCGGGCTTGATTTTTCCGCTTTCCGTGCCTGGGACAGCTGGCAGCCTTCGCCTGGCGTGCGTGCCGATCCGCTCCCGGCGGCGCTGATTATGTCATGGCGCGATCTGCTGTAGCGGTGCTCCCGGCGGTTTCCTGTTCGGCGCAGGCTGGTAAAGCATGCTTACCAGCCTGCTATTTTGACCAACAGGAGATCAAGGCGCCTCATAGCGGCGTAAATAGCGCAGCGTGGCGGTAACGGCCAACTGACGATTACGCTTGATGCTTTCCGCTTCGCTGTTATCCGGCGTAAACAGCGCATTAAAGGTATAGCGGTTTGAAACATGGTGAACGCAGATGCTGCTGATCAGTCGATGCACGTCAATGGTATTCACGTCATGATGAAACAGGCCCGCCTGCTGCCCGCGTGACAAAATCTCATCCAGCAGATCCAGTGCGCTGCGGTTAAGCGCTTTGATGCGCGGCGACTGGCTGATATAGCGGCCGCGCAGCAGGTTTTCACTGCACACCAAACGCATAAAATCAGCGTGAGTGGCGTGATAATCAAAACTCTCTTCCACCAAGCGGCTAATGGCCTCTTCCGGCGGCAGTTCGCGTAAATTCAGGCCGGTTTCATGTTCACGGATCTGCTGATAAACCTGTTCCAGCACGGCGATATAAAGGTTTTCTTTATTGCCGAAGTGGTAAACCACCATGCGTTTAGTGGTTTGCGCATAGCCTGCGATCTGCTCCAGACGCGCCCCTTGCATGCCATGTTCGGCAAAGGCTTTTAGCGCGCCTTCAAGAATACGTTTTTTCAGTCCTTCAGGATCGTTCTTGCGTTTTACCTGTTCAACCATATCAGGGGAATTCCCGTTAATTAAGCCGCTGGCAGGGTAGCCTGTTGATGCGTTAAACACAACGCATCAGACAACTGGCTACTGTGACAAAAAATATTTTCAGTTATCGCCCACTGAGCGGCAGAGAAATCGCTGATTTTGTCACCTCTAAAAAAAGGGGTTTACTTATTCCTGGCTGCAATAAAAAAGAATTAATTAACATGAATAGGTAATAGCGTTGTTAATTCAGTGGATTAATGAACAGGCGCGAGAAAAAACCTGGTCCAGTTAATGCCAGTCTAAATTAGACGATAAATGTTAAAGATTCTTATTTTCGCTGGATGCATTTCTTTATGGCGCAGGCCTCCTATGATTAAGCCGGTAATACCAGGGTAGTGAATAAGGACTTTTAAGTCCATAAAGCAAAAATAGTTATAACAGGCAGGGTACTATGTCTTTTATTGTTAATCTTGATCCGAATAACGTTCCACAACTGTTAGATAACATTGAAAATCAGGGATACGCCGTACTGGAAAATGCGGTGACTGATGAAGGCCTGGCGACGTTTCGTCAATGGATTGATGAAGTGAGTGCCAAAGCGGGAAAAGGTTATCATGCCATTTTTGGCGACGTAGAAAAAATCGACCATACGCCGCTGGCTGCGCTTAGCGAAAATGATCAATTTCGTCAGCTGATGCAACTGATGGCGGAAAAGTCGTTAGGACGTGATTTGCCTCAGCAAAATATTTTATCGGTACTGCGCTGCGTACAGGGCGAAAGCGGCAAAAGGAAATCAAACACCTTCCATTATGATGCCAGCGTAATTACCGCGCTATTGCCAATCGAAATTCCCCAGCAGGGCGAGGCACGCGGTGATTTAGTCCTGTTTCCGAACCTGCGACGTTTTCGCTCCAGCGTATTATTTAACGTGCTGGAAAAAACGCTGATGCAAAATAAAGTGTCACGTTATCTGTTAACGAAAGCCATCGGAAAACGGCTGGTTAAACCCATGACGCTTGATTTACAGCCGGGCAATATCTATTTCTTTCATGGCTATCGCTCTTTCCATGCCAACGGCCCCTGCGATCCCGCTTTTCGCCGGGCGACGGCGCTGTTTCACTTTGGCGATCCGCATCATGGCAGCGCGCTGACCCGTTCGATCGTGAAGGTTAACCGGCTGCTGGCAAAATAACACGGCGCTTTATTATTTGCTATCTGTTCTGGTTATGAGAATATCGCCCACGTCATAAACCGTATCAGGAAAAGGGAGGGATCCCTGTGCTGATACCTTATCTGTCACAAATCAGGCTATTAATTTTTTTTGTAATTCGCGCAAAAATGTTTCCAGGCCAGGCATGGTTTTATTATTTGTATTGTATAAGTTGATTTTATCCAGCGCTGCTTGCATGCCATCATCACAGATATTCAAAATTTCTACCTGCACCACTTTCTCTAAAAGATCTGAACAAAGCTTACGGCCAGGCGCGGTAAGGCCAGCATAAATGCTGAAAGAAAATTTGTTGTTGCTGTAACGAAACCAACGCACATGTTCATCATATTTATGCATATTGTGATGAAATGCATCTTTAAACAGGAGCATGTCTGGATAAGGGCCTGCTGGGTTAATGGATTGCCACCATATATCATTACTTTTAGCATTGTTACATTCAGCGCAGGCAACGGCAAGATTGTTCATAGTAAGAGAAAACCGCGGGTAATGCGCAGTGGGTAAAATATGTTCAACCTGACGTACCCAGGAACTGTTTAATATGTAACGCTTACAATAACAACAACGACTGTTCTGACGCTCAATTAAGTAATCACGTATCGCCTTGGTAACATAGGATCCTTTGATGGTACTATTACCATAGGATAACTTCAGCTTATAAAGCTCGTTCCAAACGTTGACGTTAGCCTCCTGTGCTTTTTGACAGAGTAAACAAAGGAGAGATTCAATAAAATCCCTTTTTCCTTTATCTTTTATTTTTTTACATACCGCCGAGAATTCACTCTGCATAATTACTCTCGTTATAATGGTTTGTATATATTTCTTTGATTGCCTCT
The DNA here is from genome assembly GCF_031457955.1 of Mixta sp. BE291. Taxonomy (NCBI): domain Bacteria; kingdom Pseudomonadati; phylum Pseudomonadota; class Gammaproteobacteria; order Enterobacterales; family Erwiniaceae; genus Mixta; species Mixta sp. BE291. Next base: position 302,862 of record NZ_JAVDXN010000002.1, on the reverse strand, counting down.
TCTGCTTGTTTTAACAGCTGTATATCGCTTTGTTGATTATGAATCTTAACCAAGTTATTTTTTATCTTATTGCGTAATATGCTCAACGTAGTTAATGCTTTATTTCTTGCATATTCGATCTCTTCTGCTTCGCTTTGGTTAACCGCCTGCATAAAATTAGCTATGGCCGTTGCACAGTGTTCGTAAACAGAACGGTTGTTCTTTGTTACAATATCAAAAGCATCCAGCAAGGTCGCTTCCATATTCTTTACCTCTTCCTCGCTAATGGGAATTATCCGCTCAGAGCTGGCCTGGTAGCATTGGCCATGCTTGTGATCAACAGCCGTAATCAATATCGGAGAGTGGGTGGCTATCACCAGACTGACGTCAAACTCCTGGCTTATTTTAGTAAAAATCCATGGAAGCAGCTGTTGCCATTTAACATGCAGACTTAATTCTGGTTCGTCAATAAGTACAATACATCCTGATTCAATACTGGAAACAATACGTACTAACATAATTAAAATGTGCTGCTCGCCGGAGCTAAGCGCAGTAAAAGGGATAACGGAACGAATTCCAACTTTCTGAAATGCCAGCAAGTAATTTTTTAATTTCTTACTGTCGATAATGTTATCTGATTGCAACAGGTTAATGTTGTAAGTTTCTTCATTACTATAAAGCTCGTTATCTATAATCTCATATCCTGGCGGTAAAAAATAAACCTCCGATGTCAGGTTGAATTTATCTAAAAGTTCGCTTAAGAGATTTCTTTTCTTTTCATTCTGAAAAATGATAATGATAAGTTTGCCCAACATGTTTTGTCGGTTATTGAAAGTAATAACTTTGCTATTTGGTCTATCGCCAAGGTAAATTAACTTTTTTTTATCTACAATGTTGATGGTGTGAAAACGGTCGGAAAACCCGAACGATAACATTAATACGGTTTTTTCAGGGTTCTCATTCTGCGCCTTTTTTGCTATGTCCTGCAGAAGATAACTTTTTCCAACGCCATTATTGCCGATAATATAATGGCATTTATTTCTGTTTTTGCTTACGATTTCATCATATATTTCATTAGAGCTTAATCCGTTAAAGGTGTTCTTTTGCGTCGGTTCAGCAATCCATTCGGTTGTTCGCAAATGCTTTAGTTGTGTGATTTTTTCTCGCGGCACTCGTTGACAATACCCGGCCAGATTTTCATACTGAGAAAATAAACGTGATGTTATTGCCTGTGCTTGATAGTTCATTTCATTGCGTATTTTCGATTTCTGCCAGGGGATTTTAAAACAGCTGCTCAGCGTGCACCCAATTAACTCAGCTTCTTCCATTCTGGTAAGATCGAGTGCGGAGCTGATTAATGAGATATCAATAAAAAGAATCTCATTGAAATATTGTTTATCGCTAATTAAAAATATTTTTCGCAGCTTACTTCCCCCCTGGCCACTGGACTCAATCACAGAAAACAGCCTGCCGGAATTTATAATATGATCAAAATCTTTTTTGTTTATATTGCCGCTGATTTCTATCATGGCGGTATAAGGATTTTTCTGTCTTTTTTTCGAGAAATAATGCAGCGCGCTAATGTCATCAGCGTCAAAAAAAGAAGATTTCCCGTCTCGGCACAAATAAAAACTTGCTTCTCCAGTGTTGGTGGCGTTAATTTTGTGCAATGCTAATCGCATGGTTAAAAATAATGAGATATGCTGAGAATCATGAGTAAGTAAATAGTTAGCGTACGGTGTTAAAGCTTCCTCATTATTAACAACAAGTTCACCAGTGAGCAGGGGATACTCACTATATATCATGTCATCATGCTGGTGCAGCCCTTGAATAAGGCGTGCGTAAAATTGTTCATCAGACCTTAAGGGTTTGCCTAAAAGAGTATAAAAAAGATGATCAAACACTGTTCTTGTATATTCGTATTCATCAAAATCACGTGATGCGTTTTCAGCGAAAGTGCTTAGATTAATTAAATCCCAAATTAATGCGCCGTTAACCTTTCTGGTATAGGCAAGGGAATCCTGAGTGTGCGGTTCAAACAGGCTGGCTAACTGAAAATTAAACTCGGGGAATTTTTTTTGTAACTCTGAGTTACTGTTTCCAGGGTTGATTAAGCTTATGTAGGAATTAAAGACATCCCTTATTTTATTTTCATCAAAGGACCAGCGGCTGCGCGCAGCTTTACTGGCATCATTGTTTATGTAGCCGAAATTTAAGCCGCGTATAAAAAGCAGGCTAAGAACTATTTTTAATAGCTCATCTACAGGGATTTTTCTTTTTTTTGAAAGGCTTACCAGTTTAATTCTTAGATTATTGGCCTGACTGCTATAACGGGTGAAACTTGCCATCTTTGAGCCACCGGGCAGATAATTCGCAATGACAACAGCATATCATTTCGCCTGAAACCTACATATGAAGTTTACAGTTTTTCGGAATCTGGACATCGGGATGTAGCGCAGAATGCAAAAAGCCCGCTCGGTTTCCCTGAGCGGGCTTCTCTAAATATGGCTCCTCTGACTGGACTCGAACCAGTGACATACGGATTAACAGTCCGCCGTTCTACCGACTGAACTACAGAGGAATCGTGTGAACGAGACGAATACTAGCGGGCGCCTGAGGCAATGTCAAAGCCTGTACCGCCTTTTATTGTGCGTTTGCTGGCAAAATCAGCAATAACCTGCCTTTTGCTGCTTTTCTCATCTGCCGAATGGCATTAACGTTAGACGTTTCCCCGCTGACGTCAGCCGGGATGTTTAAACTTAGCAGAAATTATAATTAGCGCCGCAATCGTATTTTTATTTATAAACAAAAATAATACCGAGTAAGTATCTCTTTGCGTTTTATTAAAGGCTAACCAGAGAAACCGCTCTGTATAAAGGTTATCCGCCCATGAAAAAACACCAGATACCTACGCCTCATGATGCTACTTTTCGCCAGTTTTTATCGCAGCCGGAAATTGCGCGTGATTTTATGGAACTGCATCTTCCGCCAGCGTTGCGTGCCATCTGTGATCTCAGCACGCTGAAGCTGGAATCCGGCTCGTTTGTAGAGAATGACCTGCGGCAATATTTTAGTGATATCCTTTATAGCCTGAAAACTGCCGGAGGCGCTGGCTATGTTCATGTATTGATCGAGCATCAATCTTCACCGGACAAACATATGGCCTTTCGCCTGCTGCGCTACGCCGTCGCCGCGATGCAGCGCCATCTCGACGCGGGCCATAAAAAGCTGCCGCTGGTGATACCGGTGCTTTTTTATGTTGGCAAACGTAGCCCCTACCCCTATTCAACATGCTGGCTAAATGAATTCGATGACTCTGAGCTGGCTGGCGAACTTTACAGCAATGCGTTTCCACTTATTGATGTTACCGTGATTCCTGATGATGAAATAATGCATCACCGCAGTATGGCGGCACTGACGTTACTGCAAAAGCATATTCATCAGCGTGATCTCGCTACGCTAACAGATCGTCTGGCGACGTTGCTGATGGCTGATTATCTTTCTTCACCGCAGGTAACGGCGCTGATACACTATTTAATTCAGGCGGGGGAGTCCGCAGACTCTGAAGCTTTTGTCCGCGAACTGGCACAGCGTGTGCCGCAGCATGGGAGCGCACTTATGACTATCGCACAGCAGCTTGAACAGAAAGGCATAGAGAAAGGCATAGAGAAAGGCATCCAGCTTGGCCGTCAGGAAGGCAGAAATGAAGGCAAGCTAGAAGTCGCCAGTAGTCTGTTAAAAATGGGGATGCCTCGCGAATCGGTACTGGAAGCCACCGGTTTGACCGAAGAAGATTTGGCTCAGCTACGCCATTAATCGCTTTACTGCCCGACCGGAGCTTGATGAAAAAAAGCGCCGACCAGGCAGCATGCCAGGTTATTTAGAACAGCGACTTTGATTGCCGCCTTGCCTTTGACGAAAACCGCGCGCCATCAACAAATCAGCTATGCCAGAGCGGAAATGCGCCAAACACAATGCCGCCCACCAGCAGCGCCATACTCACCACAATCCCCCACTTAATAGAAAAGCGCTGATGGTCACCAATATCGACCTTCGCCAGGCCAACCAGCAGATAAATTGACGGCACCAGCGGGCTAAGCAGATGGAAAGGCTGGCCAATAATTGAGGCGCGAGCAATCTCTTCGGCGCTAATGCCGTAACCGGCGGCAGTCTGGGCAATCACCGGCAGGATGCCAAAATAGAATGCGTCGTTAGACATAAAAAAGGTAAAGGGCAGGCTAACGACAGCGGTAAATACAGCCAGATAAGGGCCAAAGCTGTGAGGGATCACCGCCAGCAGGCTTTTGGCCATCGCGTCCACCATGCCGGTGCCGGACAAAATACCGGTAAAGATCCCGGCGGCGAAAATCAGCGCGGTAACCGCCAGCACGTTAGCGGCATGCGCGCCGATACGCTCTTTCTGCTGTTCCAGTTTGGGATAGTTAAGCATGACGCCAATCGCGAACGCCAACATAAACAGAATATGAATCGGCATCAGCCCCATCACCAGCAGTACCAACAGCGCGGTAGTCAGAATAAAGTTAGGCCAGAACATTTTAGGACGACGGTTAGCTTCACAATCCTCCGCGTCGCCCAGTCCCAGGCTGATATTCTCCAGATGGTGGCTCTCCATCGTCATAATGCCCAGTCGGCGACGTTCGCGCAGGCCAAACAGCACCGCCATGCCCACCAGGGTAAGGCAGCCCAACAGCATCGCCGGAATCATCGGAATAAAGATATCCAGCGCATCGATACGCAGCGCCGCCGCTGCACGGGCGGTCGGGCCGCCCCAGGGCGACAGGTTCATGATGCCGCTGGCCAGATTAATCAAACAGAGCATCGGCAGCACATTCATTCCCAGTCGCTGATAGAGCGGCAAAAAGGCGGCGACGGAGATCATATAGGTGGTAGAGCTGTCGCCATCCAGCGAAACCAGCAACGTCAGCACGGCGGTGCCCACCAGCACTTTTAACGGATCGCCGCGCACGATTTTTAAAATCAGCCGCACCAGCGGATCGAAAAGGCCGGCGTCAATCATCAAACCGAAATAGAGAATAGAAAACGTCAGCATTACGCCGGTAGGGGCCAGCGTTTTCACGCCGTTAAGCATCATCTCTCCCAGGCCATGCCAGAAACCGCCTACCAGCGCGAACAGCGTGGGAACAATAATTAGCGCAATCAGCGCCGACATCCGCTTGGTCATGATCAGATACATGAAGCAGATCACCATTGAAAAACCCAGTACAGTCAGCAAAATCGTTTCCTTCTCAAGGTTCAGGAGAGAGCAGGCGCACTACCGCTTATCGCTGGTGGTGAGGCGCTACGAGTATGACGTTACGTTATTTATTTTTTACTTAACCAACGAAAAAGTTAACTAAGTGATAATTTCAATGTGATTAACTCGCTGTTTTAGCGATTGTTTTGTGGATTAAGGTAATAACATAAATTTTACATTTGCCACGAGGGAAAGAATGAACAGTGATGCTGCTCATATTTCTACCGGTACGAAGAAAGGTTTTTGTGACTGCGATCGGAAGAACCGCGAGGAACGTCATCCATGCTGTTTAATAACCTGCACAGCCTAAACGCAGCGCCTGCACGCTTATGGTGCAAGCGTCCAGAAGTCTGCCCGACTATTACCGCTAATGCCGCGCATTAACTCCTTTGGGGTAATCAGATTTGCTTATTTTATCGTAGGTTAGCCGCACGTTCCGCGCTGTATTAAAAGCTGGCCTGCATATTGCACTTCTGAATGAACAGCCGCGATGCGCGTCTGAGCTGGTGACAACATTCGGGAACCCCGACGGAGGCAACATGAACTTGAGACGACTCAAATATTTCGTAAAAATCGTCGATATCGGCAGTCTGACCCAGGCGGCAGAAGTGCTGCATATCGCGCAGCCTGCGCTGAGTCAGCAAGTTGCCACGCTGGAAAACGAGCTGGATCAGCAGCTGCTCATCCGTACCAAACGCGGCGTAACGCCAACCGATGCGGGTAAAATTCTTTATGCGCATGCGCGTACCATTCTGCGTCAGTGTGAACAGGCGCAAATGGCGGTGATGAATGCCGGGCAAACGCTGAACGGACAGGTATCAATCGGCCTCGCGCCGGGCACCGCCGCCTCATCGTTGACCATGCCACTGCTGCAAACGGTGCGTGAAGCGTACCCGGAAATCCTGGTTTATCTGCATGAGAACAGCGGTTCATCGCTAAATGAAAAAGTAATGAATGGGCAGCTTGATATGGCGGTGCTGTATGACCGCACGCCGCTGGCAGGCATTAGCAGCACGCCGCTGATGAAAGAAGAGCTTTATCTGGTTGGCGCCTGCGACGCGCCGGGCAGCACGGTCGATCTGGCTGACGTGGCGCAGATGAACCTCTTTTTGCCGCGTGATTACAGCGCGGTACGTAAGCGAGTGGATGAAGCTTTTTCATTACGTCGCCTGAGCGCACGCATTATTGGCGAGATCGAATCGCTTGCGACCCTGACCGCCGCCGTCTCCAGCGGCATGGGCGCCACGGTATTGCCGGAATCGGCGGCGCGCGCGCTGGTTAGCGCTACCAATGGCTGGATGGCGCGTATCAATTCACCTGCGCTTAACTTACCGCTGTCGCTGAATGTCTCTTCACGACTGCCGCTTTCGCCTTCCGCCCAGGCGGTTAAAAACATTCTGCTGACGCTGTTGAACAAACCGGCGCCGGAAGCACGTGAGCTGATGCTGGTGGGTTAACGTGGTTTAAAAACGGGCGTATTCACCTGGCGCATCCGGCTGTTACATATCACATAAAAGCATAACAAACCGTTTTTTATTATTTGTAGCTATCAATTAGCCTGCTTAACATAAAGACTAATTGATCGCCAGATAAGGAGAAACGGTTTGAACTTTCAACAGCTTAAAATTATTCGTGAAGCCGCGCGCTGTGAATTCAACCTGACGGAAGTCGCAAACACACTTTTTACTTCTCAGTCTGGCGTCAGTCGCCATATACGCGATCTGGAAGAGGAGTTGGGCGTTGAGATCTTTATCCGACGCGGTAAGCGTCTGCTGGGAATGACCGAACCGGGTAAGGCGCTGCTCACTATTGCTGAACGCATTCTTGATGAGGCGAGCCGGGTACGGCGGCTGGCCGATGTGTTTACTAATGAAACCAGCGGCGTGCTGACCATTGCCACGACCCATACCCAGGCGCGCTACAGCCTGCCAAACGTGATCAAAGCCTTTCGCGCCCTCTGGCCGCAGGTGCGTCTGGAACTGAATCAGGGTTCGCCGCAGGAAATTGTGGCGATGGTTGCTGCCGGTGAAGCGGATATTGGCATTGCCAGCGAACAACTGGTTAATCAGCCTGCGCTGGCAGCCTTTCCGTGGTTTAGCTGGCATCACGCGCTGCTGGTGCCGCAAGGACATGCGCTGGAGCAGGAGCCGCAGCTTTCGCTGGCGGCGCTCAGCCGTTACCCGCTGATTACCTATCGCCAGGGCATTACTGGGCGCTCACGGGTCGATCGCGCGTTTCAGGCCGCGGGGCTGAAGCCAGATATTATTCTCAGCGCGCAGGACTCTGACGTCGTGAAAACCTATGTGGAGTTAGGACTTGGCGTAGGCATCCTTGCCGATCAGGCGTGTCAGCTGGATGCACAATCATCACTGACACGGCTTGACGCGCGTCATCTGTTTGAGGCCAGCACCGTCTGGCTGGCACTGAAGCGCGGACAGCTACAGCGTAACTATGTCTGGCAATTCCTTGAACTGTGCAACGCTAACCTGTCGCTGGAAGAGATTAAACGTCAGGCGCTGAGCATTCAGGAAGAGGAAACAGCAATCGATTATCAGATTTAATCTCTTTCTCCCGTACATTGCAGTTCCTTAGCGCAGCGGCTAATGTCGCTATTTTCCGACAAGGGATAGGCATGGTGAATTTACGCGCGATGACACCGCAGGATCTGGACAGCTGCGTGGCGCTCACGCAGGAAGTCAAATGGCCGCATCGTCTTGCCGACTGGCAACAGATGCTGCAGCTGGGTGAAGGCGTGGTCGCGGAACAGCAGGGGCGGGTAGTCGGCACGACGCTGTTCTGGCGATGGGGAACAGAGCGCGCCTCGCTGGGCGTGATTGTTGTGGCCGGTGCGCTGCGCGGTCAGGGCATCGGTAAGGCGCTGTTACAACACACGTTGCAGCAGCTGGATGGCTGGCAGCTGCATTTGCATGCCACCGCTGCCGGGGCGCCGCTTTACCGCCAGATGGGGTTTGTCGCCGCAGGTGAAGTGATCCAGTATCAAACGCCCGCGCTGACGCCGCCGTCCGTTAATCAACCGGCGCAGGAGGCGCAGCCAGGCGATTTGCCAGCGCTGGCGCAGCTTGACTGGCAGGCAAACGGCTTTCAGCGGCTGGCTTTATTGCAACAGCTGTGGCACAGCGGTGCCAGAATCACGCTGCTGCGTCAGCAGAACGAGCCGCTGGGCTTTGCCGTTACGCGCCGCTTTGGTCATGGTTATGTGATCGGTCCGGTCATCGCGCCCGATAGCCACACCGCGCAGCAACTGATCGTCGATGCGATGCAGCCGCTGGCGGGCGCCTTTGTGCGTATCGACAGCCGCAGCGAAGCTGGACTGGGCGCATGGCTGCAGGCCGTGGGTTTACAGCCGGTAGACAATCCGCTGCGCATGGTGCGCGGCAGCGACTGGCAGCCGCAGCGCATGACCGCCTGGAGCTTGATGAGTCAGGCGATGGGCTGAGGGTAACCGTTGTGTTCTGAGCAGGTCAGCTATGCTTAATGTCTGTGTAATCTGAAAGGGAGCAACAGACAATGGCAATGCAGACCAGCGATTTTTTTGTAGAACGTCTCAAGGCGTGGGGCGTCACGCGCATTTACGGTTACCCGGGCGACGGCATCAACGGGGTGCTGGGCGCGATTCAGCGCGCCAACAAAGCGGGCGCCGGTATCGAATTTATTCAGGTACGTCATGAAGAGATGGCGGCATTCATGGCCGCAGGGCATGCCAAATTTACCGGGGAGCTGGGTGTTTGCCTCTCCACCGGCGGCCCCGGCGCCACCCATCTGCTGACCGGCCTGTATGATGCCAAAATGGATCACGCGCCGGTGCTGGCGATTTCCGGTCAGGCTGAAACCACTTCTCGCGGCTCGAATTATCAGCAGGAGCTGAATCTCGATCGCGTCTTCTCTGACGTGGCTGACTTTGTACAGGAAGCCGCCGCGCCAGCGCAGGTGCGTCATCTGGTGGATCGCGGCGTGCGCATCGCCAAAGCGCGCAACGGCGTATCAGTGCTGATTTTGCCGAAAGATTTACAGGATGAGCCCTGGCAGGCACCGCAGCATGCTCACGGCTTTACCCATTCCGGCCCTGGCTATCAGCGGCCAAAAGTGGTGCCTTATGATGAAGATCTGCAACGCGCCGCCGAGATCCTCAACGCCGGGAAAAAAGTGGCGATCCTGATCGGCTCCGGCGCACGCGGCGCGGCCGTTGAAGTGGTGCAGGCGGCGAACCTGCTGGGCGCGGGCGTCGCCAAAGCGCTGCTGGGTAAAGACGTCCTGCCAGACGATGCGCCGTTTGTTACCGGCTCTATCGGCCTGTTAGGCACCAAACCTTCCTCCGAAATGATGAAAAACTGCGACACGCTGTTAATGATCGGCAGCGGCTTCCCGTGGACGGAATTTTTGCCGGAAGAGGGCAAGGCGCGGGCGATCCAGATTGATATCGATCCGGCGATGCTTGGCCTGCGCTATCCCTGCGAGGTGAATCTGCATGGCGATGCGGCGGAAACGCTGCGTGCGCTGCTGCCGCTGCTGCAACATAAAGCCGATCGCAGCTGGCAGGAAGATATCGCGCGTCAGGTACATGCCTGGTGGCAGGTCATGGAAGACCGAGCGATGGCGCCCGCGAAGCCGGTTAACCCGCAACGCGTGGTATGGGAAATGTCCCCGCTACTGCCGGAAGATGCCATCGTGACTTCCGATTCCGGCTCCTGCGCCAACTGGTTCGCCCGCGACTATCGGGTGAAGCAGGGACAGCGCGCCACGCTCTCCGGCGGCCTGGCCTGTATGGGCGCGGCGGTGCCGTATGCGATTGCTGCCAAGTTTGCTTTCCCGCATAAGCCGGTGGTGGCGCTGGTGGGCGATGGCGCGATGCAGATGAACAACATGGCGGAGCTGATCACCATTCAGAAATACTGGCAAGGCTGGGGCGATGGTCGGTTAATTGTCTGCGTATTTAACAACCAGGATCTTAACCAGGTCACCTGGGAGCAGCGCGTAATGGAAGGCAACCCGCGCTTTGAAGCCAGCCAGGATATTCCTAACGTCCATTACGCCGCCTTTGCCGAGATGCTGGGTCTGAAAGGGATTTTTGTCGACGATCCGGAAAAACTCAGCGCCGCCTGGCAGGAAGCATTAAGCAGCGATCGTCCGGTGGTGCTGGAAGTGAAAACCGATCCTGAAGTCGCGCCGCTGCCGCCGCATATTACCTTGAAGCAGGCGAAATCCTTTATGACTTCGATGCTGAAGGGCGATCGTGGCGCCGCGCAGGTGATTGGCGATACCGCCAGCCAGCTGCTGAATGAGGTGCTGCCGACGAAAAAGAAATAGTCTGTTGTATCAGAGCATTACTGAGCAATAGCCTGATTTAATTGGTGCCCGGCCAGTTGGATGGCCGGGTCATATTCTGGATAAAGAGTTCTACTTACGCATAAAAAATTTCAACCCGCTTTGCGCTTCTCCAGCATCAGGGCGATTTGATCAGATGGCACCGCCTGACTAAACAGGTAACCCTGCAATTGATTGCAGCCCGCCTCGGCCAGCGCCGACATCTGCCCGTGGGTTTCTACGCCTTCGGCGGTAACGGTCAGGCCCATCGCATGACCCAGCTGCACCACCGATTCCACAATGGCCGTTGAGTTTTCCGCCACGCCCAGCGACTGGGTAAACGAGCGATCGATTTTGATTTTATCTACCGGGAAATTGCTCAGATAGTTCAGGCTGGAGTAGCCGGTGCCAAAATCATCCAGCGCGATACGGAAGCCCGCCTCACGCAGGGCGATGATGATGGCGCGCGCTTCCCGCTCATCTTCAATCAGCACGCCTTCGGTAATCTCCAGTTCAAGGTTGCGCGGATCGGCTCCCTCCATCTGCACAATCTCTTTAAAGCGTTGCACAAAGCCCACGGCGCGAAACTGCAGCGGCGACACGTTAATGGCAATGGTCAGCGTTGGCCAGCGCAGCGAAACCCGGCACGCTTCGCGCAGCACCCATTCGCCTATCTGCAAAATCAGACCGGTTTCTTCGGCAATCGGAATAAACTCGGAGGGCGCAATAAAACCGCGCTGCGCATGCTGCCAGCGCAACAGCGCTTCAAAGCCCAGGATTCGTTCGCCGTCCACATCCATCAGCGGCTGATACCAGACTTCCAGCCCCTGTTTTTGCTGCAGCGCCTGGCGCAGGTCGGCTGCAATCTGCTGGCGCGTTTGCACGGATTCATCCATGGCGCGCGCGAAATGACGATACTGGGCGCGCCCCTCATTCTTGGCCTCATACAGCGCGATATCCGCCTTACGCATCAACTCCTGGCGATCCAGCCCATCCTGCGGCGCGACGGCAATACCAATGCTAACGCCAATCCATGTCTCGCTGCCAAGCAGGGTAAAAGGCTCCGCCAGCGCATCAATAATCCCCTGGCAAAGCGCATTGACTTCGCTGATATCCTGAATCTCTTCCATCACAATCACGAACTCATCACCGCCGATGCGGCCAACGGTATCAATATCGCGTAGCAACGTAGAAAGGCGATGGGAAACCTCGATAATTAAATCGTCGCCCGCGTGATGACCATAGGTATCGTTGATATTTTTAAAGCGATCGAGATCGAGCAGCAGCAACGCCGCCTGAGTGCGATTGCGCGACGCGCGCGCCAGCGCCTGGATCAGACGCTCATCGATTAATGCTCGATTGGGCAGGCCGGTGAGCACATCATGAAACGCCAGGTGCTGCGCTTGCGCTTCGCTGGCACCCAGCCGCAACATTGACTGCGCCAGCCGCAGTCGCAGCCGCCAGAGACGATACATCATCACCATACAGACCAGCGTCGTCACCAGCAGCACCGTGCCAATCAGAGGCATCAGCGTGTTCATCATCTGGCTGCCTGGCTGTTCCGGCCGCCAGGCGAAATAGCCCGCGGATAAACCCAGGCGTGAGATCAAATGGAAGCGAACCTGCTCTGCGGGCGCGGGGCGCTCGCCAATATAGTGCAAACCATTAATCAGGCTGTGCTGGGCCAGCGCATTGAGGAAACCATCGTCAAGGTATTTCACGCCAATCAGCCTGAAGCCGCTATTGTTCTCAACGCGACCGATATCGCTGATGGCAACCACGGTTGCGCGCCCGTCCACCTGGGCAAAATCAGCCGTACCCTGAACGCTGTGCCCGCCGTGCGAGCGATCCTGACGTAACAGCCACGGTGCCAGCGCCTCTTCAAATCTGTGCCAGTGCTGGTTATCAACGCGCTGACCGTTCTGCCAGCTGATAACGATCTGGCCCGTTGGGTCAACAATAAAAATTTCCTGATGACCGAACATCTCATACAGCCAGCGGCCAACGTTGTCATCCAGCCAGCGCCGGTCGAAATTGGGCTGCTGCAAATACTGGCCGAAAGGGGGCCAGTTGGCCAGGCTATGCAGCTGACGCAAATGCTCGGTCATGCTCTGGGAAAAAGCGGTTTTGATAATGTTTTCCTGCTGGACAATCGCCTCGCTGTTGTTGTGCTTGGCTGTCCACAGCAGGCTGAAACTGGCTGCGCACCAGGTAATAAGCAATACCGCGGCTAAAGGAAAAATAACTTCCTGAACAAACTCACGTCGAAAACTTTCTGGAAGTTGATCTTTATTAAACATTTGCCCATTCATCCCACCGCGCCGTATCCGTTAATTGTGACAGATAATAGAGAATTTGCGCTTTGTCACAGCAGGCGCAGCGGCAGATTCCCGGTTATGCGCTAAAATTGTGGGATGAGTCATGTTTCATTAATAGCGCTAATTTTTCTGCAGGTTTCCGCAACGAACTTAACGCAAATTCATCACGCTGTTACCCCTGCGTAACCCGTCTGTCATCTGGCTAAGGCATAGTCCAGATTGCGCTGTATCTATCGGAGAAGAACATGAGTTTACTGGCGAGCTTAAACCGCCCTGTCGTTGAGACGCAGCCGGTGCTGCGCAAAATTTTAAAAGCCATGAACCAAGCGGGCGTGGCCGTTACGCTGCCTTGCGCTCAGCGCTGGGCCGGACTTTCGCCTGCGGCTACCGCGTTGCTCATCACCCTGAGTGAGGCGGATACGCCGCTGTGGCTGGATGAGGCGCTGAATACGCCTGCGCTGCGCCAATGCCTGCGCCAGGCAGGCAGCGCACCGCTAAACCATCAGCAGCCTGCTGGCCTGGCGCTGCTGCACAGCGACAGCAATCCCGATCTGCGCGCTATCGCGGCGGCGGGCGCCACCATCATTCTGGAAGTACCGGCGCTTAACGGCGGCCTGACGCTGCGCCTGCGCGGCCCAGGCATTCAGGAACGCCGCGCCGTGGCGCCGCAGCTGCCGCCAAAGGTCATCGACTTTTTACGTGACTGGCCGCTAAACGGGCAGGGCATTAATTTAATGCTAACCTGTGGCGATACGCTGATGGTGCTGCCACGTAGCGTGCAGGTTGCTGTCTGTTGATGATTGGTCACCCGGCATCGGCGTATTCACGCTGATGCACCGACGTTTTATTCCTGCTCAACGCACTTCCTTCTGCACTATCAGGTAATAAATTGATTTAAGTCAGCAAAAAAGCCGCCAGTAAATGCGAGATTCACATAAACGGCGGTTTCATGCTATATTTATCGCTAAACCGTAATTTGTTCAACTCACGAGGCACTGAAGCAAGTTGTTTTATTTACTCACCCAGTGAAAAAATATGCTGAAAAAAAGTAATAAATTCTCTGCAAACATCTCCGTCATTGGCTTTATCTCACCGATAGTCGCTTGCGAAACCCACTGGTGTAGCGAGCTGTAGCCCCGATTACGCTTCTCTGACCACCGCGCATTTTGCGCGCCGGTATATCAGCGCTGGCCGCTGACCGGATGGCTGGTTAACTATTCAAAAATTAATTTTATTTATGCAGATTTTACTGTAGGGCAGGGTTTACGCTGCTTTCACAGAGTTGGATGATGTTTTTATTATCCAGGAGGATTAAAAATGAAGTATTGGTTATTTTTGGCGGTTTCTATTGTTGCAGAAGTGTCGGGCACGCTTGCTATGAAATATGCCAGCCTGTACGGCGGACACTTTGGCCATCTGGTGATGTATGTCATGGTTACGTTCTCGTATATTGCCTTATCGCTGGCGATAAAACGTATCGCGCTTGGCGTCGCTTATGCCCTGTGGGAAGGCGTTGGCGTCCTGCTGATTACGCTCTGTAGCGTGTCCCTGTTTGCTGAATCGCTGCCGCTGATGAAGGCGCTTGGCCTGGGGGTGCTGGTGGTGGGTATTGTGCTGCTGAACGGCGGTACTGAGAAAGCTGCGCAACAGGAAAAGATAAAAGGAGATCGCCATGCAGCCGCTTAATGGATGGCATATCGTTTTTTTAATACTGGCGGTAGTGCTGGAGATCGGCGCGAATATTCTGCTTAAATATTCGGACGGTTTTCGCAAGCGTCTGCCGGGCATTCTCTCACTGATAATGGTGATGGGCGCATTCAGCGCGCTGGCGCAGGCGGTGAAAGGTATTGATCTGGCGGTGGCTTATGCACTCTGGGGCGGCTTTGGCGTTATCGCAACGCTGGCGGCGGGCTGGATCTTGTTTAACCAGCGTCTGCGGCCCCGCGGCTGGCTTGGCCTGTCGCTGCTGCTGGTCGGCATGGTGATGATTAAACTGGCCTGATTCAGCCACGAAAAAAGACGCCCGCAGGCGTCTTTTTTTATGCCGATTTAACGGAAGGGTGGCTCGTTAAAGGTACGTAGCTTACGGGAGTGCAGTTTATCGCCCTCAGCGCGCAGCAGTTCCACCGCCCGAATACCGATTTGCAAATGTTCGGAAATGGCGCCCTCGTAAAAGCGGTTAGCCTGGCCCGGCAGCTTAATCTCGCCATGTAGCGGCTTATCGGAAACGCAGAGCATGGTGCCGTAGGGCACACGAAAACGGTAGCCCTGGGCCGCGATGGTCGCACTTTCCATATCCACCGCCACCGCGCGGCTGAGATTAAAGCGCAGCGCTGAAGCAGAGTAGCGCAGCTCCCAGTTGCGATCGTCGGTGGTGACCACCGTACCGGTACGCAGACGCATTTTTACCTCTTCGCCCGGCATCGCGCTGATCTCTTTGGTGGCGTCATACAGCGCACGCTGCACCTCAGCGATGCTGGGAATCGGAATATCGGGCGGCAGCACTGCATCCAGCACATGATCGTCACGCAGGTAAGCATGCGCCAGGACATAATCGCCAATCTGCTGGCTTTCACGCAAACCGCCGCAGTGACCGATCATCAGCCAGGCGTGCGGACGCAGCACCGCAAGGTGATCGCAAATGGTTTTCGCATTCGACGGCCCAACGCCAATATTCACCAGCGTAATGCCGCGCTGGTTGGGGGAAATCAGGTGCCAGGCGGGCATCTGATGTTTTTTCCAGGCGAGATCGGAAAGGGCGGCTTCGGCGTTTTCCGTCTCTTTGGTAATCAGCGCGCCGCCCGCGCAGGAAAGCGCGGTGTAAGGGCTGTTCTCATCCTTGATCTGCTCACAGGCCCAACGCACAAATTCATCCACATAGCGCGTGTAGTTGGTGAACAGCACAAACGGCTGGAAATGTTCCGGCGGCGTACCGGTGTAGTGGCGCAGACGCGCCAGCGAAAAGTCGGTGCGCAGCGCGTCAAAGTGGCTCAGGGGAAAAATACTGGTGGTGTTAAAAATACCGTCGGCGGTTTCATCGCCAATATTCGCCAGATCGGTGGTGGGGAAATGTTTCGCCAGCGCGCTGCTCATGGTGCGATCCAGATTAAGATCGGAGCCGTCAATCACGTAAGGGAAGGGGATTTCCTGACGTGACGGACCTACCTCGATCGTCACCTCATAATCACGCTCAATCACCGCCAGCTGTTCACGCAGATAGTGGCGCAGCAGTTCCGGGCGGGTGATGGTGGTGGCATAGCTACCGGCGTGGCTGAATCGTCCCCACGCACGGGTACGATTTTTCTGTGGCGAGGCGCCGTCCCAGCTGATACGCAACTCCGGGTAGACAAACAGCCCGTTGGCACGCGCCTGCGCATCCGGCAGCGTGCCCTCCTCGATAAAGGTTTTAATGGCATCACGTAAGGCGTTTACCGCCTGGTAATAAAGCGCATCCAGTTGCTCCAGCGCCTGCGCCGTATTTAGTCCATTCGCGAAATGGTCGTTAGCCATTTTTTCTCCTCAGGTTTCAGCTTTGCGTTGCACTATAGCTTAGAACCATTCCGCGAGAGACGTTAGTCGGCTAACATTTTTTCCAGCGTAATCGGCAGATCGCGGATGCGTTTGCCGGTGGCGTGAAACACCGCATTGCTGATGGCGGCCGCCACGCCGACAATGCCCAGTTCGCCGACCGCTTTGCCGCCGAGCGCGCTGGCCTGATAGTCCGGCTCGCCGACGTTGATCACCGCCATATCGGGGATATCGGCGTTAACCGCCACCAGATAATCCGCCAGGCTGGCGTTGAGTATGCGACCGTTATCATCATCAATCTGGCCCTCTTCCAGCAGCGCCTGACCAATGCCCATCAC
This sequence comes from Mixta sp. BE291, assembly GCF_031457955.1. Taxonomy (NCBI): domain Bacteria; kingdom Pseudomonadati; phylum Pseudomonadota; class Gammaproteobacteria; order Enterobacterales; family Erwiniaceae; genus Mixta; species Mixta sp. BE291. The sequence goes on along the minus strand of NZ_JAVDXN010000002.1, from coordinate 286,102 downwards.
CATCGCGCCGATCCACTGGCTTTCCGCCAGTTTCGGGTTATAGAGGCGTCCGCTGTCAAAAGCGCCGACGATGCGGCGCACCCGCACGGTGCCAAAGTCTTCATCCACCGCCACCTCGACAAAAATAGCGCTCCAGCTGTGCGCAGAGAAGCCGCCGGAGGTCGGCGGAATCATTTTCGATGAGGTGCGATCGGCATCTTCGCGATCTTTTTGCGTGGCGTCGGAAGGGAAGGTATCCGCCTGCACTTCCAGCGTCTCCTGTCCGGCGACGCGCAGCAGATCGGTAAAGTTCAGGCTGCTGCCCGGCTGGCTGAACAGCCGCAGCTGTCCTTCCGCCAGCATCACATCCTCGCGTCTGGCACCGAACAGCGGCGATTCAGCGCTGCCGATCGCCAGCGTAATCAGCGCTTCGCGCAGCTTAAGCGCGGTTTTATAGACGGCGGCGGTCAGCAGGTTCGCCAGCTGCGAACCGCCCGCCACCGGCGCGCGCGGCAGATCGGTATCGCCCAGCAGCACATCAATCTGCTCTGAGGGCACGCTCAACACATCGGCGGCGGTTTGCGCCAGAATGGTATAGGTACCGGTGCCGATATCCACGCCGCTGCTGCGAACCTCCAGCCTGCCGTCTGAACGCAGCGTGATCCCCGCTTCGCCCGGCGTGCGCCGCACCGGATAGCTGCCGGAGGCCATGCCCCAGCCAATGCGCTGACGCCCTTCACGCAGGGTGCCCGGCTCCAGCGGGCGCTGCGACCAGCCAAAAGCCTGCGCGCCAGCGGCATAGGCTTCGCGCAGCTGACGCGAGCTCCACGGCAGATTAGCCTGCGGATCCTCCTCCGCGTAGTTGCGCAGGCGGAACGCTAACGGATCGAGCTTCAGCGCCCAGGCCATTTCGTCCATTGCCACTTCCAGCGCCCAGCTGCTGGGATTTTCACCCGGCGCGCGCATCCAGCCGGGGTTAACGGTATTGACCGGCACCAGCTGGTGGCGCGAGTGAAAGTTAGGCACCGCATACATCAGCGCGGTAACCGAGTTACACGGCTCCAGATGCGTATCTTCGCGGGCGGTTTCATTCCAGCTTTCATGGATAAGCGCCTGCAGTTTGCCCTCGCTGTTGGCCGCCAGCGTAAGCTGCTGACGGGTGCGCGGCCGTCCGCCAAAGCCGGTAAAGGTTTGTCCGCGCGTTAGCACCAGCTTAACCGGGCGGCCCAGCGCGCGCGAGGCGGCGCAGGCCAGCGCCGAGTGGGGCTGAATGCCGCCTTTTGAACCGAAGCCGCCGCCGGTAAAGGGCGAAAGCACGCGCACCTTATCGATATCAATACCCATCCACTGCGAGACCACGCTGCGCGCGCCGCCGACCCACTGGCTTGGCTCCCAAAGTGTCAGTTCGCCGTCGCGCCAGTCAGCGATGCAGCCGTGCAGCTCTATTGGCAGGTTATATTCACGCGGCGTGGTATAGGTGCCGCTAATGGAGACGCTCGCCTGCTGTAGCGCCTGGTGGGCGTCGCCCCATTCAACGTTTAAATCTTCTACCGGCTTGGGCTGTGCAAGCGGATCGGTGGGATGGATGATCGCCGGTTGGGTGTGATAATCAATCTGCACGCAGGCCGCCGCGGCTTTCGCCTGCTCCAGCGTTTCCGCGACCACCAGCGCCACATGCTGTCCGTTCCAGCGCACGCGCGGCCCTTGCAGCGGCACAAATGATTGCGCCGCTGCGCCGCCGCTGGCAAAGGTGGCGGCGGGGTGAATCGTCAGCCCGCTTTCATGGGTATAGACCGCCAGCACGCCCGGCATCTGACGCGCCGTTTCGCTATCGATATGGCTGATTTCCCCTTCGGCAATCGACGACTGCACCACCACGGCGTGACACAGATTCTCTACCGGATGATCCACGGCATAGCGCGCCAGCCCCTGGATCTTCAGCTTTCCGTCGATACGATCGCGACGCGCGCCCAGCCCCTGAAGCGCATCGGCAGCGGCGCCGGGGTTGTCCCGTTTTAGGGTTTCGCTCATGCTATGCCTCCCGCACTCAGCAATGCGCGCACAATAACGCGCGGGGCCAGAGTAATTTTATAACCGTTGTGCGCCAGCGCGCTGGCTTCCTGCATCGCCTGCGGCGCCAGTTGGCGCAGCTGCTGCTCGTTAAACGGCTTGCCACGCAACGCCTGCTCCAGCGCACGTAGCCGCCAGGGTTTGGTCGCTACGCCGCCCAGCGCGATACGCACGTCACGCAGCGTCACGCCGTCCTCTTCCAGTTCCAGCCCTACGGCGGCGCTGGCGGCGGCAAATTCATATGAGCTGCGATCGCGCACTTTCAGATAGTGCGAGCGTTGCAGCGCGGCGGTCACCGGGATCTCAATAGCAGTAATGATTTCACCGGCATGTAAATCCTGTTCCCGATCGGGACGGTCGCCCGGCAGCAGTAAAAATTCTTCAACCGTGACGCGGCGTTCGCTGCCGTCTGGTGCCTGTAACCGCAGCGTGGCGTCAAACGCGGTCAGCGCCACCGCCAGATCGCCCGGATAAACGGCAACGCACTGTTCGCTGTTGCCCAGCACCGCATGATTGCGGTTGATGCCGCTCAGGGCGGCGCAGCCCGATCCGGGATGGCGCTTGTTGCAGTTTTGATAGCCGCGCGGATCGCGAAAGTAGTTACAGCGCGTACGCTGCATAATGTTGCCGCCGATGGTGGCCATATTGCGCAGCTGGGCGGAGGCGGCACCGGTAAGGCTTTGAATCAGGGCGGGCGCGAGACGTTGTAAGCTTTCGTGCTGTGCCACCTGGCTCATTTTGCACAGGCTGCCGATGCGGATAACATCCGTTTCCAGCTCAATGGCAGACATCGCGCCTAGTGGCGTAATGTCGATAAGCCGGTCAGGCTGCTCAACGTCGCATTTCATCAGGTCGATTAGCGTGGTGCCGCCCGCCAGGAAGCGACTGCCGGGTACGCTGGTGGCCGCCGTAGCGCTGTCGATCGTTTCGGCGCGCAGATAATCAAACTCTCTCATGCCGTTTGCTCCTGTTGCAGCTGCTGCTGCGCTTCGCGCACTGCCGCAACAATAAAGGGATAGGCGCCGCAGCGGCAGATATTGCCGCTCATATATTCACGGATTTCATCGTCGCTGTTGGCGTGGCCTTCATTGATACAGGCCACGGCGGACATAATCTGACCCGGCGTACAGTAGCCGCACTGGAAGGCGTCGTGACGTAAAAAAGCAGCCTGCACCGCATGCAGCGTGTCATCCGGTCCAGCCAGCCCTTCGATAGTGGTGATCTCGTGTCCTTCTGCCTGCGCCGCCAGCGTCAGGCAGCTTAAGACGCGTTCGCCGTCGATATGCACAGTGCAGGCGCCGCACTGGCCGTGATCGCAGCCTTTTTTCGCGCCCGGTAAGTTAGCGTGTTCGCGCAGGGCATCAAGAAGGGTTACGCGCGCGTCAAGCGCCAGAGGGTGTTCTTTTCCGTTGATGCGCAGGCGCATTACTCGTTGCTGAGCCATAGCGGTCTCCCGTTACAGGATGAGGGGATGGCAGCAGCCGTGGCGCTTCAGCGCCTGGCAGCACTGCCCACATTGCGTTGATCAAAAAAGTGCAGCACGGGCCGCTGCGATGACGGCCCTTTATTAGGTAACCGGATAAGTGTAGACGCTATAAGCGGGGCACGAGGCGGGACGGGGCAAAAACAGGGGAAGCGGCAGACAGGGCTGCCGCCAGCGGCGGGCGCGTTTTAATGAACCCGATGACCGTGGGTGGGCGCGCCGGTCTGCAACAGTACCAACAGCTGAGAGAGCGGATTGCTGAGGATAAACTGATGGCAGCCGCTATTGGCCATCAGCTGAGACATCGCGACTGCAAGGTTTGCCAGCGCGGTTTCCGGCGGCAACTTTTGCTGCTGTAGCAGCGCCAGCAGTTCCTGCACAGCATCCTGATTCGCTGCCGCTACCCATTTTTGCGGCTGTGGAGAAAGGGTTTCATCGCATGTTTTCATTCGCCAGGCTCCCGGTAATCACGTTTCAGATAATCCTCAACGCAATATATTGACCCATTCAGGAATTTCAAGCCTAAAAAAACCGCAGTTACTCGCTAAATTTAAGCGCTGCGTGCCACGCGGGAGGAATCGCTATGCGATCGCGGCGCGTTATCGTCTATTCTGACCTGACGCTATCTATCAAATCGAACGAAGGAGAAACCACATGAGTGAAGTTATCGCCATTGTTGCAACCGTGATCCCGAAAGCAGGCGAAGAGGCTGTTGTTGAGCAGGCGCTGCGCACCGTAGAACGTGAAGTGCAGGGCGAGCCGGGTTGCCAGCAGTATCAGCTGCATCAGGATCTGGAAAATCCACAGCATTTTGTGCTGCTGGAGCGCTGGGAATCTGAAGCGCATCTGCAACAGCACAGCGAAGCCGCACCTTTCCTGCGCCTGGCGGAAACCATCAAAGATCGTGCCGAACTGCGCATTACTAAACTGAAAGTGCTGGCCTGATCGCTAAGCCGAATGCTAAAAGCCCGCCCGGGGAAACCTGAGCGGGCTTTTTTGTTTGCCGCGTTGCACCACGGAAAGCGCCGATGAGGCCACTTTTTACCGAGCAAGGCGCATGCGGCGGCAAATCACCAGCAACACCCCCGCGCTACACAATGGAAACAGCGCCAGCAGCAGCCAGGGATAGCGGGCCTGCGCTGAGGGCACCAGCGCAAGATCCAGCAGCCCGCCAAAGAGCAGATTGCCGAGCAGCACCGCACAACCTCCGGCGCTTGCCAGAGCGCCGTAATGCGCGCCGAGCGTGGCCTCTTGCGCAAAGTGTGGAATAAGATCTTTCGCAGCGGGCACCAGCAGCATCTGCCCGGTGGTCAGTAAGGTAACAAAACAAGCCGCTGGCAGCAGACGAAGCCAGCCTGCGGCAGGGGCATCGGCGGCGCAAAGCGCTACGCTGAGGAAAGAGGCTGAGACCAAAACAAAGCCTGCGGGCAGGCTCCAGACCGGCCCAACGGCGCGCGCTAAACGCGCCAGCGGCAGCTGAAAAAAAATGATTAATAACGAGGCCAGCATAAACAGCGGCCCCAAATCTTTCTCGCTGCCGCCGACACGTTGAATTTCTACCGGCAACGCCAGATAAAGCTGGTTGTAGCTTAATAGCCAGGCGCTGTAAGCAACAATAAAAGCCACAAATCGTGGCTGGCGCAGGGCGGACCACCAGGAGACAGGCGCCAGGGAGGCCGTTTTTTTTGTTGACGGCGGCAGGGCAAAAGCGAGAACAATTAACGCCAGCAAAAAAACAGCGGCTCCGGCAAACGCGACCAGGCGAAAGCCCAGGCCGGTAAATAACGCCCCTAAGACGGGGCCAAGTACCGCACCCAGTTCGCCGCATACGGCAAAAAGAGCAAACCACTCTGCACGGCTGCGTTTACCGCTGGCCTCGCTTTGCTGGCCCGCTTTCGCAAGTAACGCCTCGATTGAGGGAGAAAACAGGGCGCCGCCGATGCCGGTCAGGCAGGCGCCAATCACGATGGGCCAGAGAGACTGACCAAACGCCAGCAGCAAATAGCCTGCTATACGAATAAAACAGCCCCAAAGGATCACGATACGCGCGCCAAAGCGATCTGATAACGCGCCGCCGACGATAAACATTCCCTGCTGTGAGAAAGTGCGCAGCCCAAGCACCAGGCCAATGGCACCGCCCGACAGCAGCATATCGTCGCGCAGAAACAGCGCCAAAAAGGGCACAACGGCATAAAAGCCGATATTGAAAACAAACTGGCTGCCTAATAAAACAGGCGGCCAGAGCTGTGCTGGCGGGCACAGGAAAGGCAAAAACATAAAATAACCTGCTGTTACGAGATAAAGTGAATATGTTTTTTGCCATGGTAAGGCGAAACCTCAATACGGGTTTTTACCTGAAAAACCTGCCACAGCAGTGATTCGGTAAGCACCTGCTCCGGCGTGCCTCTGGCGGTGATTTTGCCATTTTGCATCACGATCAATGCATCACAAAACATCGCCGCATGGTTGAGATCGTGAATCGCGACGATACTGGTTACCGCCAGCTCGCTGATAAGCTTCATTAACTGCATCTGATGATGGATATCCAGATGGTTGGTCGGCTCATCTAACAGGATCTCCCCAGGCGTTTGCGCCAGGGCTCTGGCGATATGCACTCTTTGACGCTCGCCGCCCGAGAGGCTCAGCCATCCCCGATCGTGGTATTTCAGCATATCGACTCTCTCCAGCGCCTCATCAACAACCCTGTCGTCTTCATGATTCCAGCTGGAGAACGGTGAATGGTGTGGGATACGCCCCAATTTCACCACATCCCGGACAGACATATTTGCCTCGGTTGCCGCATGTTGCTCTACGAAGGCGATACGCCGCGCCAGCTGCTTTTTAGCAATATCGCGGATTGGTTTGCCATCCAGCTTTACCGTGCCCGCATGCGGGCGGCGGATGCCGGCCAGCACGCGTAACAGCGAAGACTTGCCCGAGCCATTGGGCCCCAGCAGCCCGACGGTTTCACCGGCAGAAACCCTGAGCGAGACATCGTCAACGATCACTTTTTTACCTACCTTCCAGGTGACGTTTTCAGCGGAGATGCTCATGATTTGCTCCTGGAGCGATAAATAATAACCGCAAAGAACGGCACGCCGACCAGCGCGGTAACCACGCCGACCGGCAAGCTTTGCGGGGCGATCAGCAGTCGTGAAGCGATATCCGCCAGCACCATCAAAATGGCTCCTGCCAGCGCGCTGGCAACCAGCAAGGTGCGATGCAGCGGGCCGAAAAAGAAACGCATTACATGCGGAACAACCAACCCCACAAAGCCAATTGAACCGGCCATGCTGACGATGGTCGCGGTGATTAACGCGGTGGTGGTAAACAGGCTGAGCCGTACCCAGGCCACAGGAATACCAAGGGAGAGCGCGGCATCGTCGCCGAAGGTAAAGGCATCAAGCGCCCACGCATAGTAAAGGCAGATAGCCAGACCGACCAGGACCACAACGCTTATTAGCTGAAATTCAGGCCATCTTACGCCGCTGAAACTGCCGAGCAGCCAGAACATCACGTCGCGCGCCTGCTGGGCGCTGGCGGAGGTGCTGATGGTATAGGCGGTAATGGCGTTAAAAAGCTGCGACGCGGCGACGCCGGCGAGAATGGTGCGCTCATTACCGCCACGTGCGCCGTTGGTCAGAAAGGCCACAAAAGCAAAGGCGGCAAAGGCCCCGACAAAAGCGCCCGCCGAAAGCGTGACGGCACCAGAACCGATACCCAGCACCACCACTGAAACCGCGCCGGTTGATGCGCCTGCGGATACGCCCAGCACATAGGGTTCGGCGAGGGCATTTTTCAGCAGGCTTTGCAGCACCGCACCGCAGATCGCCAGCCCCGCGCCACAGCAGGCCGCCACCAGCGCCCGGCTTAAGCGGAAATCCCAAATCACGCTTTCATAGATACGGTTCAGCGGAACATGGGTTAATCCTGTTTTATTACCCAGTGCGCTTAATACGCTCTCCAGCGGAATAGAGAGTTCGCCAACGCTTACCCCAAGTGCAATAACCAGCACCAACAGCACCAATGAAAGCACGCCGGACAGCGTCAGCAATAGCCCGCGTCGCGTCTGTTGAACAGCAGAAGCCATTAATTCAATCCCATTTTTCTAAGCTGCTCGCCGACCTGTTCAGCGCCGTACAGGGTGCGAATGGTCGGGTTCATCGCCTGGCCATCCATCACGACAATGTGACCTTTCTTCACCGCATCGAGCTGACTGACGGCGGGATCGCTTTTAAGAAAGTTGATTTTTTCCTGCGCATTGTCGAGCGCCCAGCGGTTACGATCGAGACTGGAAACCACAATTACATCGGGGTTAGCGGCAATGATGCTTTCCCAGCCAACGGTTGGCCATTCCGTCTCGGAAGTAATGGCGTTATGGCCGCCTAAGACGTTAGCGATAAAGCCGGAGGCGCTGTTTTTCCCGCCGACATAAGCGTCAGAAGAGGGTGATGAGCTGGAGAACCAGAAAACAAAAGCGCGATCGTTATTTTTACCAAACTCCTGACGTAAATTTATCTCACGCTTTTTAAAGTCGGCAATAAGCGCCTGCCCGCGCGCTTCCACATTAAAAATTTTCGCAAAGTCTTCTATCTCTTGATAGAGATAAGTCATATCCCACAGTTTCTGGCGGCTGCCGTACATATCCCCGCTAGCTTTTTTTGTGGCGCACATGCCTGGCGACATATAACTATTTACGCCTAATGTAGCGAGGTCTTCACGTTTCACCACTTTACTTTCCGGCCCCATTAACAAAGGCAGCTGTGCGGCAACAAAATCCGGGTTTTGCGCCAAAATAGATTCAAGCGTAGGGATTTCAACGGTTAACGTTTTAATTTTACTGTTTTTTTCAGCTAGTGCAGGCAAGACTTTCGAGGGCCAAAAGGCGGTCGCTGCTATTTTATCCTCTAGCCCCAGCAGCATTAAAATTTCTGCGGTGTTTTGCCCCAGGGCGACCACGCGTTCGGGGGCGGCGGTGAAGGTTTCTTTATAGCCGCAATTCTCAATTGTCAGAGGGTAAGTGGTGGCAAAGACAGAACTCACCGAGGCAAACATGAATCCTGCGGCGCAGATGATCTTTTTCATTTAACGCTACCTTTCATAAGAATTATTGTTGTAATTTCAGTTATTAACGGCAGGTTTTAAATGATAATGAAAATGATTACTAAAGCGAGAAGTTTTTATATCCAGCAGGCTCGTGGCAATGAGAAATAACAGCACATACTGAAAACCGCCGTGTGCTAATGAAACAGTTTTAGGAACTTAATCAAAAGAGCCGTTAGCGCACCGGAAATAAACAGTGGCGGGCGTTCACTGTTACAGCCACGGCGGCTGGTCAAAATAGGCGGCGAGGGATGGTTGGCAGCGATAAGCGACGGGGAGCCAGAAAAGCAAAAAGCCCGCTCAGGTTTCCCTGAGCGGGCTTCTCTAAATTTGGCTCCTCTGACTGGACTCGAACCAGTGACATACGGATTAACAGTCCGCCGTTCTACCGACTGAACTACAGAGGAATCGTGTGAACGGGGCGCATATTACGGATTTTCCGGCCGCTGTCAAAACCCTTTTTTCATCCCCGGCGCCGTTTGCAGAAAGCGTAATCAATTTGGAGCAATTATCAGCATTCAGCGCGCGCAATGGCTGATTTTATCCGCAGTAATGCCAGCTGATATCGGGATGATTTTGTTCATTAAATGCGAAGTTGTAATAATCCGTTAAACCGTACCGGAAAGATTTTGCATAATTGCTAACCATTGCCCATCATCATTATTCTCACCTTAATTAAAGTCATCGGGTCGATCTTGCAAACTTTACTCGTCAAACTGCGGCGTGCCATTGAAGGGACGGCGTGGTATCCCAAACGCCGTTCTTATCGAGTGCTGTTCTGGCGTGAAATCACGCCGCTGGCGGTGCCTATTTTTATCGAAAACCTCTGCGTACTGCTGATGGGCGTGCTGAGCACCTTCCTGGTCAGCTGGCTGGGCAAAGAGGCGATGGCGGGCGTAGGGCTGGCCGACAGCTTCAATATGGTGGTGATCTCCTTTTTTGCAGCGGTGGATCTCGGGACAACGGTGGTGGTGGCGTTCAGTCTCGGCAAGCGTGACGGAGAGCGCGCCCGTGCGGCAACGCGGCAGTCGCTGGCGCTGATGACGGTGTTGGCGCTGGTGCTGGTGGGGGTCATTGAATTTTACGGCCATGTGATTATTGATGTTATCGCAGGCCGGGCCTCGCCAGAGGTTAAAGCGCTGGCGCTTAGCTACCTGCAAATATCGGCGTGGAGCTATCCGGCGGCGGCCATTACGCTGATCGGCAGCGGCGCGCTGCGTGGGGCGGGCAATACTAAAATCCCGATGCTGATTAACGGCGGGATGAATATCCTGAATATCGTGATCAGCGGCGTGCTGATTTATGGCTGCCTCTCGTGGGAGGGGCTGGGCTTTATTGGTGCCGGGCTGGGGCTGACCATTACGCGCTATATCGGCGCAATTGGCGTGATTGTGGTGCTGATGGTGGGCTTTAACCCGGCGCTGAAGATTTCGTTGCGCAGCTATTTTAGCCGCTGGAACAGCAAAATCTTAATGGAAGTATTGGGCATTGGCGTGCCAGCCAGTATTGAATCGGTACTCTTTAACGGCGGCAAATTGCTGACGCAGGTCTTCGTCGCCGGGATGGGCACCAGCGAAATCGCCGGTAACTTTATCGCCTTCTCTATCGCTTCGCTGATTAACCTGCCAGGCAATGCGCTTGGCTCCGCCTCGACCATTATTGTGGGAACGCGGCTGGGTAAAAATCAAATCGGCCAGGCGACGCGTCAGCTGAAGCATATTTTCTGGCTGGCAACGTTCGGCCTGTGTGTGCTGGCTGCGCTTTCAGTGCCATTCGCCGGGCTGCTGGCGCGTTTCTATACCCACGAGGCGGATGTTATTGAGGTGGTGAAACAGCTGGTATGGCTCAATGCCGCCTGTATGCCGATTTGGGCCGCCTCCTGGGTGTTGCCTGCGGGGCTGAAAGGCGCACGTGATGCGCGCTATACCATGTATGTTTCCATGCTCAGTATGTGGGGCGCGCGCGTTGTCGCCGGTTATCTGTTAGGCATTGTATTAGGAATGGGCGTGGTGGGCGTCTGGCTGGGGATGTTCCTTGACTGGCTGGTGCGCGGCACGTTCTTCTGGCGTCGGTTAATCAGCGGCAAGTGGCTGCAAAAATACCGGCCTGTTGCTAAGCAAAAGCAGATTTTAGGTAAAAAATGACGTTAAAAAGCCCCGCTTTGCGGGGCTTTTTAACATATAGCGCGTAAACGCGTTACTCCAGCGACGACAACATATGACGCTGCGCCTGCCAGCGCGCTGCGGTTTTTTCAACATCATGTATTTTAAAGGTTACGCCGGTGGCAACCTCCGCATAGTCAGAGCGATGCACCATGATATTGCCGATATCGATCTCAAATACCGCCAGGTTCAGATCGGTTTCGTTTTCCGCAATCTGAATCGCGCGTCCGCGCATCTCGATAATGCCTTTGTCATAGGCAAGCGCGACTGACAGACGGCCATCGCGCCGCAGGTTCTCGGTGGTATGCGAGTCGGGCCACAGCGCCACGCGCAACGTCTGCCGGTCAATGGCGAATACTTCGCCCAGGCTAAGCTGAGCGGCATGCGGCCAGCCATCGGCATCAACGGTAGAGAGACGCACAGCCTCGTTCACCGCCTGCGGCTTGATTTCGCCGCGCAGCCGGTTAAACACCGCTTCGGGTAATTCCACAATCGGTTCTGGACGGGTGTAAACCTCGCTTTCACTTTCCATGATGCCTCCGTTAGGGTTTTGCAACGTAACCCACAGTATAGACGGTTGCAGTGAAGGCGCGCGGTGCGCTGCGCTTTAAAATAGTTTTCTCTTCAAACTGTTACGTTACGTCATCGTTCTTGCGTTTTTGTGACCGCTGCTACACTTATCACTGGTTACCGGTAACGACGCAGCGTCATTTTCTTCAGGCAAACTACCGGTGTTTATCAGGCGACGTTGCTTTTCATCACAGGAGAAACGTATGACAAACCGTCCACAGCACCCTCAGCAGGCACAACAGCAAACCTGGCCCGGCAGCTTCCTGCAAATGCAGCCGCAGCCCGATCACGGCGAAACCAGCTATCAGGGATCCGGCCGCCTGAAAGGTAAAACCGCGCTTATAACCGGCGGCGATTCGGGTATTGGCCGTGCCGTCGCCATCGCCTACGCTCGTGAAGGGGCAGATGTGGTGATCTCCTATCTGGATGAGCATGACGATGCGAAAGATACCGCGCAGCGGGTGGAAGACGCAGGACAAAAAGCGCTGCTGATTGCTGGTGATGTCACCGAGGCGGAACATTGCCGCAGTATCGTGGCGCAGGCGGCTGAACGCTTCGGCAAAATCGATATTGTGGTGAATAACGCCGCCTTTCAGATGACGCGTAACGCGCTGGATGAGATCAGCGATGAAGAGTTCGATCGCACCATGAAAACCAATCTCTATGCGATGTTCCATATCTGCAAGGCCGCAGTGCCGCATATGCCATCCGGCGGCTCGATTATTAATACCGCATCGGTCAATGCCGACCAGCCGAAACCAAAGCTGCTTGCCTACTCCGCTACCAAGGCGGCGATTGTTAATTTCTCAGGCAGCCTGGCCGCGCTGCTGGCTGATAAAGGTATTCGCGCTAATGCCGTGGCGCCAGGCCCTATCTGGACGCCGCTGATCCCGACAACGATGCCGCCAGAGCAGGTTGAAAGCTTCGGTAAAGAGGTTCCGCTACAGCGCATGGGGCAGCCTGCCGAGCTGGCATCGACCTACGTCATGCTGGCCAGCGATGAAGCCAGCTATATCTCTGGCGCAACCATCGCCGTTACCGGCGGCGTTGCGGTTATTTAACCTTGCGCAAGGGGGAAATGATGAAGGCTTATCCTTTAAAACTGACTACGCCGTTAGCCGCACATATCTTTGGCGGTCAGCGTATTAAGCAGCAGCTGAAAAAAGCGGGGCTGCCCGATACGCGCGTCGCGGAAACCTGGGAAATCAGCGATGTGGATGGCATGATCGCCTCGGTGACCAACGGCGCACTGGCGGGCAATAGCCTGCGCCAGCTGACCGCGCGCTATCCCGATGAGATGGTGGCTCCCGGCTGGCGTGGCCCGCATTTCCCGCTGCTGAGCAAATTTATTGACGGAACCGGCATGCTGCCGGTTCACCTGCACGCCAATGACAAACTGGCGCAGCGTCTTGAGCAGCAGCCCAACGGAAAAACCGAAGCCTGGTATATTCTGTGGGCGGCACCAGACGCGACCTGTCTGCTGGGCGTACGTGACGGTGTGGATAATGCCCAACTAAAAGCGGCGCTGCTGGCGGAAGATTACGATGCGGTGATGTATCGGGTGCCGGTAAAAGCGGGCGATACCTTTTATGTGCCTGGCGGCATGCTGCATAGCTTTGGCCCTGACACGCTGATTTATGAAATCGAACAGACTTCCAATATTCAACAGCATGCCATGCCGTGGAAAATGGAGGATGGTTCGCGCCTCTCTCAGGAAGAATGGGAGAAGAATATCGATGCGCTGCTGGCAGAGTTACGCCCTGAACTGCGCTGTCAGCCGCAGCCAGGACTGACGCTGGAAGAACAGCATCTGACGCGTACTTTTTGCTGCGCAGGTCCTTATTTTGCTCTGGAGCGCTGGCAGTTTAATCAGCCATACCGTTTCAGCTTCAATAGTGCCCGTATTCTCTCTAACCTCGGCGAACCGTTAACCGTTGAGGCTAACGGCATCAGCGTTAGCGTTGGACGCGCCGAATCGCTGCTGCTGCCTGCCGCCCTGGATGAAGTCATCCTGCGGGACGCTGGCGAAGTGCTGATCGGCTACGTGCCGGATCTTCAGGCTGATGTGCTGGCGCCGCTGCGCCAGGCGGGCTACAGCGAGCAACAGATCGCCGCGTTAGGCGATGTTCATCAGACCATACGCGAGGAGGAGTAATGCTGCCTTACACTATTCAGGGAAAAGGCGAGAGCACGTTGGTGCTGATGCACTATCTGGGCGGATCGCATCGTACCTGGTTTCCCACCTTGCCTTACCTTGATCGCGGCTACCGGTGCGTTGCGTTGAATACGCCGGGGTTTGGCGATGCGGCCGATGTTCAGGGTTATGACGTGGATACCATGGTGCGTCAGGTGGATGAAACCATTCGTAAGCTGGAATTAACCAACGTCATTTTGGTCGGGCACTCCATGACCGGCAAGGTTGCGCTCGCGTTAGCCGCCCGACGCCCCGATTATCTGCAGAAGCTGGTGCTGGTTGCGCCATCACCGCCGGGACCGCAGCCGATGAGCGAAGAGGATCGTCAGGCGCAGGCCAGCTATCAGGGCACGCGTCCGGAGGCGGAAAAATTTGTGGATGGTTCCTGTTCTGCGGTGCTGCCCAATGCGCTGCGGGAAGTCGCCATTGCCGATGCGCAAAGCGCCAGCCTGGCGGCATGGCACGCCTGGCCGCTGGCAGGCAGCCGGGAAGACTGGCGTGAGCGTATTGGCCGTATCGACCTTCCGGCACTGTTGGTGCTGGGAAGCGAAGATGCCAACGTACCCGGCATTGATGCGCAGCGGGAGATAATGCAAACGCATCTGCCGCAGGGCAGGCTGGAGGTTATCGAAGGGGCCGGACACCTGATGCCGATGCAGACGCCGCAGGAGCTCGCCGCGCGCATTATGGCCTTTGCCGCCGGGTAGATCTGGTTTTTCTATCGCTAATGCCTTTTTCACGCAGAGTCAGATACGGAAGCGATGCCGCATTTTATTCATCTTTTTGGCGATAATCCTTTCAACAATCAGAACCGTTTTTTATGGTCAGTATTGTTATGCGGCAGGAGGCCAACATGATGAATCTGACTAAAGATAGCGCACCAACCACGGTGGATGTTATATTAAAATATAATATTCGGAGGTGCTTTATGTATACAACTCGCCTGAAAAAGGTTGGCGGATCCGTCATGCTGGCGGTTCCCCCTGCCGTATTGAAAACGCTGGCGCTGGCGCCGGATAGCGAAGTGGGCCTGACCATTGATAATGGCTGCCTGATTATTGAACCCCAGAAACGGCCCCGTTATTCGCTTGAAGCATTGCTGGCGCAGTGCGATCCGCACGCTGAAATAAGCGAAGAGGATCGGGCATGGATTGATGCGCCTGCGGTGGGCAAGGAGATTCTGTAAATGGAGAGAGGGGAAATCTGGCTCGTATCACTGGATCCTGGCGCCGGACATGAGCACAGCGGCAAGCGACCGGTGCTTATCGTATCACCAGCGTCATTCAATACATTTACCCGATTACCTGTTGTGGTTCCGGTGACCAGCGGCGGCAACTTTGCCCGTTCGGCGGGCTTTGCCGTTTCGCTGGATGGCGCAGCAACGAAAACAACGGGCGTGATTCGCTGCGATCAGCCGAGAACCATCGATATGGCAGCGCGTAACGGCAGGCGGCTGGAGCGTATACCGGAAGCCGTAATAAACGAGGTGCTGGCAAGACTGGAAACTATCCTTATCTGACAAGAGCGGCCTTTGTCGCCTGCTGAGTATGATCAGGGCCAGATAACCGCGCCGTTACTGAACAAAACTGATAACGGTAAAAGCAAAAAGCCCGCTCAGGTTTCCCTGAGCGGGCTTCTCTAAATATGGCTCCTCTGACTGGACTCGAACCAGTGACATACGGATTAACAGTCCGCCGTTCTACCGACTGAACTACAGAGGAATCGGTTAAGTGGCGCGAATATTACCGTTAGCTTACCGGGCTGTCAACAGTAAAAAAACTATTACTATTCAGTTGGCTAGCTTTGCAGCAATTTGCTTAATGGTGCGCCGATTTACCCGGTTACCACGGCCGGTTGCAGACGCGCCAACGGATCCTGGCGATAGAAATGCGTCATACGTTGATAAAAAGCCGGAAAACGCTGCGCCAGCAGCTCAGGGGCGCTAAAAAAATATTCCGACAGCACGGCAAAGCACTCCGCGGGATCGGAAGCGGCATAGGCATCAATGCTGGCGGCGCTTTCACCAACCAGATCGATCTCTTCCTGAATCGCCTCCATCGCCGCATGCAGATCCTGCTCCCAGCTGACCACCTCACGCAGCGGAATAGGCGGTACGCCGTTGGTATACCCGCTGCCGCGCGCGTCCAGCTTATGCGCGACTTCATGAATAACCAGGTTAAATCCGCTTAGATCAAATGAGTCCTGAATATCAAGCCAGTTCAGCACAATTGGACCCTGCTGCCAGCTTTGCCCCGACTGTACGCTGCGATCGCTGTGTACCAGCCCATCTTCATCCTGCCAGCTATCTTCAGCCACAAAAGGCGCCGGATAGATCAAGACTTCGTGGAAGCCATCCAGCCACTCCAGACCCAGCTTTAATACCGGCAGGCAAAAGAGCAGGGCGATACGTGCGCTGTGCAGGGCATCCAGGCGTAAATCGGCCAGCGGAACCAGCCGTTTTTGCTGTAAAAAGCGTTGCGCCAGCTGAACCAGCGCTTGCTCCTCATCAGGATCCAGAGAAGCAAAGATCGGTACCGCCAGCGCCTGTTCCCAGGGAAGCGGCGTTGGGGTGACCTTTTCTTTCCATGGCCATTTGATCATCGCAATACTCACTCTGCGCAACGTTATCCAGCGTGTACCATGCCGCAGCATAATGTTTCACGCAACCGCTGAACGCGCTAAAGCGGCGCAACGTCACAGCCCGCGGGATCAGGCGCGACGAAACTCAATTACCCAAACCCACGGGTTAACCTCCCAGCTGGTGCCGCCGTACTGTTTTTCCCAGGCTTTACGGTAAGCCTCTTTTGGCGCGATAGATTCGCTGTTCATGGTAAAAAAGTGGTTTAAAAAGTGCGAGTCGGTTTGCACGCCTTCCGCCATAACATCGTCATCACTGATATCCTGAATGCGTTCAGCACGCACCTGGGTAATCAGCAAATCGATACGGCTGGCCCAGCGCGGCATATGGATCCCGGTTTGCCAGCCAAAGGTTTCGCTCTCTTTGTCATGCTGGAGACCCATATCCCGGCTGTCGGCACGATACTGGCAATACTGCGCCTGACGGAAATTAGCGGGCGAACGTTCATAATCTTGTAATTGTTCCGCTGGTACGATTGGGCCACGCCAGGTTTCACGCACCCACAGCCGATCGCCCGGCTGGCCGTATGGGCATTGATAGCTCAGGTTAGTCATGCTCATCATTTTTTTGCCGTGCAAATGATTACTTGTTACGTCAACAACATAGCAACCTTCATGGTTATCTTGTCCTGGGCCAAAAGGCTGGGACTTCATAATTCGCCGGGTTTGAGTTTGCTGGCCAGCTAACAGAGCGCGTACACGTTGTTCAGAGAACAGAATTGGCCTTTCTTTCATGTCTACCTCGTTTTTCTTCTTTTCTTAACTTCCCGGTAATGGCTGTTTGGAACAGACAATAGGATAAATCCTAACATTACTGGTGATAAAAGGGGCGAACATTTCAATATTTATTCATGAGAACATCTTATGAAACAGTCCGGTTTACTGCCAAAGCACGGTTTACCCCGATATCATGCCAAAACATTACCGATCACATTGAAAGATATTCGCGTCTCATTGTTTTAATGTATATTTTTACAGGCTCTTAATGGTCAGTAAAGCAATGAGCGTCCCTTTTGGCGACTTATGCTGGCTTAAGCCACAACCGCTCCAATATGGCACAAGCTGGTCGGACATGCAGTAGGCTTGTTGTCTGATTTATTGCTCAATCATTAATATTTATAATATTTAACGATTTATTCCTGGCCAACAGAATGTGACCTTTGTTGCAGATGTGTAGTTATTTTGTAATGGTGGGGCTATAGATTGATGCAGATCGCATTTTTATGAGTAGATTTTCACTAATTACAACGGCGGCTCGCATCATCAGGCTGTCATACAGAAAGGGTATATCCGCAGAAGAGGCTGGCCGCTTTTGGTCCTGCACGGTGTCCTGCCATTTCGCAGCTTTGCTAATAATAAAAAGGAGAAGATGATGTCGTTGACTCTCTGGCAATCCCGCTTTGAAAACTGGTTGCATGCCAGCTGGCCGCAGGACGATAAGGCGCATGATATCGCGCATCTGCGGCGCGTCTGGCAAAGCGCCCAGCGCATTATGAAAGGCACTGAAGCCGATCCGCTGGTGGTGATAACGGCCTGTTATTTTCACGATATCGTCAATTTACCGAAGAATCATCCGCAGCGGCATCTGGCATCCAGCAAGGCCGCGGTGGAAACCCGTCGCATTTTAAACCAAGACTTTCCTGACTTTCCCGTTGAGTTACATGACGCTGTCGCCCATGCGGTACAGGCGCATAGTTTCAGCGCGGCTATTAAGCCGGAAACGCTGGAAGCGCGCATTGTGCAGGATGCGGATCGGCTGGAATCGCTGGGGGCGATTGGGCTGGCTCGGGTGTTTTATACCTCTGGCGCGTTAGGCCGGGCGCTGTTTGACAGCGAAGATCCGCTCGGACGCGATCGCCAGCTTGATGACACCAGCTGGACGTTGGATCACTTTCAAAAGAAACTGCTGCGCCTGCCCGATACCATGCAGACCGCAGAAGGGAAGCGGCTGGCTCAACATAACGTCGCTTTCCTGGTGACCTACATGGCTAAGCTGTGTGCCGAACTACAGGGTGACCTGGTTTCGCTGGATGAATCGGTCCTGAGAGACTTTACACCTGCACTAAGCGAATATTAAATTTTTGTGACAGTCTGTTAAATTTGCTGCCGTTCCGCTACGTTGACGCAAACAATCAGGAGGAATGGTATGACTGACATGGTTAGCTTAACAATTAAACTTGATCCTAATCTAAAGGAAACGTTAAAAACGCTGGCGCTGGAAAACCAGGTTTCGCTGAGCCAGGAAGTGAGTCAGCGCTTACAGGCCAGTTTAGTGACCCAGCCGCATCCGGCGATTGATAGCCAGCATACCCAGGAGATCGAAGGTCAGGAAGCGGCGGCTCAGGAAGAGGATGATGCGCCACAGTTAACCAGCAGCGAGCTGAAACAGCTGCGCACGCTGCTGAAGAAAGGCAAAAAGAAAAAATAGTTACAGATTGAACTGGCGCACGCTTTGTGAAAGACGCTGCGCCTGTTGAATTAAACGTTGTGAGGCGCTGGCGCTTTGTTGCGACAGCGCCTCATGTTGTTCTACCTGTTGCGCCATCCGTGAAATTTCCGCTGCAATTTTACCCACGCGTTCGCTCTGCGCCGTCACGTTCTGCTCCAGCTCCGCCAGCAACACCGCTACGCCGGAAACTTCCTGACGAATTTTATCGTAAAGCGTTTCCAGCGCCTGTACGCGCTCGGAGCCGGTGGCAATATGCTGATGCGTATGTTGAATGCGGCGATCGATCTCACGCGTGGAATGGCTGCTCTGATTTGAAAGCAGGCCAATCTCTTTCGCCACAATGGAAAAGCCACGACCGTATGCGCCAGCATGCGCCGATTCAATGGCGGCGTTCAGCGCCAGCATGCGCGTCTGGAGCGATAACCCTTCCAGCAGGCTGACAATGCCGGATATCTCCCCGGAAGCCAGCACGATATCTTGCATGTGCCCATCCATTTGGCTCACCATTTCGCCGCAGCGCTGCGTCAGCATATCGGTATGCTGTACCTGGCGGGTGGCGTGCTGGGTAAAGCGGCTGCTGCTTTCCACTTCCTCCGCCATGCGCGTCAGGCGCGCAGCGATATGAGCGAAAGCGCTGTTTTGCTGCTGATTGCTGTGATTCAGCGTCTCGCTGTGCTGTACCATCCCTTCAGCGCTGTGCATTACCGCCTCGGCAATGCCGTTGATCTCGCTGACAATGTGCTGCAAACCCTGCTGCATCTGCCGCATGGCCTGCCACAGGCGCTGCATCTCGTGGGATTGTCGTCCCGATTCCGCTAAAGGCTGCGTCAGATTACCGGTGGCAATATGCTTCAGCGCCACGGTTGCCTGCGTCAGCGGTTGCAGTACGCCGCGCAGCAGCAGCCCGCCAGCCACCACCAGCATCGCCAGCAGCAGTAGAGAAAAAAACAGCAGCAGATTGCGGCTTTCGGTCAGCGAATGCAGCGTAGCCTGATTAGTGGCGCTGACCTGCCGATCGGCCTCGGTTAAGGTAGCGTGCCACGCTTCGCTAAACTGCTGTTGAAAAGCCTCCATCGGCACCATGAAAAAGCCGTCAATGCTGTTATCGCTCAGGCTTTTCAACTGCTCCTGCAGGCCGCTCTCCAGCTGATTAAAACTTTGCGTCAACGGGCTATCCGCGGGTGCGCCATAGCGACTAAAGGCGGCCTGTGCCTGCGTAAGCGCTTCTGCGGCGCTGGCGGCCAGCGGCTTCCAACTATCTACGGAGCCGGTCTCTTTGTCCTGCATAAACCAGATGCCAGCGCGATGACTGTTATCGCTGGCGGTCAGCAGCGCAATCCGGGCGTTTTCCAGCAGCGCCTGACGTTGATGCAGCTGGTGTGCGGTTTCCACCGTGGTATGGGTATGCCCGACCGAGCGGGTTAAAACCAACACGCTGGCGCACTGCAACAGGCAAAACAGGCCCAGAAAAAGCCAGAAAACGGTGCTCAGACTAAACAGGCATTGGGACAGGTGAAAACGCAGCGGGCGCACCAGGCGTAGCGGCAGCACGGAGAGTAGCGACATGATCCTTTCCATAAAAATAAAAAGGAGTATTGGCACGGCTGATGTCAATTTTGTGACAGCGGCTGCACCTGATGCAGTTTCGGAAGTTCTGCTGGTATTAAGACAAATCTCAGGAGTAAAGCGCGGCTGCGCTTATCAATGGAGCGCTGGGTCAAACAGGTGATACAATTGCGCTACTTTTTCCCAAAGCAGCAGAGTTATGAGCGAATTTGATGAAGTAGCGCTTCAGCTGGCTCAGCAGGCGCAGGCCGATGAACAGCAGAAACGGATTGAGGATAGCGAGCTACTGCAGCAGGTGCTGGCGATTTACGATCGAAAAACCGTAGCGGCCTGTTTGCGTCAGCTTAATCAACATGAATGGACGCGTGAATCGCTCAGCCGCTGGCTGGCAGGCAAAGGCAGTCAGCGCTTGCTTACTTCAGCTGAGGTGGCGCTGTTGCAACAGATGTTGCCCGCGCCGCCTGCGCATCATCCTCATTATGCGTTTCGCTTTATCGATCTGTTTGCCGGGATTGGCGGCATCCGCAGCGGTTTTGAAGCCATCGGCGGCCAGTGCGTTTTTACCAGCGAATGGAACAAACATGCGGTGCGTACCTATAAAGCGAACTGGTATTGCGACGAGCAACAGCACCGTTTTAATCAGGATATTCGTGATGTGACGTTAAGCCAGCGTGCCGATATTGATGAACAGACGGCGTGGCAGCACATCGATCAACAGATCCCCGATCATGATGTGCTGTTGGCCGGTTTTCCCTGTCAGCCCTTTTCGCTGGCGGGCGTGTCAAAGAAAAATGCCTTGGGCAGGGCGCACGGATTTGCCTGTGAGGCGCAGGGCACGCTGTTTTTCGATGTCGCTCGCATTATCGCCGCCAAAAAGCCCGCGATTTTTGTGCTGGAAAACGTGAAGAATTTGAAAAGCCATGACCAGGGCAAAACCTTCCGCATCATTATGCAGACGCTGGATGAGCTGGGCTATGAGGTCGCAGATGCTGAGGAAGCGCCGGGAGCGGACCCAAAAATTATCGACGGTCAGCATTTTCTGCCGCAGCACCGTGAACGCATTGTGCTGGTGGGGTTCCGCCGTGAGCTGGGCTTAAAACCTGGCTTTACCCTGCGCGATATTTCCCGTTTCTGGCCGCAGCAGCGCCGTACGCTGGCAGAACTGCTGGAGCCGCAGGTAGAGGAAAAATATATTCTGACGCCGACGCTGTGGAAATACCTCTATAACTATGCGCGCAAGCATCAGGCGAAAGGCAACGGCTTCGGTTTTGGCCTGTTCGATCCCGCCAGGACCCAGGGCGTGGTGCGTACGCTGTCGGCGCGCTATTACAAAGACGGTTCGGAAATTCTTATCGATCGCGGCTGGGATCGCGCGCTTGGCGAACAGGATTTTGATAACCCTGAGAATCAGCAGCGTCGTCCACGGCGCCTGACGCCGCGCGAGTGCGCCCGGTTAATGGGTTTTGAAACCCCCGGCGGTAAAACGTTCCGCATTCCGGTTTCGGATACCCAGGCTTATCGCCAGTTCGGCAATTCGGTTATCGTGCCGGTGTTCGCTGCGGTAGCGAAATTGCTGCAGCCGTGGATTGCGCAGGCGGTCAGTAAACGCCAGTAACGTCAGCCAGGCGCGTCAGCAACGGTGTTTGCGAAGGCGCGCGTTATTCACCTCCGCGAGCGATGCCCGTCGGGATATAGCGGGAGATTTGCCGTTTTTTGCTATCGACACATACACTGTTAAGAGAGCAAAAGGAGAATATTATGGCTGATGTGCATTCGGCTGCCGTACGTAGCAAGAATATGCGCGCTATCCGCACGCGTGACACCGCGATTGAACAGCGTTTGGGCGCATTGCTAACCGATCGTGGCTTCCCGTTTCGGGTACAGGATAAAAACCTGGCGGGACGGCCCGATTTCGTACTGGATGAACAGCGGGCGATTATTTTTGTCCATGGCTGTTTCTGGCATCATCATCACTGCTATCTCTTTAAGGTGCCCGCCACCCGCACGGCTTTCTGGATGGGGAAAATCGGCAGTAACGTGGAGCGCGACCGACGCCATATTGCCCAGTTAACGCAGCAGCAGTGGAAAGTGCTGGTGGTATGGGAATGCGCGCTGCGCGGAAAATTAAAACTGGATGATGAGGCGCTGATCGGCCGCCTTGAAGAGTGGATCCTTGTCAGCAACAGCAATGCGGCGATCGATCATCAGGGGATGCATCCGTTGATGCTGGCGGCGGATAATGTTGCCCCCGTTTCATCAGCGCCGGGGGCAACGGCAAGCTAAAACGAACGGATGGTTATGCGCTACCGTTATGTAGCGGCAGTGCAGCATCATTGCGTTCCAGCTTAAAGACATTAATTGCCTCGTTTAGCTGTGCCGCCTGCTGGGTAAGATCCTGGGTAATTTTTGTCGATTCCTCCACCAACGCGGCATTTTTCTGCGTCACGTTGTCAATATCATTCAGCGCCTGCGCAATTTGCGTTACGCCCGAACTCTGTTCGGCAGAGGCGAGGGTGATGCCCTGCATAATTTCATTGACCTGCCCGATGGAAGAGACCAGCTCTTTCATGGTATTTCCCGCCTCGGTAACCCGATCGGTACCCTGATTTACATTTCGCACTGACTCGGCAATAAGCTGGTTTATTTCCTTCGCGGCATCTGAACTGCGCTTCGCCAGATTACGGACCTCGGCCGCCACAACCGCAAAACCACGGCCTTGCTCCCCGGCGCGCGCCGCTTCCACGGCCGCATTCAGCGCCAGAATATTGGTCTGATCGGCAATATCATTAATCACATTGTTAATAAAGGCGATGCGGTTCGCGCTGGTTTCAATACTTCCCATCGTGGAAATCACATTGCTCATGATGTCTGCGGCGTTATGGGAAATCAGGCTGGCACGCGTTGTTAACTGGCTGGCCTGATCGGCGGTTTCCGCGTTTTTCGCGACGGTGATTTTGATCTCTTCCATACTGGCTGCGGTTTGCTGTAAAGACGAGGCCTGCGACTCGGTACGTGCGGAAAGATCATGATTACCGTCCGCAATATTATTGGTATTTTGCTGAATATGCATGGCGGAACGTTGCACTGATAAGATCATGGCAAGCAGCGCATTTTTCATTTTGTTCATTTCAGCGAACAGTAAACCAAATTCGTTTTTGTCTTCGGACGGAACGGGCACCAGTAAATTACCCTTACTGATTTCAGTAAATATAAGCGAGGACTGGTGTAGCTTATAGAGCAGGTTGGTTTTTACCCAGCGCCAGGTCACCACGGAAATGATGACAATGACAAGGAAGATCAGCGTCGAGAATATCACCAGGTTATTTTTATACTCTTTCGCCAGTGCGGCGAATTGTTTATCTTCTTCCCCTGATTTCAACAGAAAACTATCGATCATATCGCTCATATTGTTCAGCAAACTGGAGGTAGAATTTGCCACACCCTGTCCGTTGAGCAGCCGCCGCAACGAGGAATTATACATACCGAGCAGTTCGTGGGTTAACTCAATGATAGTGTCTATATTTTTATCCTGACGATAAACTTCCAGCCCTCTCAGTGCCTCCTCAACTTCTTTTATCCGGCGTTGAGAGGAATCCACGTAACGCTGCCCCGGCGGCTGGTTGCGCGATACGTCTACATCCATTGTATTAATATCGGCGCGCGTCATGGCAATTTCATACCTTACTTCATTCAAAAGCAAAGCTTTATAGCTGGAAAGTTTTGATTGCTCAAAATTATGCTCAGAACTTAACCCAATATTAATAACGTAGGCGATAAAAAATGTAATGACAATAAAAATAAGCAATATCAAGCTGTTGGCCGCAGTCACGATCCGAATGTTACGCATTAATCCTTCTCCGTTTATTTTATTATTAATAGAATCGGAATAAGGCAGGAAAACTAAAAATATAAATGATGACTTAACTTTAATGATTTAGCTCTGCTTCAGAAAAGTCATAAACTACAAGGTTTAATTTACCGACAGTGCCAATAAAATTAAGCGACAAGGCACATTATTGCCGCTATCGACTGCGGGTAATCGCGGTATTAACCCCTATAAATCGTGATTTTCCGCCAGCATGGCAGGACAGCTGCTATTTTTTTAATCAATTAGCGCCATAGGTTAACGTGATCCAGCGCAAAGTTTGCCAAAGCAGGCCATAATTGGTTAGATCGCTGTTTTAGCCTAATCAGTCCGGGAGGACAGTATGTCCAGCATTAAGCTTACGGTACGGCGACTGTATAAGCTGCAAGGAGAGCGCATGGTAAACACGCGGGCAACGGCGCGCGTTTATGTGGGTGAAACCCTTGTCGCCACGGAAGAGATTACCGGTATGACGGAAAGCTCGGTGAGCAAGTACTTGCATCATCATGCCGGTGATGGGCCGTTACGCGTGGAGTGGGACTGTGAAGGTATTGCCGATATGGCGGTCAGCGAGATACAGGTTTGCCCCTGTTGTCAGCATCATGAACTGTAAAAAAGGATCCTAACTTGGCTGGAAGTAGCTTACTGACACTGCTTGATGATATCGCGACCTTACTTGATGACATCTCTGTGATGGGAAAGATCGCGGCAAAGAAAACCGCGGGCGTATTAGGTGATGATTTATCACTCAACGCGCAGCAGGTTTCTGGGGTAAAAGCGAACCGGGAATTACCGGTAGTGTGGGGCGTGGCGAAAGGCTCGTTTCTCAACAAGCTGATTCTGGTGCCGCTGGCGCTGGTGATTAGCGCCTTTGCGCCCTGGGCAATCACGCCGCTATTAATGATCGGCGGCGCTTATCTCTGCTATGAAGGCGTGGAAAAAGTCATGCACAGCCTGCAGCATGATAAAAATGCGGAAACCTCCGAAGCGCGACAGCAGCGGCTGCAAAAGCTGGTGGCGCAGGATCCCGTGGGCTACGAGAAGAAGAAAATCAAAGGGGCAGTGCGTACTGATTTTATCCTCTCGGCAGAGATTGTCGCCATCACGCTGGGTATTGTTTCCTCCGCGCCGCTGTTAAACCAAATTCTGATTTTATCCGGCATCGCCATTCTGGTGACCATCGGCGTTTACGGTATCGTGGCGGGCATCGTTAAGCTGGACGATCTGGGCTATTGGCTCAGCGACAAATCCTCTGCGGTCGCGCAGGCGCTGGGTAAAATGCTGCTGGTGCTGGCACCATGGCTGATGAAGGTGCTTACGGTGGTCGGTACGTTGGCGATGTTCCTGGTGGGGGGCGGTATTATTGTCCACGGTATTCCGGCGCTGCACCACAGGATTTCGCACTTCAGTGAAGGTTTTCACGGCATCATAACCACGCTGCTGGAAAACGGCGCGAACCTGGTTATCGGCTTTATTATTGGTTCGATCGTGCTGTTAGTGGTAAATCTGATTGCGAAGCTACGCGCTTAATGTATAAAGAGCGGCGAAATTGATTAACGGGAGCATGCCATGAACGACGATATGTTTGAATTTGACATCGATGCACAGCTGGAAGAGGCGCAGGCCAACGCTGAGAAGAAAGCCAGCGAAGTACCGGTTGAGCTGAATGATGAAGCCGATTGCGAAGGCTGCAAAATCTAACCTCGCCTGGCAACAACGTTAAAAACGGACAGCGGTCCGTTTTTTTTCGCCTGTAGTTCGGCTTATTCCCCGCCTGGACTTTTCCGTATTCGGCCGGGCCAGCAGGAAATTTCTGTAGAGGCCTGCTATACATAATGGGTGCTTTTTCACCAAACTAAGGAGGCCGCATTATGTTTATCAGCGTCAGTGATGAAGTGAAGCATAAAGAGGATGGTCAAACCATGATCGTCACCGGCATTGCCAGCGGAATGGTGGAATGTCGCTGGTACGATGGTTACAGCGTAAGACGCGAAGCCTTCCGGGAAGAAGAACTGTTCCCGGCCCGTCATGCCCACCAGCTTGCCAGCTAATTCCCTGTCTCTGTCCCGCCGGTCTTGACTGGCGGGATGCCTTTTTGTACATTTGGTTCATTATTTCTCTTTTCGGCGCAATCTCACGCCATAAATGAACCAGGTGAACCATGTCTGAAGAAACTCTGCGTCATGCTTTTTCCGCAAGGCTCAATGAAGCCTGCAATCGTAAAGGCCTGGAAGCGCACGGGCGCGGCGTGATGTTGGCGCGCGCGCTATCGGTCACGCCACGCGCCGTGGGGAAATGGCTTAACGGCGAGGCGCTGCCGCGCGACGGTAAAATGCAGGCGCTGGCGGATTATCTGGCGGTCAGCCGTGAATGGCTACAGCTGGGCACCACCACGCTTGATAACAACGTACGTGCGGTCGCCCAGGCGCCCGGCTATAACAGTTATCCGTTAATTAGTTGGGTAAGCGCGGGCCTGTGGAGCGAGGCCGTTGAACCCTGGTCGCGTGCAGAGATCGATCGCTGGCCCGCTACCACGCGTCACGTTAGCGAAAACAGCTTCTGGCTGGAGGTAAAAGGCGATTCGATGACCTCGCCGGTCGGCCTGAGTATTCCCGAAGGTATGATGATTCTGGTGGATCCCGATATTCCGGCAACGTCAGGAAAGCTGGTGGTTGCGCGCTTAATCAATGCTAATGAAGCGACCTTTAAGCGTTACATTGAAGACGGCGGGCGTAAATACCTTAAGCCACTCAACCCCGAATATAAAATGCAGGAAATTCATGATGATTGCCGCATTATCGGCGTCGTAGTGGAAGCGAAATGGGAGAATTTAGCTTAAGCGATCCCGTTAACAATATGAACTAATAGTTCTTGTATTAATTGTACTTTAAGTTCATTATCTCTCTATCCTTTTATCGTCGGGAGAAGAGGAATGGATATGATAATGAATGGCATGCTGTTGCTGTTAGGCGTAGTGAAAGGTTGTATCAGTGAGTTAACCATGCAGGAGTGGGGCTACCTGCTCGGTATCCTGTTTACCCTGCTGCGGGGCATCATGATTTGGCGTGATAATCGTTACGAACAGCGGCGGCGAACTGAAATTTTTGAACGCTATGCCAGCCAGCTGGCACAACGAGGCGTGCGTCAGGCGTGGAAAAAGCTGCGTCAGCTGGAGAGCAAAACGCCGTCGGATCGGCCAAAAGAATAAACGCCCGTTACCAGAGGATAACGGGCGTCGGGCGAAGCAGGGCGGCGACCGGATCAGACGTGTCCGGCGTTATCCTCTTCCACCGCCTGATAAATCCGCTGCAATATATCCGGGAAGGCGGATTGCACGCGGCTCCAGCTGGGAATAAAAGGCTTATCGTTGGGGCGCTCCATAAAGGCCTGGCCCGCTTCCAGAATCGCCTGGGTAAACATCTCAACCGCCGCCTCTTCGCTGTGCTGGTCAAAATGCAGGCCGTTCATGGTGGCTTCATGACTGTAGATTTCCATCATATCCAGCGCGTTACGATAATAGGTCGCTTTCAGCACGCGGAAAGAGTCGCTGGTCAGGCTGACGCCCATGGTCGCCAGCTTACGCAGCAGCGACTGCACGATATCATTGCTCATGCGGCGCAATCCGCCGGTACCATCCTCCTCGGAAAGCGGCTGATGCTTGTGGTCGTAATTATGCGCGATCTCAGCCTGACAGCTCTGGCGCGTGGTGTAGTTGCGATAAATCTCTGACAACACCCCGATCTCCAGCCCCCAGTCGCCAGGAATTTTAATATTGTTCAGCACATGGGTGCGCATAGCGAACTCGCCCGATAGCGGATAACGGAAGCTGCTGAGATATTCCAGATATTCAGAATGGCCGTACACCTGTTGCAACGAGCGCAGCAGCGGCCCCACCAGCAGACGGCCCACGCGCCCGTTCAGCTTGTTATTGGCCACGCGCGCGTAAAAGCCTTTGCAGAACTCATACTGAAACGCCGGATTCGCCAGCGGATAGAGCAGACGCGCCAGCATGCCGCGCTCATAGGTGACAATATCGCAATCGTGCAGCGCGACGCAGCTGCTGCGGTCAGAGGCCAACGTATAGCCGGTACAGAACCAGACATTGCGTCCTTTACCCGGTTCGGTAGGGGATAGCCCCTCTTTATCCAGCTCGGCATCCAGTGCTTTCAGGCGCGGACCATCGTTCCATAAGATCCGATGGCGTTGGGGCAAACGTGAGAAAAAGTCACGGGCAAACAGAAACTGCTCGCGATCGGCACGATCGAGACCGATCACAATCTCTTCCAGATAAGGCACCTTTGCCAGTTCATCAACAATGTTATTCAGCGCTGGCCCTTCCAGTTCAGAAAACAGTGAAGGCAGAATCAGACCCATTTTGCGTTTACGCGCAAACTGCACCATCTCTTTTTCCAGCGACTCGGTTGAGCGACCGGTCAGATTATGAAAATTAGTAATAACGCCGTTCTGGAAAAAATCACTCATATCGAATCCCCATCAAGCAATCAGACGAAATGCCGCGATTGCGTTATTCCTGCGAAATAAAATAGTCCAGGCCTTCGCTCCAGCCGGTTGGGCCATATTCCATGGTTTGATAAACGTGACGTTCATCCTGGCGCGTCAGCTCCACCGGGAATTTGCTGTATCCTTTAATCACCACCGCATAATCCACGCTATCCAGCATCGGCGCATCATTAGGGCCGTCGCCAAGTCCGACGGTAATAAAGCGCTTACCGCCCGCCGGAGCCATATTTTGTAGCAGCCAGCGCAGCGCTTCGCCTTTGCCGCTGCCTTTCGGCATCACATGCCAAAAACGTCCTCCCTGCACCAGCATCAGCGATTCTTGCTCCAGCTGCTGGCGGAACAGCGCAAACTGCTCTTCGCTATCGCGCCAGACCAGCGCTTCTGATGCTTCGCGCATACGCGCCAGCGCAACATTCGCCGCCGTCAGCCCGGTGATATTCTCCAGCTCTTTTTCCGTAAACTCAGAAAAGCCGGTAAAACGAAAGCGATACTGCTGCTGCAGGCGACGCAGGCAATCACAAATCTCATCATAGTTTTTACCGGCATGATGACGCACCATTCCGCCCTGAGCGTTATCGATCTGTACCAGCGCGCCGTTTTCGGCAATAAAAGGCGCCCCGGGAAAGCCAAGCTGCTGCTGCAACGGAATAACTTCCGCAGCGGTTTTACTGGTGCAGATCACCAGTGGAATATTCTGCTGCTGCAGCTGGGCTAACCAGCGTTCTGCTGGCTGCCAGCTATAGGTGTGATGATCTAACAGCGAGCCATCGAGGTCGGTGACGATCATTAACGGGTCGTGCAGATGCGGCATGCTTAAATCCTCATAATAACGGAGGCCCGCTCCAGTAAATGCTGATGCCTAAGTATAACGACAGATGTTAATAATAATGGCGGATGAGCGTAAAAGCAGTGTGAACCCTTGGATCAGATTATTCTGTAAAATAAGGCAATGTTGGCTGATTAATCCATATGATAAATCGCCTTTGAAGGGCGATAAGCTAGCGAAATTTAAGCAGTAAACGGCGCACTATGGATAAAACACGAGCGTTTTGGCTAATAAATAAGATTTTTCTTAAGGAAAAATTAACGTAGTCTGTAGACGTTAAGGAATTTCCTGGCGTAACGAATTTCATTGACGACTCTGTCATCCCGACCTTGCGAGGTCGGGATTTTTTTTGCCGTTTAGCGATTCACTTCGCTTACTGAGCAATCATGAATATCAAATTCAAATGATTGCGCCACCTGTGGGCCGCTGTCATAACGTTCAGGCGCGCCTGGCTGCTGCCCCCATTCCCATTCATTATCGGCATCCATCCTGTCGCAAAGCCATGCATCACGTTGAGATAAGCGAGGAGCAGAATGACTCGCGGCTCCGGCGCTCTGCGGGTTAGCGTTGTTCATGATGGTCTCCGGCAATCGGGGCGGCGAGATAAGTATAGGCGGAAAGCGGCAAGGAAAAGGGATAAGGCTCACAGGCTGGCATAACCAGGAAATAGCTTAAAAAAAAGCCCGCGCTGCGCGGGCAAAATCCTTGTTACTTTTAGGTTGGCTGCACTTATGGGGTGAGTGCAGTAACAGCAGTGTAGATAAAGTGAGTGTCAGAAGTCTCGCGGTGAAACGTTAAGGAAACGAAAATTCCTTCAGCGTAACGCTCGGATCCCCTTTACGCAGCCTTACAGGCAACAAATAACAGGCCTGCTACACTTAACCGTGTGAAAAATGAAGAAAACAGGAGCCGTTATGGATTTATTGCGCATTATTATTGCCATTTTATTACCGCCGTTGGGCGTATTTTTACAGGTAGGTTTTGGCGGTGCGTTCTGGCTGAATATCCTGCTGACGCTGTTAGGCTATATTCCAGGTATTATTCATGCGGTCTGGGTTATTGCGCGTCGTTAATCCGCCGTTTATGCTCCGCTTTTAATCCAAATATCCAGGCAAGAGCATGAAGATGAAGGTAAACGATCGCGTTACGGTTAAAACCGATGGCGGCCCGCGTCGGCCCGGCACGATTCTGGCAGCAGAGGATTTTAACGAAGGCACCATGTATTTGGTCGCGCTGGAAGATTATCCGCTGGGTATCTGGTTTTTTAATGAGACCGATCAGGACGAAGGCGTGTTTGTTGAGCCGCTGGCGGAAAGCCAGTAAAGAAAAACCCACCTCCCTGAGGTGGGTTTTTTGCATTTAACGCTATCCATTAAGGTTTTGGGCGGATTAAAACGTTTCCCAGTTACTGTCGGCGGCTGCCAGCGCCGGACGCGATTTAACCGCGGTGGATGTAACCGGCTTCATATTAAGCGCAGCGCTGTTTTCCTGCTGCGACAGGCGGAAAGCGGCCACGGCTTTTGTCAGGCGCGCGGCCTGTTCTTCCAGTGAAACGGCCGCCGATGACGCTTCTTCTACCAGCGCCGCGTTCTGCTGGGTCACATTATCCATCTCGGTAACCGCCTGGCTAACTTGCTGAATACCGCGGCTCTGCTCATCGGAGGCGGCGGCGATCTCCGCCATAATATCGGTAACGCGCCGCACGGCATCCACAATATCGGTCATGGTCGCACCGGCATGGCTGACCTGCGTCGATCCCTGACCAATCAGTTGCACTGATTCAGCGATCAGCCCATCAATTTCTTTTGCGGCCTGCGCGCTGCGGCTTGCCAGATTACGCACTTCGCTGGCGACTACCGCAAAGCCACGGCCCTGTTCACCGGCGCGAGCTGCCTCGACGGCGGCGTTCAACGCCAGAATGTTGGTCTGGAAGGCGATGCTGTTAATCACGTTAGTGATCTCAGCAATTTTCTTCGAGCTGCCGGAAATATTGTTCATGGTATTGATCACACCGCTAACGATATTACCCCCTTCACGCGCTTTGCCGGAGGCATCGGCAGCCAGCTGGCTGGCATGATGCGCATTATCAGCGTTCTGTTTCACCGTGGCCGTCAGCTGCTCCATACTGGCGGCCGTCTGCTCCAGCGCTGAGGCTTGCTGCTCGGTGCGTGAGGAGAGATCGGTATTACCGGCGGAGATTTCACCGGAACCCTGATAAATCGCCACGGCGCCTTCACGCACCACGCCAACGGTTTGCACCAGCGCCTGCTGCATCGCCTGTAAGTTCGCGCCAAGCATGCCGATTTCGCTGCGTCCCCATTGGCGGAGCGGGGCGGTGAGATCGCCCGCAGCGATACGTGCGATACGTTCACCCGCCTGCTGCAGCGGGCTGATCACGATACGGCGCAAAAACACAAAGGTCATCAGCGTCAGCACCAGCGCTACCGCAAATGCCATGCCCATAATGATAAAACCGAAATGCGACTGCGAACTCGCCTGCTGATTAATCGCCTCTGCACGCGCAGTACGGATCTTAATCGCTTTTAACAGTACCTGATTATATTGGTCGTCAAGCTTACGGGTGACGTCGGTTTCCTGTGCAATAACCCCTTCAAAGCTGCCTTGTTTAGCCGCTTTGACCATCGGTATCAGCCCCTGATTAAGATAAGCGTTAAAACCCGCTTTTAATGGTGCATCGAGTGCGCTGTCGGCTTCGCTTTTATTGGGCCGATTGATATAGGTATCGAAGTTTTGCTGTGCCTGGGAAAGACGCTTTTCTGTAGCGCTTAAGATAGAGCGAAACTCATCCATTTCGCCAATACGCGCCGCTGCGCCCGCGTGAATCACCAGTAGCCTGGCGGTACGCAGATGGTTAGAGCTGTTAGACAGCCCCATACGCACCTGAATTTCCTGGGTCGCTTCATCCAGCGAGCGGTTGCTTTGCAACAGAAACCAGCCGGAGAGGGCGATGCTCAGGGCAAACAGCAGTAAAATCCCGCTAAAAATGGTGGTAAACAGGGGAACCAAACGCAGATGTTGCCAAAAACTGACCCGTTCTAAGGCTTCTTCAGGGGAGGTGCTCTTCATATCCTTTTGCTCTCTGTAGGTGAGGTTGGCGATGTTGAATCCGTCATTAGCATCGGCAACCGCGGCAAAAGGCTTAGCGGGATAAATGAGAGGCGCGTCGCAAAACGCAAAAGGTATGGCCGGCATAAGCCGGCCATAATTTTTTATCTTACGTTCACATAGATACCGGACGTCACGTTGTCCGTCAGGCGCACTACATGATAAATAACTTGCTTGTTGTGTGTTTTAATTTTGCGCTTAATATTGCCTTTGTGAGATGAAACCGTCTTGGCTTTAATTTGCATCTTGTCAGATATCTGAATGGTATCGTGCCCGGACATCCACATTTTAAGCATATTTGATTCGGTCTGGCTGAGCGTCAAAGGGTTCGCATCAATACCAGAAGAGGTGCGTGTGTTAGCACTAACTTTTTTCTGTAAATAACTGCTAAGTAATTTATCCAGCGTGGCGGATTTTACCGATTTTGATGTAATAATCAGGTTCTTACGAACGTAGAGATATTCCTCAAAATGGATATTAGCGATCGCCATAAAGATAAAAAATAACGTATCGGGATGCTGCAAAATAATATTGCGGATACGTTCACTGGAATCAGCTTCATGAATGAAGCATTCTTCGTTAATAAAGACAACGCCAGGTTTTAGCTGCTGGCACTTAATATGTAACTGCTCAATATCGTTAACGGATGAGATATTTTTCTTTTTAATCCCTTTTGTAGCCATGTAATCCATTAATCCCAGACGTGTGTAGCTGCATGAATCCATAATAATCGTTGGCATGATAGCGACCCTCACCAATTTGTTATCCGTTAAATCAACGATGAATACGCGTTTGCGGTACGGGAAAGATTTCTATTAACAATCTTGTAATTTTACTCAGCTGTGCTGATTCCGAAACGGAGCAGTGCCGAGGTCATCTTTCGTCCTTGTATCTACAGCAGATTTTGCGCAGGCCAGTAGAACCAGCTGCTTTTAGGTACAGCAGAACGCGAACAGCCTATTTTGTCACCAGGACAAATAACCATCATCAGCGTCTGACGCAACTTTTGAGAACGCTTACACTATCGCGCACCCCTAAGATAATCCTGATAGGACAAATCTTAAAATGATTTGTTTTGCGAATGTGTAGCAATCTCGAGAGCCGAGACAATGCCGTAAAAATCCTATTTAGACAAGAAAAAAACGCAGAAAAATTTTTTCTTTCGAAAACATCCATTTGCGAATTTTGCCCAGGACTGACCTGACATTAAACTCGTTGCGAAGTCCGTTTTAAAATACTTGATGTGGAATTTATTGCGAATAATTTTCATCGCCTGATGAGATTTATCAGATTTTCCTTAGTGAAATTCTGATAAAAATGGTTCGAAAAGTACGCAGAAACATTGGGGGTGCTTAACTATCTATTAGCGCCGACTTAAGAAACGTTGGAGTTTAGTTTTGCGGCATTTCTGAAAGTATGTCAGAAAGTAAATCAAAGACTTCACTAAACAGATGTTCGCAAAACGGGGCGAGAAGCGGCATAAGTATACCGATTGTTAAAATTCCGATCGATAAGGTTACAGGAAAACCTATAGCGAAAACGGATAGCTGAGGTGCAACACGGTTTAACAAACCCAGGGCCAGGTTAATCGTGAGCAAGAGAATGATAAGCGGCAGCGCGAGTCTCATTCCGTTTAGGAAGATTAATCCGCCCGCTTTGGCAAGCGCCAGGAATGCATTGGCATTAAGTGGATCGCCGCCAATCGGTAATGTATGAAAACTGTCCGCCAGCAGCGAGATTAACCACAGATGTCCGTTGAAGGTTAAAAACAGCAGCATTGCCAGCATATCGAGAAAGCGTGCCAGCACCGGCATATTTAATCGGCTACCGGGATCAAAGAAAGTAGCAAAAGAGAGCCCCATCTGTAATCCGATCAGTTCGCCCGCCATGCGCACCGCAGCAAACGCGAACTGCATGGTGAAGCCCAGGGCAATTCCTATCAAAATTTGCTGGATCAATAGCCAAAACCCACCCACTGAAAACAGCGTTACATTGGTGGGCGGCAGCTGCGGTGCCAGAATCCAGGTAATCATTACCGCCAGACCGATTTTGACCTTTTTACTGACGGCGCGTTCATTAAAAATTGGCGCCGTACTGAACAGTGCCAGCAAACGCACCAGCGGCCAGAAAAACTGGCCGACCCAGAGCATCAGTTGATTGCTGTCCAGCGTTAACATAGGTGCGGTCTCTTAAAGGTCGGGACGAGAAAAGCGGGTCGGTTAACCGATCATGTAGGGCAGGTTGGTGAACAGCGTGCGGATATAGTCCAGCAGCAGGTTCAGCATCCAGGGGCCAGCAACCACGACGGTCGCGGCCACGGATAAAATTTTGGGAATAAAAGAGAGCGTCTGCTCGTTGACCTGGGTCGCCGCCTGCAGCAGGCTGATAAGCAAACCGCTGACTAGCGCCGCCAGCAGCAGCGGCGCGGCAACCATCAGGGCGATTTTCATGGCGTCGTGGCCAAGGACCATTACCGATTCTGGGGACATGATTGCTCCGGGTATCAGGAATAAAAGCTCTGCGCCAGCGATCCGACCAGCAGCTGCCAGCCATCAACCAACACAAATAACATCAGCTTAAATGGCAGGGCAATCGTTGCCGGCGGTACCATCATCATCCCCAGCGCCATCAGGACGCTGGCAATGACCAGATCGATAATCAAAAAAGGAATGAACACCGTAAAGCCAATCTGGAAAGCGGTTTTCAGCTCGCTGGTAACATAGGCTGGCAGCAGAATGCGCATCGGCACCGCTTCTGGCCCGACGATCGGCGCGGTATTTGCCAGACGGGCAAACAGCGCGAGATCCGCTTCACGCGTCTGACGCAGCATAAACTCACGCAGCGGCTGTGCGCCTTTGTCCATCGCCACTTCCATTGAGATCTTGTCCTGACTAAACGGCAGATAGGCATCCTGATAAATTTTATCGAAGACCGGAGCCATGATAAAAAAGGTCAGGAACAGCGACAGACCCAGCAGCACCTGGTTTGGCGGTGCGGACGGGGTGCCTAGCGCGTTACGCAGCAGGCCAAACACAATGATGATGCGCGTAAAGCTGGTCATCATCAGCAGGATGGCCGGTAAAAAGGTCAGCGAGGTAATAAAAACCAGCGTCTGCACCGGCAAAGACCAACTCTGACCGCCGTTCGGCAGCGGCTGAGTGACCAGACCAGGCAATTGAGCATGCACCTCCGGCGCGAGCAACAGCAGCGGCAGAAGGGGAAGCAGACGACGAATCATTGTGGTTTTCCGGGACGTTTTACTAACGTCTGTAAAATCTGACGGAAGTCAGGTGCCGCCTGGGCGGGCGGCGCATCCTGTTGTTCGGGATCTTTGGGCGGCAGCGTATGCAGATGAGTAATCTGCTGCGCGGTCACGCCCAGCACCAGGCGGGCATCTTCAACATCGACAATCACCACGCGCTCGCGCTGACCCACCTGTACGCTGGCGCTGATTTTCAGCGCCTGCGGGCCGCCAAGACGCTTCGGCGTAAAGCCAAGACGTCGCGCCAGCCAGGCGCAGGCGAGGATCAGTAATACGATCCCTGCCAGTACGCTGCTGACCTGCGTTAAGGCCGAGCCGGTAGAGAAGGCGGGCGGGGGAGCCTGATGCGTCGTTGCCTGCTGGGTGCTGTTGTTCATTATTAGCGGCTCAGACGACGCATACGTTCAGACGGCGTGATGATATCGGTGATACGAACACCATATTTATCATTCACCACGACCACTTCACCCTGGGCGATCAGGTAACCGTTAATCAGAATATCCAGCGGCTCACCGGCAAGGCCTTCCAGCGCAACCACGGAACCCTGCGTCAAACGCAGCAGCTCTTTGATCGTCATCTTGGTACGGCCCAGTTCAACGGTGAGTTTGACCGGAATATCCATAATCAGATCGATATCCTGCAGCGAACCGCCGATATCTTTGCTGTCCAGCGACTTGAACACGCTCTCGGTGGATGACGCGCTGTCGGTCGAGGCTTGTTCACTCATCGCCTCCGCCCACAGATCGTCCGCAGAGATGCTGTCATCGGACGTATTTTTGCTGTCACTCATCGGGCTGTTCCTCATTCAGCGAATTCAATATCGGATTAATCAAGTGTTCTACACGCAGCGCGTATTGTCCATTTTGGGTACCATACTGGCTGGTCAAAACCGGAACGCCATCAACATGCGCGATAATGCGATCCGGTTTTTCAATCGGTAATACATCGCCGGGCTTCAGCTGCAGGATGCGTGACAAACGCAACGACACGTCAGCAAAATTAGCAATCAACTCCAGTTCAGAGTGCTGCACCTGCTTCACCAGCGTATCGCGCCAGTGTCTGTCTTCCTGGCGTGAGTTTTCCAGCGGCGGGTTTACCAGCAGTTCACGCAGCGGCTCGATCATGCTGAAGGGGATACAAATATTGAATTCCCCCACCAGGTTACCGATCTCCACCTGGAACGGCGTGGTGACCACGATATCGTTCGGCGATGTGGTGATGTTGGTAAATTTTACCTGCATCTCCGAACGCACATATTCAACATCCAGCGGATAAATCGCCTTCCATGCATCGCTGTAACCTTCCAGTGCCAGCTTCAGCATGCGACGGATCACGCGCTGTTCCGTATGGGTAAATTCGCGCCCCTCAACTTTGGTCGGGAAGCGGCCATCGCCACCGAACAGGTTGTCTACCGCAATAAACACCAGGCTGGGTGAAAACACGAACAGCGCGGTGCCGCGCAGCGGCTTCAGGTGGATCAGGTTCAGGTTGGTCGGCACCGGCAGGTTACGGGCAAATTCATGGTACGGCTGAATTTTAATCGCCCCAACGCTGATGTCCGGACTACGACGCAACAGGTTAAACAGTCCCATACGGAACTGGCGCGCAAAACGCTCGTTGATAATTTCCAGCGCCTGCAGGCGCTCGCGCACCACGCGACGCTGGGTATTAGGATCGTACGGACGAATATTGTCATCGCCCGTACTCTTATTCTTATCATCTTCCGCGCTTTCACTGTCGCCATTGAGAAGCGCGTCAATCTCAGCCTGTGAAAGAATGCTATCGCCCATTAACTCACCTCAATATGAAGGCGGTAAACAGTACATCGTTTACCTCCTGCGGAGGTTGACCTTTAACCAGCGGCGGTGCCAGCGACTGCTTGATCTGTTCTACCAGCGCTTGCTTGCCCGACTCCGATGCCAGTTTTAATGAATCCTGGCGTGAGAGCAGCAGCAGCAACCGGCTACGAACTTCAGGCAGGTAGTCGTTCATGCGAACCCGCGTTTCCTCGTTCGGCAGACGCAGGGTAAAGCCTACGTACAGCACGCGATCGGGATCGTTATCCGCATTGACCAGGTTAACCGTAAATGTATCAAGAGCATAAAAGACCGGTGCGGCAGGCGGTTCCACTTTCGCAGCTTCCGCATGTCCGTCGGTTTTATTCATTGTTCGCCACACTACATAGCCTGCCACGCTGCAAGCGGCCAGCGTTACAACCAGTAACACCGGAATCAGGATGGAACGTTTGCGGCCTTTAGCTTTCGCGTTATCAGACATTTTGCAGAAATACCCTGTGAATTATCTGGGGCAGGCCATAGTGGCGAGCCGGAAATGATTATCGCGCGTCTCTCGCCGATCAATGGGGGGAAAAGACGCGCCTTTTGCTTTTACCTTTGGCGTTTGTCGCCGTCAGGCGAATGTATCGACTGCGTTATTGCCCGCTGCCCGCGCCTGCAACGCGGCAGGCACCGCCAGCGGCGTTACCTCATCTTCACTGCCGGATGCCAGCGAAAATCCGCCCTGAGGCTGGTCGCGGCGCGATTCCTGCTGATTGCCAAAGCTCTGGCTCTGCGGGAAGGCGTCGCTGCTGACGTTGCTCTGCGCCAGGTTGATGCCGCTTTCCGCCAGCGCGGTGCGCAAATGCGGCAGCGCGGCTTCCAGCGCGGCGCGTACCTGGGTATGGTTTGACACCATATTCAGCTGCGCCTGATCGTTATCCAGCTTCAGGCTGATCTGGATAGCGCCCAGATCGTCCGGGTGCAGGCGCAACTCGGCGTTCTGCTGGCCATTACGGCTAAACATCAACACCTGCTGACTCACCGCCTGCTGCCATTCCGGGCTGCCCAGCTGCGCATTAATCTGCGGCGTGGCTGGCGTCATCGCCGTGGCCGATGCGGTGGGCGCAGCGGGGGCGGCGGTGGCGTGATTCATCACGGCGGAGAGCGCGCTGAGCGAATGCGTCGTCATGCTCTCTTTATTCTCTTTACCTTCGCTCTGACGCGTTTCGCTCATCAGGCTCTGGAAACTGGAAAGCGGCGATTTCTCTTCGCTACCGGCGGCGGTGGTCGCAGCGGCGGTCAATGGCATCGCGCTGGTCAGGCTGGTTTTATCCGCGCCAACGTCCGG
Organism: Mixta sp. BE291; assembly: GCF_031457955.1. Classification (NCBI taxonomy): domain Bacteria; kingdom Pseudomonadati; phylum Pseudomonadota; class Gammaproteobacteria; order Enterobacterales; family Erwiniaceae; genus Mixta; species Mixta sp. BE291. The sequence goes on along the minus strand of NZ_JAVDXN010000002.1, from coordinate 247,163 downwards.
CTTATCCGCCGCGGCAGGCTGCTGCGCGGTTAACGCCGCCAGCGCCGCTTTGAGATTGCCACTCTGCGTGGTCAGCGGCGCAAGGCCGTCGCCGTCGAGTTTCACGTCATTGCTTTTCGCCGCCTGCTGAACCAGCGGCGTTTGCGGCAGCATGGCGAACAGCGCCTGCAACGATTGCTGATCGGCCGCGCTTAAACTGTCTCGTTTCAGCTCATCCTTATCATCGGCGGACTTACCATTCTCTTTAGCCTTTTCCGGCGTCAGCAGCGCATTGAGCGCATCCGGCTTTTGCAGCGCGGTTAACAGCTGGCTGAGTTCGGTGGCCGGGGCTTTTTCCGGCAGCGTTTTTTGCGCGTCGGCGGTGAGCGCGGTTTTTCCGTCGCCCTGGTTCGCCAGCGTCAGCAGACGATTGCCGAGCAGCGTCAAAAACGCCTCCGGCAGCTGACCGGAAGCCGCGCCATCGCCGCTGACAAGGCCGCTGCCGCTGGTAAGATCGGCGCCGCTATCGACGCTGACGGTATTGACTGATGTTGGCAACTTAATCATTAGCCTTCCTCAAAGATGCCCGCTGGGCATACTCATCCATCCGTTTCTGATCGAGACGGTTTTCCTGTAATAGTTCATTGGCCTGCGAACGCGCCTGGAGTGTTTCCCAGGCGTGCAGCCGCTGCTGTTTGTTGCGCCAGACGTTAAGCGCCTGCTCGACTTTTTGCGTACACTGCGCCAGCTGGTGGCGATGCTGTTCGATCGCCTTTTCCAACGTCTGAATAAACTGGTGATAGTTTGTCCAGCGCGAACTGGCGATGCCGGTCGACATATTGCTGTTCAGCTTGTGGCGATATTCATCCTGATAATTGAGCAGCATATTCAGCTGCTCGTCCGCCTGCTGTTGGGCGCGACGCATCGTACCCAGGCGGATAGCCGCGTCTTCCACCTCTTTCTGCGCCAGGTCGCGCAGGGTTTCCATCGCACTGTTGGCTTTAGCCATCGTCAGGTGACCTCGTTACTTGCGTCGGGATAGCCCGGCGACATCAACCAAATATGGCCTGCAAATGCAGGCAGGCATCGTCATAGCGGCTCTGCTCGAAGATGCCCTGTTGCAAAAAGGACTCCAGCATCGGCCACAGCTTAATGGCCTTATCCAGCATCGGATCGCTACCGGCGGCATAGGCGCCGACGCTAATCAGATCGCGGTTGCGCTGATAGCTGGAGAGCAACTGTTTAAACTGGCGCACGCGCGCGTAATGCGTTTCATCAATCAGCGCGGTCATCGCACGACTGATCGAGGCTTCAATATCGATAGCCGGATAGTGACCCGCCTCCGCCAACCGCCGCGACAGCACCACATGGCCGTCAAGGATGGCGCGCGCAGAGTCGGCAATCGGATCCTGCTGATCGTCGCCTTCGGTTAACACGGTATAGAAAGCGGTAATCGAACCGCCGCCGTCGATGCCGTTACCGGCGCGTTCTACCAGCGCAGGCAGTTTGGCGAAAACGGAAGGCGGATAGCCTTTGGTCGCCGGTGGCTCGCCGATCGCCAGCGCGATTTCACGCTGCGCCATCGCGTAGCGCGTTAACGAATCCATAATCAACAGCACATGCTGACCGCGATCGCGGAAATCTTCGGCGATGCGCGTGGCGTAGGCCGCGCCCTGCATACGCAGCAGCGGCGACACATCCGCCGGGGCGGCAATCACCACCGAACGCGCGCGGCCTTCGGTGCCAAGAATATTTTCAATAAAATCTTTTACTTCACGGCCACGCTCGCCAATCAGTCCCACCACGATCACGTCGGCTTTGGTATAACGCGCCATCATGCCGAGCAGCACCGATTTACCCACGCCGGAGCCAGCAAACAGCCCCATACGCTGACCGCGACCCACCGTCAGCAGCGCGTTGATCGCGCGTACGCCGGTATCCAGCACGTCGGTAATCGGCGTGCGCTGTAGCGGGTTAAAGGGCGGGGTGATCAGCGGCGCGCGGTAGCCGGTTTCCGGCGCAGGCAGGCCATCTAACGGACGACCGCTGCCGTCCAGCACGCGACCCAGCAGCTGCGGGCCGAGCATCAGCTGTTTTCCGCTCTGCGCGCTGTCGCCGTTGCCGCGGGCAAACACGCGCGCGCCGGGCAAAATGCCTTCCACTTCTTCCAGCGGCATCAAAAAGAGTTTCTGACCGTTAAAGCCCACCACTTCGCTTTCCACTTCAGCAACCTGTTTGCCGTCGTAGCGTTCGATAACGCAGGTCGCGCCCAGCGGCAGCTGCAGGCCGGTCGCCTCCAGCACCAGGCCGGTGGCGCGCGTCAGGCGGCCGTAGCGGCGTACTTCAGGCACATCCGCCATGCGTTTTTCAAACGCATCCAGCGAACCCAGCCAACGTGAAAGACGAGTGGTCATTACAGCTCTCCCGGTGCCGCCAGGCGGCAAAGTTCATGCCAGCGCGTCGCCACGCTGGCGTCCAGATCGCCATCTTCCGCGCTCAGTTTGCAGCCGCCCGGATGCAGCGAGCTATCGGCCAGCAGACGCCAGCCGTGCAGATCGAGCGTTGGGCCCAGCGTCTGTTCCACGCGTTGCAGATCGTCAGGATGGACGCGCAGCTGCGGCTTGCCGCTGAACATCGGTTCCTGTTGGATCATCTGCTGGATTTGACGCAGCAGGGCAGAGCCATCGACTGCGGTCGCCTGGCCGATAACCTGACGCGCCGCTTCCAGCGCCAGCTGCAACAGGCGCGAGGCGATCACGCTATCCAGCGCTTCCAGCGTGTGCTGGAATTCCGTTACCAGCTGCTGCATACGCGCCTGAACCGGCGCCTGCTGCTGCTGCGCGTCCGCCAGCCCCTGCTGAAAACCGGCGTCAAAACCCGCCTGCCTGCCATCATTAAAGCCTTTCTGCTGACCTTCGGCGTAGCCTTGCGCATGGGCATCCAGACGCGCCTGGGTCTGCATCTGCTCCAGCTGCGACTGCGGCGAAAGTTCTTCGCTCTCTTCGTTAATGTCGAAGGCGAACTCAGGCTCGGTCTGCGGCACCACGGCCGGCTGATCGAAGCGCGCTAAATCGTCAGGCTGCCAGCGCTGCCAAGGACGAGAAGAAAAGGCATCAGACATAGGTTTCCTCGCCGCCGCCAATGACCATTTCGCCGCTTTCCGCCAGACGACGGACGATCAGCAGGATCGCTTTCTGTTCGTTCTCTACCATCGACATACGTACCGGGCCACGGTTGGCGAGGTCGTCGCGCAGGATATCGGCAGCGCGTTGCGACATGTTCTTGAGGAACTTCTCGCGCAGCGGCTGATCGGCACCTTTCAGTGCAACCAGCAACGGCTCCGATTCCACTTCCTGCAGCAGGCGCTGGATGCTGCGGTCGTCCACATCCACCAGGTTTTCGAACAGGAACATTTCGTCGACAATTTTCTGCGCCAGCTCGCCATCGAACTCGCGTACCGCTTCCATAACCGCTTCTTCCTGCTGCGTTTTCATCAGGTTGATGATTTCCGCCGCGGTTCTTACGCCGCCCATCTTCGCACGCTTGAGGTTCTGACCATCCAGCAACGAGTTGAGCACTTCGGTCAGCTCCGCCAGCGCCGCAGGCTGAACGCCGCCGAAGGTGGCGATACGCAGCATCACGTCGTGACGCAGACGATCGTCGAACTGCGCCAGAATATCCGCCGCCTGTGAACGCTTCAGATGAACCAGGATCGTGGCGATGATCTGCGGATGTTCGTCGCGGATCAGGTCGGCAGCCGCTACCGGTTCCATAAAGTTGAGCGTTTCCATACCGGAAGTGGTTTCGCGCGTTTCCAGAATATCTTCCAGCAACGTGGAGGCGCGCTCTTCACCCAGCGCCTTGATCAGTACTGAACGCAGATACTCGTTCGAGTTGAGGCTCAGCGCCGCGAACTGCTCGGCATCCGCCTCAAACTCACGCAGCACTTCAGCCAGCTGCTGGTGAGAAACTTGACGCATATTGGCCATGGCCCCGCTAAGGTGTTGCACTTCCCGCGTGCTGAGGTGCTTGAACACCTCAGCGGCGCGGTCTTCACCAATTGTCATCAGCAGGACGGCGCTTTTTTCAGTACCGGTCAGACTCATAGTTCGTTACTCATCCATTGGCGGATTACCAGCGCCACAACGCGCGGATCGTTTTCAGACATATCGCGGATGCGCTGGCTCATGACTTCGGCACTCACACGATGCTTAGATTTACGTTCTTGCTCCAGGTCATCTCCGCTGAGTGAAACAGAGAAGGCTTGTTCTTCCTGCTGCTGCTTCGCCTGGGCGGCGGCCTGTTCAACGGCCAGCCTGGTGGTTTCCTGCTTACGCAACAGCTGCGGACGGACCAGCTTGCGGTAGAGGATGAAGGCAACCAGTGCAACCAGTAACCAGCGTCCCGCGTTCATCATCTGCTCGAAGAAGGACTGCTGCTGCCAGAATGGGAGATCGACACTGACATCTTCCGTCTGGGTAAACTGCGAGTTCACTACGTTGACGCTGTCGCCACGATCGCTGGAGTAGCCCATCGCTTCACGCGTCAGATCTTCAATCTGCTTCAGCTGTTTCTCATTCAACGCCACCGCTTTGCCTTTCGCGTCGGCGCGGTAGTTCACGACTACGGCAACCGACAGGCGTTTCACGCCGCCTACATTCACCTTGGTATGACGAATGGTGCGATCCAGCTCATAGTTGGTGGTTTCATCATGATGCGTATTAGACGGCATCGAACGCGCAGCATTGCTGGTGGCAGTGGTGTTAGCCGCTGCGCCGTTATTGTTGCCAGCCGCTGGCGTGGCGTTAGCTTTCGGCGTTTCGATCGGCGCGTTATTCGCAGGCGCAGGCTGGTTAGAGAGCGCACCCGGCACGCCGCCAGGGTACTGACCGCCAATCTGCTCATTACTGCTGCTCTGACGCGAACGGATCGCGGTGTTCGCCGGATCGGTATTCGGTTTGTACTGCTCTTCCGTTTGTTCACGCGTATCAAAATCGATCTGGGCGGTGACCTGCGCATGCACGTTGCCGCTGCCGACGATAGGCGCAAGAATCGCTTCAATACGCTGCTGATAACGGCTTTCTACTTCGGTGGCATATTTCAGCTGGGCATCATTTAAATCACGACCGGCAGTATCGGAACGCGTCAGCAGACGGCCACTCTGATCGACAACCGTTACGTTGCCCGGCGGAAGACCGGCCACGCTGCTGGAAACCATATGCACGATCGCGTTGATCTGACCTTCATCCAGCGCACGTCCCGGCTGCAGGTTCAGCGTGACGGAGGCGGAAGGGGACTTCTGCTCACGCACGAACAGCGTCGGCTTCGGCATCGCCAGATGAACGCGCGCGGTTTTTACCGGGCCGAGCGTTTCAATGGTGCGTGACAGTTCGCCTTCCAGCGCGCGCTGGTAGTTAACCTGCTCGCTGAACTGACTGATACCGAACTTCTCTTTATCCAGCAGTTCAAAACCCACGGCGCCGCCTTTCGGCAGGCCCTGCTGAGCGAGACGCAGGCGCAGTTCATGCACCTTTTCTGCCGGCACCATCAGGGCGCCGCCGTTCTCTTCGAAGCGGTAAGGGATATTCATCTGAGTCAGCTGCGTAACGATCGCGCCGCCATCCTCATTTGAAAGGTTATTATAAAGGACGCTGTAAGCCGGTGCCTTCGCCCACAGTACCATCGCGACAATGATGGCAGTTGCGGCGGCGGCTGCGATTATCAGCGGAATCCGCGGATTGGCGCGCAGGCGAGCAACAAGGTCATTTAAGCCTTTCTTATTTGTTGTTTCCTGGGTTGCGGTAGCATTCATGACCATTTCCTGCCTGACAGTTGACCGGACTGTGTGTTAAGTGGTGACAAAACTGACTCCCTGATACGGCTTAGAAAAGTTCCACTTCAATGGATGCCATTATTTTCCTATTCGCAAATTTCGATGGGTCAAAAAGCCACGTGTTTTGCTGTCATTTACGCCCTTTGTCCTATTGACTTTGTGTTAAGTTTGTTTGCGTAAACTAAACGAACCGCCAATAACAACGAGGGTTAACATGGCAATCCAGGGGATAGAGAGCGTTATTCAGCAGTTGCAGCTTGGTTCGCTGCAGGCGAGTAACAGAAACACTGACAACGTGGCGCACGCGGATTTTTCCGCACAGATGAAAGCGGCGCTGGATAAGATCAGTGAAACGCAGACGCATGCACGCGCGCAGGCGCAGGACTTCACCATGGGCAAACCGGGCATTGCGTTGAATGACGTGATGATCGATCTGCAGAAATCATCAGTTTCCATGCAGATGGGTATTCAGGTGCGAAATAAGCTGGTCGCGGCTTATCAGGAAATCATGAATATGCAGGTGTAGTCCCGTAAACCTGAGTAACTCTCGGTGTTGGCGTATTCCTGCTGGGTGATGGCCGCCTCAGGATACGCCACGCGGGCAGCATCAGAGCGTTGGCGCCGCTGACGCATTGATGTTCAGACAATAAAAAACCCCGCCGAAGCGAGGCCTGGTCTGGTTAGTTGCTGGCTACAGCAATGAGAAGTGCCATGAGCCAATCGCTTTGCGCGTCAGTATCATCACCTTTTCCTGCTCATCAATCACCACGTAAAACTGGTCTTTCACTTTAAGGCTACGTGGGAAGCTTTCGTTACCTTCGTAGCGAACGGTGATCTTACTGCCAAAAATTTCCGCCTCCGCTTTTTTATCAAACTGGGGCAGGTAAATTGTCTTCTTCATGCTTGTCCTCTTTTGATAAACCGCATCGCCGCGATCGGCCTGTGGCGTTGTTATCCTGCTTTGAAGTATTTACCAAAATCTGCCGACTGCGGAACATCTTGTGCGGGATAGAGGAAGCGTGGAGCGGCCAGCGGGAATCGAACCCGCGTCATCAGCTTGGGAAGCTGAGGTAATGCCATTATACGATGGCCGCCTGGTGGGTCGTGCAGGATGACTCGGCTTACGCCTCGCCCTTCGGGCCGTTGCCGCTGGCAACGTTGTCTCGCTTACGCTCGACTCGAACCTGCTGCAGGTTCGCTTCCTGCCGATTTCACATCGGATACTGCTTTAACGCCTGGTGGGTCGTGCAGGGTTCGAACCTGCGACCAATTGATTAAGAGTCAACTGCTCTACCAACTGAGCTAACGACCCAAGCGGCACGCATTCTGTCACAGCACAGATAACGCCTGCATTGAGCCATATCAAATCAATGCAAACTTATTCCTATCACGAAGTTAACCACAGCGGAAACCATCATCACATAGCCCGTAATTAAAAAAGCTTTATGTTTTTGGCGGGCGGCCAGCAGAAACATAACCACTGCGGTGACGGTAAAAGGGATGGCAATGATCGAAAATGTCGACATTCATAACTCCTGTCAGAATCGTTAAATTAACGTTTAGTCGCTAAACACCAGCGCTGCCGCTTATCCGTGGCGCATCCCAGGTTATCCATCCGCAGCGAGTGCAACAATAGCAGACGCCTGGTGCAGATTCTACTAAGCTAAAATTATTCTTATCGGAACTGTATCGCCTTTATCATGGCAAGGGGGATGTGATGTCTGAAGACAGAGAAGTTAAAAACGTTGTTGCAAGCAAGATGCGTGATATGGATTTGGTTTATCTCACCAATATAGTGAATGCGGTTGGCGGATCGTTTGGGATTACCCTGTTTCTGAAAGGCACCGTCGTCAGCGGCTTAATGATTTCGGGTAAAGAGTACTATTCCACCCTGGCGGAAAACTTAGCGCAGGTTGGCGATATCGGTGAAAACTTAGCGGAGCATTTTGCGCGGGTCGCTGATGACGTGTACACGCCGGTCTCGGAAGGCGAGGCGGTACCCGCAAACTTTATCCATATGAAAGATCTGACTGTTAAAGCGGCCAGCGGGGAGTTTGATGAGATGCAAAACGCCCTGTTACGGCTAAAAATTGAAGAGATCGATGGTCATATTGTGGGCAACGTCTCTTAATTTACTCTTCTTTCTGCCAAACCGCCTACGGGCGGTTTTTTTCTGGCAAGGTTAAGCAGTGCATCATTGGGCAGAGTAAAAAGGATCATGAAGAACGCTAAACAATAATAGTAATAATAAGATGAAACGGATTGTATTTATTGGCCGGATTACAAGCTGGCAAGTTATTTTTATTAATATATGAAGTGTTTAGTAAAGCTGGATAATAACGCCAGGTACTTTCCTTTTATTAAAAAAATGCGCCTCGATGTTCGCTTTTCAGCGGCTGGAATAATGAGCAATTTCGCCTCAGCTTATTGGTTGCATTTACATCGTTTACCTGTTCAGCGTGAGACCAGGGAAAATCTTATTTTAGTAAACACCCGGTCAAATACAGGAATAGCGAATAAACGTGCCTTTTTATTATTGATTTCGATCATTTTCTCAACAGAGCATAATGGCTAATAATAGCCTCTTAATAACAAGCAATTTCATTCTTATTACTATTTTTATTTGCACAGCTTATGCCAGGATTTTTTATGAACAAATTTATTTCAGATTGGTCGCCAGAGCGTATCAGGTCATTGCTCAACTGGATTGAAAAAAGAACGCCTGAAACGATCACGCTCAATGCCAATGATTTTTCATCCTTAATGCGCTATTGCGAGCAGCTTTTGACCCATGATGGCGCGAAGCTACGGCTGGAAAACGAAAGCCTAAAAAAAACCATTGCGGCTCAGGCGCGCAAAATAAATTTGATTAGTAAATCGCCATCAAAAGCGAAAACCCTGGCAATGGCGATTGCCACCATACATAGCTATGCGGATGAGGCGCTAAAAGGCGAGCAGGGGAAAGTACAGCCTTAACCTGCTTTAGTGCTGTGAATAGCATCGTCTCATTTTCAATGGGCGTTTCCGCCGCGCCGGGCAATATCAGCGCTGCGAAAACGCCTTTTTTAGCCAGCCTTCACTAAATTAGCGTTAATATTGGGCAATGGGTCATCATGAGCGGCATCCCGTTATCACTCTGTGAGAACAGGGGCGTTTTACCAACAACAGCTTTAGCTTAAGGAGGATATATGTATAAAAATCAAACGGCACTGGCTGTGTGCGCCTGCCTGTTAACCGGGTGCAGCGCCACTTTTTCGCTGCCCGGCGCAGGCGTCACGGAGGTGTCGCAAACCACTTACCAGTGCGATGATGGTCAGCGGCTGGCGGTGACTTACTACAACAAACAGCCAAATGCGCTGGCGGTCGTGAAAAAAGGCGGCGAGCCTGAGGTTGTCATGGCCAATGTGATTTCAGGCAGCGGCGCAAAATATAACGGAAATATCTGGCAATGGTGGAGCAAAGGCCAGAGCGGTATATTCAGCGATCTAATGAATAATAGCAGCACCACATGCCAGGCGATAAATAAATAGCCATTTTCATAGATCAGACCTTTCCTGCGGGCTTTTTTATTGGCGCCCGCAGAAGCTCTGCTAATCTTTAACTGATAAGCGAGCAGGAGGAAAAGAAATGAACAAACGTCTGGTTTTCGCCATTCTGGCCGTTGCGTTTTTGGCTGGCGCTATTCTGCGTTTTATGGCGGGCGGTTTGGCTTATGGGGTGATGCTGTTAATTCTGGCAGGCGCGTCAACCTGGTTCAGTATTAAAGCTAAGCGGGATTGAAACCTGGTTAAGCAATAACTATTTTTATTTGCGGGTTTCACAGCCCTTATTACCCAGCTGGCACACATAAACTTTATTTTTCTGTACGTTTCTTTACGTAGCAGCGATTCCGTCTGAAATGCCGCTGCGCTTTTCTATTTCTTGCGCTGTGCAAATTATTTAAAATAACGCTTGCGCTCAATTAGGTTCCATGAGTAAATGGCGCATCGGTTTGGAAGTCAGACCTTATGAAAGCAGTTTTAGTAAAGCAGTCCTCATTTAAAGCGTTATCTTAGATACCTTCTTCTTGAGCCTCTTCCTAAGTGCCCAGTAAGTATTCTCTGCAATACAGACCTTGTATGCCACGCTAGCTGGCTCACCCATTAAGAAGGAAGTTACTATGTCTAACAAAATGACTGGTTTAGTAAAATGGTTTAACGCTGAGAAAGGTTTCGGCTTCATTTCTCCGGAAGACGGCAGCAAAGATGTATTCGTACATTTCTCTGCAATCCAGAGCAACGATTTCAAAACCCTTGATGAAGGCCAGAAAGTAGAGTTCTCTATCGAGAACGGTGCTAAAGGTCCGTCAGCAACTAACGTTGTTGCACTGTAAGGCGTTTTAGCCTGTATCAGGCTCTGCGGATAGCGCTGAAGGTGATTACCTGAGGCCGCGCAGGCATCATGATAAAGGCTATGGCTGCGGTCTGTTGACCGCAGCAACCTTCCAGAAGCCCCTGAGATTTCAGCGCGCTTTTGGCATAAAAAAGGCTCACTTCGGTGGGCCTTTTTTTATGCCTGAAACCGCAGTCAGCACCAGGTGGGCAATACAGAGACGATAAGATCAGGCGCAACGCGTAACTGTGACCACGCCAACAAGTGAAAAAATAGTTGTCTGGCTATGCGCGACCAGTGCCTACACTTATAAAGCCCCTGTCGGGCTACTGGAGGTTAACATGTCAGAGCGTCCTGATGTAAATGATCCGTTAGAAGATGATGAGCCCGTACCGCAAACGCCGGACGAAATCGCTGACGACGATGACGATGCCGATCCGCTGGAAGATGATGATGATGAAGAAGGTCAGGATCCCAGCACGGTGATTTAGCCCAAAAAAAACCGCCCTACAGGGCGGTTTCTTTATCCGACAACGGCGTTATTCCGCTACCAGCCACATATCCGCTTCATCAAACATCTCTTCAACGATGCGGATAATAATCGATTTATCGCTTTTGCTGGCGTCGCTTTCAATGGCGTTACGCTGCATGGCTTTGGCTTTCACCTCTGCATCCGGAAAGGTGCGATGGATACGCTTTTCCAGCTCTTCCAGAATAAGTTCGTGCGCGCCAGGCAGCCCGGCAACATTGCGCTTGTCATAAATCAGTTCAACAAACATGGGTAGCAATCCTCTTGATTCCGCACCGCTCGAAGCGCCAGTTATCATACTGGATATGCAAACAGTATCAACTGCCTTTTAGCATTTTTACGTTATCAACCGATTATTCTGTGGCCTGGCGCTGTGGCGTAGACCGCTTAGCGTCAGACATGCGCATCTCAGCGTAAATAAGCGGGAGGGTTAGCGCCCGATAGGGTATGAGGTAGCGTTAACGCCGATTAAGCAGCTTAAGGGTAACTACTGGTGAAGAGACGGCGGGGCGCCAGATAAAATGACCTCTGGAGGTGGAAATCCAGTGACACTTCCAGAGGCAGTGCAAAGCACTATTCGTTCAAGGTTGTTCGCGACTGTTGTCACACCCACTAAGTTATACAAAAGTGAACTCGTTGTACAACTTTATCGGTGCTCAAGACAACTGGTTGGAGCAGTAACTGCCTGAATTTTTAATTAAAACGGAAAAGGGCGTTTAAAGATCGTTCTTCTGACAAAATTCTTCCCATGTCATCCCCAGCGCAGCGGCATGTTCATGCAAATAGGCTTCGATCGCCTGCATCGCCACTTCTTTATTGGGTTCCGCCAGCTGAATGGAAAACAGAATCGCATCCTGATTTTTTGCGCGTAAAAACGAGGCGTAGAGGCGGTCCGCCTGTAAACTGCGATATTGGGTTAACGGCATATTAAAACTGTCCGCCTCTTCCTGCGTCAGGCCATCAAGGGCGGCCTGAAAGTCAGGATGGGCCGATAAAAACATCGAACGGGCGATCGCGTAATACTCTTGAGGCGTTTTCATGGGCGTAACCTGTAAATAAAGACAGCGTTAAGTGTAACCTGACGCGAGGCGGCTGTCAGGGGCTCGCCGTTTAACCGCCGCAAAGTTATGCGGCGCAGGTTTCCCCAGAACCAGCGTGTGGGCATTCCGCTTCTGGTGCGCAAGTTTCTTGCGCTGGCAGGGGGAAAAATTATAACGTAGCCGCCATCAAATGAAGGTAAGGGAGCCAGAATGAAAAAGTGGATGCTGTTAGGCGCGCTGGCGCTAACGGGCTGTGCGCAGATTAATCAATATCAGCAGGCGGTGAAAACGCCTGCTCCGGCCAATCTGCAAGGTTACTGGCAAACTACCGGGCCGCAGCGCGGGCTGATTAGCGATCGGGCGATGGGCAGCCTGATTATTACCGCCGAAGGCGATACGCTGGATTGCCGCCAGTGGCAGCGGGTTATTGCCAAGCCGGGCAAGCTGACGCTGCTGAATGGGAAGTACGTTAACGTCAATAAACAGCTGCGCGTGATGCCGCTGGAGTTGGACGAGGGCGAGCTGCACTATGACAAACTCACGCTGAAGAGAGTAGAGAAGCCGACGCTGGAGTGCCAGCAGGCGCTGGAGCAGGTGGCGCTGCAGCCGAATGCCGCCGTGATTCAAAACATTCAGCCGCAAAACATGCGCGCCGTTTTTGCCACACCGACAACGCAAGAACAGCCGCAGTAAAAAAGGCGATGACACGCGGGGGCGTGTCATCTTTTCGCGCTTAATAACCTGATGCCGTGTTAGCTATCGGTCGGATAAAGCACGTTGCCAGAGAAACGCCCATAGGCGGAGGTGACATTCTTTTGCTGATTGCCCTGATCAACCAACGCGCGTAGCTCTTCCATACGGTTGGCCAGCAAGGTTTTAATCAGGGTTTCATTCTCCAGCAGCTGGGTAAGCAGCGGGCGAATTTGCGTTTGCAGCGCGGCGGGCAGGGCCGTGGTCGCCACCGCCTGCGTCACGCTTTCTACCGCCTGAACATATCCCACTTCATGGCCGATCAGCTGATCCCATTGACTCTGTTTCGCCAGCGTCAACATGGTATTACTGAGCATCAGCAGTTGCTGATAACGGCGAAGCAAATCAAGGTTAGCTGACATTATCAGAAGCCCTGCGCCGCAGGCGCGTTCGGGCCGATCTCTTTCCAGGCATCGGCAATATTGGTCAACAATCTTTCCACTTCGGCAATCGCCTCTACATCATTGTGCAGGTTAGCGTGCAGCAGACGACGGGTCATGTAGTCATACAGGCCGTCAAGATTCGCGGCAATGTCGCCGCCAGCCTCATGGTTCAGGCCAGCGCGCAAACCGTTGGTGATGATATTGATGGCTTTAGAGAGCGCCTGACCTTTGCCGGGAATATCGCCCTGGTCCATCAAAATCACCGCTTTTTTCATGGCGCTCAATGCGCCATCAAACAGCAATACCACCAGCTGATGCGGCGTGGCGCTCATCACGGCGCTTTCAACGCCAACCTGGGCGTAGGCCTGGATTCCCGATTTTGCGTACATGTTATTCCTCTGATTAGCTATTCATCGCATTGAACTGCTGGTTCAGGTAGTTCCCGGTCTGCGTCATCGATGAAACTAAAGTACTTAAACTGGTAAATTGCTTTTTATAGCGCGCCATGGTCGCTTCAATCTGCGTACTGACCCGGTCATACTGATCGGAGAGACGCTTCAGCGAGGTATTAATCCCATCTTCTGCTTTCTGCACCGTGCCGTCAGAAGAGAGCATGGTTTTAAGCAGATTACTGGCGTGCGTAGCGAAACCGGTGGTTTTACCGTCACCTGACAGGAAGTTCACTACGCTGGCTGATTTCTCATTCAGCGCCTTGTTCAGCTTGTCGCTGTCAACCGTCAGCTTGCCTTTAAGATCCTGCGTCACGCCAATCTGCGACAGCAGCGTGAAATCGCCACCGGCCTGCGAAGTGGAAAGGGCTGAGCGCAGGCTGGTTTGGATATTACGCAGCGTGCCGTCACCCAGCAGGTCGCCGTTACCGGAGTTCTGGCTGGTGCTGCCCTGATCGACGGCAGTATATTTCGTCTGATTGCCAATGGTGGTTTGCAGCGAGTTATAGGCATCAACATAAGCCTGCACCGCATCAACCATCGGCTGGTTATCTTTTTGTACCGTCAGGGTTTCCGGGCTGCCGACGTTGGTTTTCGTCAGCGTCAACGTGACCCCTTCCGGCGCATCGGTAACGGTATTACTGCTACGCGTAATCGCCACACCGTTAATGGAGAGTTTGGCATCGGCGGCGGCAACCTGTTCGCTCATCGCGTTGGATGACGATGATTTGTCGTAGCTAATGTATTGCGCCAGCGTGCTGTCGTCGGTGGTTACCGTCATTTCATTAGCGGTGCCGCTATCGCGCGCCGTCAGCGACAGATAATAGGTATTGTCATCTGATTTAATAATGCTGGCGCTGACGCTGCCCTGCTGCTGGTTAATCGCGTCGCGAATATCCGCCAGGCTGGTTTTGTCCTGCGCCAGCGTCACGGTCATCGGCGTTTTCTGGCCGCTTTGCGCAATGGTAATGGTGCGCGAAGCCAGCGCGCTGTCGCCCAGATCGGTATCTTTACTGGTCACGGATTTAGAAAGCAGCGACTGCGCTTTAGCCAGCGCGCTCACTTCCACTGAATAGTTGCCTGCCGCCGCGCTGTTCGCCAGCGTGGCGCTAAAAGCGGTATTGGTGCTGGTCACCTTGGTCGCTGCAATGCTGGAGGTATCCTTCAGCTTATCGGCAGCGGTCTGCAGTTTTGACAGCGACGTCTGGACGATGCCCCAGGCGGTCAGCTTCGCCTTATAGGAGCTCTGCTGCGTGGTAATCGGCGTCAGGCGTGTTTTTTCTGATGTCTCCAGGCTGTCATACAACGATTGCAGATCGAGGTTGGTTCCCGCACCGAGAGAGCTAACAGTTGCCATGTTGTAATCCTTAATTGATTGACTATCACTGGGTGAGGGTATCGGCAGCAGCAGAGAAAAGATTAGCCTGAAAGGAAAAAAACAATGGGCAGATAAAAAGCCCTTCTTTATTGCAGTTCCGGCTTTTAACTTTTCTTCTGATTTTCGTAAAAAGTTCTAAAGGTTGGTTTAGGGGTGACGATAATGAGGTTGACGGTGATGAAGCCGCATAACAGATGCCTGAATCTGAACCAATTTTTTTAAAGGAAAACCATCATGGCAGTTATTAATACTAACACCCTGTCGCTGACCACTCAGAACAACCTGAGCAAATCTCAGTCTTCTCTGGGCACCGCGATTGAGCGTCTGTCTTCTGGTCTGCGTATCAACAGTGCAAAAGATGACGCAGCAGGTCAGGCGATCGCTAACCGCTTCACCTCTAACATCAACGGTCTTGGCGTAGCAGCACGTAACGCCAACGACGGTATCTCTCTGGCGCAGACCGCTGAAGGCGCGCTGAGCGAGATCAACAACAACCTGCAGCGCGTACGTGACCTGACCGTGCAGGCGCAGAACAGCTCTAACTCTGCTTCTGACATCGACTCCATTCAGGCTGAAGTTAACCAGCGTATGGAAGAGATCAACCGCGTAACCAAGCAGACTGACTTCAACGGCATTAAAGTACTGGACACGGGCGCGTCTTCAAAAGATTACAGCTTCCAGGTTGGTTCTAAAGATGCTGAAACCATCTCTATCAGCATCAGCTCCAGCGACAGCTATAACCTGGCTGCAGCGGGTATGGGTACCGGTACTGCGTTAAACACCAAAACCATGACTTCTGGTGATACCGTTAACGGCAACGCGCGTACTACCAAAGCTGAAGGCTTTGACGTACTGAAAGGTAAAGTGACCGGCGGCTCAGGCGGTGCGGCTTCAGGCTCTACGCCTCTGGCAGACATCGATGCGGCGATCAAATCTGTCGACAACCAGCGCAGCCTGCTGGGTGCGTCTCAGAACCGTTTCGAGTCCACCATCACTAACCTGAACAACACCGTAA
Source organism: Mixta sp. BE291 (assembly GCF_031457955.1). NCBI lineage: Bacteria > Pseudomonadati > Pseudomonadota > Gammaproteobacteria > Enterobacterales > Erwiniaceae > Mixta > Mixta sp. BE291. The sequence continues at coordinate 231,436 of NZ_JAVDXN010000002.1, read as the reverse complement.
ACAACCTGTCTGCTGCACGCAGCCGTATTCAGGATTCTGATTACGCAACGGAAGTGTCCAACATGTCTCGCTCGCAGATCCTGCAGCAGGCTGGCAGCTCCGTACTGGCTCAGGCCAACCAGGTTCCGCAGACCATGCTGTCCCTGCTGCGTTAATCGTTTACCGGTTACGCTCTTCAGAACGCCCTCCTTGCGAGGGCGTTTTTTTTAGCGCTTTTTTGCGGCTTTAACAAGATTAATTAATTTAGCGAAGTGGCAAAAAAAATCTAAAGTCCTGCTTAACGTTGTCGATAACATTTATGACGGTGATGAAGCCGCAGGCCAAATGCCGAACCCTAATTTTACTTGAAGGATACTTATCATGGCAGTTATTAATACTAACACTCTGTCGCTGACCACTCAGAACAACCTGAGCAAATCTCAGTCTTCTCTGGGCACCGCGATCGAGCGCCTGTCTTCTGGCCTGCGGATCAACAGTGCAAAAGATGACGCAGCTGGTCAGGCAATCGCTAACCGCTTCACCTCTAACATCAACGGCCTTGGCGTAGCAGCACGTAACGCCAACGACGGTATCTCTCTGGCGCAGACCGCTGAAGGCGCGCTGAGCGAGATCAACAACAACCTGCAGCGCGTACGTGACCTGACCGTTCAGGCGCAGAACAGCTCTAACTCTGCTTCTGACATCGACTCCATCCAGGCTGAAGTTAACCAGCGTATGGAAGAGATTGACCGCGTAACCAAACAGACTGACTTCAACGGCATCAAAGTGCTGGACACCGGTTCTGCGCAGAAAGATTACAGCTTCCAGGTTGGCTCTAAAGATGGCGAAACCATCTCTATCAGCCTGAGCGCGAGCAACAACTACAACCTGTACAATGCCTCTGGCGCGTCAGCGGCGACCAGCGGTCAGACGGTAAACGGCAACGCACGTTCTACCAAAGCCGAAGGCTTCGACGTACTGAAAGGTACCGTTTCTTCTGGCGGTGCGACTGACGGCAGCCCGCTGGCAGATATCGATGCGGCAATCAAATCTGTAGACAACCAGCGCAGCCTGCTGGGTGCGTCTCAGAACCGTTTCGAGTCTACCATCACTAACCTGAACAACACCGTAAACAACCTGTCTGCTGCACGCAGCCGTATTCAGGACTCTGATTACGCAACGGAAGTGTCTAACATGTCTCGCTCGCAGATCCTGCAGCAGGCTGGCAGCTCCGTACTGGCTCAGGCCAACCAGGTTCCGCAGACCATGCTGTCCCTGCTGCGTTAATCGTTTACCGGTTACGCTCTCCAGAACGCCCTCATTACGAGGGCGTTTTTTTTTTGCCTAATCGGCAAAACTAAGCGCTTTTAATGGGGTTAATCTGCCCCTCATCTGCTTGCGGTCTGTTTGACAATAGACCCTCGCCGGGAAGCTGTGCCCGCAGCGAGACCGACGTTAATCAAGAGGATGGCAGATGAGCAGGTTATTAATCAGCATCGATCGTTTCGACGAATACTCCCTACATAACAACGAAATACTCGACATTATCGATGCATTGTTGCCGCAAGGATGGCAGATCGATATCGTGACGCACAGCGCCGGTAAAGATCTCACCGGCGAACTGATGCGATTAACAGCAACCGGCGCTTTTCGTCTGATTAGCGATAAACAAGGTTCGCTGGCCGACAGCTATGCGCTTATCTGGATCTATAAGGGTTTCTTCAGCAGCAAACTGCTGGAGGCGATCGATCACCTCTCCGCCTGCGCGCCGGTTATCTTCCGCCACTTTAGCGATTATAACGATATCTATATTCCCTATGGCGTGATGCTGGAAAACCAGCTCGCCTCGCTGACCTTATCGCTGTCGCCGCTGGTGGGCGATCGCCTGCTGGCAACCGGCGTTGCGCCGCAGCATCTACGGCAGCTGCCTTATACCGTCGCGCCCGTTTTTTCCGATTATCAACGCACCCGCAGCTTAGAGACGCTGAAGCGGGTGCTGTATGTGGCGCCTGAACTCTCCGCCGAGATGTATGAAGTGCTGCAACGGCTCAGCGCGGCAGATATCCAGATGGAATGGTTTGACAGCAGCCAGCCGGTAAGCCGTATCCAGCCTGCCTGGCTGGAAAAATATGATGCGGTGATCGGCAGCGAAGAAATCGTGCCGAAAGCGCTGGCGCTGGGCATTCCGCTGTTTCTTTCTGCGGGTGGCTATGTGGAAGGCTATCTGGGTGCAGACAACCTTGCCCGTTGGGAAGACGAACACTTCACGACGATCAATGTGCGCGCCTGTCCCGATGCCGACGAGTGGTGCGAACTGCTGACGCAGGGGTTTGCCACGGCGGCAGCGTGGGCGCAGCAACAGCAGCAGACGCATCAGCAAAAATGGCGCTTAAGCCATCAGCTGGAGACGCTGCTGACGCCATCGTTGCGCGCCAAAGCCTGGACGGCAAATGAAAAATCACGTTATGCGTTGCGCTTTCATAGTCAGGCAGTGCTGGCTTCGGCAGATAATAACTACTCGATGGAGCGTTGGCTGCAGGATCGCCAGATCAGCGATACGCGTCGTCAGGCGCTGCAGGCGTTTGTTCAGTCACTGCCGGAAAGCGGCAGCATTGGCGTGGTGATTGTAGATGAGCAGGGCGACAGCGCGCGTTGCCAGCGCTCACTCACGTCGGTGATGCAGCAGTCGCTGCCGCCGTTCAGCATTGATATTTTTAGCGTAGCGGATGTAACACTGGCGGAAGGCGAGATTGCGCGCAGCGCGCAGGGCTGGCCGCTTGAGCTTAATGCGTTAATTCATCAGTCCGCCGCTCACGCTTTACTGGTGTTACCGGCCGGTGTTGAACTGCTGCCGGATGCGCTGCTGTTGCTGGCCGAACACCGTTTACGTCAGCCTGCCACGCCGTTCTGGTATATGGATGAAATGTACGGTGACGGCATCAGCGAGCCCTCTGTGGTGCTGCGGCCTGATGTTAATATCGATCTGCTGCGCAGCACGCCTTACCTCGGACGGACGTTACTCTTCAGCCGGGAGACCGCGCAGGCGCTGGGCGCATTAAATCCTGACTATCAGCATCTCGGCCTGTTCGATCTGCTGTGGCGCGCCGTGGAACAGCAGGGCGTTAGCGCACTGGGGCATCTGCCGGAAGTCCTGGTAAAAAGCGACGGCGCGGCTCAGGAATGGGCCGAGCGCGCAGACGTGCGCAATGAATATCAGCAGATGGTCGCTGCGCACTTGCAGCGGCTGGGCATTACTGCCGCGCTGGAGCCGGGACTTACCGCCGCCTCGCAACGGGTACGCTACCGCTGGGAAAGCCAGCCGCTGGTGTCAATTATTATTCCTACGCGTGACCATGTTGCCCTGTTAAAAGCCTGTATCGAAAGCCTGATGGAGAAAACCCACTATCAGCGCTATGAAGTGTTAATCGTTGATAATCAGTCAGAAGATGAGCAGGCATGTCAATTCCTGAATGACTTACAGGCGCTGGGCCTCGAGCAGATCCGCGTGCTGCGCTATGACGCGCAGTTTAACTATGCGGCAATCAACAACGCCGCAGCTGAGCAGGCACGCGGCGAGCTGCTGCTGTTTTTAAACAACGACTGTCACATCATTGATGGCGAATGGCTTGATGCGCTGCTGGAGCAGGCGCTCAGGCCAGAAATCGCGCTGGTGGGCGGACGCCTGGAATATCAGGATGGCCGCGTGCAGCACGGCGGTTATCTGCTGGGAACAGGCAACGGCGTGGACAGCCCGTGGGAAGGTGCGGCCAGCGACAGCAAAGGCTACCACGGCTACCTGAAAACTGCGCACAACCTGACGGCGGTCAGCGCCGCCTGCATGATGGTGCGCAAAGAGGTGTTTTTCACGCTCGGCGGCTTTGATGCAGAGCGCTACCCGATCTATTTCGCCGACGTCGATTTAGGGCTGCGCGCGGTGCAGCAGGGTTATCTCAACGTCTGGACGCCGTGGGCGCGCGTCAGGCATATGGGCGGCGCCACCCGCCTGCTGCCGGAAAAATTTCACGTGCAGGCGCGGCCGCTGTTACCGGACTACGCCACGCTGCGCACGCAATGGCAGGGCGCGCTGCTGAATGATGTGAGCTATCACCCGCATATGCAACGCACCGGCAAAGCCTTTACCGTGGGGTCGGGCACGGCGCGCTTTCAGCCGCCGCTGCCGGGACGCCCGTTGCCGGTGGTGCTGGCGAACCATATCAACTGGCATGGCTGCGGTCATCATCGCGTGGTGCAGCCGTTTAAAGCGCTGGAAAGCAATTTGCTGCTGGAAGGCGGTCTGATTCACGGCCTTCCCGGCGTAATGGAAGCCGCTCAGTTGCAGCCGGATGTGATTCTGCTGGAACTGCTCAGCGGCAGCCGTTTCCCGGCGATCATGGCGCAGTACCGCGAAGTCTGCGAGGCCAAAATCGCGATGGAATATGACGACTATCTGCTAAACCTGCCGCTGAAAAACGACAGCCGTAAACACTTCCCACAGAAGATGATAAAGAGCCTGCGTAAGGTCATGGAAAGCGCCGACTGGATTGTGGTTTCTACCGCGCCGTTGGCCGATGCCTACAGCCGTTTTCATCATGACATCCGCATCGCGCAGAACCGTCTGGCCGAAGGACAATGGGCGCATCTGCTCAGCGAACGCGGCACGGGACGTAAAGTGCGTATCGGCTGGGCTGGCGGCAGCTCGCATGCGGGCGATTTGCAGATCTTGCTGCCGATCATCAAAGCGCTGGAAGGTGAGGTGGAATGGGTGTTTATGGGCATGAAGCCGCGCGGCGTGCAGTGTGAATTCCATCCGGGCGTACCGTTTGAAATGTACCCGGAGAAACTGGCCAGCCTGAATCTGGATCTGGCGCTGGTGCCGCTGGAAATAAACCAGTTTAACGAATGTAAAAGCAATCTGCGGCTGCTGGAGATCGGCACCTGCGGCGTGCCGATTATCGCCACCAATATTGAACCTTACCGTGGCGACCTGCCGGTTACGCTGGTTGAAAACCGCTTTAAGGACTGGATGGCGGCAATACGTGCGCATCTGAACGATATGGCGGCCACGCGCCGTCAGGGCGATGCGCTGCGTGCGGCGATCCATCAGCACTGGTATCTGCGCGGCAGCGGTCTGGACGACTGGCAGCGCGCCTGGACACAGCCGTAATCGTCGGCGGCTGGCCTGCAATGGTCACCCGCCGCCCTCATTTTATGCCGCAGCGATAGATCGCGGCGGCTTTTTTCAACGGGCGCAACGGCGTTCGCCCGCTGAATTTGCCAACAGCAGGGCACCAGGTTGCCCGCTACTTTCCTCCAATCAGCTGAGACTATTATGCAATCGCTCACCTTTCCTTATCTGATCGTCGCGCCGGACTACCGCGAATCGTCACAGGGCATTCAGGTATTACACCAGCTTGGCCATATGATTAATCAGCTGGGCGGAAAGGCGTGGATGGTGGGCTGTACGGTTAATCCCGCATGGAATACGCCCGCTCTGGATGAAGCGAGCTGGCATGCGGTGGTTAACAGCGGACAGCCCTGGATAGCCGTTTACCCGGAGGTTACTACCGGCAACCCGCTTTCTGCGCCGGTGTGCGTGCGCTATATGCTTAACCGCGAAGGGGTAATTGAGAATAACCGGCTGGAAGCGGGGCCGGAGGATCTCTTTTTCTGGTATCGCAAAGAATTTGCTGAGAAAGCGGTCAACCCACACATTCTGCGGATGGACACCTTTGATCTGGATCTGTTCTGCGATGACCAGCAGGAGAAAGATTGCGATCTGCTTTACCTTAACCGCGTACCGCAATCCGCGGTGGATTTTTCCTGGCTGCCGCCCGATATCCAGATTCTCTCGATGCATAATCCGCTGTCGCTGCGGGAGCTGGCGGCGCTGCTGAAGCGCACGCGCGTACTCTATTCGTATGAATCCTCCGGCACCTGCGCGCTGGCGATCCTGTGCGGCAGTCCGGTGGTGGCGCTCACTGCGCCGGGCTATGAGGCATACGCCATCACCGCCGAGACGTTAAAAGATAGCGGCGATGCAGGCTACAGCTGGGATCCTTCACCCGAGGCGATTAATGACGTGCGCCGCCATCTTGGCAAGGCACGCGACTATTTTCTCGGCCTGCGCGCGGAAAGCGAGCAGCAGCTACAGCAATTTTTATTACAAACGCAGCGTCAGGCGCAGCAGAAAGCCGACGCGCGACATCAGCGCTCTCTGCCGGTCTGGCTGATGCAGCGCACGCTGGGCGCAGGCGAGCAGGCGCGGTTGACGCAGCAAGCAAGCGCCGGGCGTCGGTTGTTGATCGTGATTGATCAACAGCACGCATCGGCTGATGCCGTCAGGCAAACGCTGGCGACGCTGTTACCGCAGCTGCGTCAGTTGCCGGGCAGCCAGGCGTTGCTGGTGAGTGAAAGCCTGCACGCCCTTAGCGACGATCCGCTGGTGCAGCACGCGACGCCCGCCAGCTGGATGAACACCGTCGCTGATTTGGCGCAGCAGCAGGCATTTGACTGGCTACAGCTGATTCCGGCCGGTAGCCAGTACAGTGCGCAAGGGCTATTGTTGGCGGGCGATGCGTTGGGGACGCTGGAGAGTTTTGCCCTGGTGTATGCCGATGAGATGTTGCTGTTGGCAGAAGGGGAGATGCTTCCCCATTTTAAACCGGACTTTAACCTCGATCTGTTCTTAAGCGCGCCGCGTCTCTATCTGCAACGCGCATTTTTACAACGCGATGCGCTGATGACGGTGGGCGGCTTCGATGCGCGCTATCCGCAGAGCGTTGAGCTGGATGCCGTGCTGAAACTGATCGCGCATTACGATATCAGCGCCATCGGCCATTTTACCGAAACAGTGACGCTGGTGCCCGTCGCGGCCTGTGAGTTTGACGCCTCGCAGCAGCAGCAGATGCTGCTACGGGAATACCTGCATCAGCGCGGCTTCCTGCAGGGAGCGGTCGAAGGGCAGCCGGGGAAACCCTGGCGGCTACAGTATGATCCGCAGCCTGCGTTTTCGCTCTCGGTGATCTTGCTGGCTGGCGACAACCTGGCGCAGCTACAGCGCTGCCTGACCACCTTCTTTGAACAGACGCGCTGGGCCAGCTACGAATTACTGATCGTGACGCAGCCACATACGCCGTCGGAGGTCGCTCTCTGGTTACAACAGCAGGCGGGCAACACGATCCCTGCGCGCCTGATTGCCGTGACGGCGGACCAATCCACGCAGGCGATCAATGCCGCCGCTGCCGACGCGCAGGGCGACTATCTGCTGTTGCTTGATGCCAACACGGTTTTCGTTATGTCTGGCTGGCTGAACGCGCTGGCCAGCCATGCGCTGCGCCCGGAAGTGGGCTGCGTCGGGCCGCAAATCATGAACTTCGACCAGCAGCTGCTTTCCGCGGGTTATATTCTCGGCGTCAACGGCCTGGCTTTTCCTGCCGGATATGGCGAACGCTGGGGCAGCGCAGGGCATCTGTCACGTTTGCAAAGCGACGCCAACTGTTCCGCGCTGCCGATGCACGCTCTGCTTATCCGCCGTAGCGTCTGGCAACATATTGGCGGTTTCAACCCGCAGTTCACGCAGCCACGGCTGGCAGAAATCGATCTCTGTTTACAGGTGGCGCAGGCGGGACTGCTGCTGGTCTGCACGCCTTACAGCCTGATCGTCAGAGACGCCGCTATTAACGGCTATCCCGGCGACTTTTTACCGCAGCCGTCACCAGAGCTGGCGTGTTTTTATCAACGCTGGCTGCCCGCGCTTGCTCAGGACGGGACGTATCACCGCGATTACAGTCTGAACGAGCGGCTTTTTGCGCCCGATGCGCAACTGGTTTCCCGCTGGAACCCGCTCCAGCACCACGGCATTCCCTTTATTGTGATTATTCAGGACGATTCTGCGGAGAGCCACGCACAGCGGCTGCTTGAGGCGCTGCAAACGCTGGCGTCGCGTGGTCGCCTGCGGTTTACCCGGCTCACTACGGTGCCCTCCGCGCCGGAGCTGCTGCGTCTGCAGGCCAACTGCATGGTGCTGAGCGGCGAAGTGGACGATCGCACTCGTGAGATTGTCGCCCAGGTGAAAGCCAACAGCGGCTGTCGGGTCGCTTACCTTGCCGACAGCGAGATGAAATGTCGCAGCCAGAAGCCGCTGCTACAGCAGGCGCTGATCGATAACTGGCTGGTTTACAGCCCGGCCCAGGCTGATTGGTTCAATAAACGCCATAAAAAGGCCGTTATTCTGCCCAATGTTCTGACGGCGGAGTGGCAAGATAAAACAGCGCAGAAAGCCAACGGCGCGGGACGACGCGTGCTGTGCGCCACCAGCCTGATGACTGAGAAAGATCGTCAGCTTATCGCACCGGCAATTGCGCAGTACGCCGCCGCTTTCGACTGGATTATTTTGGGCGACTGTCCCACAGACTGGCTGCCTTTTGTGCGTGAAACCCACCGCTGTAACGATGCGTCGCATCTGATGGCGCAGCTTAGGGGATTAGCGGGCGAGTTTGCCGTCCTGCCGCGCAGCAACAGTGATGAGCATCGCTTCAAAGATAGCTTCATTCTGCTGCAGCTGGCCGCGCTGGGCATTCCCACGGTGTGCAGTGATGTCGCCTCGCTGGCGAGTGATTTACCCGCCTGGCGGGTGAAAAACAGTGCGGAGGCCTGGCGTCTGGCGCTGGCGCAGCGTCGTGACGGCGCGGAAGAAACGGCGCGCATGGCAGCCGCTTTCCCGGCGTGGTTTGCCAGCCGACATGCCAGTGATGAAATGGACACGCTTTTTTTGCAGGCGCTAATGCCAACGGAAAAAGATCATAACGGTTAATACCTAACGCGCAGTCTGAGCATGATGCGCCCCTGACAGCTTTGTGCCCGTGTGGCACGGGTACGTCAGCGGGCGGCAATCGCCGTGATACTGCCAGCGGAATCGAGCAGGTGTATAAATGAAAAGCCCTGAAAACAATTCTTTACCCAATGTGCTGGTCACCAGCCCACTGATGCCGCCGCTTGAGGAGTTTTTGCCCTATTTAGAAAGCATCTGGCAGAGCAAACAGCTGACCAACGGCGGCCCTTATCATCAGGAGCTGGAAAAAGCGCTGGCTGATTATCTGGGCGTTCAGCATATTAGCCTGTTTGCTAACGGTACGCTGGCGCTGGTTACCGCGTTGCAGGCGCTGCGCATTACCGGCGAAGTCATTACCACGCCGTATTCCTTTGTCGCCACCTCCCATTCGCTGCTGTGGAACGGTATTAAGCCGGTATTTGTGGATATCGATCCGGTCTCCTGTAATCTCGATCCGGCCAAAATCGAAGCGGCGATCACCCCCGCGACCACGGCTATTTTACCGGTACACTGCTACGGTATCCCCTGTGATACCGATAAGATTCAGCGCATCGCCGATAACTACGGTTTAAAAGTGATTTATGATGCGGCGCACTGTTTTGCCGTTAAGCAGGACGGCGTCAGCATTCTGAATCAGGGCGATCTATCGATCGTCAGTTTCCACGCCACCAAAGTGTTTAATACCTTTGAGGGCGGCGCAATTATTTGTCCAAACGAAAAGATTAAACGCCGAATCGATTACCTGAAAAACTTTGGTTTTGCCGATGAGACCACCGTTGTCGCGCCGGGTATTAACGGCAAAATGAATGAGATTCAGGCTGCCTTTGGTCTGTTGCAGCTCAAACATGTCGATCGCGCTTTCGCCGTGCGTAAAGAGATTTATGAGAACTACCAGCAGGCGCTGGCGCATGTGCATGGGTTGAGTCTGTTGCCGCTGCCGGAAAACACGGAATGGAACTATGCTTACTGCCCGATCTTTGTTAACGCCAGCCATTTTCCACTTACGCGGGACGCGCTGTATAACCTGTTTAAAGAGCAGGGGATCTATGTGCGGCGCTACTTCTATCCGCTGATCTCTGATTTCCCGATGTATAAGGGTTACGACTCATCCGCGCCAGCAAATCTGCCGGTAGCCAGCGGCATTGCGCAGCAGGTTCTCTGCCTGCCGGTGCATCCGAACCTGACCGCCGCCGAACAGAACACCATCATCGATATTATCATCCGCGTCAGCCAGGTAAATGCCGCCTGACGGCCTCGATAAAAAAGGCGGCCTTGCGGGCCGCCATGAACAATCATCTATTTCATACGTTTTGCAGTGGTGGCCCGCAGGCCACCGACGGCTAACGGCTAAGCGCGATTTTTTGCTGGGTGCGGGCGCTTAAACTGGCCGCCTCAAGAAACTTCAGACCCGTCGCCGCGACCTGCGCATCAACCGCATACTCGCTCTCTTCTTCACGCAGCGCAGCGGCAATATCCGCATAGTAATTGGCGAAAGCTTCAATAAATCCCGCGGGGTGGCCCGCCTTAAAGCGGCAATAGCGCGCCTGACCGGCAATGATATTGTCGGTCGCGGTGCGATCGATAATCATCCGGTTGCCTTTAACATCGCTGAGATGCAGGAATTCCGGATCCATCTGCAGCCATTCTGCGCTGCCTTTACTGCCCATGATTCGGATACGCAAGCCGTTGCGATAGCCCAGCGCCGCTTTGCCATACCAGTAATTACAGATCATGCCGCTGCGGTAGCGAGAAATAATATGCACCGTATCGACCACTTCCGGGATGCTGGCAAAGGTACTGTGAACCGCATAAACATCGGCCGCGCTGTCGCCGGTGATGAAATCCACCAGCTGATGCACATGAACGCCCAGGTCCAACGAAACCGTCGGCAGTTCGCCATCATGTTGACGCCAGGATTGCGGCTGCGCCACCTGGCCTTCACGGTTCTGGCGCGCAAAGCCTTCCTGCGGCATCTCTACCATGATCTGGTGAAGGGTGCCGAAATCGCCGCGCTGGACGCGCTTTTGCAGCTCGCGCACCATCGGGTAACCGCTGTAGTTATAGGTCACGAACAGTTTGCCGCGTTGATGTTGCTGGCAGGCCAGTACCACCAGCGCGCTTTGATAGTTATCCACCATCGCTTTTTCGCTGATCACCGGCAGCTTCGCCTGTAAGCAGGCATTAATTAAATCGCGATGTCCCGGCGTGGGGGTCAGAATCGCCACCGCGTCAAGCCGCCCCTTCTCCTGCGCCAGGAACGCGCTTGGATGCGCGTAAATACGCTCAGGCGTCACGCCCCATGCCTGCCCGGTCTGGTGATTCTGCGTCTCATCGCGGCTAAAACAACCGGCGGTAAGTTTAAAGTGACCGTCCATCTGACAGGCAATACTGTGGGTCAGGCCAATGGCGGAATTAAGTCCGCCACCGATAAAACCGATCTTCAATGCTTTTTTCATGGTCTACAGCCTTAACTCTGACCCAGAGTGAAATACGCTTTTAACTGCGGGGTATAGGTTGCCAGTTCAGCTAGCCGATCGAATTCGGCAAAAATAATGCCCGCCCGATCGCGCGGCGCGCACTCCAGCATTTCGCCTGGTTTTTTCAACGGAACGGTCGCAATAATGCGTGCCGGCAGCTGACCATAGCTAAAGCAGGAAAAAGGGGTACGGCGATCCACGGAAAGGGTATGACGCGCAATCAACCGCTGATGCGCCGGACGTTTATCATGAATAGCTGACGGTTGGTCAAGAAACGGCTGCACAAACCAGAGCGCATAAGGGGTGGCGGTGGAAAGTTCAATCAGGCGGCTATAGAGATCGCCCGGACAGCGACGGGTCAGCTCAATCAACCAGAAACCGTTTTTGCCACGGATAAACTGGGTATGCAGCAGCCCGTCGCACAGCTGCAAATCATTAACCAGCGCCTGTAAACATTCGCTCACCTGGTTTTTCAGCGGCTCGTCCAGCGCGGTGCTTAGCGAGCTGCTGTTTACCTGCCACGGATAGACCGTGCAGAATTCATCGACAAAATATTCAGCGACAATCTTACCGTTACGGATAAAAGCGGAATGGCTGTGCAGGCTGCCTTCGATCCAGGTTTCGATCACCGCCTTGCCATCGGATGAGGCGGCGCACGCCTGCTCCCAGGCGGGCAGAATAGCCTGCCGGTTATCCACTAACGAAATGCCCAAACCGCTGTAGGCATCAACCGGCTTGATCATCAGGGGCAGCGGAAGCGCGTCTGCCGCAGCGGGATGGTTTACCGCCTGCGGCACCGGATAACCATGCTGGTTCGCCCAGTGGCGAAACGCCCCTTTTTTGAAAATGATTTCAGCGCTGTCGGGCTGGTCAAAACCGGGCAGCCCAAGCTGATGAGCGACCTGACAGCCGGTTAAATAGGAGACGTCGGTGACGCCAGGCAGCAGCGCATCAACTTTCAGCGATTTTGCCAGCGCCAGCACCTGCTGCTGATCGGCGTAGTTGATATCGAAAGAGAGATCGGCGAACTGATGGCCGGGATCCTGTGGCTTACTGCCGCAAACCGCAGTTTGATAGCCCTGTTTACCCAACGCCGCCAGCAGAGGAAGGGCTGCGAAGCCGGCATCAAGCAGTAACGCCTTTTTTGTGGTTGTCATCATGCATGGCCTGAAGAGTATGCAGCAAATAATATGGATAAGCCGGTTAACCTGCCGCCATGGTTGCTGCGTAGCGGCGGCATGAAAGGCATATCGCAAATTGTAAGCACCAGGCCAGTTTCTGATTCGCTAAACAGAGCTGTTTTTATGCCTTAATTAGCCACGGAAAGAGGGGATAAGGCTGCGGTTAAGCGTGTGGGGGATAAAACGGTGGATCATGCCGCTATTAGCGCGGCATAACGAAACAGCGCCTCAACGTTGGCGGGCAACGCATTGAGGCGCTGTTTTTAGCAAGGTGATGCCACGCCATGCGGCAGCGTTTGCCTTTTACGGCCTTCTGAACAGCACGATACTGCGGCCTTCCAGTTCAAACTCTTTTTCGCGCGTGATCACCATACCGCGCTGGTCGGTATCGGATGTCGAGAGTTCCAGCACCCAGCCGCCTTCGCCAAACTGCGGGATCAGGAACGGCACGTTGCCTTCAAACGGATTCAGCAAAATCAGCGCATCGTGCCAGATGCCTTCCTCCGGCTGGAGATCGGCCCGACCGATATAGACACCCAGCGTTGAGCCTTCATCCCACTGTTCCGACTGCTGAAAACCGCCACCGGCGTTAAACCACTTAATATCCATGCCGTCGCGCCAGCTTTCACGACGCAGCAGCGGCTGCTGCGCGCGCAGCGCAATCACCTGACGGGTAAACTCGCGCAGCGCCTCGGCGCTTGCCGGTAGGTTTTCCCAGTGAATCCAGGAGATCTCGCTGTCCTGACAATAGCCGTTGTTGTTACCCATCTGGCTGCGGCCAAACTCGTCGCCCGCCAGCAGCATCGGCGTGCCGTGGGAAAAGAACAGGGTCGCGAGGAAGTTGCGTTTCTGGCGCTCGCGCACCGTGTTGATGCCCGCATCCTCCGTCGGTCCTTCAGCGCCGTAGTTATAAGAACGGTTATCGTTATGACCGTCATTATTGTCTTCGCCGTTCTCTTCGTTATGCTTCTCGTTGTACGAAACCAGATCGTTGAGCGTAAAGCCGTCATGAGCGGTGATAAAGTTAACGCTGGCCCAGGGGCGACGACCGCGCTGATCGTAAAGATCGCCGGAACCCAACAGGCGCGCCGCAAAATCGGTCGAGACATTATCGCCTTTCCAGTATTCACGCACCGTGTCGCGGTATTTATCATTCCACTCCGCCCAGCCGGGCGGGAAGCCGCCAACCTGATAGCCGCCGGGACCGATATCCCACGGCTCGCCGATCAGCTTCACTTTCGACAGCACCGGATCTTGCATCACCGCATCGAAAAAGCCGCCGCGCTGGTCGAAGCCTTCCGGCTCACGACCAAGAATGGTGCCCAGATCGAAACGAAAACCGTCGATATGCATGGTTTCCGCCCAGTAGCGCAGCGAATCCATCACCATCTGCAATACGCGCGGATGCGAGGTGTTCACCGTGTTGCCGGTACCGGTATCGTTGATGTAATAGCGATGCTGATCGGGCAGGGTGCGGTAGTAGGAAAAGTTATCGATGCCTTTGAACGAGAGCGTAGGGCCAAGTTCGTTCCCTTCCGCCGTGTGGTTATAAACCACGTCCAGAATCACCTCGATCCCGGCGTCATGAAACGCGCGCACCATATCGCGGAAACCCTGAATCCCCTTCGGGCCGTAATAGCGCGAAGCCGGGGCGAAGAACGCCAGCGAGTTATAGCCCCAGAAGTTTTTCAGCCCTTTATCCAGCAAATGCTGATCGTCCGGGAACCAGTGAACCGGCAGCAGCTCTACCGAGGTAATGCCCAGGCTTTTAATGTAATCCACAGAAACCTTGTGTCCCATGCCCTCAAAGGTGCCGCGCAGTTCCGGCGGCAGGGCGGGGTTAAGCTGGGTAAACCCTTTGACATGCGCTTCATAAACCACGCTGTTCGGCCAGGCGATGTCCGGACGGTTGCTGTCCTGCCAGTCAAACTTATGGGGATCGATCACCCGGCATTTGGGCGTAAAAGGCCCGCTGTCGCGCGTATCGAAGGTTAAATCTTTATCTTCATGCAGCAGATCATAGGCAAAATGCGCCTCGTTCCACTCGATGTCGCCCACCAGCTCGCGTGCGTAGGGATCCACCAGCAGCTTATTCGGGTTAAAGCGATGACCGTTTTCCGGATCATAGGGGCCATGCACCCGATAGCCATACAGCGCGCCCGGCTGCAGGCCCGGCACATAGCCGTGCCAGACCTCATGGGTATATTCCGGCAGCTCCAGTCGGGCGATTTCTGTTTTGCCGTCTTGATCGTAAAGGCACAGCTCAACGCGTTCGGCATGCGCAGAGAAAATAGCGAAGTTAACCCCTTCGCCATCAAAATTGGCCCCAAGCTGGTGGCAATGCCCCGCCTTGATTTCAAAAAGCTTACCGTTTGACATACATCTCTCTCCATTGAAAGATAATTTTTAAGCACAACAGCAATTTATTACGTTTTTATTTAGCTAATTTCATGCACTTACCAGTATGACAGACGAGCTGCAGGCAACCGTATCCAGCGGGAAGCGGTCGGTCAGCGAGATCGTTTCCCCGCTCAGGATATTGCGATAACGGCGGTTGGCCAGCCCTTCAGGCAGCGCAATCTCCGTCTCCAGCCAGCGCTGCGGATCCGGCTGGTCGAGGCTGCCGTCAAGGCTGCTGAAAACCAGGCGCGGCGCGATAACAATCAGCGCATCGTCGCTCTCCGTGCGGGCGAAGGCGATCACGTTCTCCGCGCGCTGGCCGCTGGCGGTCAGCGGCAGGTAATCTCCCTGACGGAACAGCGTTGGGTTCTGCTGACGAAGATGCAGCAGGCGCGCAATCACATGCTGTTTCAAACGCCCGCTTAGCCAGCTCTCTTCCGTGGCGGTTTCCGGGGTTTCGTGACCGTTCAGCATGGTATCGAGCGCGGCGAAATCAGGTTCGCGGCGGTTATCGGGATCCACCAGACTGAAGTTCAGCGCTTCGCTGCCCTGATAAATATCCGGCACGCCCGGCGCGGTCAGCTTGATAATGGTTTGCGTCAGGCTATTGACCAGACCGGCGCGAATAAAAGGCTGTAGCGCAGCGGTAAAGTCCTGCAAAAAAGCCTGGTTAGCCGGTGAAAGCAGGTGACGCACATAGTCAAGCACCGCCTTTTCATAGGCATCGTTGCTGTCTGCCCAGTCGGTACGTAATTTCGCTTCGCGCAGCGCCTTTTCCACAAACGGCAGAAAGCGTTCTTCCAGCGCCT
Organism: Mixta sp. BE291; assembly: GCF_031457955.1. Taxonomy (NCBI): domain Bacteria; kingdom Pseudomonadati; phylum Pseudomonadota; class Gammaproteobacteria; order Enterobacterales; family Erwiniaceae; genus Mixta; species Mixta sp. BE291. Next base: position 215,760 of record NZ_JAVDXN010000002.1, on the reverse strand, counting down.
GGAGACCCGCTTCGTCCTGAGCGTGGAGCGTAGGCGGCCAGACGCCAGCCAGCGCCTGATACAGCATCCATTCCACCGCCGGTTTAGGGGCTGCGCCATCATCCAACTGACAGATTTTAGACCGGTTCATCTGCCGCCAGCGCGCCACGCATTCCGCCCAGCGCTCTGGCGCTTCGGTTAACGTATACAGCCGGGCGCGGGCATCTTCGCCGCGTTTGGTATCGTGGGTCGAGGTGCCGGAAAGGGCATCGGGCTGCCGCTCCAGGCGCGTTTTCATCTCGCTGTGGAAACGATCGAGCGAGAAGGCGCGTGGAATCGGTTCGGCGCCCACTTCATTCAGCGCCAGCTCCATGTTCTGGCGGAAAAACAGCGTATCCTCAACCGATTTCGCCATCAGCGGGCCGGTCAGCTGCTGGAAGCGCGTACGGAAGTGGGTCGCTTCGTCGCTGGCCTGCGGTGACACATCGCCGCTCAGAATACGGGTCAGGAAATCAAGCGCCTCAGGCGCGGGCGCGTTGGCGCTGGTTCTGACTTTCTCCGCCACGCGTTGCAGCATTTCGTTGCTTTCCGCTGGCAGTCCGGCTGCCGTGCCGTAAGTGCGATAGACCGGGAACGCAATCAGCAGTTCGCGCAGCGCGGCGCGTACCGCTTGCTCCTCGATCGCGACGTTATCGGTGCGGGCGATCGCCATCGCCAGCCGCAGCAGCGTGGAGAATTCACCGGCAAAGTTGCGGTCCGTCATTAGCAGCTTGGCGGAGCGCAGTTCCGCCGCCATGTTCACCGGTTTGCCTTTGACCTCATCATAGGCTTTACGCAGCAGGCGGATATTGTCGCCGTCCACCAGCACATCGGAAAGCGACTCGATAAACTCATAACCGGTGGTGCCGGAAACCGGCCAGTCCGTGGGCAGCTGCTCATCTTTACCGAGGATTTTTTCCACGGTGATATAGCAATCCGCACCAGCCTGTTGACGCAGATGCGCCAGATAGCCTTGCGGATCGGCCAGCCCATCAACGTGATCCACCCGCAGGCCATCAACCGCGCCGCAATGCACCAGTTCGAGGATCAGCCGGTGCGTATCATCAAACACCCGCGGATCTTCCACGCGCATGCCTACCAGCCCGGTGATTTCAAAGAAGCGCCGATAGGAGAGATCGCGCGGCGCGTCGCGCCATGACATCAGCCGCCAGGGCTGGCGCTCATGCAGTTTGGCGATCTCCGCCTTATCGGTCAGCTGCAGCACCTCCTCTTCACGCCCTTGCCAGCTTTCCGGCGTCAGCGGATAAAAGCTGTCGTAATAGGCCAGCGCCGGTTTGCCGGTGTGCGGATCCGCCTTAACGCCGATCTCACCGTTTTCCAGCACCGTTTCAAAGGTATCGCCAAGGAAAGGCAGCGTCAGGCGACGCGACCAGTCGATATCGAAATGGCGGGCGTAGCGGCTTTTTTCGCCATGCTCAATTACGTCGCGCCACCAGGCGTTTTCCAGCGAAGCGGCCATATGGTTCGGCACAATATCCAGAATCAGGCCCAGCCCGGCCTCCTGTAGCGCCTTTACCATGCGGTCAAAGGCGGCGCGGCCGCCGAGAACGGGATCGATCTCGTTAGCGTCGGTGACGTCGTAGCCGTGGGTCGAGTCAGCGGTTGCGGTAAAAATCGGCGAGGCGTAGAGATGGCTGATGCCAAGCCGCTTGAGATAGGGCACCAGCTGCGCGGCACGATCAAAGGTCATGCCGTTGCGAAACTGAATGCGCCAGGTAGCCGTTGGGATCTTCACTTTGCATCTCCTGCAGCCAGGCGGACGATAATCGAATTCTGCGGCAGCGCCTCTGACGCCTGCGGCCAGGCGAACAGCGTGTCGCCAGGCAGGTCAGGCAGCGGCTGGGTGTCGGCACCAATATTAAACGCCAGCGACAGCGTACCGTCCGGGAAAGCCCAGCTCACGGCCACGAAGCCTTCGGCGGTGGCAATCACCTTGCCCGCATCGCCGCCCGCGCGGGTCAGCAACGGCACGATATGCTGCTGGCGCAGCGCTAACAGTTCACGGGTAAACGCCAGCCAGGCTTGTCCTTGCTCACTTTCCCTGTTCTGCCAGTCCAGTTTCGAGGCAGCAAAGGTGCTTTCCGCATTGGGATCGGGCACGCTTTCCCCTTCATGTCCTGCGTGACCTTCGAATTCTCTGGCGCGGCCTTCGCGTACCGCTTTGGCAAGATCGCCATGGAAATCGGTAAAGAACAGGAAAGGCTGCGTTTCGCCATACTCTTCACCCATAAACAGCAGCGGAATATGCGGCGAGAGCAGCAGCGTCGCCAGCATGACTTTGGTGCGTTCAACGCCCGCCAGCGAAATCAGCCTTTCGCCCTGGGCGCGGTTGCCGACCTGATCGTGATTCTGGATAAAATCTACAAAGGCGACCGGCGGCTGTCCGCTGCTTTTAACGCCGCGCGGCTGGCCCGACTGCGCAGAAACGTCGCCCTGATAAGCGAACCCTTCCGTCAGAATGCGCGCCACCCGTTTTTCCGGCTCATCGGCGAAATCCTGGTAGTAAGCGTGGGTTTCACCGGTTGCCAGCACATGCACGGCATTATGGAAATCATCGTTCCATTCGCCGGTGAACAGCGGCACGGAGCCATCCGGTTCACGTGGATGCAGGAAAATGACGTTGCGGCTGTCTTCGGTGGTGAGGTGCGCAGGACGGTCGACGATTTCAGTGCGAATCCGCTCGGCAATCTCAATCAGCGCATGCTTTTCAGAAATATCCTCAATCTGATCGATGGCATCGAAGCGCAGGCCGTCGAGGTTGAACTCTTTCAGCCAGTAAAGCGGTGCTTCAATGATATAACGGCGGGCGGCGTCAACATCATAGGCGATACCGGCGCCCCACGGCGTCATGCGCTCTTTATGGAAAAACGCCGGTGCCAGCAGCGGCAGATAGTTACCTTCGGGGCCGAAATGGTTCAGAACGATATCCAGCACCACCGAAAGTCCATGACCATGCGCGGCATCGATAAAGGCTTTAAAATCATCCGGCGTGCCATAGGCGGCATGCGGCGCGTAAAGCAGCACGCCATCATAGCCCCAGCCCCGGTTGCCGCCGAATTGCGATACCGGCAGCACCTCAATCATGGTGATGCCGAGTTCGGCCAGCTGGGGCAGTTTCTCAATGGCGGCCTGGAAGGTGCCCTGCGGCGTAAAGGTGCCGATATGCATCTCATAGACCACCGATTCTTCCCATGGGCGGCCCTGCCATGCGCTGTTTTGCCAGGCGTAGCTGGCGGGGTCGATAACCAGCGAAGGGCCGTTTACATCCGCTTTCTGAGCGCGGGAGGCGGGATCCGGCACCACCATGCCGTCGGCAAGAACAAAATTATATTCCGCGCCGGGCGCGACCCCGGCGGCCTCCAGTTCAAACCAGCCGTCGCCGCCTGCATTCATCGCGCGGTCCTGGCCGTCGAGCCGCAGGGTTATCGTCTGTTGTCCTGGTGCCCAAAGACGAAAACGAACGGTATCGGCGGCCTCATATTCAGCGCCCCAACTTTTACGAAATGATTTGGACTCCATTCATTTTCCTCGCTTAACGCAGAAATGACTTATGGACGACATCATGTAATGTTATTTGGTGATGCAAGCTAATCGCCTAAGCCTGGAGCGCGAGCTGGATTCCGTAGCGGCGCGGCCCGCACCTGATGACCATCAGGGGGCTGTTCCGCTGAGTAAGGAGATGAAACGGTGTCCGGTTAACCTGGCCTCAGGCTGCATACACAGAACAATCATAGACTATGCAGCGAGAGTTGAAGGGTGGGGATAACGAAGCGAGTATTTGCTTTTCTTTAACGAGAGGGCGGTATCAGATATCAATAAGCGGCAGCAGCGGCAGCAGCGGCAGCCATCGTAGAACGGGGTGCGCCTTCAGGCCAGCAATCCTTATTGCTGGCTTGTTTATCGGCTGGCGGGCGTGCTGTCACGCCTTCGTTCAGGCGGACATCACCGTGCCCAACGCCTTATCCCAGCAGGAGGCCTGCGGCGCGGCTTTTTCGCTGACCATGACCGAGTTCATCGGGCGGCATGCCTGCTGTTTAAAGGCGGCGGTGGAGATGGGGCAGACATCAACTGAACGCAACGCGGGAGATTCGTCGCTAAAGACGCTGAATATCGTGAGCGCGAACTCATACCAGCTTACCGCCTTATCACCGCAGTAATGATAAATTCCCGCCGCGTTGCTGTCGGTAGCCAGGGTAATCATCGCCTGCGCCAGATCGCCCGCATAGGTCGGGCAACCGCGCTGATCGTTGACCACCCGCAGGGTTGGCTGTGTTTGCGCCAGGCGCAGCATGGTTTTAACAAAGTTGTTGCCATATTCGCTAAATACCCACGAGGTGCGCACGATAATGGCGCGCGGCAGCATCGCCTGTACGCGTTTTTCGCCTTCCCACTTGCTCAGGCCATAAAAGTTAACAGGGCAGGGCGCATCGCTTTCAACGTAGGGCGTGGATTTGGTGCCGTCGAACACATAATCCGTAGAGATATGGATCAGCTGCGCGCCGGTATCACGCGCCGCACGCGCCAGGTTTTCCGGGCCAAGGGCGTTGATTTTCATGGCGCGGATGCGATCGGTTTCCGCCTTATCCACCGCCGTATAGGCGGCAGCATTCATAATCACCTGCGGACGGAACCGGCGCACAATGCGATCGACCGCCGCCCGGTTGGTAATATCCAGCTCGGCTGAACCACAGGCCAGCAACACCCAGTCGGCAGGAAAGCGATCCAGCAGGCTACGGCCCAGCTGACCGTAAGCGCCGGTTAACAATACGCGCATGGCAACAACTCCCTAAGAGGTAAACCTTTTTTATCTTTATCCGACAGCAGGGGATCTTTCACCGGCCAGTCAATATTTATTGCAGGGTCATTCCACAGCAGGCAGGCTTCATCCTGCGGGTTGTAGTAATCGGTACATTTGTATTCAAAATCCGCCAGTTCAGACAGCACCAAAAAACCGTGCGCCAGACCGGGCGGGATCCAGAGCTGCGTCTTGTTTTCTTCCGACAGGATCACGCCTTCCCACTGTCCAAAGGTTGGCGAATCGGGGCGAATATCCACGGCAACATCAAACACTTCGCCGCGCACCACGCGTACCAGCTTGCCCTGCGGCTGCGTTTTCTGATAATGCAGGCCGCGCAGCACGTTTTTACCGGAGCGGGAATAGTTGTCCTGCACAAACTCCAGCTTGATATCCAGCAGTTGCTGATAACGTTTTCTTTCGAAGGTCTCAAGAAAGAAGCCGCGCGCATCACCAAAGACGGCGGGCTGAATAATTTTTACATCATCAATACGCGTATTGATTACCTTCATGCTTCCACCAGCAGCTGATGCAGATAGGATCCGTACTGGGTTTTGTTGAGATAGTTGGCCCGTTCGCGCAGCTGAGCGGCACTCAGCCAGCCCTTACGCCAGGCAATCTCTTCCAGGCAGGCGACTTTAAAACCCTGACGTTTTTCAATGGTATGGATAAAATGTGAGGCTTCCAACAGGCTGTCATGGGTGCCGGTGTCCAGCCAGGCGAAACCGCGTCCCAGCACTTCTACCGACAGCAGGCCATCCTCCAGGTACATCTGGTTCAGGGTGGTGATCTCCAGTTCGCCGCGCGCCGAAGGCTTTACCTGCTTCGCCATCGCACAAACCTGCTGGTCATAAAAATAGAGACCGGTCACCGCATAGTTCGATTTAGGCTGCGCCGGTTTCTCTTCCAGCGAAATCGCCTGAAACTGCTTATTAAATTCGACCACGCCAAAGCGTTCCGGATCCATTACCTGATAACCGAACACCGTTGCGCCGCTGCTGCGCGCGCTCACCTCTTCCAGCTTTTTCGCGAAGCTCTGGCCGAAAAAGATGTTATCGCCCAGCACCAGCGCGCAGCCCTGCCCGGCGAGAAAGTCTTCGCCAATGATAAACGCCTGCGCCAGCCCTTCCGGTTTCGGCTGAACGGCAAACTGCAGCTGAATACCGAAAGCGCTGCCGTCGCCCAGCAGACGCTGGAAAGCCGGTAAATCTTCCGGCGTGGTGATCACCAGAATCTCCTGAATGCCCGCCAGCATCAGCACGGAAAGCGGATAGTAGATCATTGGCTTGTCATACACCGGCAACAGCTGCTTGGATACGCCGCAGGTGACCGGATGTAAGCGGGAGCCGGTGCCGCCAGCGAGCACGATACCTTTCATAAAGAGTCTCGATATAACCAGGTGCAGGGGAGGCCTTCCCCAGGAATGTGATAAAGATTACGCCTCACATCGGATGAGTAATGGGGCAAATAAGAGGGCAAAGCGGGGGCTTTATTGCGGATAACCTGCGGGCGGCAAAGATTTTAACGCGGCGTTACAGAAAATAGCCGGTCTGCCGATAATAACGGCAAAGCAGCGTCTTTGCGCTGATCAACCCGTAACTCTTTTTCTGGAGTGGCTATGCGCTTCAATTATGATTTGTTACCCGGGGAACATCTGACCTTTGAGGAGATCAGTCAGCGCTACGGGCAAAAGTATCCCACGGAAAAGGCGCTGACCTTTCGCGGCTTGTTAAGCCCCTCTACCAGCCCGCGTCAGCTGGTTATTCGGGCGGTGTTTGCTCATCAGGCGGAAAATAGCCCGCTGGAAGATCTGCTGTTTGTTGCGGACGATAACGATCGGAAAAATTACCTGCGTCGTTTCGAACACTATATGCATCAGGGGCAATCCTTTCTTTATCTGCGGCGCAATGACGCCGCCGGGGTGCTGTGGAAAGTGATGGGCGACAGCCGGGTCTATGCGATGCTCGATCCCAATGGCGCGACGGCGCAAAATTTGCTGGCCAGTCGGGGCTATCGCTTAACATTGATGCGTCAGCAGGGCGATGACGATTACTGGCAGTTGTTTGATGCCCAGGCGCAGCCCTGTTTTAGCGAGGCGCGAACCTTACAGTTTATTGTTGTGCTGGAGACCCCGGCGTTGCCCGCCCCTGCGGCGGTGATTGCTGGTCAGCAGGTGGGGCGTCGCGTCAGGGTAAAAGTGCTACAGCGCGCCAGCCAGGCGGAATTCAGCACGGCAGTGAAAGCGCGCTACAGCGGCTGTGTCATCACCGGCACTACGCTTTCAGCGGATGTTGCCGCGCCGTGGGTTGAAGCGTGCCATATAGATGTACGCGAAAACAGCGACGGCCTGCTGGCTGATAACAGCGTTGATAATGGCTTGTTCTTACGCAGTGACCTGCGACGGCTGTTTATCAGCGGGCGACTGCTGATTGACGGCGAGCAGGGCACGGTGCATTTTCGCCAGGCGCCGCAGGCGGAAGATAACCTGCACGGCTTTTATCAGGCTATTGATGGCAAAGCCTGTGCGCTTTGGCCGTCTGTGCCGAAAGCCACTCGCGAACGACTGAAAAAAATGGGCCGCCTTTTTTAACAAAAGTGTGATCCCACTGGTATCGTACCGGTAGTGGTCACACACATTTTCTAAATAACCCGCCTTTTTTATCCCTATTCCACCAATCGATCGCCCTACAGAATCGGATAATCATGCCGATAACGTAACTAACGCAGGGTAGTCAAAGTGAACGATCTCTATACCGCCGATGGCGTGATGGACAAACACTCGCTGTGGCAGCGATATGTACCGTTGGTGCGCCATGAGGCATTGCGCCTGCAGGTACGGCTGCCCGCGAGTGTTGAGCTGGATGATTTGCTGCAGGCCGGAGGTATTGGGCTGCTAAACGCCGTGGAGCGCTATGACGCGCTACAGGGCACCGCCTTTACCACGTATGCCGTTCAGCGCATACGTGGGGCCATGCTGGATGAGCTACGCAGCCGTGACTGGGCGCCGCGCAGCGTGCGACGCAACGCGCGTGAAGTTGCGTCGGCGATGCATCAGTGCGAACAGGCGCTGGGGCGTTCCGCATCTGAGCAGGAAGTTGCCAAACAGCTAAATGTTTCGCTGGAAGAGTATCGGCAGATTCTGCTGGATACCAATAACAGCCAGCTTTTCTCCTATGACGAATATCGCGAAGAGCATGGCGATAGTGCGGAACTGGTAACGGAAGGGCATGAAGACGCCAATCCGCTTCACCAGCTGATGGAAGGGAATCTGCGTGAACGCGTCATTGAAGCGATCGAGGCATTGCCCGAGCGCGAAAAAATGGTGCTGACACTGTATTACCAGGAAGAGTTGAATCTGAAAGAGATTGGCGCGGTGTTGGAGGTGGGGGAATCCCGCGTCAGCCAGCTGCACAGTCAGGCGATTAAACGCCTGCGCGCCCGGTTAACGGGAGCGCGCTGACAGCGTCAGCTCTCGCTTTCGAGACATATAACCGGGGGTCTCCTCAATGGGAACCAAACTAAAAACGAGGCCATTAAGCCGTTATCTTAAAGACTTTAAACACAGCCAAAGTAATTGTTCACACTGCGGAAAAGTACTCGACAGGATGGCGTTAGTTTTTCGCGGTCAGATCATTAATAAAGAAGCCATATCCCGGATGGACCAGCCGATCGACGATCAGGTTTGGCTTAAATTACAAAACGAACTGACCGCGCTGTGCCGGTTTTGCAGTGATATTTACTGTAATACCCATCCCAATTATTTTGACATTATGGCGTTTAAACAATATTTGTTTGAGCAGACGGAAATGAGCCATAGCACGATACGTGAATATGTGGTGCGTCTGCGTCGTCTGGATGACATGCTGTCGGCAAAAAATTATCCGGCAGAAAAATTACGCGGCGGAAGCTGGCATGCTTGTCTGGAAAATGATTTACCGGACGCCGGCAATAATAATTACCGCATCGCGCTACGCAAATATGACCAGTTTTTAGGTTGGCAGCGTAATTAATTGTTCGGCACGGATGAAATTTCATCCGTGCCGCGCTGTTTTTTTCAGCAGCCAGACACCGCTGCGATCTATCACACGAACTGACCATAGATCCCCGTCAAATCTTCTGCAACACTGTAGCCATTATCCCGTGTGCGTGGAGGCTGCCTTGTCCCTGTCTAATCTTTCCCAATTCCCTCGTCTTGAACTGGTTGGCGCACCGACGCCGCTGGAGCATTTGCCGCGTCTTTCTGACTACCTTGGCCGCGATATTTTCATTAAACGTGATGATATTACGCCGTTGGCGCTGGGTGGAAACAAACTGCGCAAGCTGGAGTTTCTGGCGGCGGATGCCTTGCGTGAAGGGGCCGATGTGTTAATTACTGCCGGAGCGATTCAGTCAAACCACGTACGTCAAACCGCTGCGGTAGCGGCCAGGCTGGGCCTGAAGTGTTTCGCCCTGCTGGAAAACCCGATTCAAACTCAGGCGGAAAATTACCTTGGCAACGGCAACCGACTGCTGCTCGATTTAATGGATTGTGAAATCGAGCTGGTGGATGCGCTGCATGCTCCTGCGCAACAGCTGGAAGAACTGCGCGTTCGTCTGGAAGCGCAGGGCTTTCGCCCTTATGTCGTGCCGGTGGGCGGTTCAAACGCGCTGGGCGCGCTGGGGTATGTTGAGTGCGCGCAGGAGATTGCGCATCAAAGCGAAGAGGTGGTGGATTTCGCTGCGGTGGTGGTCGCGTCTGGCAGTGCGGGCACGCATGCGGGGCTGGCCATTGGTTTAGAGCATTTACTGCCGGAAACCGAACTGGTTGGCGTGACAGTGTCACGTAAAGTGGCCGATCAACTGCCGCTGGTGACGCATCTCCAGCAGCAGGTTGCCAGCCTGCTGGAAACGCAGAGCCGCGCGCCGATTACGCTTTGGGACGACTATTTTGGCCCACGTTATGGCATGCCCAGCGAAGAGGGAATGGAAGCGGTGAAGCTGCTGGCGCGGCTGGAAGGGATTATTCTCGATCCGGTCTATACCGGCAAAGCGATGGCGGGACTGATTGATGGCATTAGCCAGCAGCGTTTTCAGCGTGAAGGGCCGCTGCTGTTTGTCCATACCGGCGGTGCACCGGCGTTATTTGCTTATTACCCTTCTGTCTAACGGCTGGCAGCACAATGCAGGTAGCATTATTTAGGGTATATAATCATTCTGTTTAATGATTTTTGCTTTTAGGTAACAGGATTCAATTTTTCGGCTTTGCTTTTTATAAAAGCCTTTTGCACACAATCCAACAATAAACGGGGTAAATATGATTTTTTCTCAGGTACGTCGTCAGCTGGTGCTGGGCGTAATGGCGGCGGCGCTGGTCGCTGGCGTTAACGTAAAAACATTCGCGGCGGAAAACCTGCTCAACAAGGTTAAAGAGCGCGGCAGCCTGCTGGTGGGTCTGGAAGGCACCTATCCGCCGTTTAGCTTTCAGGATGAAAACGGCAAGCTGACCGGTTTTGAAGTGGAGTTTGCGCAAGCGCTGGCGCAGCATCTTGGCGTTAAAGCGAGCCTGAAGCCGACCAAATGGGACGGTATGCTGGCATCGCTCGATTCCAAACGCATTGATGTGGTGATAAACCAGGTAACCATTTCCGACGAACGTAAGAAAAAATATGACTTCTCCACGCCTTATACCGTTTCCGGTATCCAGGCGCTGACCCGTAAAGATAAAGAAGGCACCATCAACAGCGCGCAGGATCTGGCGAATAAAAAGGTCGGCGTCGGCCTCGGCACCAACTATGAGCAGTGGCTGCGTGAGAATGTAAAAAACGTTGATATCCGCACCTACGATGATGACCCGACCAAATATCAGGATCTGCGCTCTGGTCGCGTTGACGCCATTCTGGTTGACCGCCTGGCTGCGCTCGACCTGGTGAAAAAAACCGGTAATACCATGGCGGTCGCCGGCCCGGCTTTCTCACGCCAGGAAGCGGGTGTAGCGCTGCGTAAAGGCAATGAAGATATGCTGAACGCAGTGAATCAGGCGATTGCCGCTATGCAGAAAGATGGCACGCTGAATAAGATCTCACAAAAATGGTTCGGCGCGGACGTTACTAAATAATGCAAGAAAGTATCCAACTGGTGCTGGATTCAGCACCTTTTTTATTAAAGGGCGCGCTGTTTACGCTGCAGCTCAGTATCGGCGGTATGTTCTTCGGCCTGGTGCTGGGCTTTATCCTGGCGTTGATGCGTCTCTCCGCTTTCTGGCCGGTTAACTGGCTGGCGCGCATTTATGTCTCTATCTTTCGCGGTACGCCCCTGATCGCCCAGCTGTTTATGATCTACTACGGACTGCCGCAGTTTGGTATTGAACTCGATCCTATCCCCTCGGCGATGATTGGCCTGTCGTTAAATACCGCCGCCTACGCCTCAGAATCGCTGCGCGGCGCGATTGCCGCCATCGAGCGCGGGCAGTGGGAAGCGGCGGCTAGCATCGGCATGACGCATTGGCAGACGCTGCGCCGCGTAGTACTGCCGCAGGCGGCGCGTACCGCACTGCCGCCGCTGGGCAACAGCTTTATCAGCCTGGTGAAAGATACCTCGCTGGCCGCCACTATTCAGGTGCCGGAGTTGTTCCGTCAGGCGCAGTTGATTACTTCGCGCACGTTAGAGGTGTTCACCATGTATCTGGCGGCATCGCTGATTTACTGGGTAATGGCTACGCTGCTGTCGGCGCTGCAAAATCGCCTGGAAGATTATGTTAACCGTCAGGATCGGGAGGCGAAATGAGCGCCATTGAAGTCAGCAAACTGGTAAAACAGTTTAACGGACAGACGGTGCTGCATGGCATCGATCTTGAGGTCGCGTCCGGGGAAGTGGTGGCAATTATCGGTCCCAGCGGTTCGGGTAAAACCACGTTGCTGCGCAGCATCAATTTGCTGGAAGTGCCGGATAGCGGCACCATCAAAGTGGGCGGCATCGCCATTGATGCGGCTCTGCCGGTCAGCAAGCAGAAAGAGCGCGTACGCCAGCTGCGTCAACAGGTCGGCTTTGTGTTTCAGAGCTTTAATCTGTTTCCGCATCGCTCGGTGCTGGAGAATATTATTGAAGGCCCGGTCATCGTAAAAGGCGAACCGAAAGCCGAAGCCATTGCCCGCGCCCGGGCGCTGCTGGAAAAGGTGGGGCTGCAGGGCAAAGAGCAAAGCTATCCGCGTCGCCTGTCCGGCGGACAGCAGCAGCGCGTCGCGATTGCGCGTGCGCTGGCAATGCGCCCAGAGGTGATTCTGTTTGATGAACCCACCTCGGCGCTCGATCCGGAGCTGGTCGGCGAAGTGCTGAATACGATTCGCTCGCTGGCGGAAGAGAAACGCACCATGGTTATCGTTACGCATGAGATGAGCTTCGCGCGTGACGTGGCCGACCGCGCTATTTTTATGGATCAGGGACGCATCGTGGAGCAGGGGCCAGCAAAAGCGCTGTTTGCCCATCCTCAGCAGGCGCGTACCCGCCAGTTCCTGGAAAAGTTTCTCAGCCAATAGCTGGTCTGAACGGCACCAGGATCCTCCTAAATATCGTTAATCCACGGGCGGTCAAATTAACTGACTGCCCGTTTTTTTATCGTCTCGCCTGATTTTTATTTATTCTCTGTCAGGGCCGCTTATTTTTTTTAAGATAAAAGCTACAGCGATTTTATTCCCGCGCCGTTGATAATGCGGATTGACTATTCAGCCTTTTTCTTCCGTCAACTTAGCGGGAATCACAGAAATGAGCGATAAAAAAAGTCACGAAATTCAGTGGGTCAATACGCTAAAAGGGGGCTGCATCCTGTTAGTCGTGCTCTATCATGTGGTATTGCCGGGCTTTGATGGCACCCTGAAACATCTGACGGCAGGCAGTTTAGCAGGCCAGCTGTGGGTAGCATTCAATACCGTATTATCGCCGTTGCGTATGCCGGCATTCTTTTTTGTCTCCGGTATGCTGGCCGCACGCGCGATTAATGATAAGCCGTGGAAAAAAGTATTCACCAGTCGGGTGACCAATCTTTTTTATCTTTATATTCTCTGGGGGCTTATTCAGTGGTTTTCCATTTACGGTATTTCCTCAGAAATTACGCATCAACGTATTTCCAGCAACATTAATTCTTCCTATGCTGAATCACCGCAAGAATTTATTTCGCTAATGCTGCTGGCGATGAGCAGTTCCTGGTATCTTTATGCGCTGGGGCTATTCTTCCTGTTCGCTAAACTGTTTCGCAAACAGCGGCTGCCGCTGGTGATTGCCGCCGTGCTGTTAAATTATGCCGCAGTGGAAAAAATGATCCCAGGCTGGGGGCCGGAGAGCCTTTCGCAATATTTTATCTATTTTCTTATGGGATCTTTCTGGAGCGCGCAGATTATCTACCTGAGCGAATGGCGTAAAAGCAACCTGCTGCCGTGGCTGGGACTGGCGTTGTTGGCCGGGGTGCACCTGCTGTTGGGCGTGCAGAAAAACCTGTTTCTCTGTACGTTAAGTATTCTGGCCTGTATCGCCCTGTGCCGCGCCCTGAATACCTGGTTCCGTATGACATGGATGAACTGGATCGGTAAAAATACGCTGCAAATTTACGTGCTGCATCGCATCTTTATCGAATATTTCGGCATGACGGCCATTTTGTTCGCGTTTGATCATCATCTGTTTGATTCGACGCTGTTTTCAATAGTGTGGGCGGTGGGCTTCCCGGTTGGTATGGTACTGCTCTGTTCGCTGTGTTCGATCGCGGTGTGGAAACTGTTGAATAAAGGGATGGGGAAATCGCTGTTTATCTATCCGCGCCTGCTGCGCATGAAGTTTGATGTGTGATATCACCTTCTGCAAGGCGGCAGGCTTTGATGCGAGAAACAGGCTGCCGCCAGCGTATGCTTCAGTCGCGTGCTAACCGACGCGGCTGGACAACAGGGCGGGCTGTTACTGAGGGATTTGCGCCAGCTCGTCTTCCGTCACACCGGTGATTTTTATCACAGCGCTGCGTTCGATACCGTTCTGCAGCATGTTGCGGGCAATTTTCAGCGCTTCTTCTTTGCGTCCTTTTTCCATCCCCTTTTCCATCCCCTTTTCCATGCCTTTTTGCTCAAGTTGCTGTGCAATAGTCATGAGTGTGTCCCCGTGTTGTGGCACCCGTTGTGCCAGTGTACGCACGAATGCTTCTGCGTCTGACGTTTCACCTACCTGCAGAAGATAGTTTATCAACGAAATCAACTGTTGTCCCGTAATAGGCTCTGTTACCAAAAGCACGGCCAGCCTCTCTAACTGTTCAGCCAAATCACGCTGGTGGATATGTTTCTGTAGCAGCGTTAAAGCGGCCATACGTCGATGCTGCATAATATCGTCATCTGCAATGACAGTGACATCCACCAGGGGAAAATCAGTACTGTAAAGCCTGCCAGCTAAAGCAGGATCGTCGAACTCCTGCAACCAGTTGGTAGAGTAAGGATAAGGGCTGCGTTTGCCGGTATAAAAAAGCAGCGGAATAACCAGTGGCAATGCGTCGTAGCCTGCATCCAGATGTCGCTGCATGGCCGCCACGGCGTAGCGCAGCAGACGAAAAGCCATATGCCGGTCAGGCGTGCTTTGATGCTCTATCAGGACGTGTATGTAACCTTCACCCGTGGTGGTTTTCAGGCTATAAAGCACATCGCTGAAATAAGCGCGAAGATTTTCTTCGACAAAACTTCCGGACTCAAGCTTCAGCGTAGTCAGGTCGCAAAGCCTTAACAGCTCCGCAGGCATATGCAGCTGAATAAAATCTCTGGCAGTATCGGGATGGGTAAGAAATTGCTTGAATGCCGCATCGTGCGGCGTTGGGGTTGTTGTTTCTCTGGCGTGTGGTTTCCTGTCTGTCATGGCGCGCTCCGTTGCCCACGTGCATCTCCTCTCCACGAGGCGATCATTTTCCAGGCAACAGCATAAAAATAAAGCCGTCCTGAAACAAGACGGCTTTGAGTAACGCGTTAGGTTAGCCTATGGTCATCAGGCTGGCGTTTCCTCCCGCAGCCGCAGTATTGACGCTCAGCGAACGTTCAATCAGCAAACGCTCCAGCAGCAGATTGGTTTCGCCACGGGCAAAGCCCTGTACTGAAACGATCGCACCGGCGCGCGCCGCGACGTTCTCACACAGCAGACGCAGCTGATCCGCGTCGCCATGATAGATCACTGCATCATAATGCTGCTCCGGCGCCAGCGGATCCTGCGCGAAATCGATTTGAGCTCGCACTTTCTCCGGCAGTAGCTGCGCCAGCTTACGGTGCAGCTCATCATCTTGCCACAGCGCGCGACTACCGACGCTGGTCACCGCCGCCAGCTGCACCAGCGCATCCTGCTCGTTATCCGCCAGACAAAGCACGCGATCGCGCGGCAGCAGAATATAGGTATTACGTTCGCCGGTTGGACCCGGCAGTACGCGCACCGTGCCGCCCTGCGCCAGTTTTTCAAAGCGCGCGCAGATTTCCGCCAGCTGCGCTTTGGCCCAGTCGCTCAGCGCTTTATGCGCCTCAAGCAGGGAAGGGCGCAGCGTCGCATCCAGCGTCTGTTCGGCATCGTGACGATCGAGCGTTACCTGCAAGGCGTTATCGGGACGATGCGACAGCAGACGATAGAGATAGAGCGGGCCGCCCGCTTTCGGACCGGTGCCCGATAAGCCTTCACCGCCGAACGGCTGCACGCCGACCACCGCGCCGACCATATTACGGTTCACGTACAGGTTGCCAACCTTAGCGCGTTGCGTCACCTGACCGATGGTTTCATCAATGCGCGTATGCACGCCCAGCGTTAAGCCATAGCCGGAAGCGTTGATCTGCTCGATCAGCTGCGGCAGCGTGCTGCGCGTAAAACGCACCACATGCAGCACCGGGCCAAAGATCTCTTTATCCAGCTCCTCAATGCTGTTCAGCTCAATCAGCGTCGGCTTAATAAAGGTGCCCTGCGCCCACTCTTTGCTGTCCTGCTGATTTTCCTGCACCGCCTGGAATACCTTTAATCCTTTAGCGCGCATCGCCTGAATATGGCGCTCGATATTCTCTTTCGCCTCGGCATCAATCACCGGGCCGATATCCGTTGAAAGACGTTCCGGGTTACCCATGCGGCACTCCGCCATCGCACCGCGCAGCATTTTCAGCGTATGCTCGGCGGCATCTTCCTGCACGCAGAGCAGACGCAGCGCCGAACAGCGCTGGCCCGCGCTGTCATAGGCCGAAGAGACGATATCCAGCACCACCTGTTCGGTCAGCGCCGAAGAATCCACAATCATGGCGTTCATGCCGCCGGTTTCAGCAATCAGCGGCGTTGGACGTCCTTGCGGATCGAGACGTCCGGCGAGGTTACGTTGCAGCAGCGTGGCGACGGCGGTAGAGCCGGTAAACATGACGCCGCGCACCCGCTCGTCGCTGGTCAGCTGAGCGCCGACGGTTTCGCCGAGACCCGGCAACAGCTGGATTACGCCGGTCGGCACGCCTGCCTCAAGCAGAATACGCACCGCCTGAGCCGCGATCAGCGGCGTTTGTTCAGCAGGCTTCGCCAGCACGCTATTGCCCGCCGCCAGGGCGGCCGCGATCTGACCGGTGAAAATCGCCAGCGGGAAGTTCCATGGGCTAATGCAGACCACCGGCCCTAATGGACGGTGAGTTTCATTATCAAAATCGCTGCTGACCAGGCCGGAGTAGTAATAGAGGAAATCAACCGCTTCGCGCACTTCGGCAATGGCGTTGTTAAAGGTTTTACCTGCCTCGCGCACCAGAATGCCGATCAGCGTCTGCATCTGGCCTTCCATCAGCTCCGCCGCGCGTTCCAGAATAGCGGCGCGCTCCTGCGGCGGCGTGGCAAACCAGATAGGACCGGCGTTGACCGATGCCTGTAACGCCTGCGCCACCTCCTGCTCGCTGGCTTCACGCACTTCGCCGACGACATCGCTGGGATCGGCCGGGTTCAGCAGCGGCGTGTAGTCACCCAGACTCAGCTCGCCCTCAATCATCGGTTCGGCGCGCCATAACTGCGCGGCGCTGCTTAACAGCGCGCTGGAGAGCGACGCCAGACGATGTTCATTGGCTAAATCGAGACCGGAAGAGTTAGGGCGCTTATCACCGTACAGATCGCGCGGCAGCGGAATTTTCGGGTGCGGCAGGCCAATCGCGCCTTCCGTTGCGGCGAGACGTTCCACTTGCTGCACCGGATCGGCTACCAGCTCATCCAGCGGCAGGGTTTTATCCGCGATGCGGTTAACAAAGGAGGTGTTGGCGCCGTTTTCCAGCAGGCGACGCACCAGATAGGCCAGCAGGGTTTCATGGGTGCCAACCGGTGCATAAATACGGCACGGACGGTTCAGCTTGCCATCGGCGGTTTTGCCAACCACCTGCTCATAGAGCGGCTCGCCCATGCCGTGCAGGCACTGGAACTCATACTGGCCGGGATAGTAGTTATTGCCCGCCAGGTGATAGATCGCCGCCAGGCTGTGGGCATTGTGGGTCGCGAACTGCGGATAGATCAGGTTCGGCACCGCCAGTAGCTTGCGTGCGCAGGCCAGATAAGAGATATCGGTGTACACCTTGCGGGTATAAACCGGATAGCCTTCCAGCCCTTCGACCTGCGCGCGTTTGATTTCACTGTCCCAGTAAGCGCCTTTTACCAGACGGATCATCAAACGACGACGGCTGCGTTGCGCCAGATCGATCAGCGAGTCGATCACGAACGGACAGCGTTTTTGGTAAGCCTGAATCACGAAGCCGATGCCGTTCCAGCCTTCCAGTTCCGGCTCGAAACAGAGTTTTTCCAGCAGATCGAGCGACAGCTCGAGGCGGTCGGCCTCTTCGGCGTCGATATTGATGCCGATATCATAAGAGCGCGCCAGCAGCGTCAACGATTTAAGAATTGGGTAGAGCTCATCCATCACACGCGCATACTGCGCGCGGCTATAGCGGGGATGCAACGCGGAGAGCTTAATGGAAATCCCCGGTCCTTCATAAATGCCGCGCCCGTTTGAAGCCTTACCAATGGCATGAATCGCTTGCTGGTAAGAGAGCAGGTAGGCTTTCGCATCGTTAGCGGTCAGCGCCGCTTCGCCCAGCATATCGTAAGAGTAGCGGAAGCCTTTCTCTTCCAGCTTGCGCGCGTTGGCCAGCGCTTCGGCAATGGTTTCGCCGGTAACAAACTGCTCGCCCATCAGACGCATCGCCATATCCACGCCTTTACGGATCAGCGGCTCGCCGCTTTTACCGATAATGCGGTTCAGGGAGCGCGACAGGTTCGTTTCGTTATGCGTTGAAACCAGACGCCCGGTAAACAGCAGACCCCAGGTCGCGGCATTAACAAACAGCGACGGACTACGGCCCAGATGCGCCTGCCAGTTGCCGTTGCTGATTTTATCGCGAATGAGCGCATCGCGCGTCGGCTTATCGGGAATACGCAGCAGTGCCTCAGCCAGACACATTAATGCCACGCCTTCCTGCGATGAAAGCGAGAACTCCTGCAACAGGCTTTGCACCATACCGGCGCGTCCGGTTGCCCCTTTTTGGTGCCGCAGCTTATCGGCCAGCGTCCAGGCCAGCTGCTGCGCTTTCTCAGCCTGCGGCGCAGGCAGACGCGCCTGCTCCAGCATCATCGACACGGCTTCAGGCTCCGGGCGACGCCAGGCGGAGGTGATGGCAGCGCGGGCGACCGTTTGCGGCAGAATCTGTTCTGCGAAATCAAGAAACGGCTGATGCGGCTCTTCCTGCAACGGCTCTTCAGCCTCATTGGCTGCCGCCTGTAGCGGGAACTCCGCAGGCTGCGCGCCCTGTTCCAGCTGCTCAAGATAGTTAAAAATCGCCTGTTTAATCAGCCAGTGCGGCGTGCGATCGATCTGTTGTGCAGCCCGTTTAATTCTGTCGCGGGTGGCTTCATCCAGTTTGACACCCATGGTCGTGGTTCCCATGCCTTGAACGCTCCTCAAAACCTTAAATCACCGTGTATGGCGCAATATCACCTATGTTGCAACTTTGTGCAACCGTGTTAATTGTGAGCCTGTTAACACTCTACGCAAACGCTAAATTGTTAAATCAGCGAAAGCGGCATGGTTCTTGCTGCAAATATCTCGCCAGGTTTGCGCAAGCCTGTATTTCCTGGCACCGAAGCGGTTGCGCCAGAAGTGCAACTGGACGAAGTGTGACCTGGTGCAACCTTCTGAACTTATGATGGTAAGGGGTAGTGAATTCACTGTAACAGCGGTGTTAAATGCATTGTGCGTGGTAAACCTTTCCGGCAGGATAGCGCGCCAGTGATTAACGCATAATAAGAAACCGTTGCGTTCCAGCGGGATGACAGGGCAAATAACCCTCTGCTTAATACCGATAATAAATGGAGAACCTGATGACAGTAAGCACACCGATGTTGGTGACATTCATCATCTATATTCTTGGCATGGTGTTAATTGGCTTTATAGCCTGGCGCTCAACCAAAAACTTTGACGATTATATTCTGGGAGGACGTAGTCTGGGCAGCCTGGTGACCGCACTGTCAGCGGGCGCATCGGATATGAGCGGCTGGCTGCTGATGGGGTTGCCGGGTGCTATTTTTCTGGCGGGCATTTCCGAAAGCTGGATCGCCATCGGTCTGACCATTGGTGCCTGGCTGAACTGGAAAATTGTCGCCGGTCGTCTGCGCGTGCAAACCGAGCATCACAATAACGCCTTAACGCTGCCGGATTTCTTTACCAGCCGCTTTGAAGATCGCAGCAAACTGCTGCGCGTTATCTCTGCCATCGTGATTCTGGTGTTCTTTACCATCTACTGCGCATCCGGCATCGTGGCGGGGGCGCGTCTGTTTGAAAGCACCTTCGGCATGAGCTACGAAACGGCGCTGTGGGCCGGTGCGGCCGCCACCATTCTCTACACCTTTGTTGGTGGGTTCCTGGCGGTAAGCTGGACCGATACCGTGCAGGCCAGCCTGATGATTTTCGCGCTGCTGTTAACGCCGATTATGGTGATTATTGCCGTGGGCGGCTTTGATGACTCGTTGCAGGTGATCAGAGCGAAAAGCCTGGAAAACCTTGATATGTTGAAAGGGCTGAACTTTGTTGCGGTGATTTCGCTGCTGGGTTGGGGGTTGGGCTACTTTGGGCAGCCGCATATCCTGGCGCGCTTTATGGCAGCCGATTCCCATCGCTCGATTCGTACCGCACGCCGTATCGGTATGGCCTGGATGATCCTCTGCCTGGCGGGCGCCGTCGCGGTAGGCTTTTTCGGCATCGCCTATTTCCAGAATCACCCTGAGCAGGCGGCTGGCGTGAACGAAAACGGCGAACGTATCTTTATCGAACTGGCGCGTATTCTGTTTAACCCATGGATCGCGGGCATTCTGCTTTCGGCAATTCTGGCGGCGGTAATGTCGACGCTGAGCTGTCAGCTACTGGTCTGCTCCAGCGCCCTGACGGAAGATCTCTACAAAGGCTTCTTTCGTAAAAACGCCAGTCAAAATGAGCTGGTGTGGATTGGACGTATGATGGTGCTGGTGGTTGCGCTGATTGCTATTGCGCTGGCCGCTAACCCGGAAAACCGCGTACTGGGCCTGGTAAGCTACGCCTGGGCCGGTTTCGGCGCCGCCTTTGGCCCGGTAGTGCTCTTCTCTGTTTGCTGGAAACGCACCACGCGCAACGGCGCGCTGGCGGGTATGGTGATTGGCGCGCTGACCGTGCTGGTATGGAAACACTACGGCTGGCTGGATCTGTACGAAATCATTCCTGGCTTCCTGTTTGCCAGCCTTGCTATCTACGTAGTCAGCCTGATGGGCCGAGCGCCTTCTGTTGAAGCGCAGGCGCGCTTCGATGCGGCAGATGCTGAATACCACACCAAATAAGCGTTCAAAACGTATGTCAGGCCGGTAGCGATACCGGCCTTGTTTATGCCTGTGATTCACCACCCACTTGCCCAAACAAGGGAGCAGGGCAAAGCCACATGCCCCTGAAAACCAGCAAATATGCACCAAACAAGGGAGCAGGCAGGCTGGCGCGGAGTAAAGCTTCCGCGTCATGGATGACGCGGCAGAGCCCCCAGGGATGGGTTCACGGCGACTTTACGGAGCGCCTGCCTGCCTGCGACCGCCATACGCGCTACGTAAACGCAGCCCTGCGACCGCCATACGCACTCTAACGCTCCATAAACATAGCCCTACGGCTGCAAGCAACATTTCCGTCTCAAACTAAAAAATAATCACGCAAAGTCACTTGTTTTTTATCTGCCGATAATGATAATCAGTATCGTTTGTGTTTACGCTTCTTTACGTCACTTTACGTGCATAAAAACTATCGAGGATCAGGCATGTTCGTTCCCTTTCTCATCATGCTGCGCGAAGGGCTGGAAGCGGCGCTGATCGTCAGCCTGATCGCCAGCTACCTGAAACGTACCCAACGCACCCGCTGGTTCGGCGCAATGTGGGCTGGCGTCTTTATCGCTGCCGCACTCTGCCTGGCGCTTGGCCTGTTCATCAACGCTACCACCGGCGAATTCCCGCAAAAACAACAAGAACTCTTTGAAGGCATCGTGGCCGTCATCGCCGTCATCATCCTCACCTGGATGGTCTTCTGGATGCGTAACGTCTCACGCAACGTCAAAGCGCAGCTGGAAGTAGCCGTCGACCAGGCGCTGCAAAAAGGCAACAACAACGGCTGGGCGTTGATACTGATGGTCTTTCTCGCCGTGGCGCGCGAAGGGCTGGAATCGGTCTTCTTCCTGCTTGCCGCCTTCACCCAGGACGTCGGTATTGCGCCGCCCGTCGGGGCCGTACTTGGGCTTGCCACCGCTGCGATCATTGGCGCGCTCATCTATTGGGGCGGCGTCAAACTCAACCTGGCGAAATTCTTCAAATGGAGCAGTCTGTTTATCATCTTTGTCGCCGCAGGCCTGGCTGCCGGGGCAATCCGCGCTTTCCACGAAGCGGGACTGTGGAACCACTATCAAACCATCGCCTTTGACCTGAGCAGCACGCTCTCCACCCACACCCTGATCGGGACGCTGCTGGAAAGCCTGCTGGGTTATCAGGAAACGCCCACCGTCAGCGAAGTGGCGGTCTGGATTATCTACCTGATTCCGGCGCTACTGCTGTTTTTTATGCCTGCCCGGCCCACGGCCGTTGCGGCCCGTTCAACACGCTAAACCCACTGGCGCGCATGTCGCGCCTGTTTATGACTTTAACAGGGACACATCAATGACGATTTTCACTCGCCGTAAAGCCTTACTGACTTCCCTTATGGCCTGGTCGGCGCTGGCCAGCGCGGCCGACGTACCGCAGGTTAACGTCAGCGTGAATGACAAACAGTGCGAGCCGATGGCAATCACCGTGAATGCGGGCAAAACCCAGTTTATTATTCGCAACAACAGCCAAAAAGCACTGGAGTGGGAAATCCTCAAAGGGGTCATGGTGGTGGAAGAGCGTGAAAATATCGCGCCAGGCTTCACGCAAAAACTGACCGCCAACCTTCAACCCGGCGAATATGAAATGACCTGCGGCCTGCTCAGTAACCCGAAAGGCAAACTGATCGTCAAGGCCACGGGCGCGGAGCAAAACAGCGACAAACAGGCCGAACTGGCGCAGCTTGGCAGCGCGATTGCTGACTATAAAACCTGGGTCACGGCAGAAGTCACTCAGCTGGTCAGCGGCACTAAAGCCTTCACCGACGCGGTCAAAGCGGGCGATGTGAAAAAAGCGCAGTCGCTCTATGCACCCACCCGCCAGCATTACGAGCGTATCGAACCGATCGCTGAACTCTTCTCTGACCTCGATGGCAGCATTGACGCGCGTGAAGATGATTACGAACAAAAGGCGGCCGATCCTAAATTCACCGGCTTCCATCGTCTGGAAAAAGCGCTGTTTGGCGATCACAGCACCGAAGGCATGAACGCTTATGCCGATCGTCTCTATCAGGACACGCTGGAACTGCAAAAACGCATCAATGCGCTGGCTTTCCCGCCGGGCAAAGTGGTGGGCGGTGCGGCGGGCCTGATTGAGGAAGTGGCGGCCAGCAAAATTTCTGGCGAAGAAGATCGCTACAGCCGTACCGACCTGTGGGATTTTCAGGCCAACGTCGAAGGCGCACAGAAAATTGTTAATCTGCTGCGTCCGCAGCTGGAAAAAGCCAATCCGCAGCTGCTAAGCAAAGTGGATAACAACTTCAAAAAAGTCGAAGCCATCCTGAGCAAATACCGCAGCGGAGAGGGCTTCGCCTCCTACGAAAAACTCACGATCACCGACCGTAATCGTCTGAAAGGGCCGATTACCACGCTGGCGGAAGATCTGGCGCTGCTGCGCGGTACGCTGGGGCTGGATTAAGCAGGATGAAAAAAGTGACCGATGCGGCGATGCCTTCACGGCGTCGCCTGTTAAAAGGGCTCGGACTGCTGAGCGGTGCCGCCGTGATGGGCGGCGGTTGTCCGGTCAGCGGCGCAGCGGCGCAAAGCTTCTCGCCCGGCGCGCTCTCCCCGAATGCCCGCGAAGAACGCCAGCCGTTTTACGGCGCGCATCAGGCAGGGATCACCACACCGCAGCAGGCAGCGATGATGCTGGTGGCTTTTGACGTGCTGGCGAATGATAAAAGCGAACTGGTGCGACTGTTTACGCTGCTTACCGCACGCATCGCCTTTCTCACCGAGGGCGGCAGGGCGCCGCTGCTCTCTAATCCGCAGCTGCCGCCGCTGGATTCCGGCATCCTCGGCGAGCATATCTGGCCCGATAATCTGACAATCACCGTCTCGGTTGGCGACGCGCTGTTTGACGAGCGCTACGGCCTGGCGGCGCTGAAACCCGCTAAGCTGCAAACCATGACGCGTTTTCCCAACGACGCGCTGGATGCAGAAAGCTGCCACGGCGATCTGCTGCTGCAAATCTGCGCCAACACCAACGATACCGTGATTCATGCGCTGCGCGACATCATAAAACATACGCCCGATCTATTGGCGATTCGCTGGCGGCGCGAAGGGTTTATCTCTGAACATGCGGCGCGCAGCCGAGGCAAAGAGACGCCCATTAACCTGCTGGGCTTTAAAGACGGCACGGCCAATCCTGATACCGCGAACCAGGCGCTGATGGATACCCTCCTTTGGGTAACGCACGAGCAGCAGGAACCAGCCTGGACGCAGGGCGGCAGCTATCAGGCGGTACGAATTATCCAATTTCGCGTTGAATTTTGGGACCGCACGCCATTAGGCGAACAGCAAACCATTTTCGGGCGGGAAAAACTCAGCGGTGCGCCGCTGGGGATGAAAAACGAACACGATGAGCCGGACTACACGCAGGACCCGCAGGGAAAAGTCATTCCGCTGGATGCCCATATCCGCCTGGCTAATCCACGCACGCCGCAAACGCAAAGCAGCCTGATGCTGCGTCGCGGCTACAGCTATTCCGCTGGCGTCACGCCTGCCGGTCAGCTGGATATGGGGCTGCTGTTCGTTTGTTATCAACACGATTTAGAAAAAGGGTTTTTAACGGTGCAAAAACGGCTCAACGGTGAAGCGCTGGAGGAATATATTAAACCAGTGGGGGGAGGCTATTTCTTTGTGCTGCCCGGCGTGGCAAATAATCAACAATATCTGGCACAGTCATTACTGGAGTCCTGATTAACGTCTGGTCTCTCGTCTGGCTATAAATGACGGGAGACTGTTTTTTACTCACCTTTTTACTGCGCACTTATTTTTTCCGCTCGTTACGAATTTTCTGAATTATCTCAACGCTATTTAACCTTTTTAAGTCCTTGTTTAAAAACAATAAATAAAAGTGTCATCTTTTTCCTGAGGTTGGATGATTGTTTTTTATTCATTCAGGTAAAATTGCTGTTGCAAATTTAGAAGAATCTGTTGCACTTTATACAGGTCGGCAGTCTGCAATGACCAGCTTCCTCGATGGAGAATGCGAATGGAAAAGTCCTGTAATGGACAACCCGTTTCAAATAAAAAACTTCGCACGTTGTTGCGCGCGTGTTTTTCTTTCTCCTGGTTATTTTCATCTTTTTTCAATCCTCCCGGCTTAACTTATCCCTTTTATGATTTCCGGCGTATGCTTACGGCATATGCTCATTCAATGGCTCGTAAGGCTCTGAAGGAAGCCACCCTCTAAAGCGTTCACGTAATCGCACCCGATCGGCTCAGGTGCGGGAAATGAAACCAATTGTAAGGTGCCACTATGGGAAGACAGAAAGCAGTGATCAAAGCGCGTCGTGAAGCTCGTCGAGTGCTGCGTAGTGATTCACGCAGCCATCGTCAGCGTGAAGAAGAATCGGTCACCTCGCTGGTGCATATGGGTGGTCTGGATGCCATTGGCATGGCGTGTGATTCACGCGACCGTTCACCGATTGAGGCGCGTAATGAGGCTCAGGCGCACTATCTCAACGCCATTGAGACAAAACAGCTGATCTTTGCCACCGGCGAAGCGGGGTGCGGTAAAACCTGGATTAGCGCTGCCAAAGCAGCAGAAGCCCTGATTAACAAGGATGTCGACAGGATTATCGTGACCCGACCGGTGCTGCAGGCCGATGAGGATCTGGGCTTTTTGCCCGGTGATATCTCTGAAAAGTTTGCTCCCTATTTCCGCCCAGTCTATGACGTTCTGGTTAAACGTCTCGGCTCTTCCTTTATGCAATATTGTCTGCGTCCCGAAATTGGCAAAGTAGAAATCGCGCCCTTTGCTTATATGCGTGGGCGTACCTTCGAAAACGCGGTGGTGATCCTCGATGAGGCGCAAAACGTCACTGCGGCACAGATGAAAATGTTTTTAACCC
Source organism: Mixta sp. BE291 (assembly GCF_031457955.1). Taxonomy (NCBI): domain Bacteria; kingdom Pseudomonadati; phylum Pseudomonadota; class Gammaproteobacteria; order Enterobacterales; family Erwiniaceae; genus Mixta; species Mixta sp. BE291. Next base: position 190,189 of record NZ_JAVDXN010000002.1, on the reverse strand, counting down.
GCCTCGGCGAGAACGTGACGGTTATCGTTAATGGCGATATTACCCAGTGCGATTTGCCTGCGGGCGTGACATCAGGCCTGGCCGACGCGCTTAATCGTTTTGTGGAAGATGAAATGGTAAGCCTGGTGCGGTTTGGTAAAGAGGATTGCGTGCGCTCCGCGCTCTGTCAGCGCGCGCTGCATGCTTATAGTTGATTGAGTGAGTAGCTGTAGCCCAAGCCCGGACGCAAGTCCGGGCTTTTTTATGCAGACAAAAAAGCCTGAACTTTCGCTCAGGCTTAATTAGGCGCTTATGCATACAAAAAAGCCTGAACTTTCGCTCAGGCTTTCTCGTTTAAGATGGCGGTGAGAGGGGGATTGACTCGCTTCGCTCGCCCTGCGGGCAGCCTGCGGCTGTCCAACCTGCTGCGCACGTTGTCGAACCCGGCGGGGGTTCTCATCACCCCTCTCAAGCGGTGAACTATGCAGACAAAAAAGCCTGAACTTTCGCTCAGGCTTTCTCGTTTAAGATGGCGGTGAGAGGGGGATTCGAACCCCCGATACGTTGCCGTATACACACTTTCCAGGCGTGCTCCTTCAGCCACTCGGACACCTCACCGTATTGTCTGTTGACACCGCTCTGGGTGGCAACGGGGCGCTACTATAGGGAGTTGTTATTAAAGGGTCAAGCACTATTTCTGCCTTTCGTCGCCGCCGGTTAAGGCTTATACAATTCGCTCGCTTTAATCGGCTGTCATAAAAATGACATCGCCGCGTAAGAAAAATGACACCCCGCTGACTTACGCTTCTTTACACATCGCGTAACGGAAATTTACACAGGAATAAGTAAATGAAAAAACAGCCCTTATTAGCATTGTCCCTGTTAGCAACCCTGATCGGTGGCAACGCTATGGCGGAGATGGCTACGCTGTCACGCGCGGCAATGGGTGATATTACCCAACAAGGCGGCGCACGGCGGGTTAATGGCGATCAAACTGAAGCGCTGCGAGCCTCATTAAGCAACGCACCGGCAAAAAACGTCATTTTACTGATTGGCGATGGCATGGGCGACTCGGAAATCACGCTGGCGCGTAACTATGCCATGGGCGCGGGCGGCTTTTTTAAAGGCATCGATGCGCTGCCGCTTACCGGACAATATACCCATTATTCGCTGGATAAAGAGACGCATAAACCCAGCTATGTAACCGATTCAGCCGCCTCGGCGACCGCCTGGGCCACCGGCGTTAAAACCTATAACGGCGCGCTTGGCGTTGATGTTAACGGCAAAGATCATGTCACGCTGCTGGAGCTGGCTAAAGCCGCAGGCAAAGCCACCGGCAACGTCTCAACCGCTGAGCTGGAAGATGCCACGCCTGCGGCGCAAATCTCTCATGTCACCTCACGCAAATGCTACGGCCCGGTAAAAACCAGCGAGCTTTGCGCCAGCAATGCGCTGGAGAAGGGCGGCAGAGGATCCATTGCTGAGCAGCTACTGGTTGCGCGTGCCGACGTTACGCTGGGCGGTGGCGCGAAAACCTTTAGCGAAGTAGCCAAAGCAGGCGATTATCAGGGAAAAACGCTGCGTGAACAGGCTGAAGCGCGCGGCTATCAGCTGGTGGGCGATCTGCAAACGCTGAATGCGGTTAGCGCAGCGAACCAACAGAAACCGCTGCTGGGCCTGTTTAGCGCGGGCAACATGCCGGTGCGCTGGCAGGGTCCGAAAGCCAGCTATCACGGTAACATTGATAACCCAGCGGTCACCTGTGAGGTGAACGCGCAGCGTCCAGCCAGCACGCCAACGCTGGCGCAGATGACCGATAAAGCCATCAGCCTGCTTAGCACTCATGAAAAGGGCTTTTTCCTGCAGATTGAGGGTGCCTCGATCGATAAACAGGATCACGCTGCCAATCCTTGCGGGCAAATTGGTGAAACGGTTGATTTAGACGAAGCGGTACAGAAGGCGCTGGAATTCGCCCGTAAAGATGGCAACACGTTGGTGATCGTTACCGCTGACCATGCGCACTCCAGTCAGATCGTTGAAAACGGCACCAAAGCGCCGGGCCTGACGCAGGCGTTAAATACCAAAGATGGCGCGGTTATGACCGTCAGTTACGGCAACTCAGAAGGAGAATCGCAAGAGCATACCGGTTCGCAGTTGCGTATTGCGGCTTATGGCCCGCATGCGGCAAATGTCGTTGGCCTGACTGACCAAACCGATCTCTTCTTTACGATTCACGATGCGCTGGGATTGAAAAAGTAAGCGCGATGAGTACAACACCTGCTTGCTGATAGGATATCCCGCGCCGTGTGCAGCGCGGGACGCTTGCTGGCTTAGCGCTTAGGAAGAGGCCTTCACGCGGTTAGCAAAACTCTTACGCAGCTTTTGCAGCTTAGGCGGGATGACCGCCATGCAGTAGCCGTTGCGCTGGCCTGCGCCTTCCCAATAATTCTTGTGGTAATCTTCCGCCGGATAAAACTCCTTCAGCGGTTCGATAGTGGTGACGATCGGGTCGCTGTTATCCTGCTGCGCACGGGCAATTGCCGCTTTGGCTTCCGCTTCCTGTTCAGCGTTGGCCGGGAAAATCGCCGAGCGATACTGGGTGCCGATATCGTTGCCCTGACGGTTCAGCTGAGTCGGATCGTGGGTAACAAAACTGATATCCAGCAGATCGCCAAAGCTGACTTTCTCTGGATCGAACCCGATGCGGATCGCTTCAGCATGACCCGTCGCACCGCTGCATACCTGCTCATAGGTCGGGTTAGGGCGTGTGCCGCCGGTATAGCCGCTCTCTACGGATTCAACGCCGATAATGTCTTTAAACACCGCTTCGGTACACCAGAAACATCCGCCTGCAATTACTGCATATTCAATGGCCATTCTTCTACTTCTCCAGATGGGGTCGTGATGCTAAGTTAATTATCCTCGCATAATCTGCTGTTCACCGGCAATTGGCGCCGCTCTTTCTGTTCAGCTAAGCGCCTAACCGGAAAATTTTTCATGTTAAACCGGCGTTTCCGGTTAAATTTTTTGTGCCAGTAGCGAATTATGCATTAGCGACGCAGACGCAGTATCAGGCCGCCCGCCGCCGCCAGAGTCGCCAACGCCACCACGCCAGTCCAGCCCGCTAACGCTAACGCCTGGCTGCCAAGCACAGAGCCGCTTGCCATGCCGATAAAAATTACCGTAAACATCACCGCGTTCAGGCGGCTGCGTGCTGCGGGATCCAGCCCGTAAACCAACGTCTGGTGAGCAATCAACGTGGCCTGCAAGCCTAAATCAAACCCTATCGCGCTGATGACAATCACCACCAGCTGAGCCGGAGGCGACAGCAACGGCATCACAAACATCAGAGCGAATGAGACCATCACCAGCGCCGAGCCGATACGCGTTACCTGATGCGCACCGTGACGATCGGCGATAGCGCCAGCAATCGGTGCCGCCATCGCGCCTGCGGCACCCGCCAGGCCAAAAGCGCCAGCGGAGGCGCTGCCCAGCTGATAACGTTCGGCCAACATCAATGCCAGCGTTGACCAAAAGGCGCTAAACGCCACTGAGAGCAGCCCTTGCGCCAGCGCGGCACGACGCAGCGCGCCATGTTGCAGCCAGAGCTGGCCCAGCGAACGCAGCAGCGCCAGATAAGAGAGGCGCGAGCCGGGAGTAAAGCGCGGCAACGCCTGCCAAATCGCCAGCGTAATCAACAGCACGCCCAGCGCGGCGGCGGCATACATGCTGCGCCAGCCAAACAGATCGGCCACCGCGCCGCTGACCACGCGTGATAGCAAAATACCGGCCAGCAGACCGGTCATCACCGTACCGACCGTTTTACCGCGCTGCTGCTCCGTCGCCAGCGCCGCCGCTGCCGGAATAATATCCTGTGCCACGGTCGCCGCCAGGCCAATCGCCAGGCTACTTAGCAGCAGCATGCTGTATGTGCCGGTAACGCTGCACAGCAGCAGCGTTAAGGTCAGCAACAGCCCTTTCAGCAAAATGATCTGGCGACGATCGTAACGATCGCCCAGCGGCGTGAGAAACAGGATGCCCAGCGCATAGCCCAGCTGCGTCAGCGTTGGCACCAGCCCGGTTTCGCTGACGCTGGTATGAAAGCTGCTGCCCATGATGCTAAGCATCGGCTGGCTGTAATAAATAGAAGCGACGCTCAGCCCGGCACCGCTGGCCAGTAAAAACTGTGATTTCAGCGAGAGGCCCGCCGCAGCCGCAGGGGAAGAAGCAGTAACGATTGACATAACAGTATCTCCAGAAGCGAAAGTAGGGCTATTTTTCGCTTTTACGGCGCAGCCGGGTAGCCGTCATTGGGGTAAAACTGTTATACACTGAACGTATGAAAGAACTTGTCTCAGGCAGTACCGATCGTATAACGCTGCTGCATACGTTTGTGCGCATCGTGGAAAGCGGCAGCTTGTCGGCGGCGGCCCAGCAGATGCAAACCAGTCAGCCCACCGTTAGCCGACGTCTGCGCGCGCTGGAGCAGCTGCTGGGCGCACGTTTGATTCAGCGTACCACCCACAGCATGAAGCTGACCGATGACGGCGAACGTTGTTATCAACATGCGCGCCGCCTGACCGAACAGTGGCTGCTGCTGGAAGATGAGCTGCATGCGGTGAGCGATGAACCGGTAGGCGTGCTACGCGTGCGTGCGCCGCACGCCTTTGGTCAGGATCAGCTGATCGCGCCGCTGGGCGACTATCTACAGTGCTATCCGCATACCCGTATTGAATGGACGCTCAACGACCATACGCCCGATTTTATTGCCGAAGGCATCGACTGCGCGATTCACGTTGGCGAGGTTACCGATCCGTCGGTGGTCGCGGTGCTGCTGGCGGAGGTGCCGCGAATTGTGGTTGCCGCGCCCGCGCTGCTGCGGCGCTGTCCGCCGGTGCAAAAGGTGCAGGATCTGGCGCAGTTGCCCTGGCTGGCGCTGAACATGTTTTATCATAATGAGGTGCTGCTGACTGAGATGCACAGCGGCGAGCATTTCCAGTTTCCTATTACGCCGCGCCTCAGCAGTGACAGCCTTTACGCGATACGACGTGCGGCTCTGACCGGACTGGGCGCGGCGATGCTCTCGTCATGGATTGCCAGAGAGGATCTACAGGCGCAGCGGCTACAGCAGCTGGTGCCTGCGTGGCAGGCGCCGCCGCTGCCGGTTTATCTGCTCTATCCCTATGCCAGCTATTATCCGGCACGCCTGCGTCAGTTTATGGCGCTGATGCGTGAAGTGATGCCGCGTATTATTGGCACGCAGCCGCCCCGGCAGGTACAGGCTAAATTGTGATCGGCGGGGATTGACCCCGGCGTCAGGCATCAGGGAAGATGAGGCCTCTCTTTCTCAGTGAGAAACTTCTATGTCTGCACGTATAGTGATTGTGGTTGATATGCAAAACGGCGTGTTCACCACGCCGCGCTTCGATCGGGCAGGGCGCACCGCCGCGATTAATCAGCTGATTAGCGCCGCCGAGCACACTATTTTCATTCAGCATCTCGATGCGGATATGCAGCCTGGCAACGAGGCCTGGCAAATTTTGCCGGAGCTGCATCAGCCGCCGGGCGCGCACTATGTTAATAAAGAAGCCTGCGACAGCTTCTGGAATACCGAGCTTGATGAACTGTTGCAGCAGCTTAACGCCACCTCTTTTGTGATCTGCGGCTGCGCCACCGATTACTGCGTCGATACCACCATTAAAGTGGGCAACAGCAAGGGATATGCCGTTTGCGTGGCGTCTGACGCGCATACTACCGCACATCGCCGCTGGGCCACGGCAGAACAGCTGATCGAGCAGCATAACGAAGTGTGGGCCAATCTGATCATGCCGGGAAACACGGTACAGGTGGCGAGCAGCGCTGAGATCGTACGGGGCTGGCGCGCCGCCGCTTGATCGCTGAACGCCTTCTATACTGTTTTATAAAGGAGGCGCTATGTGCGGACGTTTTACGCAAATTCAATCACGCGAAGCCTGGCTGTCGGCGCTTGCTGGTCAGGCCGAGCGCAATATTGCCTGGGATGAGCAGCCCATCGGCCGCTATAACGTTGCGCCCGGCAGCAATGTGCTGTTGCTGAATCATCGCGACGATGCGCTGCATCTCGATCCGGTTTTTTGGGGCTATGCGCCGCCCTGGTGGCATAAAGCGCCGCTGATTAACGCGCGCGTAGAAACGGCGGCGGAAAGCAAAATGTTTCGCCCGCTATGGCAGCATGGCCGTGCGGTAGTGATGGCCGATGGCTGGTATGAATGGAAGCGGGAAGGCGACAAGAAACAGCCTTATTACATCTATCATCATCAACACCAGCCGCTCTTTTTCGCCGCGATAGGTCATGCGCCTTTTGCCCGCCCGCAGGAAAAAGAGGGCTTTGTGATCCTTACTGCCGCCAGCGATCGCGGCATGGTGGACCTGCATGACCGGCGTCCACTGGTGCTGGAGGCGCAGGCGGTAAGCGAATGGTTGCATCCCGATACCTCAGCGCAACGTGCCGCCTCGCTGGCGGAGCAGGCCGCGCTGGATGCGCAGCAGTTCAGCTGGCATCCCGTTAGCCGGGCGGTAGGCAGCCCGCGCCATCAACAGCCGGAACTGGTTGAGCCGATTGCCGACCCGCTGTGCTGAAGCGGCTAAGTCCACCTTTTTTTGCAAAATTCAGCTTGTTCTGAAAATTGCCTCCTGCCTGGCGAAGCCAAAAAGGGCGACTATACTGGTTTGGTACGATGTCCGCATGAAGAGATGCGAGATGGGCAGTCGGCTCAGGGCCGACCAGCAACAGGTCAACCCGGGAGAGTCGCCATCATTAGCTATCCAGCATTGTGCCACTTGTCTCACCAAGCCGCGCTTTAAACCTGCCCAGATTCGCCATCCTTCTGCTGCATCAAACGTTATACGCGTGTTAGTCCTATGGTGCTTGTTGCACTGTTAACCGCGTTAATCCGATCAGGAGAAAGAGTGTGAAAACCGTAGCAGCAGAACATCATCAATTACCTTCCCTGAGCGGCGGCCTCTACGCATTCTTTTTTGATGTTGACGGTACGCTGGCTGCCATTCAGTCGCGTCCCGATGAAGCTTTTATTCCCGAGCCGGTGCGCGATACGTTACAGACGCTTTCTCGCTTAAGCGATGGCGCGCTGGCGTTGGTTTCCGGCCGACCAATTCATGAACTGGATATGCTGGCGGCCCCGTTACGGGTGCCCGCGGCGGGCGTGCACGGCGCTGAGCGACGTGATTCCAATGGCGAACTGCATCGTATTTCTCTGCCGGCCACCATGGGCCAGGAGCTGAGCGACGTGTTGCATAACGCCATGGCGCAGTGGCCGGGTACGCAGCTGGAAACCAAAGGCATGGCGTTTGCGTTGCACTATCGCCGTGCCGTGCAGTATGAAGACGACGTGATGCAGCTGGCTCAACATCTGGTTGCGCGCTTTCCGAAGCTGGCATTGCAGCCGGGTAAATGTGTCGTGGAGATCAAGCCACAGGGCGTGGACAAAGGCGAAGCGATCAACGCTTTTATGGGAGAAGTGCCGTTTGCCGGGCGTATTCCGGTATTTATTGGTGATGATTTAACGGATGAAAAAGGATTCCGTGCAGTCAACGCGCTGCAGGGCATATCCGTGAAAGTCGGTGAAGGCTCAAGCGAGGCGCATTATCGCCTGAAAGGGGTGAATGATGTGTATGCCTGGCTGGAGCAAATTAAATTACAACTAGATCAAGACAAGACAACGTCGGTAAGGAGTCAAGGTTATGAGTCGCTTAGTAGTCGTATCTAACCGTATCGCTGTACCAGATGGATCCAAAGCCAGCGCCGGTGGCCTGGCGGTTGGTATCCTGGATGCGCTGAAAACTACCGGTGGATTGTGGTTCGGCTGGAATGGTGAAATTAGCGCCATTGGTGAAGAAGATAATGAAGATATCGATATCGTTAAGCAGGAAGGCATTACCTACGCCTCTTTCCCGCTGAATCAAAACGATTACGATCTTTACTATTGTCAGTTCTCTAACACCGTTATTTGGCCCGCCTTTCATTACCGTCTCGATTTAGTGCAGTTCCAGCGCGAAGCGTGGGACGGCTACTGTCATGTTAACGCGCTGCTGGCAGAACGCCTGCTGCCGCTGATCGAGCCAGACGACATTCTGTGGATTCACGATTACCATCTGCTGCCGTTTGCCGCCGAGCTGCGTAAACGCGGCGTGAATAACCGCATTGGTTTCTTCCTGCACATTCCTTTCCCGACGCCGGAAATTTTCAACGCGCTGCCGCCGCATAAAGAGCTGCTGGAAATGCTGTGCGATTATGATCTGCTGGGCTTCCAGACGGAAAACGATCGTCAGGCGTTCCTGGAGTGCATGGCGCTGCTGACGCAGGTACAGCATAAAGGGCCGAAGCTACATCGCGCCTTTGGCAATACCTTTGCCACCGAGGTCTATCCTATCGGGATTGAACCGGACAGCATCAAAGAGATGGCAGAAGGCCCGCTGCCGCCGAAGATGGCGGCCATGAAGCGCGAACTGGGCGATGCGAAAAACATCATCGCCTGTGAGCGTCTGGACTACTCCAAAGGGCTGCCGGAACGTTTCCTCGCCTATGAAGCGCTGCTGGAAAACTTTCCGCAGCATCGCGGTAAAATTCGCTACTCGCAGATCGCGCCGACCTCGCGTGGCGATGTGCAGGCGTATCAGGATATTCGTCACCAGCTGGAGACGGAAGCAGGGCGCATCAACGGTAAATATGGCACCCTGGGCTGGACGCCGCTTTACTATCTTAACCAGCACTTCGATCGTCGTCTGCTGATGAAAATTTTCCGCCTGACCGACGTCGCGCTGATCACGCCGTTACGTGACGGCATGAACCTGGTGGCGAAAGAGTATGTTGCCGCGCAGGACCCGGAAGATCCCGGTGTGCTGGTGCTGTCGCGCTTTGCCGGTGCGGCGAATGAGCTAACCTCAGCGCTGATCGTCAACCCGTACGATCGCGATGAAGTGGCGGCGGCGCTGGACAAGGCGCTGACTATGTCACGCACGGAGCGTATTTCCCGCTATAACGACATGATGACGATATTGCGTAAAAACGATATCAGCCACTGGCGTGAAAGCTTCCTGCAGGATCTGCGCGCGATTACGCCGCGCTCTGAAGAAGGCGACACGGATAATAAAGTCGCAACTTTTCAACGTCTCGCCTGATTAAGCGAACGCATCAACAAGGACGTTGATACGTTTTCCCGTTTTTACCGCTGCGTTTAATTTGCCGTTACGCCTGACAGGTCTGACATAAGTCACGGTCAGAGAAGCGTAACAACCGCATAAAATCGTGCATTCCGCCTTATTAATAGATTGAATGAAAAAAGCACAGGCGAGAACCGATCGCCTGTTTTTCATCCGTTCGTTACCCATTCAGGCAAAAAAGCGAGGCGGGCGATAAAGAAACCTTTAGCCGTGCCGATAGTTACTTAAGTTCCCTCCGCCTTTGCGCTAACTCATTCATACTCCTTATGTAACAACTTGTTACGCTTCCTGATGCGCTTCATACAATGCCGCTTCACTGTTAACGATTCGTTGTCAGAAGGCACTCATCTGACCTCTCTGCGGCAGACAGGATAATTATCTTCATTCGAAACGATTACACTAAGTGATTAATATCACAACGGCTTCTGCAGGGGTAAACCAGCATTAAATATGGTCGTGATAAAAATATGCCGCTGTTAATTTTGCGTAACAGCGCTTTTACCTCGCCCATGGCGCAATCTGAGCAAAAAGCAAACTTTTGCTGCGATTTTGTTAACGAGAAGCTAAAAATTTAGCAAAAAGTGGCTTTTTTGATTGCGGAATGCACTATTCACAAGCGTTACTGATGGATTATTTTCGACAATTTGCCTTAAAAGTGTGACGCAGATCACACTTTATCTAAAATTTTACCGATCGCTCGTTGTATGTCGAAATCAGAGGGGATACATTTGCACTGCTTTCGGAATTATCTTAAAAAAATGTAAGCGAACGTCACGGAAGACAGATACAACTCAAGTAATACATGGCCTGTAGTTATGACTATTACTGACTCAGTATCCCGGTGGGATGTGAAAAATGTTTATAAAAATGTTTGGCATCAGCCGCTGATTTTTTGCCATCTTTAGATTTACCAGCCAGCAACCAAGAATGCGGTAACCATTCCGCACAGTTAAAAGTAGAGTTAGTCAGGATGGGAAAAAAATGGGTACATCCGAATTATTAAAACATATTTACGATATCAACTTGTCATATTTGCTGCTTGCTCAACGTTTAATTAACCAGGAAAAAGCCTCTGCAATGTTCCGTTTGGGGATTGATGAGACAATGGCTGATACGTTGTCACAGTTAACGCTGCCAGAAATGGTGAAATTAGCTGAAACGAATCAGTTAGTCTGTCAGTTTCGCTTTAATGACCACAATCTTATTAACCGCCTGACGCAGGAATCGCGTGTGGATGATTTACAGCAAATTCACACCGGCATTTTATTATCCAGTCGTTTATTACGCGATGCCGCAAAAGACGAAGCGCCAAAAAAGAGGGCGGTATAATGAGCGAAAAAAGTATTGTTCAGGAAGCACGCGATATTCAGCTGGCGATGGAATTAATTACGCTCGGCGCGCGTCTGCAAATGTTAGAAAGCGAAACTCAGCTTAGCCGTGGCCGTTTAATTAAATTATATAAAGAGCTGCGCGGCAGTCCGCCGCCAAAAGGCATGCTGCCGTTTTCTACCGACTGGTTTATGACGTGGGAACAGAATATTCATGCGTCGATGTTCTGTAACGCCTGGATGTTTCTGCTGAAAAGCAAACTCACCAGCGGCGTAGATGCGGTAATTAAAGCGTATCGTCTCTATCTTGAGCAGTGTCCGCAATCGGACGATGGCCCGCTGTTAGGTTTGACGCGCGCATGGACACTGGTGCGTTTCGTTGAGAGTGGCATGCTCGAACTGTCCGACTGCAAATGCTGCGGTGGAAGCTTTATCAACCATGCGCATCAGCCGGTTGGCAGCTTTGCCTGCAGCCTGTGCCAGCCGCCATCACGTGCGGTAAAAAGACGTAAACTTTCGGCAGAGGCTGCCGATAACATTTCACAACTGCTGGATGAACAGGTTAAACGCGCCGTTTAAGTTTGTTCGCACTGTGAGATGACATCCAGCAGCGGTTTTTAACCGCTGCTTTTTTTTTGTCTTCACGCAGACGAATAACACCTGCGGCTCTCTGGCTTAACTTCCACCAACACGTTACTGACGTAAGGATTTATTGTGCTGGTTATTTTGGGTTACCTCCTCGTTGTTGGCTCGGTGTTGGGCGGCTATATGATGGTCGGCGGCCATCTGGGCGCGCTTTATCAACCTTCGGAACTGGTGATTATCGGCGGCGCCGGTATTGGCGCGTTTATTGTTGGCAATAGCGGCAAAGCGATTAAGGCCACATTAAAAGCGTTACCGCTGCTTTTTCGCGGTTCCAAATATAATAAAGCGGTCTATATGGATCTGATGGCGCTGTTATATCGCCTGATGGCCAAATCGCGTCAGCAGGGCATGATGTCGCTGGAACGCGATATTGAAAACCCAAAAGAAAGTGAAATTTTCGCTAATTACCCGCGCATTCTGTCCGATAACAAGTTAGTGGATTTTATCACCGACTATATGCGGTTAATGATCAGCGGCAATATGAATGCGTTCGAAATTGAAGCATTGATGGATGAAGAGATCGAAACCTACGAGCATGAATGCGACGTTCCTGCGCAAAGTATTGGCGCTATGGGCGATTCACTTCCGGCTTTCGGTATCGTGGCGGCGGTCATGGGCGTGGTCCATACGCTCGCTTCGGCGGATCGCCCGGCGGCGGAGCTCGGCGAGCTGATTGCGCACGCGATGGTGGGGACGTTCCTCGGCATCCTGTTGGCTTACGGCTTTATTTCGCCGCTGTCATCGGTGCTGCGTCAGAAGTGTTCAGAAACCACCAAGATGATGCAGTGCATTAAAGTGACGCTGCTCTCCAGCCTGAACGGCTATGCGCCGCAGATCGCTGTGGAATTTGGTCGTAAGACGTTGTACTCCACCGAGCGTCCGTCGTTCGCCGAACTGGAGGAGCACGTACGTAACGCGAAATCAGCCGGTAAACAGACTTCGGGCCAAGACGCATGAACAACCACAATCACCCCATAGTCGTTGTTAAAAAACGCAAGCATAAAAAGCATGAGGGTGGTCATGGCTCATGGAAAATCGCCTACGCCGATTTTATGACCGCGATGATGGCGTTTTTCATGGTGATGTGGCTGATTTCGGTGGCGAACCCCAAGCAGCTGACGCAGATCGCGGAATATTTCCAGACGCCGCTAAAGGTGGCGTTATCGGGCGGTCAGCGCAGCAGCGACAGTGAAAGCCCCATTCCCGGTGGCGGCGACGATCCGACGAAAAAGGAAGGCGAAGTACAAAAGCATATCGATATGGATGCGGAAAAGCGCAAGCTGGATGAGATCCGTCTTAAACGCCTGCGCGAGCGTCTCGATCAGCTGATTGAATCCGATCCGCGCCTGAAAGCGCTGCGGCCGCATTTGATTATTAACCTGGTTGAAGAAGGTTTGCGCATCCAGATTATCGATAGCCAGAACCGGCCAATGTTTAAAACCGGCAGCGCCCAGGTCGAGCCTTATATGCGCGATATTCTGCGGGCGATTGCGCCGATTTTAAATGATTTGCCAAACAAGATCAGTCTTGCAGGGCACACCGATGATTTCCAGTATGCCTCGGGCGACCGTGGCTACAGCAACTGGGAACTGTCGGCCGACCGCGCCAACGCCTCACGGCGTGAGCTGGTAATGGGTGGCCTGGATGGCAGCAAGATGCTGCGCGTGGTGGGCATGTCCGACACCATGGGTCTGAAAAACCGCGGCGGCGATGAGGCGATCAACCGTCGCATCAGCCTGCTGGTGCTGAACCACGACACCCAGGCGCAAATCGAAAAAGAGAATGCCGAAAGTGACGGAGTACAGCTCAGCGATCCGCAGAGCATGAAAGAAATTACCGCGCCGGCTCAGCCGTCTGCTGCGGACTTAAACCCAGATCTTCAACCCTCACAGGCCGCGCCGGCCAGTCAGGAGAAGCCGGTAACTGATTTACCGCCAGCTCCTGCCAGCACGACGCAGCCTGATCGCGACTCACAGCAGAGGTGATACCGTGAGCATGGATATCAGCGATTTTTATCAGACGTTCTTCGATGAAGCTGACGAGCTGTTGGCGGACATGGAGCAACACCTGCTGGGGTTAGACCCGCAGGAGCCAGATTCGGAACAGCTTAACGCCATTTTCCGTGCGGCCCATTCGATCAAAGGCGGGGCCGGCACCTTTGGCTTCGTGGTTTTGCAGGAAACCACGCATATTCTGGAGAACATTCTGGACGGTGCGCGCCGGGGCGAAATGCAGCTCAGCACTGACATCATCAACCTGTTTTTGGAAACTAAAGATATTATGCAGGAACAGCTGGATGCCTATAAGGCGGGTCAGGAGCCTGACGCCGAAAGCTTTAAATATATTTGTGAAGCGCTGCGCCAGCTGGCGCTGGAAGCGAAAGGTGAAACCATCGCACCGGCGATTAAACCTGCAGCTGCACCGGTTGCCGCTGCACCCGTTGCTGCGGCAGCATCCGGCCTGCGCCTGAAGCTGAGCTCACTGAAGCCGAGCGAAGTGGCGCTGCTGCTGGAAGAGCTGGGCAACCTCGGTACCGTTAGCGATGTGCAAAAAGGTGAAACCAGCCTGGAAGCCTCGCTCGACACCACCATCGATAAAGATGATTTGGTCGCGGTACTCTGCTTTGTGATTGAAGAATCGCAGATCAGTTTCCTGGATGGCTCCTCCGCCCCGGCGGCCGCGGCGCCCGCACCTGCTGCGCCGACCACCATGGCTGAAGCGGAAATTACCGCGCCGCCCGCAACGGTTACCGAGCTGGCACCGGCGGCAAAACGCGAAAGCAAAAAGGCGGCACCGGCAAAAGTCAGCGAGTCGAGCAGTATTCGCGTCGCGGTAGAGAAGGTCGATCAGCTGATCAACCTGGTCGGCGAGCTGGTGATTACCCAGTCGATGCTGGCGCAGCGCTCCGGCGCGCTTGATCCGGTTGCGCATGGCGATCTGCTGAACAGCATGGGCCAGCTGGAGCGTAACGCGCGCGACCTGCAGGAATCGGTGATGTCAATTCGTATGATGCCGATGGAGTATGTCTTCAGCCGCTTCCCGCGCCTGGTGCGCGATCTTGCCAGCAAGCTGGGCAAAGAAGTTGAGCTGACGCTGCTGGGTAGCTCGACCGAGCTGGATAAGAGCCTGATCGAACGCATCATCGATCCGTTAACGCACCTGGTGCGTAACAGCCTGGATCACGGCATTGAATCACCGGAGAAGCGCGTCGCCAACGGCAAAAGCGCGGTGGGCAACCTGACGCTGTCAGCGGAACATCAGGGCGGCAATATCTGCATCGAAGTGGTCGATGACGGCGCGGGCCTGAACCGCGAGCGTATTCTGGCCAAGGCGCTCTCTTCTGGTCTGCCGGTCAGCGACACCATGAGTGATGAAGAAGTGGGCATGCTGATTTTTGCACCTGGCTTCTCCACCGCCGAACAGGTTACCGATGTGTCGGGCCGTGGCGTCGGCATGGATGTGGTGAAACGAAACATCCAGGAAATGGGCGGCCACGTTGAGATCGCATCGAAGCAGGGCAAGGGCACGACGATCCGTATCCTGCTGCCGTTGACGCTGGCGATCCTTGATGGCATGTCAGTACGCGTAGCGGATGAAGTCTTTATCCTGCCGCTGAACGCGGTCATGGAATCGCTTCAGCCACGCGCTGAAGATTTGAAACCGCTGGCAGGTGGCGAATGCGTGCTTGAAGTGCGTGGTGAATACCTGCCGCTGGTTGAGCTGTGGAACGTTTTCGATGTGCAGGACGCGAAAACCGAGGCGACTCAGGGCATTGTGGTGATATTGCAGAGCGCGGGCAAACGCTACGCCTTGCTGGTTGATCAGCTGATTGGCCAACATCAGGTGGTGGTGAAAAACCTTGAAAGCAACTATCGCAAAGTGCCGGGCATCTCCGCCGCCACTATTCTTGGCGATGGCAGCGTCGCGTTGATCGTTGATGTCTCTGCACTGCAATCTTTGAACCGTGAAAAGCGCGTTTCCGGCGCCGCGTAATCGTAACCAATTAGGGGCAAACCTATGACTGGAATGGCAAATGTAACGAAACTGGCCGGCGAGACCGTCGGACAAGAGTTTCTGGTTTTTACGCTCGGTGACGAAGAATACGGCATCGATATTCTGAAAGTGCAGGAGATCCGTGGTTACGATCAGGTAACCCGCATCGCCAATACCCCGGCGTTTATCAAAGGGGTGACCAACCTGCGCGGCGTGATTGTGCCGATTATCGACCTGCGCGTGAAGTTCGCGCAGCCGGGCGTACAATACAACGATAACACCGTAGTAATCGTGCTTAATCTCGAGCATCGCGTGGTGGGCATCGTGGTTGATGGCGTGTCTGATGTGCTGTCGCTGACCACCGATCAGATCCGTCCTTCGCCAGAGTTCGCGGTAACCATGTCGACCGAATACCTGACAGGACTTGGTGCGCTGGGTGAGCGTATGCTTATCCTGGTTGATATTGAGAAGCTGTTGAGCAGCGACGAAATGGCGTTAATGGATACGTTACGTAGCGCATAAAACAGACTGCGCATCCCGTTGGATGATAAATCCGTGAAATGATTACGGGGTGACATAATAAAAAAAGGGCGCCATAATGGCGCCCTTTTTTACATCTTTTGCGAAGCTTCTTATTTATTTCTGCTGCGTGTTATTGTCGTGTGAAATAAATATGTTTCAGACATTTCTGTTATTAATAAATAACTAAAAAGGAAATGACACATCGGGCAAAAGTAAAGCCTGATAGAGCGGGTTCCGGCAGGGCCGCTACGGCAGGGGGAGGCGTAAACCCTGGCGATAAAAGGACAGAACATTCACTGCGCGGACTGTTACTTGTATGTTCGACATAAGGGAACTATATGTTTAAAAATATAAAGATTGTCACGTTGCTATATGCCGTATTAGCCTTATTTAGCCTAATGCAGTTAACAACTAACGGCTTGTTTTATTACTCTCTACAACGAAATCAGCATAATATTAAAGTCGATCACGCCATTCGCACTCAGCAAACGCATTTATCCGATCTTGGCTCTGAGCTGATAAAAGCACGCACCGCGTTTAGCCGCTATGCACTTTATTCCACGCTGGGGGAAAAGAATAAAAACCATGCTGCTTTCGCTAAAGAAATCTGGAGACTGGCGGAAGGTTATCTGGCGGAAGCAGAAGTGGAGTTTAACAGGTTCCAGCAGTCGCTGTTGCTCTCTTCCGAGCAGGATCATGACGAGGTTATCTCAGCCTACCGCAGCATGCATGGGGCGCTGAGTGAACTGAAAACGTTACTCAGCAAAGGTAATCTGACCGGCTATCTGGCACAACCGATTGAGCAGCACCAAAGTAACTTTATTCAGGCCTATGATAACTGGCTGGCGAAAAAGCAGAAGCTGGTTAATGAGATCGGCGAGACTAACGATCGAGACCATATCTATTCCATCGCGCTTTCAATATTTATGTCGCTGCTGGTGGTTATCAGTACCGGCTTAATGTGGGTCATGTTGCAACGTATCCTGCTGAAGCCGCTGAAGGCGTCAATCAAGCATATCCAACATATTACCTGCGGCAACCTCACGGAAAATATTCTGGTTGAAGGCCATAACGAAATGGCACAGCTGGCGCACAGCCTGAAAGAAATGCAGCAATCGCTGACGCAAACCGTCAGCGACGTGCGCGGCGGAGTGAAGAATATTTATAACAGCGCCATCACCATTTCTCACGACAGCGGCGATTTGGCCTCCCGCACGGAGCAGCAGGCGGCATCGCTGGAAGAAACGGCCGCCAGCATGGAAGAGTTGACCGCCACGGTGAAACAGAACGCCGATAACGCCCGTCAGGCCTCACAGCTGGCCCTGAGTGCCTCTGAAACTGCGCTGCGTGGCGGCAAGGTCGTGGATAACGTGGTGACGACCATGGATGAAATTTCGCACAGCTCGAAAAAAATTGCCGACATCATTAGCGTTATCGACAGCATCGCCTTCCAGACCAATATCCTCGCGTTGAATGCGGCGGTGGAAGCGGCGCGCGCCGGTGAGCAGGGACGCGGCTTTGCGGTGGTTGCGGGCGAAGTACGCAGCCTGGCCAGCCGGAGCGCGCAGGCGGCGAAAGAGATCAAAGAGCTGATTAACGCCTCTGTGAACTGTGTAGATACCGGCTCCGTGCTGGTGGGCAGCGCGGGCGAGACCATGAGTGACATTGTCGGCGCGGTAAAACGCGTTACCGATATTATGGCGGAAATCGCCGCCGCCTCCGATGAACAGAGCCGTGGGATTGAACAGGTTAGCGTAGCGGTTAACGAGATGGACAGCGTGACCCAGCAGAACGCCACGCTGGTGGAAGCCTCTGCCGCCGCTGCCGCCGCGCTGGAAGAACAGGCTAGCGTTCTGGATCGGGCGGTGGCCGTGTTTACGCTACCGGACAGCGTAAACCAGCAAAACGACACGCAGGCACGTACGCTGATGCTGCCGCAAACTCACGCCCGGTTGGAAAACAAACAGCCATCCGCGGAGGATGACTGGGTAACCTTTTAACCGTTGCACTTTTCTGCCGATGCCGTCATTCGACGGCATCATTTTTTGCTTCCACACGCTTTTTTTACTTCAGTAAATAAATCTTACTCCTGCTGTGCCGATAAAAGAGTGGCAGTCCTTTTCTCAATACCAGGGGTAAACATGTTAAAGCGAATTAAAGTAGTGACCAGCCTGATCGTGGTTCTGGTCATGTTTGGCGCAATGCAGCTGCTGTCGGGCGGGCTGTTTTTCCATGCGCTAAATAAAGATAAAACGAATTTTTCAGTCTCACAAACTGCCAGCCAGAACGTCGCGGCGTTAACCGACGCCTGGATCGGGCTAAACCAAACGCGTATCACGCTTAACCGTGGCATGCTGCGTCTGCAAAGTTCTATGGCCAGTGAAATCAACGGCGGCGGCGTGGATGCGCTGGTGCAGCAGAGCCGGAAGCAGCTGGCGGAAGCGGAAAAGCATTATAGCATCTATAAAGCGATGCCTAATACGCCGGGCCTGGATAGCAACCTTTCACAGCGCATGGAAGAGAAATACACGACGCTGGCGAAGTCGCTTGCTGATATGACCGATCAGCTGGCAGCAAAGCAGCTGACCGAAATGTTTAAACAGAATATTGAACAGAAGCAGGATGAGGCGCAGGCCGTCTATACCGAATGGCGTAGCGCGCAGGCAGTGCTGTCAGAGAAAGGCGTTGCCGAAAACGAAAGCGCCTTTACCACCATGCTGTGGATCCTCGGTACCATTATGGTGTTGGTGGTTGCGGTGATCGTTATGTGTTGGTTCGGTCTGCAGAGCATCCTGTTGCTGCCGCTGCAAAAAATCATGCAGCACATTCAGGCCATTGCCGCAGGCGATCTGACACAGCCGATTGAAGTGGAAGGGCGCAACGAAATGAGCCTGCTGGCTTCCAGCCTGAAGAATATGCAGCAGGAGCTGGTGCGCACCGTCAGCGACGTGCGTGACGGTTCTGACGCCATCTACACCGGCGCCAGCGAAATCACCGCCGGTAGCAACGATCTCTCATCCCGTACCGAACAGCAGGCCGCCTCGCTGGAGCAGACCGCTGCCAGCATGGAAGAGCTGACCGCTACGGTGAAACAGAACGCGGAGAACGCCCGTCAGGCGTCGCAGCTGGCGCTGAGCGCGTCGGAAACCGCACAGAAGGGCGGCAAGGTGGTGGATGGCGTGGTGAAAACCATGAGCGAAATCGCTGGCAGCTCGAAGAAAATTGCTGATATCACCAGCGTGATCGACGGCATCGCCTTCCAGACCAACATTCTGGCGCTGAACGCCGCAGTAGAAGCGGCACGCGCCGGTGAGCAGGGCCGTGGCTTTGCGGTGGTCGCGGGCGAAGTGCGTAATCTGGCGCAGCGCAGCGCGCAGGCAGCGAAAGAGATCAAATCGCTGATCGAAGATTCGGTTGCCCGTGTTGATACCGGCTCCGCGTTGGTTGGCACCGCCGGTGAAACCATGAGCGACATCGTCAGCGCAGTTACGCGCGTCACCGACATCATGGGCGAAATCGCTTCGGCGTCAGACGAGCAGAGCCGTGGTATCGACCAGGTTGGCCTGGCGGTCACCGAGATGGATCGCGTAACGCAGCAGAACGCCTCGCTGGTGGAAGAGTCCGCTTCTGCGGCCGCCGCGCTGGAAGAACAGGCCAGCCGCCTGAGCCATGCGGTATCGGTATTTAAAGTGCGTCAGGACCAGGCAAGCCGTCCGACCGCGCTGAAAACGCCGGTACTGAGCAAGCCGGTATCCACCAAGCTGGCTGCTGCGCCTGCCGCAGGCGACAGCAATTGGGAAACCTTTTAATCTCGCTATCCCCTGCATCTGATAAGCGATTGGCCTGAAGGATGCCGTCATAAGACGGCGTCCTTTTTCTGTGGCTAACGGCCGCCCACAGCTACACCTTGCCCTTTCTGTTTAATCTCCCGTTGTTACGCACCCGTCAGCCACGGTTAATTTCAGATAAGGATAAAGATCCCGTTAAGTGTGCCGATAAATCTCATCACTCAACCACGCTTTAAGGTTCACCATGTTTAAACATATTAAAGTTGTGACGGCACTGGTCATGGTGCTGGCAATATTTGCTGTACTTCAGCTTGCCTCAAGCGGGCTGTTCTTTAACGCCCTAAAAGGGGATCGACAAAATTTTGTGCTGACGCAGCAGATCCAGCGTGAGCAGGTTAATCTCAACGCCGCCTGGGTGGCGCTGATTCAGGCGCGTAACACCCTTAACCGCGCAGGTATTCGCTACATGCTCGACGCCAACAATTCCGGCAGCGGCAGTACCGTCGCCGAACTGGTCGCGCTGGCTCAGGAGCAGGTAGAAACGGCGGATAAAAGCTTTAATGCCTATCAGCAGGAACTGCCTGATGATGTCAAAAACATGCCTTACCTGGTGGCGGTAGACGAAAAATATAAGGTGCTGCACGACGCGCTGCTCGAACTGGTGCAGATGCTGGGCGCAGGCAACCTGAAAGGTTTTGTTGACCAGCCGACACAGGGCTATCAGAACGATTTTGAAAGCGCTTATACCACCTGGGCGCAAACCACCCTCGGCTTAATGACCGCCGGTGCCGAACAGAATGAGAGCGCTTATCAGCGCGCGCTGTGGATTATTGGCGTTGTGCTGGCGATTCTGGCCGCCGTTGTGGCGCTGGTCTGGACCGGTATGCATCAAATTCTGCTGCGTCCGCTGAAATCCACCGTGGAGCAAATCCGTCATATTGCCGCAGGCGATCTGACGCAGCCGATCGAAGTGGAAGGGCGCAACGAAATGAGCGAGCTGGCCGCCAGCCTGAAGCATATGCAGCAGGAGCTGGTGCGCACTGTCAGCGACGTGCGTGACGGTTCTGACGCCATCTACACCGGCGCCAGCGAAATCACCGCCGGTAGCAACGATCTCTCTTCCCGTACCGAACAGCAGGCCGCCTCGCTGGAGCAGACCGCTGCCAGCATGGAAGAGCTGACCGCTACGGTGAAACAGAACGCGGAGAACGCCCGTCAGGCGTCGCAGCTGGCGCTGAGCGCGTCGGAAACCGCACAGAAGGGCGGCAAGGTGGTGGATGGCGTGGTGAAAACCATGAACGAAATCGCTGGCAGCTCGAAGAAAATTGCTGATATCACCAGCGTGATCGACGGCATCGCCTTCCAGACCAACATTCTGGCGCTGAACGCCGCGGTGGAAGCGGCACGCGCCGGTGAGCAGGGCCGTGGCTTTGCGGTGGTTGCGGGCGAAGTGCGTAATCTGGCGCAGCGCAGCGCGCAGGCAGCGAAAGAGATCAAATCGCTGATTGAAGATTCCGTCACCCGTGTCGATACCGGTTCTGTGCTGGTGGAAAGCGCGGGTGAAACCATGAGCGACATCGTCAGCGCAGTTACGCGCGTCACCGACATCATGGGCGAAATCGCCTCGGCGTCAGACGAGCAGAGCCGTGGTATCGACCAGGTTGGCCTGGCGGTTACCGAGATGGATCGCGTGACGCAGCAGAACGCCTCGCTGGTGCAGGAGTCCGCCACGGCGGCCGCCACGCTGGAACAGCAGGCCAGCCGTCTCAGCCAGGCCGTTGCAGTGTTCAGAATTCGTAAAGAATTTGCCGCCGCCGCCGTTAACGTTAGTACGGCAGCGAAAAAGCCGCAAAGCGTGACGCCAGCCGCGGCAGGTCGCAAAACCGTTGCATCGGATGAGAACTGGGAAACCTTCTAATCGCGCGTGCAGTGGCAGTAAGTAATGTGTTGACAGAATGTACGCGGTTGTTCGCCAGCCAGATTGGGTCACACAGCAGAATGCCGCGCTGAGAGAGGAAGCGGCAACGGCCACGAATGCGCCTGTAGCCCGGCGCATTCGACTGAGCAACAGCGGCGCGGTTTGCGCGACTGATTGCCAGACAGGCGCGTCCAGGCGAGCGAGCGTAACGCCCTCGCCGGGAAGCGGCGCCCTTTAACCTTTAATCTGCTTTTTGTTGGGTGAACCTGGATGAAGAAATCGACATTACTGGCAGCACCCGAGAACGCAACGCTGTTATCCCAGATGGTTCAGCGCTTGCCTCTCTCTGATACGCATTTTCGTCGTATCAGCCAGTTAATTTATCAACGCGCCGGTATTGTTCTTGCCGATCATAAGCGCGAGATGGTTTACAACCGGCTGGTGCGTCGTTTGCGCACGTTAAACATTGATGACTTCGGACGTTATCTTGCGCTGCTGGAAAACGATCAGAACAGCGCCGAGTGGCAGGCATTTATCAATGCGCTGACCACCAACCTGACGGCGTTTTTCCGTGAGGCGCACCACTTCCCGATTCTGGCCGATCATGCCAAACGGCGTGGCGGAAGTTACAACGTCTGGAGCACGGCGGCCTCTACCGGCGAAGAGCCGTACTCGATCGCCATGACGCTGGCGGAAACGCTGGGCGCCGGGCCGGGGAAGTTCTCGGTTCACGCCAGCGATATTGATACCCAGGTGCTGGAAAAGGCCTCGTCGGGTATCTATCGCCAGGAAGAGCTGCGTACGCTCTCGCAACAGCAGATGCAGCGTTTCTTTTTACGTGGCACCGGCCCGCACTCCGGCATGGTGCGCGTACGTTCTGAACTGGCTGGCATGGTGGATTTTACCCAGCTTAACCTGCTGGCGAACGAGTGGTCGCTGCCCGGACCGTTTGATGCGATTTTTTGCCGCAACGTAATGATCTATTTCGACAAAGAAACGCAGGAAAAGATCCTGCGCCGCTTTGTGCCACTGCTGAAGCCCGGCGGCCTGCTGTTTGCGGGCCACTCGGAAAACTTTAGCCAGATCAGTAAAGAGTTCTATCTGCGCGGACAAACGGTTTACGGGCTGACTAAGGAAAGATCATGAGCAAAATCACCGTAATGTGCGTTGATGATTCAGCGCTGATGCGACAACTGATGACGGAGATCATCAACAGTCATCCCGATATGGAAATGGTAGCGACGGCGCCCGATCCGTTGGTGGCGCGCGATTTAATTAAGCAATACAACCCGCAGGTGCTGACGCTGGATGTTGAGATGCCTCGTATGGACGGCCTCGATTTCCTGGAGAAGCTGATGCGTTTGCGCCCGATGCCGGTGGTGATGGTGTCATCACTGACGGCGAAAGGCTCGGAAGTGACCCTGCGGGCGCTGGAGCTGGGCGCGATTGATTTCGTGACCAAGCCGCAGCTGGGTATTCGCGAAGGCATGATGGCCTACAGCCAGATGATTGCCGACAAGATCCGTGCCGCAGCGCGCGCCCGACTGGTGCCGCGCGTTGCACAGGCGGCACCGGCGATGCTGAAGGCTGGCCCGCTGCTGAGTAGTGAAAAGCTGATCGCCATTGGCGCATCGACCGGCGGCACCGAAGCGATTCGCCATGTGCTACAGCCGTTGCCGATGACCAGCCCGGCGCTGCTGATCACGCAGCATATGCCGCCAGGTTTTACCCGCTCGTTTGCCGAGCGTTTGAACAAGCTTTGCCAGATCACCGTGAAAGAAGCGGAAGATGGCGAACGTATTCTGCCGGGGCACGCCTATATCGCGCCCGGTGCGATGCACCTGGAGCTGGTGCGCAGCGGCGCCAACTATCAGGTGAAGCTGAACGATGGTCCGCCGGTTAACCGCCATAAGCCCTCTGTGGATGTGCTGTTTAAATCGGTGGCGCAACATGCCGGACGTAACGCCGTTGGCGTGATTCTGACCGGTATGGGCAACGATGGCGCAGCGGGGCTGTTAGAAATGCATCGCGCTGGCGCCTGGACCATCGCGCAGAACGAAGCAAGTTGTGTGGTTTTCGGCATGCCCCGTGAAGCGATTGCTTACGGGGGAGCCAGTGAAGTGGTGGATCTGCACCAAATCAGCCAGCACATGTTGGCGAAAATTAGCGCCGGACAGGCATTGCGAATTTAACCGAGCCCGTCCAGCGGGTCGAGATAACACAGGAGTAGGTATGGCTGACAAGAATATGCGTTTTTTGGTGGTAGACGATTTCAATACGATGCGTCGTATTGTGCGCAACCTGCTGAAAGAGCTGGGCTTCAACAACGTTGAAGAAGCCGAAGATGGGGCAGACGCACTGACCAAGCTGCGCGCGGGCGGTTTCGATTTCGTCATTTCCGACTGGAACATGCCGAACATGGATGGCCTGCAGCTGCTGCAAACCATCCGTGCTGATGCCACGCTGGGCAAGCTGCCGGTATTGATGGTGACCGCGGAAGCGAAGAAAGAGAACATCATCGCTGCGGCACAGGCGGGTGCCAGCGGCTATGTAGTGAAACCTTTTACTGCGGCCACTCTGGAAGAGAAGTTAGGTAAGATCTTCGAAAAATTAGGTATGTAAGGAGACGTGATGAGCGAACTTACGAAACCAGCGACCGACGCGGCGTCGGCGCAGGACATCATTGCGCGCGTTGGCTCGTTAACGCGTATGCTGCGCGACAGCCTGCGTGAGCTGGGGCTGGATCAGGCGATCGCGGAAGCGGCGGAAGCGATTCCTGACGCCCGTGACCGCCTTGATTATGTCGTTCAGATGACGGCTCAGGCTGCCGAGCGTGCGCTGAACTGCGTAGAAGCATCACAGCCGCGCCAGGATGCGTTGGAAAGCGGCGCCAAAGATCTTAAGACACGCTGGGATGCCTGGTTTGAGGACCCCATCGAGCTGGCGGATGCTCGTGAACTGGTTTCGGATACGCGCGAATATCTGGCCACCGTGCCGGAACACACGTCCTTTACCAATTCACAGCTGCTCGACATCATGATGGCGCAGGATTTCCAGGACCTGACCGGTCAGGTTATCAAGCGTATGATGGATGTGATCCAGGAAATTGAGCGCCAGCTGTTGATGGTGCTGCTGGAGAATATGCCGGAAGCGAATGCGCGTCAGAAGCGGGAAGAGAATAGCCTGCTGAACGGCCCGCAGATCAATGCCGCCGCGCCTGGCGTGGTAGCGAACCAGGATCAGGTCGACGACCTGCTCGATAGTCTGGGCTTCTAAGTTAAATGCTGCCGCCCGGTAACCGGAGCGGCAGCGTCTTAATGATCAACAGGCCGACGATAACCCGATCGTCGGTCTGCTTTTTCCATTCCCTGAAATAACCCCTGTTTAACCCTGTTACTCCACCCATTAACTTTGCCTTTGTTTGGCAAGCTATGCGCAATCCCCATTCCGATACAGGTTGATCAACGTGGCTGAAGGTAGCGACGAGGAAAAAACAGAATCCCCCACACCCCACCGACTTGAGAAAGCGCGTAAAGAAGGGCAGATACCGCGATCGCGTGAACTGACTTCTCTGCTGATGCTGGTGGCGGGGTTGCTGATTTTGTGGATGGGCGGCGAGCCGATGGCGCGCCAGCTGGCGGAAATGGTCGCCTCAGGTTTTAGTTTCGATCATCGTTTGATTAACGATCCCGGTCAGATTGTACGCCACGTCAGTCGGCTGCTGGGGCAGGCGGTATGGGCGCTGGTGCCGATGATGGCGGGCCTGGTGCTGGTGGCGATCGCCGCGCCGATGCTGCTGGGCGGCGTCGTCCTGAGCGGCAAATCAATTTCTTTCAAGTTTAGTAAGCTGAACCCGCTGAGCGGCCTGAAGCGCATGGTTTCCGCGCAAACCTGGGCCGAGCTGTTAAAAGCGATAATGAAAGCGGCGCTGGTGAGTTCGGTCGCGGGTTGGTATGTCTGGACAAGCTGGCCGGAGATGCTGCACCTGATTAGCGAATCACCGTTTGATGCGCTGGCGCACGGCATGCATATGATCGCCGTCTGCTGTTTTCTGGTGGTGCTGGGCCTGGTGCCGATGGTGGGCTTCGATGTGTTCTGGCAGTTGTTCAGCTACTTCAAGCAGCTGCGCATGACCAACCAGGAAATCCGCGATGAATATAAAGAGATGGAGGGCGATCCGCATGTTAAAGGACGCATCCGTCAGGCGATGCGCGCCGCCGCACGCCGCCGCATGATGGCTGACGTGCCGAAAGCGGACGTTATCGTTACCAACCCGACGCACTATTCTGTCGCATTACAGTATGACGATAAGAAAATGAGCGCGCCAAAAGTGCTGGCGAAGGGCGCAGGCGACGTAGCGCTGAAGATTCGTGAGCTGGCAAAAGAACATCGCGTGCCGATTCTGGAAGCGCCGCCGCTGGCGCGCGCCCTTTATCGTCACAGTGAAATAGGGCAGCACATTCCGGGCGCGCTGTATGGCGCGGTGGCGGAAGTGCTGGCCTGGGTATGGCAATTGCGTCGCTGGAAGCGCGAAGGCGGCCTGATACCGCAGAAACCTCAACGTTTGCCGGTACCGGCTGAACTGGACTTTGCAGGAGAGACGAAAACTGATGGCTAATCTGGCCGAGTTGCTTCGCTTACCGGGTAACATGAAAGATACGCAGTGGAAGGTGCTGGCTGGCCCGCTGCTGATTCTGATGATCCTGTCGATGATGGTGCTGCCGCTGCCGCCCTTTATCCTCGATCTGTTTTTTACCTTTAACATTGCGCTGTCGATCATGGTGCTGCTGGTGGCGATGTTCACCCAGCGCACGCTGGAATTCGCTGCGTTCCCGACCATTCTGCTGTTTTCTACGCTGTTGCGTCTGGCGCTGAACGTCGCCTCGACGCGTGTGATCCTGATGGAAGGGCACACCGGCGCGGCGGCGGCAGGTCAGGTGGTGGAAGCGTTCGGCCACTTCCTGGTCGGCGGCAACTTCGCCATCGGTATCGTGGTATTTATCATTCTGATCATCATTAACTTTATGGTCATCACCAAGGGTGCCGGACGTATCGCCGAAGTAGGCGCGCGTTTTGTGCTCGACGGGATGCCCGGCAAGCAGATGGCGATCGATGCCGACTTAAACGCCGGGCTGATTGGTGAAGAGGAGGCGAAAAAGCGTCGTTCCGAAGTGACGCAGGAAGCGGACTTCTACGGCTCAATGGACGGTGCCAGTAAGTTTGTTCGCGGTGACGCCATCGCGGGCATCATGATCATGATTATCAACGTGGTGGGCGGCCTGCTGGTGGGCGTGTTGCAGCACGGGATGTCGCTGGGTTCAGCGGGTGAAACCTATACGCTGCTGACCATCGGTGACGGCCTGGTGGCACAGATCCCGGCGCTGGTGATCTCAACCGCCGCCGGTGTCATCGTGACGCGCGTCAGCACCGATCAGGATGTGGGCGAGCAGATGGTGACCCAGCTGTTTAACAACCCACGCGTGATGATGCTGAGTGCAGGCGTGTTAGGTCTGTTAGGGCTGGTGCCGGGCATGCCGAACCTGGTGTTTCTGCTGTTTACCGCCGGTCTGTTAGGCCTGGCCTGGTGGCAACGTGGCCGCGAGATGAAGCCGAAGCCGGTCACGCAATCACTGCCGCGTGCGCAGGAGACGGCGGCAACGGTTGAAGCGACATGGGGCGATGTGCAGCTGGAAGATTCACTGGGGATGGAAGTGGGCTATCGCCTGATCCCGATGGTGGATCAACAGCAGGATGGCGAGCTGCTGGGACGTATCCGCAGTATTCGTAAGAAGTTCGCGCAGGAGATGGGCTTTCTGCCGCCGGTGGTGCATATTCGCGACAATATGGATCTGCCTGCCGCCCGCTATCGTATTTTGATGAAAGGCGTGGAGATCGGCAGCGGCGACGCATGGCCTGGACGCTGGATGGCGATCAACCCTGGTACGGCGTCCGGTACGCTGCCGGGTGAAGCCACGGTCGATCCGGCCTTTGGTCTGGCGGCGATTTGGATCGACAGCGCGCTGAAAGAGCAGGCGCAGATTCAGGGCTTTACCGTGGTGGAAGCCAGTACCGTGGTGGCGACGCACCTTAATCATCTGATTGGTCAATACGCCAGCGAGCTGTTTGGTCGTCAGGAAGCGCAGCAGCTGCTGGATCGCGTGAGCCAGGAGATGCCGAAGCTGACTGAAGATTTGGTGCCGGGCGTGGTGTCGCTGACGACGCTGCATAAGGTGCTGCAAAATCTGCTGTCCGAGCGCGTGTCGATTCGCGATATGCGCACCATTATTGAAACGCTGGCAGAACATGCGGCGGTGCAGAACGATCCGTATGAGCTGACGACGGTGGTACGTGTGGCGCTGGGTCGTGCGATTACCCAGCAGTGGTTCCCGGGCAACGGCGAGGTGCAGGTTATCGGCCTTGATGCGACGCTGGAACGTTTGCTGCTGCAGGCATTGCAGGGCGGCGGCGGGCTGGAGCCGGGTCTGGCGGATCGTCTGTTGGAACAGACGCAGCATGCGCTGCAAAATCAGGAGATGCTGGGCGCGCCGCCGGTGCTGTTGGTTAATCATCCGCTGCGTGCGCTGCTGGCGCGTTTCCTGCGCCGTAATCTGCCGCAGCTGGCGGTGCTCTCCAATATGGAGCTGAGCGATAATCGTCATATCCGTATGACGGCCACGATTGGAGGTCAATAATGCGATTTTTGTTCTGTACGCTGGCGCTGCTGTTGCCGTTGGCAACGCAGGCGGCGCAGGGTGCCTGGCAAGGAAGCGGCACGGGTGCGACGCTGAGCAATCGCGGCGTGGAAGCCTCATCGCCGCCGATTGCGCCGCCGGGGCCGATTTCCGGCCTGATGAGCGTGATTTACTGGCGTTTTGAGCTGACCGGCCCGCAGCCAGCGGGGCTGACGGTGAAGCTCTGTTCCAGCAGCCGTTGTACGCCGATTGAAGGCGCCAGCGGCTCGACGCGCGGCCTGACTAATGTGCCCGCCAGCGATACGCTGCGCTTTGTGTATAGCGTGCCGGGGCAGGGAAGGCTGTTTCCTGTTACGCGGGTGCGCAGTAATCAGGTGATGGTGAATTATCAGTAATCTGTGCGGATGGTTAGCACCGCTTCCCGGTTAAGATCGCTTCTCAGCTTGCGCTGTCGCCTCCCACGTTTCTGGCGTGGGAGCTTTGTTTTATTTCCCGCCTTATGTTTTCTCGCTGTGTTCTTTTTTTAAATAATCTGTGCGCTTATTTCTGATCGGGCGTTATTTGCTTAATGAAAATGAATTGTTTGGCGTTAACGCTTTTCTTTTTTGTTAATTAATAAAAGGCCTTTTAATGCTTGTGCTCTGATTGCATGGCACGGGAGCGTTACGGGTTTTTTTAACGGCTTGCTTATATTATCCTGCGATAACAACTTCATTCTATTTTCGGGTTTGTATTACCTGAGGTGAATAACCTGTTGGTTAATTCCCTCAGAATTATTGCGAGGTCCCTTGATGTGAAAACGTTTGTTATTAATTTAGAAAAAGATCATGAGCGACGTGAAAAGATAGTTAAGCAATGCGTCATTAATAAATTAAAGTATGAGTTAATTCATGCCGTGGATGGGCGGACATTGTCAACAGAGATGTTAACGCTGGTTACGCATGATTATCCGCGCTGTGCCTTGACCAACGGCGAGATAGGCTGCGCGCTGAGTCATTTAACCATTTATGCCAGAATGGTAGCGGAGGATGTGCCGTATGCGTTGGTGCTGGAGGATGATTCCGTGCCGGGCGCCAATCTGGCCAGTCATTTAGCAGGTATTAAAAAATTAATTAGCGCGACCAGACCTGAGGTGTTTCTGCTTACCGGGGATAACATTTATAACTGTAATATTAAAAGTGTGGATTGTCATGGTAATGAATATTATCGGCTGGCTTATGGCAGCGGTGGTTATGGTTATGTAATTAATCAGGCCGCCGCGCAGGAAATCCTTAAACAAAACAGGCCGGTTATTTTTGAGGCTGACCGCTGGATGTTTTTTAGGAATAATGGGCGTTTGCGCGTATGGTGCAGTAAGCGGGCCGTTATTACTACTTCAGATGTTAATCGGGAAACGTCTGTTCTGGAAAACGGCAGAAAGCAACAGTTTGCCGCCCGCTCCGCCTATATAAATAGATTTAAGCGAACGATGCGTTTTTATCAGGCGCGCAGGATTAAGGATGTGCTGTTAAATAAAACCGGGTTGGCTAAGAACTGAAACTTGAAACTTGAAACTTGAAACTTGAAACTTGAAACTTGAAACTTAAAACCGGATTTGTGCCGGTCGCAGGCGGGGCTGTACGTTCGGCGGGACGGCATAAACCCGTCCCTGGGGCCTCCGCCCACGCCGTCCATAGCGTGGGAGGCCCGCCTCATCGTACAGCCCCGCCTACTCCCCGAACACTGTATGGCATGACTTAACTCGTGGTGGCAGAGGCTGGTTGACCTGCAACATCAATACTCATTCCTAATTCTGTATTACATGACTTAACCCGTGGTGGCAGAGGCTGGTTGACCTGCAACATCAATACTCATTCCTAATTCTGTATTGCATGACTTAACCCGTGGTGGCGGAGGCTGGTTTGCTCTATGCAACAGTGGCAGGGTGGGTTTAACCGCAATACCGATCTTACAGCCGGGGTGGACAGGCCGCGTAGTAAAGCTTCCGCGTCAGGGATGACGCGGCAGAGTCCCCAGGGATGGGTTTACGGCGTCTTTACGTAGCGGCCTGTCCATCACGGGCGATCGCAAAGGCTGAAGCCATGCCGCTTTTTAACTGAGGCGGCATAAAAATCACACGTCAGAGTCCGGATCGCCCATGTTATTTGGTTTTACGCGCTCGTCTTTACGTAGCGGCCTGTCCATCACGGGCGGTCGCAAAGCCTGAAGCCATGCCGTTTTTTTAGCTTCTGAAGCTATGCCGTTTTTAGCCGAGACGGCATAAAAAAATCCACGCCGCAGCGTGGATTCTTCTTAACATTTAACCTCTGGCGGCGCTATTCAACTTTCGCGCGGCAAAGGTCAACGGCCCGCGACTTACATCCGCTCTACGGTCTCAATACCCAGCGTATCCAGACCCTGCTTCAGCGTACGTGCTGTCAGCAGCGCCAGCTTCAGTCGGCTCTGACGTACCGCGATATCCTCTGCCGACAGAATCGGGCAGTGCTCGTAAAAACCAGAGAACAGACCGGCCAAATCGTACAGATAAGCACACATCACGTGCGGCGTACCGTCGCGCGCCACCAGCGTAATGGTCTCTTCAAACTGCAACAGACGCGCTGCCAGCTGCGCTTCGCGATCGTCGCTCAGCTGAATTGCGCCTTCCAGCTGCGCATTCTCATCGATACCCGCCTTGCGGAACACCGACAGCACGCGGGTATAGGCATACTGCATATAAGGTGCCGTATTGCCCTCGAACGCCAGCATATTATCCCAGTCGAAAATATAATCGGTGGTGCGGCTTTTCGACAGATCGGCATACTTCACCGCGCCGATACCCACAATATTCGCCAGCTTGCGCAGTTCATCGGCATCCATCTCTGGATTCTTCTCAGAAACCAGTGCGGTCGCACGCTCAACCGCTTCATCCAGCAGATCGGAAAGCTTAATCGTACCGCCGCTGCGGGTCTTGAATGGACGGCCATCCTTGCCCAGCATCATGCCGAACATATGGTGCTCAAGCGGCACCGACTCCGGTACATAGCCCGCTTTACGCACAATGGTCCAGGCCTGCATCAAATGCTGATGCTGACGTGAATCGATATAGTACAACACGCGATCGGCGTGCAACTGCTCATAGCGATATTTCGCGCAGGCAATATCGGTGGTGGTATAAAGATAGCCGCCGTCCTTCTTCTGGACGATCACGCCCATCGGCTCGCCTTCCTTGTTTTTAAACTCGTCAAGGAAAACCACGGTCGCGCCTTCGCTCTCAACCGCCAGACCTTTGGCTTTCAGATCGGCGACGATGCCCGGCAGCATATCGTTATACAGGCTCTCACCCATCACGTCGTTACGCGTCAGCGTCACGTTCAGACGATCGTAAACCGTCTGGTTTTGCGTCATGGTAATGTCAACCAGCTGCTTCCACATAGTACGGCAATATTCATCGCCGCCCTGTAGCTTCACCACATAACCGCGCGCGCGCTCGGCAAAGGCTTGGTCTTCGTCGTAGGTCTTTTTCGCTTCACGGTAGAACGCTTCCAGATCGGCCAGCGCGATCGCTTCATGATGCTCACGCTGCTGCTTTTCCAGATAGGCAATCAACATCCCGAACTGCGTGCCCCAGTCGCCGACATGGTTGGCGCGGATAACGTTATGACCCAAAAACGTCAGCGTACGCGCTGCGGCATCGCCAATAATGGTTGAGCGCACGTGGCCGACGTGCATCTCTTTCGCCACGTTTGGCGCGGAGTAATCGATGACGATGGTTTGCGCCTCTACCGGCGCAACGCCCAGGCGCGGCGATGCCAGCGCGGCTTCCGCCTGCTGCGCCAGCCATTCAGGGGCCAGGAAAATATTAATGAAGCCCGGGCCGGCGATTTCAACCTTACTGGCGATACCGTCGAGGGCCAGATGCTGTACCACCTGCTCGGCCAGCTGGCGTGGCTGCTGACCCAGTTTTTTCGCGACCGCCATCATGCCGTTGGCCTGGTAATCGCCAAACTGAACCCTGGCCGACTGACGAACCATAGGTTCGCAATCTGCCGGTGCGCCAACGGCGATCATCGCCTGACTAACTTTTTCCGAAAGGA
The DNA here is from genome assembly GCF_031457955.1 of Mixta sp. BE291. Lineage (NCBI taxonomy): Bacteria > Pseudomonadati > Pseudomonadota > Gammaproteobacteria > Enterobacterales > Erwiniaceae > Mixta > Mixta sp. BE291. The sequence continues at coordinate 158,032 of NZ_JAVDXN010000002.1, read as the reverse complement.
GAGCCTGAATATTCACCGAATTACCTTCATCTGTCTGCATTGCCCGCCGCAGGGGAAGCGGCAGGCATAATCATCACGACGCCTGACAGTCTGACAGGTTGCTGTACAATGGCGCCGCGGAAAAAAGAAGGGGGGAAGTATACTTTATTTGAAGAGGGGCGTCAGCAGCCGTAGCGGGCGGAAACATTGCTGTAGATGTTTCCGCCACTGACGAAAAAAGGTTAGCGACGTCGAGAGTGCCGATAAGGGTTATTTACCGTTTTTTCATTGCGCACCTTCCAGTGGCGGGAGAGAGCATACCCCATCAGCGCGATAAGAACTGCAATGATAATGAGTTTAAACATAAAGCCATTCCTTGTGTGATGGTTCGGGTAAATCTATAAGAAAGGCCTGGTAGCCGCAATTGCGCACCTGACCAATTAGGAATTACCTTAAACCCTGGGCAAACATAATTAAAAACATTAGGTTAACCATGTTTTTATAAAATATTTTCTGGTCCTGTACCGTGCTAAACTGGACATTAATCCGGTAAATTACGTCAACTTATCTAAAATTTATTTTCTGAGCTTTATTTTTACAACTATAAATGGCCTTGCAAAATTGCTTAAAAAGCAATCAATGTTTAATGAAACTGAACAAAAGTGGAGAGGAATTGTGCCATTCAGGAATAATCTGGAAGCGCTATCTGACCTGGCAAACGATCTGCCGCGTTTTGAAAAATCACTGGCAAATTTGGCGGAAAAGCTGGATTTATCACTGGAAAATCTCGAAGCTGACCATATTTCGGTGCGCTGCCATCAAATTGCAACAGCGGAACGCTGGAAACAAGGCCTGATGCAGGTCGGCACATTGTTTTCAGAAAAAATGATTAATGGCAGACCGATTTGCCTGTTTCAACTGCACGAACCGCTGCCCGTCGGACCCTGGCAGATCGAGGTGGTTGAGCTACCCTGGCCGGGCAATAAACTCTATCGTCATGAAGGGTGGGAGCACGTGGAGATCGTTCTGCGCGGCGATCCGGCAACGCTGGGTGCCCGGGCAATGGCGTTGTTATCCGACAGCGGCCTGTTGCAGCCGGGCATTTCGTTTAAAACCAGCGCGCCGCAGGGCGAAGGAGAACGGTTGCCTAATCCAACGCTGGCGGTGACCGACGGCGAGATCACCGTTAAATTCCATCCCTGGAGCCTGCGCGAAATCGTTGACAGCGAACAGGATTAAGCATTTGCCGCGGCGACGGCACGCTCCAGACGCGCGACCGCCTCTTCCAGCGTGGCGCGCGTGCAGCCGAAATTAAAACGCACAAAGCCATCGTCGCCAAATTCGCGGCCCGCGGAAAAACCTAGCCCATGCTTTTCAAACCACAGCGCCGGGCTGGTAACCTCAGGTAGCCGGGCGGCAATCCAGGCAAGATAGGTCGCTTCCGGCGGCACGACGCTTAAGCCCGGCAGGGCATTAACGCGTTCACACAGCCAGTTACGGTGATGCCGTAAATAATCGAGCTGAGCCTCCAGCCAGGGCTGGCCATCACGCCAGGCCGCAGTGGCGGCGGTCAGCGCCAGGATATCAACCGCAGGCACCATACCGCGCCGCGCCTCTTGAAAACGCTGACGCAATGCCTTGTTCGGAATAATCGCCAGCGACGCGCCGAGACCAGCAATGTTAAAGGTTTTCGAAGGTGAGATTAACGTCACCGAGCGCTGCGCAGCATCTTCGCTCAGCGTCGCGAAAGGAATGTGGGTTAAGCCCGGCTCCAGAATAAGATCGCAGTGAATCTCATCGGAACAGACGATTAAATCGTGGCGCTCGGCAAACCGCAGCTGCTGTGCCAGCTCCTCGCGGCGGTAAACGGTGCCGCCGGGGTTGTGCGGGTTGCACAGCATCAATAATTTTTCATTGCCGCTTAGCTGCATCTCGGCGGCCGCCAGATCCATCACCCAGCGCTGGTGTTCCAGACGCATTTGCAGATTGATTTGACTGCGCCCGGCCCAGGCCGCAGCCTGCCTGAAGGGCGGGTAGATTGGCGTGGGAGCCAGTGTGCCTTCACCGGGTGAGGTAAACGCGCGGACGCATAAATTGAGGCCAGCCACCACGCCGGGTAAAACCACCAGCCAGTCCGCTTCGATATGCCAGTTATAGCGTGACGCCATGCGTTCAATAACAATATCAATCAGCTCAACCGGTTCGCTGCCGTAACCGAATACGCCATGTGCCACGCGCGCCTGCAAGGCCTCAATGACCGCAGGCGGCGAGCGAAAATCAGTGTCTGCGACCCACAGCGGCAAAATATCGCGATCGCCATATTTTTGCCACTTGCGACTATCGCTGTGATGCCGGTCTATCCATTCATCGAAATTGAATGCCATGATTAAGGTTCCCTTTATACTGCCCTGCAAACTGAGCCTAACTGAGAATCAGAAAACCAGCCAGCAGTCATTAACAGGAGGATGAAATGGTTAAACTGGAAGTCTGCTGCTACGGAATCGACTGCGCTGTTAATGCCCAGGAAGCGGGTGCTGACCGGATCGAACTGTGCGCCGCGCCGAAAGAGGGCGGTTTGACCCCGTCCGCAGGCATGCTGCAGGCGGCACGTGAATATCTTCATATACCGGTACACCCTATTGTTCGTCCGCGCGGCGGCGATTTTTGCTACAGCGCCCGTGAATTTGCCACCATGAAAGTCGATGTGGCGTTAATTCGCGATCTGGGTTTTCCCGGCGTGGTGATTGGGATGCTGGATGAGGATGCGTATATAGACATCAACAGGATGGAAGAAATTATGGCGCTGTGCGGCGATATGCAGGTGACCTTCCATCGCGCTTTCGATTTGTGTCATAGTCCGAAACGTACGCTGGAGACATTGACCGGGCTGGGCGTTGCGCGCATTCTGACATCAGGCCAGCAGCAAAATGCCGAGAATGGAATTGCATTATTAAAGGAACTTACTGAGTTAAGTAAAGGTCCAATCATTATGGCAGGAGCGGGCGTCAGGTTAAGTAACCTGCAAAAGTTTCTGGATGCCGGGATTCGTGAGCTACATAGCTCTGCCAGCCATCTGGTTTCTTCCCCGATGCGCTACCGCAAGGCGGGCGTTTCCATGAGTTCAGATGTCGAAACCGATGAATTCAGCCGTCAATGTGTTGATGGCGAAATGGTTGAGGCGATCAAAAGCATTATGCAGATGAATGTTGTCCGGGTTGCCTGAGCCATAACAGTTTTTGCCGCACAGCACGCCGTTCTTCAGACGTGATGTTTGCAAGTACCAAACCCCAGCATGTTGTTGGGGTTTTTTTTGTTTCAAAGAGTCGAACCCTTACCGAAGGGGCCTTGCTGAACGCTCTGCGTCTGAAAAAATAGCCAAACATCAGAATACAGCCGCGAAACGTAGAACAGTTCCTCCCTTCCGCCCGTTTATATTAACGCGGACGTTTGGTCGATAGCGCCACCGACCAGCTCTCTCCCTGACATCTCGGGCAAACATGGGTACAGGCGGCGGCGATATTTTGCGTCTGGCCGCAGTGATTGCATGCATATATGTCATCAGCGGGCATCCGAAAATAGGTTTCCCGGTGTGCCGGAGGCAGCACCGACAGGCCGGGACGGATGTCATCACGATCATACAGAAAGGTACTTATCTGCCCATCCAGTTCAACCAGCGCCAGACGAACCTGACCAAGGTGCTCCACCCCGTTTTGACGAAGCTCCATAAAAAATTCATCTTCAGAAATGTTTAATCCTCTGAGGCTGTTCAACTCATACAAGCCATCCGTGATAAGGGTAATCACTTCGCCTTCCACCCATTTTGAAAAACGGGGGCTGCGGGCCATCAGAGCGGTCGTTATTCGATAGAGTACCAATAAAACTAAAAACACCATGGCAACAGGCAGCACGGGGACATCGTCATAAAAAGTAACATCACCTGAAGCAGAACCCAGCGTAAGAATTATAACCAGCTCAAACAGGGAAAGCTGCCTGATGCCTCGTCTACCGGATACTTTCAGGAAAGAGAATACGATGACGTAAGCAAAAAGGACCCGTACGGCGACCTCAGCCAGGAACGATATGGAGAGGTCATTAAGGAAAAAACGATGCCAGTCAAAAGTGAACATAATTATGGTTCCAAACCCTAACCCAGAAGAAAAGCCGAAGCGGAGAACAGAGGCAGATTATGTCCGCAACGCACAGCCCTGCAAACCCAATAGAGCAGGATTATTAAATAATTTTCAGCAAGTCATGTTGCGCAAGGCGTTTTATATTCCGTATCACGGTGGGTTATCAGCTGCCGGTACCCTTTGCCCAGGGGAGCCAATCCATCCAGGTCGGTATAACCGGTTGCTCACAGTCGACATGCAGGGCGCATTTATGTAGCTTGCAGCCGCCCGTTAAGCGGGGTAGCCTGCTGCTTCACACGTAAAATTATTGCTTACAGGTAATATCAGCAATGGCGTTGATCCCAAAAAACTATTCGCGGCTTGAAAGCGGCTACCGCGAAAAAGCACTGAAAATCTATCCGTGGGTATGTGGCCGCTGCGCGCGCGAATTTGTTTATTCCAACCTGCGCGAATTAACCGTCCATCATATCGATCACGATCACACCAATAACCCAGAAGATGGCAGTAACTGGGAACTGTTGTGTCTCTATTGTCACGATCACGAACATTCAAAATACACCGAAGCCGATCAGTACGGGACAACCGTTAGGGCAGGAGAGGACGCGCAGAAAGATATTGCTGCAGCCACCCATAATCCCTTTGCGGATTTAAAGGCGATGCTCAATAAAAAGAAATAATGTTGCCGAAGCCCGCTTCTGCCTTGCTCAGCCTGAGGCGGGCGCGCGGTTGCCTGAATTGGCTGCTTTTTACATGGCAGTGTGTCGCACAGGCGCAGTCGCCTGTCAGTGATAAGCGTTACTCTGAACGATTTAACGCTCAATGTTCAGCACGTCAAACAATTAGCGTAATCACACTCTCTTCAGCGATGAAGTAGTCACCGTAGATACGATAGCCTGCGGGCAGGCCGGGTGCCAGCGGCCTGGTCAGTTCCAGCGTAAAGCGATGTTGCTGCGGGTTAAGCTCGCACAGCTTCGCTGCTTCAAAGCCAAAAATGTGCTGCGCCTGGGGATAGAGCGCTTTGAACACACTCTCTTTCGCGGAAAAGGCGATAAGCAGCGCGGTCTCACAGGGAAGACCACGCGTAGCTAACAGATCGCGTTCACTGGCGGTGGTAAAGGTCGTGGCAATCTCCCGCATCACCTCCGGCCGCAGCGTTTCAATATCCACGCCCAGGTGTATATTGGCGCGGTACGGTGCCAAAATAGCAATCGCCCATTTCTCCGTATGGGAAATACTGCCCCACCACCCAACAGGCCAGACCGGCGCGCGGTCGGCACCCATTGCAACGGCGCTCTCGCATCCCACACTCTGTAACAGCTGACGGGCGGCATAACGGCCAGCAAGGTAGTCTGCCCGACGTTTCGCCACCGCTGGTTTCAACATCTCCGGAAAGGGTATCGACAACTGTGTAAAGAGCGCATCGTGGTAAGCGGCGCTGTCAAAAGCGACTAAACAGACGCTTACCTCCGGGTGGCGGGTCACCACGCCCAGGCTTTGCTGGTATATAAATGCGCATGGCGTAGGGTGCTTTGCAAAAGTAAACATAGTTTTTATGCGTGAATACCGCGTTGTGGTTAATTTTCACCGCCTGAATAACGCTGCCCGACTACCCCTGACGTGCGGTTTGGCTCGGCTCATCCGTCTGAGAAGGGCTGTCCTCCGGAAAAATACGCACCAGCACCCGTTGTCCAAGGCGGCTTATTGGCGCATCCAGGGTAAGCACACATTCTACAATCCGCGTATCCTGATTGACGCTGGGATCGTCGGTTCTCTGGCGGGCGCCAAATACATCGCCCAGGCGTAAAACCCGCGCCTTAAAAACACGATTATCATTATTTTCCAGTGTCACTTCAGCGTGCTGACCGGGTTTAACCGCATTCACGAAAACATCTTCCAGTTCTGCGCGCACGATGCGTGGCGTATTCGGTGCAGTCACTAAATATTTCTGGACCTCAAGTTTAGCGGCTTTGGTCTCGGCGTTAGCCGTATCCAGCGTGGCCCTCTTTAGCACCAGTTCTCGTTATTGTAACACCCCCTGGTCGGCTGCGTTATCCGCGTCTATGCTGAAATCGTAGGGTTATTGAGCTTAGCGACGCGATTATATTCACGCGTCACAATCAGCAATTTCTACTACTGTTTGCGGGCAATGTCTGTTTCTTTGGGGGTGTTGTATTAGCCTCTTCAGGAGCGATGAGGAAAGTGTTTATTGAAGGCGCGGATGTCCAGCTGGTAATGCCTGCTACGTTAATGCTGTTGGGGTTTGGCTTATTAACGTTTATTCTCGGAATGAGAATTTCCCGTTGGTATTAGAAAAAGGCGGGACTTCCCCGCCATCTCTATTACTGGCAGCCACGGTGCTGCCAGACAAACTGCTGCTGATCCGGTAAAAACCCAGGATAAAAAATAGCGCGTGGGAAAAGCAGGCCTTTATACCAGGTTTTTATTACCGAGTCCTCGGTAGACTTTTCTAACATCGAGTGGGTGGCCTGGGAATAGCGTTTTATTTCCAACTGATTTGGTTGATGCAAATATTGACGATAAACCTGTTCAGTATTGTTAATATCAACGTTGATATCTTTGCCACCCAGCGCCAGAAATACCGGAAAATGTATAGCGTTAAGATCCTGTTTGGCATCGCTGCGATAATTTTTATGCACGAAATGCCAGCGGTCAGCAGTAAAGTCAGCGGCATCGCCCTGGGTTTTCTGATACTGCTCGAAAGAGGCATTATTATTGAGTAGCGCTAACACCTGACGATCGCGCTTTAATTCTTCATCGATTTCATGCTGCGCGCGCCCCTGCTGTTTCATGCTGGCGATAGTATTATAGCGCCCCTGTTGCAGCCAGTTAATCGCTGGGGAAACCGCGATCATAAAGCAGAGGTCAGGATATCTGGCCGCCACTTTTGGCATAACCCAGCCTCCCTGACTGGCCCCCCACAGCGCAATGCGCTGACCGTCCAGCTGCGGCTGGCCTTTTATCCAGCGGATAGCCGCCACCACTTCATCGGCGCGGTCATCCATGCTTTGCTGCAACCAGTTACCGGATGCACCGCCAACGCCAGGCTTGTTCCATGATAAAGAGGCGAAACCTGAACGCGCCAGCGCTTCCCAGATTGGCCGATAAAAGCCGCCATGCGTCGCGTTGATCGGGCCATCGCCATGAACAAATATCACCACACCGGGTTTTCCCTCTGCCAGCGGATGACGTGGCATCGCCAGAATAGCGTCAAGGTCATTTGGCTTATGAGGAATAGTGATGCTCGTTTCACTAAGCTGATAACTGTTCTGATAAAGAATAATAGCCAGCACGGTTGAGCTTATGGCCAGCACGCCAATTGTCTTCCTTTTTAATAAAAACCGCCTGATTAGTTTCATTACTTTTATCGTCGGGTAGAGGTAAAGGTAGATTAATAAAAGCCATTAACCAGGTCAAGTGCAAAGCGCTTTTTTGCAGCGGCTAAAGATTAATGAAGCGTAAATGCTTTAACGTATATGAATAAATCGTATGCGTAACGATTGACATTATGCTACTTAGAATTTATTGGGGCGTGCGGATATATATGCGGTCACTACCCGATCAAGAGCCATAATAGCGAATAAAGCGGCTATTAATAAAATATATGTCAGCGGCCGCTCCTTTCTTTCCGTCAATCAGCATTATTTATTTTCAATGCTGCCAGCTTTGGCAATAATTGATGTGTCAAAGTATGCGCGCTGTTCTGCACCGAAAAAACTATCTCAATGCGATTTTCACTTTATCTGGAAGGCCAGCAATTAACTCATTAAAAGAACGACAAGCTATCCTGACAGCGATGTTGGGCAATCAGGCATGAGCGTAGCTTTTTAATATCCTGCTCTTATAAAAAAGCACTGAGCGTAAACGGGAGAGGCGGGGAACTGTAGATTACACGTTGACAGTCAATTTCTGGCAAGGCATATTGTTATGTTATAACATAACTTGACGTACGGAACGATGAAATTACCTTTCTTTTTACTGATATCTGCCATGCTGGCTGCTCCCCTTGCCGGTGCATACGCCGCCCGCTATCCGCTGACTATTGATAACTGCGGTGTGAAAGAGACGTTTAATCACGCCCCGTTACGCGTAGTGACCATTGGTCAGCACGAAACCGAACTGATGCTGGCGCTGGGGCTGGAAAAGAACATTGCCGGTACATCTGTCTGGTTTGGCGCATTACCCGACGATTTGCGTCAGCAGGGTAAAAACCTGAAGCGGCTGGCGGAGAATGCGCCAGGATTTGAAGCCGTCGCGGCTCAGCGCCCTGAACTTGTACTGGCGCAGTACAGCTGGCACGTCGGTCCGCAGGGGGAGGTCGCTACGCGCCAGCAATTTACCCAGCTGGGCATTAAAACCTGGATCTCGCCAGCGGACTGCACAGCGAAAGCGGTTACCGCGACCTCCAATGGCGATGGCGCGCGCTCGGAGCCTTACTCAATCGATATTATTTTTGATGAAATCACCGCGCTGGCGCGCATTTTTGATGTGCCTGCTCGTGGCGAGGCGCTGAAACAGAAGCTGGCTGACCGCATTGCCGCCGCGCAGCAGCAGGTTAATACGCAGCGAGCCACGCCACGTAAAGTGGTGTACTGGTTTTCAAGTACCCGCCTGAAAGGCGATCCGTGGGTTGCAGGCAGTAAAGGCGCGCCAGGCTGGATCGGTAAAACGCTTGGCCTCACTAATATCATCGACTCTGATGAGGAATGGCCTGCGGTGACGTGGGAACACATTGTTAAAGCGCAGCCTGACATCATTGTTATCGCCAGTATGGAAAGACGGCTTTACCCTGCCGATGATGTAGCGACGAAAAAACGCTTCCTGGAAACCGACCCTGTCACGCGTGAAATGCCCGCAGTCAAAAAGGGCCATATTGTGGTGGTGCCGGCTATGTCGCTCAATCCCTCTTTACGTAACGTAGAAGCGGTCGAGCTGATGGGTCAGCAGATGAATGCGTTTGATCAAGCCAAATGATCCGTCATGCTTTTTTTTACTGGCGAACCGGCCTGATCATTTTTACGGGGGCCCTGAGTCTGCCGCTAATGATGACGCTGGCGGCAGCCACCGGCGATATGCCGATAAGTTTTGTCACCACCGCCCGCGCCATAACCAACGGTCTGGGTATCACCCATTTCGATCTACCTGCTGTCGAGGCCGGGATTGTCTGGCAGTACCGCATGAGTCGTGCGCTGATGGCGGCCAGCAGCGGCGGCGGTCTGGCGTTATGCGGACTGGTTTTGCAATCGCTGTTGCGTAATCCGCTGGCCGATCCCTATTTACTGGGCATCTCTGCCGGTGCCTCCACCGGCGCCGTCAGCGTTATGCTGCTGGGGATTGGCAGCGGCGCAATCACCACCAGCGCCGGGGCGTTTATCGGCGCCTGTATCGCGTTTATGCTGATCGTGCTGCTATCAGGCGGCATGCGCGAGAACGCGGCACGTATCATTTTGGCCGGTATCGCCGGTACGCAGCTGTTTAACGCGCTGACGTCGTACATTGTTAGCACGGCGGCCAATGCCGAGCAGTCACGCGGCGTGATGTTCTGGCTACTGGGAAGCCTGAGCGGCGTTCGCTGGGCTGATGCGCTGCTGTGCTTTGCCGTGGTAGCCACGGGATTGCTGATAGTGATCTGCTATGCGCGCTCACTGGATACCTTTAACTTTGGCACCGAAGTCTCCGCGACGCTGGGCACGCGTGTACTGTTAGTGCGCGTGGTTCTGCTGCTGACCACCGCGTTGATGACTGCGGTGATCGTCAGTGCCATTGGCGCCGTGGGTTTTGTCGGGCTGGTGATCCCGCATATCACCCGTATGATTGCCGGGCATCGCCATCTGATAACCATCCCGATCGCCTTTCTTGCCGGGTGCCATTTTATGATTCTTGCCGACCTGATCTCACGCACGCTGATCAGCCATCAGGTTTTGCCGATTGGCGTTGTGACAGCGCTGGTCGGCGCGCCTGTTTTTGCCCTGATTCTGTACCGTAACCGGGAGAAATAATTATGCATGTCGTGGTTGATAAGCTGAGCGTGACATTGCAGGCTCGCCGCGTGTTATCTGACATCAGTTTTGTGGCGCAACGCGCGCAAACGGTAGGGTTGCTCGGACCAAACGGGTCTGGAAAATCCACGCTGATTCGCGCGATGGCGGGCGTCCAGCCCTGCGCCTACGCGGGCGTGAAAATTGGCGGGAAGCTGACAAGCAACCTGAGCCGACGCGAGCTTTCCCGCAAGCTCGCGTTTGTGCCGCAGCATGCGGAATCTGAGGCGGAGATGAGCGTGATTGATATTGTTCGTCTTGGCCGCACGCCGCATCGCAATGCATTCACGCCCTGGCGTCAGTCTGATGAGAATGCTGTGCAACAGGCGCTGTCGATGATGAAGCTTGAAGCCCTGGCGCACCGCGCCTGGCAGCGCCTGTCAGGCGGTGAGCGCCAACGCTGTCAGATCGCGCGTGCGCTTACCCAGCAGCCAGACATTCTGTTACTGGATGAGCCGATCAATCACCTGGATATACAGTTCCAGCTGGAGCTGATGCGTCTGATTTCCGGGCTGCCGGTTACCGTGATCGTGGCTCTGCACGATCTCAACCTGGCGGCAAAATATTGTCAGCACCTGGTGGTACTGCATGAAGGTCAGGTCGTGGCGGCAGGCGAGCCTGCTGAGGTGCTTACGCCGGAGCTGATTCACTCTACCTGGCAGGTGGATGCCACAATTTATCGGACCGAACGCGGGATTATGAACATTCAGTATGCCTGATATGAGGCTATTGAAAATCATGATTAACGGGCCGCCAGCGCATCAGGCAGCGCGCTGCGATGCCTGAACCAGGCGGCAAAAAAGGCCGTTATCAGCAACAGCTCCGCCAGATCCCCGCCATAATACATCCACTGCGCCGCTGCCCGTATTTCAGCAAGACTGGCCGCGGTGCCGTGCGGATAGCCATAGCCGTACATCAATTTGCCCAGAATGGCGTGCGCCGCCGTCGCCAGAAAAACAACCGCAAGCCGTAGCGTTCTTCCCGGACGATGCGGCGCCGGGTCGGGGCCAGCAATTGACCAGGTGAACAGGTAACCTGAAATAACGAAATGCAGATGAAGGAATACAAACAGCGCAGGATGCGTCATGCTCAGCGCGAATAACGGCGTCAGATAAAGCAGATACATTCCACCGATATCCAGCAACGCTGCTGTAATGGGATGAATCAGAAATCTAACCGGACGTGCCCTTAGAAAACGCATCAAGCAGCGTGCCGTATGCGCCGAGACCGTACGTAGTAACAGCGTGCCGGGGAAACCAAATACCAGTCCAAGCGGCGCAAACATGCCCAAAAACAGATGCTGCAGCATATGGCCGCGCAGATCCCGATGGGCCCAGTCTGCCAGCGGCGGCAACATAGCAATCACAATCAGCGCTGTTCCTGTGGTGAAACTGATTATCCGCCAGCTGCTCCAGCCTGAAGCGTTGCGTAGCCTGAAAGCCGCTATGAGATACAACAAAAGCAGGCCCAGAGGTAAAACCACTAACAGGATTAAGAGTGCCGCCGGATGAGCAGGACTGCCGTGATGCATCATCTGCTCCATTCTTACGATCCCGTTGTGCGGCGGGGCAGGGCGCGGGAGCGGCGATAGAGTCGCCATCCGATCAGGAGTAAAACAACGGCAAACCCGTTCCAGGCCAAATCATAAGGCAGAATATTGTCGACATAACGGATCTGATGTAACCGCAGTAGTTTATGGTCAACGATGCCGTCAAATAGCTGGAATCCTCCCAGGCCAAAAAAGAAACCGGCCCATGCTGATGTGCGGTCAAGCGTGTTGCGTTTACGCAGATCAGTAAACATGAAAAAGCCGATAATAAAGAAAATCAGCTCGGCGGAATGCAGCAGGCCGTCTGAAAGCAGGCTGAAAGCGGGCGTGCCCCAGTCAAAGAAATGGTGCCAGGCCAGAATCTGATGAAAGACAATTTCATCCACCGCCGCCATCATACCCACGCCAAGCGGTATCGTAGCCATTAGCGAACGTTTTAGATCTGGTTTGAGTATTGGCTGTAATGGTGGCACGGCGCCCTCTTGGGATAACGATATAAAATCAGTAAAAAGCGTAGCTGAAATAAATCGTGTCCAGGCCTTCGTCAGTTTTTGTTGGCTTTTAATCTCCATGCTGACCATAGGAAAATCCCTGTTTCCTGCAGCTATAGCGATCGCTATAGTCTTGTTATGCCTGCTTGCGATATGCAGCGTAGCGCCGCATCAACGCAAAACACATCAGCGGTAAGGGCAGGGTAAACAGCAGCAGCAGCCATAACAGGTAATAGACTGCATCCACGCCGTCATTCTGTAAGTTGTTGTACAACTGAACCGGCATCCCCTGCGGGAAATAAGCAAAAATCATCACGATACCGAACTCGCCAATAGCACGCACCCAGGCCAGCGAAACGGCGGAAGCTAATCCGGGCGCCGCCAGCGGCAGCGATAAACGCCAAAAGCGTTGCCAGGGCGATGCGCCCAGCGTGCGGCCAGCCTCCAGGATGACCGTCGGAACCCCGGCAAAGGCCGAGCGCGCTGCTGTCACGAAGTAGGGCAAGGCGCCATACCACTGTGCCAGCACAAACGCCGCAGGATTATTGATAATCTCCACGCCCAGATGTTCCAGCAGCGAACCCGCTGGGCTGTAAGGCCCATAAGCGCTAACTAACAGAATGCCCATCGCCAGCGGCGGCGTTAAAAGGGGAATCAGCACCAGCAATTCCACAATTAAGCCCGCTCTGCTGCGCGTCTGTGACAACCACCATGCCAGAGGCAGGCCGCTGACAATGACGATCAATAACGACAGTAATCCCAGGCCCATTGAGGTGGTGATGGCATGTTCATCGCCCCACGCCAGATGAAAGCCACGCCAGTGCGTGATGCCGATCAGGGTCAAAAACGGCACGGCCAGCATCAGCAACGCGGGTAATGAAAGCCACAGGGTGGCGGAAGGAAAGCGTTTCACCGGTAAAGCGCATCACCTTTGGGAGCCGCATAGCCATTTTGCTGATAAAGCTTCTGACCCTGCGGGCTAAGCATAAATTTCACAAAGGCTTGCGCGGCTTGCTCGCCGTGCGGGGCATTTTTCAACACTGCCGCATAGTAAACCAGCGGTTGGGTATGCAAGACTTTGTCCCGGCCCTGGCTGTCCTTAACGTTGAAGCTGACGGTCTCATACCATTTTTTCGTTTCAGCCGGATTACTCAAGTTTATCTCTTCCGGCAGGGCGATATAGGGAAGGTGCGCGGAACGCACTTCACTTTCATATCCCGCAGCCGCATCGACCTGGCCATTTCCCAGACGCGCCAGCAAACCACCCTCCAGGCTTACCTGCGCAGGATTTTGCACGTCGCCCATCACTTTGTTGGCAATGCCCGGCATCTGGTAATATTTCTCTGCCAGTAAAAGCGTAAAGACGATGTTCTGACCTTTCGGATCGTTAATCGGATCGGTACGACCAAACTTTAAGCCCGGCGTCGACAGCACCCGCAGCCAGCTGGCATCGTTACCGTTAGCCGCCGCAAATTGCCGGGCATACTTTCCTTTCGGGCTGTAAGCGATCACCATGCTGGTGCTGGCAACCGGCACGGCGGTATCGATTAATCCGGCATCTTTTAATATTTGCATTGGGCCTGGCGTAATGGAGACAAAAACGTCAGCGGTCAGCTTTTTGCTCGCGAGCAAACGCGCCATACCGTAAGCGCCCTGGCCCTGACCCTGATAGTGACCATCCTGCTGTTTGGCGAAAGCGGGCCCTAAGCTTTCATCCATTACTTTTCCCATTGAACCGGCGTAAGTTACACGAATATCACTGCCTGCAAATGTTGAAACGCTGAAGGTGGTGCCAACCAGCAATGCCAGCGTACTAACCGCTATTTTTAACATGATGGATCATCGTTATATAAAAATGTAGATAGCGATTATCCGGCGTTGCTTATTCATGGGCAAGCAGGAAATTATTGCAAAATATAGCGCGCTACCTATTTTCTACCGTGCCATAACAGCAAAAATCAGGGCTGTGCTTCACAGGACAAAACGACAGCACCCAAGCACTGTCGTGTGATGGTTAAGGCATTCGGCCAGCAGCACGCAGAGTGGTTAGCAACGCTTTTTAGCAAAAACCTGACATAACTCTCACTTTTAACCTTCACTTAAGCTCATGCAAGTAATTGATTATTTTTTAGTATACTTTTGTAATCGATTACTTTCCAATAAAGGAGCCAGAAATGTTTACCCGATTTATCACAGGTTCTTGCCTGCTTGCCTCCGTTTTCCTGACCGCATGCGCGGCGCCGCCCGCCAGCGTTAAAAGCGAAACGGCTCTGCAAATGTATACCTTACGCAATGTGGGCTCGGCTGATGAACAGTTCGCTATGGCGCATAAGGCTGGTTTCAAAAACGTTGAAATTGTGGGTACGCACGATCTCAGCGCCGCCCAGCTGCGCGCTGAGCTGCAAAAATATCAGCTGAACGTAACTTCATCGCATGTTCAGCTCTCTGTGCTGGAAAATCAGTATCAGGAAACGGTGAGCTTCAGCAAAGCGGTTAACAACCGTACGCTGATCGTTCCGTGGATTGATCCGGAGCATCGCCCCGACAGCAAACAGGCGTGGATCGACTTTGCCGAGCGTTTAAACCGGCTGGGCGCAAAGTTACGACATGATGGACTTCAGCTGGCCTACCACAACCATAACTTTGAGATGAAAAAATATCAGGGTGAAACCGCGCTCGACATCATCCTGCAGCACACCCAGCCTGAAAACCTGATGATTGAGCTGGATGTCGCATGGGTTTCACGCGGCGGTCAGGACCCTGTCAGGTTTCTGAAAACCTATCCAGGTCGTTTTTACGCCATCCATGCCAAAGACAATTCGTCGATTGGCATCAGAGATGACGAAATGAATTTTGCCCCGTTAGGGGAGGGCATCCTGGACTGGGGGACTATCCTGCCTGCGGCGAAGCAGAGCGGCGTTAAATGGTTCATCATCGAACACGACAAGCCAAAAGATCCATGGAGCATTATCACCACATCGCGCAAGAATCTCGATGCGATGCTGGCAACGTCGCCGCGTTAAAATAGATAACGGGCATGGAGATTGCCATGCCCGCCCGTATTGCCAAATAGCGACCTGGGCGCTCAGTAAGCCGTCGGCGCGCCGTAAAGCGTGACCCGACGTAGCGCGCCGCGCATCAGAAACGCAGTGAGGCGCCTACGTACGGACCATCGACCAGAACGTTATCTTTACGGCTGCCTTTGTTGTTCAGCTCAATATACTGATAACCCACGCGCAGGTTTACCAGCGAGATCGGCGTAAAGCTCAGGCCGCCTGCGGCTTCCTGATAGCTGTCCAGACGATCGGAAAAGGCTTCTGGCGCATAGTAGTACTCACCATACAGGCTCCACATGCTGTTAAAGCTGTAATGAGCGCCTGCACCCACTGCCACGGTAAAACCGTCACGGCCATCTTCCGGGTGGGTGAACAGCGCTTTTGCCGTAGGCGCAAGGCGGAAATCACCCACCTCCATGTTGTAACCCAGACCAAGGCCGTAGGTGCTGCCATCGTGATCGCTGCGCAGCCAGTTACCTTTCAGGAACAGACCAGGTGAGGTAGTACCAAGGCCAAGGTTCAGGTTGGTGTTATGTTCACCAACATCAACACTGCCCTCGATTGCCTGCGCGCCGCTGCTCAGCAGTGCCAGACCCAACAGACTTCCCGTTACAAGGTGCTTAAACATGTGATTCCACTCCATGAAGGACAATTAATTCGGCCGAAAGAGTAAACAGCCCGCCAACGTAATACAACATTTTTATAAGATAAATGAACGCAGCCTTTTATACGCCAGCAGGAATAATGCGTTAACCTAAGACGCGGAGTGCATACAATAGCCGGTGATTATCGTTTATGCAGTAGCCAGTTTTTTAATGTTATGGCGTCGGCATAATGACCATAGTGGTTACGCGCACCAAGGATAATAAAAATATATTTCCTGTGCTTAATGGTAGTTTTGAGCACCATACAGTGACCAGCCTCATTGGTAAAACCGGTTTTTTGCAGTGCTATCTTCCACTGCCTGTTATTGATCAGGCCGTTGGAACTTTTATAAATCAGGCTGCCTTTACCGGTAAATACCCTCAGCTTTTTATCCGTAGAGTAGCGGCGGATAACTGGATACTGGCTCGCATGTTTAACCAGTAAAAGCAGGTCATGCGCCGTTGAAACGCTGGCGGGCGACAAACCGGTAGGATCGGTAAAGTGCGTCCTTAACATCCTGTATTTTTTTGCTTTCAGGTTCATATGCCGGATGAACGCTTGACGACCATGAGGGTAATAACGGCTTAATGCCGCCGCTGCGCGGTTCTCTGAAGACATTAAGGCAATATGCAGCATGGTTGTGCGGGTTAACTTTGATCCCACCGTTAACCGTGAGCCGGTTTTTTTCAGCAAATCCCGGTCTGCGGGTTTCACGGTGATTATTCTTTTGGCAGGCAACCTTGCATCCAGGGTAATTACCGCCATCATCAGTTTAGTAATAGAGGCAATCGGATAAACGGAATGAATATTTTTAGCGTAGAGCGTTTTCCCTGCGTCGACATCGTAAACCAGTACGGCGCGTGACTGAGTTTTAGGCGTATATTCCGCGCGCCTGGCGCAGCTGTCGCTGGTATAGAAAATAAAAAACAGTGAAGTAACTGCGGCAAGGAAATATTTCAAAATCAAACCATAAAAATAGGCTATCGACGATGATATAACATAACAAAATTAACGCTAATTTCCAACTTATCGCGCTGTTTCTGACTGCAACAAGATATTTACGTAAGAATTAGCTTAATGAGAAACGGGTATTAAACCGCACGGCATCTTATGGTGATAGCAACATGTCCTGACCTTAAACATACTTCAAGCGTTGGCCCCTCCACCCGCACAAAAAACTTGCTGTGAGAAAAATAAGAAACGTGATCGAGGCTGCGGATCTCATTTTTGTAATCGATTACTTTATGGGAAACCCAAATTGTAATCGATTACTTTTGAGAGGCTAGCATGGTCGCAACAACGCACGGGGCCGGGAACGCGGGAACGCAACAACGGCTGCTGGTACCCAGACTGTCGCTGATGATGTTTATGCAGTTTTTCATCTGGGGCAGCTGGTCTGTCACGCTCGGCCTGGTCATGGCCCGGCACAATATGTCGCTGCTGATCGGGGATGCGTTCTCGGCGGGGCCGATAGCGTCGATCCTCTCGCCCTTTGTGCTGGGTATGCTGGTAGACCGCTTCTTCCCGTCGCAGAAAGTCATGGCGGTAATGAATCTGGCAGGGGCGGTGATCCTGTGGTTTGTGCCCGCCGCGCTGGTGGCTGAAAATGGCGCGCTGCTGATTGCGCTGCTGTTTGGTTATACCCTGTGTTTTATGCCAACCCTCGCGCTCTCTAACAATATCGCGTTTCACAGCCTGAACAGCAGCGATAAAAGTTTCCCGGTGGTGCGGGTATTCGGCACCATTGGCTGGATCGTTGCGGGCATATTTATTGGCGTTGTCGGCATCTCTGACAGCACTTCCGTGTTTACCGTGGCGGCGCTGTGCTCCGTCGCGCTGGCTATTTACAGCCTGACGCTGCCGCACACGCCCGCACCGGCTAAAGGCTTGCCTTTCAGAGTGCGCGATCTCTTCTGTGCGGATGCCTTCGCCTTATTGAAAATCCGCCATTTCTTTATTTTTTCCCTGTGCGCCATGCTGATCTCTATTCCGCTGGGCACTTATTACGCCTATACCGCCTCCTGGCTGGCCGACGCAGGCGTCACAAACGTCAGTACCGTGATGTCTTTTGGTCAGATGTCAGAAATATTCTTCATGCTGGTGATTCCGTTCCTGTTCCGCCGTCTCGGCGTGAAATACATGCTGCTGGCTGGCATGGTCGCCTGGTTTGTTCGTTATGCGCTGTTTGCGATGGGCATGGGCGACGAAAGCCGTGCGCTGATTTACCTCGGCATCCTGCTGCACGGCGTCTGTTACGACTTCTTTTTCGTGGTGGGCTTTATCTATACCGATCGTATTGCCGGTGAAAAAGTGAAAGGGCAGGCGCAAAGCATGATTGTGATGTTTACCTATGGCATTGGCATGCTGCTGGGTTCACAAATTTCCGGCGTGCTTTACAACAGCCTGATCGCCGGAAACGGTACGGCCCAGAACTGGGCAATTTTCTGGTGGATTCCGGCGGCTGCGGCTGCGGCGATCGCCATTGTTTTCCTCTTCTCCTTTAAGTATCGGGATGAAGCGGTTTGATTAACGGGAGGTGAGCGTGAAAACCTTAAAAGGACCTGGTATTTTCCTGTCGCAGTTTATTACGCAGCAGGCGCCGTTTAATTCGCTGGAGGGGCTGGCGCAATGGGCCGCCGGGCTTGGATACAAAGCTGTGCAGATCCCCTGTAATCATCCGGCGATATTTGACCTGGAACAGGCCGCCGTCAGCCAGACCTACTGTGATGAGGTCACCGGCTTACTGGCGCGTTACGGGCTGGTGATTAGCGAGTTATCCACGCACCTTGAGGGGCAGCTGATTGCGGTGCATCCGGCGCACGACATCGCGTTTGACGGCTTTGCGCCCGCGCAGGTACGCGGTGACAGCCAGAAGCGCAGCGCATGGGCCATCCACACGGTGAAGCTGGCGGCAGCGGCGTCGGCCAGGCTGGGACTCAGCGCCCATGCGACCTTCTCCGGCTCGCTGGCATGGCCTTATCTCTACCCGTGGCCGCCCCATAATCCTCAGCTTCTCAGTGAGGCGTTTGATGAACTGGCGCGCCGCTGGCATCCGGTGCTGGATGAGTTTGACCGCCACGGCGTTGATCTCTGTTATGAAATCCATCCGGGCGAAGATCTGCATGATGGGGCGACCTTTGAGCGGTTTCTGGCGCGGGTCAATAACCATCCGCGCTGCAACATGCTGTACGACCCCAGCCATTTGCATCTGCAACAGATGGATTATCTGCAATTTATTGATATCTATCATGCGCGTATCAAGGCTTTTCACGTTAAAGATGCTGAGTATCTGCCGAACGGGCGCAGCGGCGTTTATGGCGGATATTTGCCGTGGATTGAGCGTGCCGGGCGGTTTCGTTCGCCGGGCGACGGGCAGATTGATTTCAAAAGCATCTTCAGCAAACTTGCGCAGTATGACTTTGACGGCTGGGCGGTGCTGGAGTGGGAGTGTTGCCTGAAAGAGGGCGAGGCCGGTGCGCGCGAAGGCGCGGAATTTATCCGCAACCACATTATTCCGGTTGCCGGGCGAACCTTTGATGATTTTGCCGCGCGGGCGAGCAGCGACGCGGCCATACGGGCGCAGCTGGGTCTGGATAACGGGAGCGGGCAATGATTAACGTCGGAATTATTGGTACCGGATTTATCGGCCCGGCACATATCGAAGCGCTACGTCGGCTTGGCAACGTCAAGGTGATCGCCATTTGCGACAGCAGCCAGGCGTCGGCCGATGCGCGCGCGCGCGAACTTAATGTGCCGCACGCTTACGGCGACGTCGCGGCCTTTCTGCAGCATGAAGGCTTGCAGGCCGTACATAACTGCACGCCGAACCACCTGCACGCGGAAATTAACCGCCAGATCCTGCGCGCCGGAAAACATCTGTTCTCTGAAAAGCCGCTATGCATGACAGTGGCGGAAGCGCGTGAGCTGGTGGAGCTGGCTGAGCAGGCGGGCGTGGTGCATGGCGTCAGCTTCGTCTATCGCCAGTTTGCCATGGTTCAACAGGCGGCCAGCATGGTGAGGCATCAGCAGCTGGGTCGGCTGTTTTCAGCGCAGGGCAGCTATCTGCAGGACTGGATGCTGGAGGAAACAGATTATAACTGGCGGGTTGATGCAGAAAAGGGCGGCGCGTCGCGTGCCGTCGCGGATATCGGCTCACACTGGTGCGATACCATCCAGTTTATTACCGGCAGGAAAATCGTTGAGGTGATGGCGGATCTGTCCATTGTCTGGCCCACGCGCAAAGCCAGCCTGAATAACGCCGCAACCTTTGGTGCGCCAGATGAAGAAACACAATATGAATCCCGCAAGGTTTCCACCGAAGATATGGGTTTTGTGTTGTTCCGCTTCGATGACGGCAGTAAAGGCTGTTTCTCGGTATCGCAGGTCTCCGCAGGCCGTAAAAACCGCTTAAGCCTGGAGGTAAACGGCAGCCTGAGCTCGCTCGCCTGGGATCAGGAGGTGCCCCAGCAGCTGTGGCTGGGGCATCGACACAACGCGAATCAGCTGCTGACGGACGATCCGACGCTGATGAATCCTGAGGTCGCCAGCCGGGCGCGTTTCCCCGGCGGACATATCGAAGGCTGGCCAGATGCGTTTCGCAATATGATGCAGCAATTTTATCAGGCGGTGGAACAGGGCGCGCCACCGGCACAGGATGCAGCGGCGTTTGCTACCTTCCATGACGGCGCGCAAATCATGGCCGTGGTTGATGCTATTGTGCAAAGCAATGCGCAGCAGCGCTGGGTTAACGTGAACGTGTAGATCGTGGCCCGGCCTGCTGTGACAGCGTCGGGCTAACTTAGTGTTTCTCCTGAATTATGGTAGCCTGCGTGATATCTGATTAAGCAAGAGTTACCACCATGTCCATCCAAAAAATCGCCCGTCTCGCGGGCGTTTCTGTTGCGACGGTATCGCGGGTACTGAACAACAGCGACAGCGTAAAAGATAAAAACCGCGATAAAGTGCTCAATGCCATTCGGGACAGCAATTATCAGCCGAACCTGCTGGCGCGCCAGCTGCGTACCGCCCGCAGCTCAATGGTTCTGGTGATGGTTTCTGATATTTCTAACCCTTTTTGTGCTGAAGTGGTTAAGGGCATTGAAGAGACGGCTGAAAAGAACGGCTATCGCATTCTGCTGTGTAACTCAGGGGCCGATATCGATCGTTCGCGTTCCAGCCTGCAATTGCTGGCCGGTAAAATGGTGGACGGGATTATCACCATGGATGCCTTCAGCAAACTGCCCGATCTTGCCCGCATGATAAATAAGGCGCCCTGGGTGCAGTGCGCTGAATATGCGGATGCCGGGGATATCTCCTGTGTCGGCATCAATGATGCTGAAGCGTCGCAGGCGATGGTGCGCTATCTGGCTGAGAAGGGCCATCAACGCATTGCGCTTATCAATCACGATTTAAGCTATAAATATGCCCGGCTGCGCCAAAGAGGCTACCTCAGCCAACTGGCCAGCAGCCAGCTCGACTGGCAAAGCATCGCTTACGCCAGCGAGCTCAGCTTCAATGCCGGAAAGCAGGCGATGAAAACGCTGCTGGCGAGCGAAGAGCGTCCCGATGCGGTATTTGCGATATCCGATACGCTGGCAGCGGGGGCGATGGCCGCCATTCAGGAAGCCGGGCTGCGTATCCCGCAGGATATTGCGGTTGCCGGTTTTGATGGCACCGAACTGTCTGAAATGGTCTTTCCGCCGTTGACCACTATCGTCCAGCCTTCCCGCGACATTGGTCGCCAGGCGCTCGCTTTGCTGTTAAAGAAAATCGACAATCCCGATGCCGTTGCAGAGCGAACCATCATGTCCTGGGAACTGGTCCAGCGTGCCAGCGCATAAATCGGCGACTGCAACGACGTTGAAAGCATTCTCCGCGCTGCATCGCCGCTGGGTTGGCCGATCTGCCGTATAACCGACCCGGTTTGTTAACCTAAACCGGGAAAGCGTGTTTCAGGACGAGCCGGCGCCCCAAAGCGTGGACTTATACGCCTTCGTTATGTAATGATGCTAATTAATTGAATTTTTGTATATATAGCCCGCTGGCTGTGGCTGATACAAAATGGAATAATTATCCAGGCGATGAATGATGGCGTATTTGAATTCTTTATTAACGTTTATCGAAAGAAACCCGGTGCTCTCCGTTGGTTTTAATATTATTCTGCTGGTGATTTCCGGCATGGTTGCGCACTTTATGTGCAAGTTTTTGCTAATTAAAGTGGTGCGTAAAGCCTTCTTTGCCAGCCATAAACAGGACGTTCCATTAGAGAAAGATCGCCGTATTGCCGAAAAGCTCTCAAATTTCATCCCGGTTATTATTGTTTATTACGTATTGCAGTTTATGCCGAATATGCCAGCCTCGCTGGTAGCGGCGATTAATACAATTTGCGGGATTTTATTTTTTGTTTTCTTATCGATATTTTTCAATGAAATGCTGGATATCGTAAATAACTCCTATTTACGCAAGGCCAAACGTAAGAATCATTCCATCAAAGGTTATATTCAGATAGGGAAAATATTAATTCATATCATCGCAGCGATTATGATTCTCGCCGTGATGTCGAATAAATCACCCGCGATTATTATTTCCAGTCTTGGTGCCGTGGCGGCGGTGCTGATGTTAGTGTTTCAGCATACCTTGCTTTCGCTGGTCGCCAACGTTCAGGTTTCGTCAAATGACGTGCTGCAACTGGGCGACTGGATTGAAATGCCCGATAAGAATCTCAGCGGCGAGGTCACCGATATTGCATTACATACCATAACTATCCGTAACTGGGATAATACCATCTCGCGTATCCCGACCAAGAATTTTCTGACCGAAACCTATACTAACTGGCAGGCGATGTTCTCCTCGGGCGCGCGCCGGATTATGCGCAGTACCAATATTGATCAGCACTCGGTTAACTTTCTTTCCCAGGAGATGCTGGCCCCCATGCTGGCGATACGCGGAGTGAATGAGCCGCTTACCAGGTTGCTTGATGGCCGTGATCCGACGGGGGTGGCGGACAGTTGGTTTATTGATAACGGGCTGACAAATTTAACGCTTTTTCGTCACTACTTGATGTCCTGGCTCGCCGAACGCACTGATATCGTTAAAGATATGTATATCGTGGTCAGGACGTTGAAGCCCTCGCCAGCCGGGATCCCTCTGGAAATCTATTGCTTTACCTCATCTACGCTGTGGATGGAGTATGAAAATACGCAATCAGCTATTTTTGAGTATATTACTGCGATCGCTGGACAATTTTCCCTGCGTTTATACCAATATCCGGCGGGTCACGATTTCTGGCGTTTATCGCAGAAAAACTGATATTAACGCACAGTATCAGCGCCAGACCGACAGAATATTACGCCCCGCCTCTGGCACAGGGCTGCTGTTGCCATATCGCCTGCAACCGTACCGCCATACCCCACGCAACTCCCGCGCGGTGCGGGCGATTTACGTGGGGTATCTTTAGTTACTCTACGCGTGGATTGTCAGGCCCGGAAGCGCTCAGGGTCGCTCTTACATGAGGAAGGCCCTGCGGGTAATGTTGCTGAATAAACTCAATCATTTTTTCCCGCACGTGACAGCGTAAATCCCAGGCCGTAGGGGAATTCTGTGCCGTCATCAGCAATCTGATCGTCATGGTTTTTTCCGTGGTATCGGTCACCTGAAGCACCTGAGTTTGTTGATCCCAGAGTTTTGTTTCACTTAGGACTTTTTCAAAGTGCTGGCGCAGCGGATCTAACGGCATGGAATAATCCAGGTAAAGAAAAACAGAGCCTAAAATTTGCGCATTGTTACGCGTCCAGTTTTGGAATGGATTTTCCGTAAAGTAGGTAATAGGCAACACCAGTCGGCGCAAATCCCAGAGGCGCACCACAACATAAGTCAGGTTTATCTCTTCAATCCAGCCCCATTCTTTTTCAACCACAACAGCATCATCAATTTTTATCGGTTGCGTAAAAGCTATTTGAATGCCCGCGAACAGGTTAACCAGCGACTTCTGTAGCGCAAAGCCAATGATTATTCCGGCAACCCCGGCACCGGCCAGAATAGTGGTACCGAATTTTCGCACGCCAGGAAGACTAAGCAGAATCAGAGAAAGACAGAGCATAACAAGAACGGCAATAGCCACTTTTTTAACATAAATGATCTGCGTGCGGATTTTGCGGGCGCGAAGATTATTTGAAATGTTAATATCATAGCGGATGAAAAGCATATCCTGAGCAACATTGATCAAGCGAATCAGCACTGAGCAAAATGATAATATAATAAATATATGTACGGTGGTGCTAATAAAACCCAGCGATCCCGGTTGGATATTAACATGCTCGACCCCGAAACTGATTAACAGCAGGGGAAGGAAGAGAAACATTGAGCCGCGGAGGTGTTTTTCAAGTGACTTGAATAGCTTTCTGTCACGACTTTGCCAGTAACGGATAAATCTTAAAAGTATAAAGCGCGTGAGAAAACCCACTGCAAGGGATAGCGTGACGAGCAATACAGCAGGCACCCATGATGGAACGCCAGATAACTCACCAAATAGCAACGGCATTATTTCTCCTTATATTCAGCCAACAACCCTGATTGTCAGATTCGTTAAAAAATAGCCATGATTCTTGTCCAGATTATCTGGTTCACGCGCATTATTATAGGAGCATCTCAGGTTTTCGACTCAAGCCTGTCAGATAAGCGCATCTTTGTTTAACTGACAAAGATGCGCGTAAATTTAACCAGCAGTGGACTTATTGAGCCCGGAAATAACCTTTTTTGCACTCAGCAAAGAGAGCAGCGGAGCGGCTGCCATTACCGCAAAGAGCAACCATGCAGCGGATGAAGCGCCTTGTGCGCCGCCTGGCTCTGATAAGCCGCCAGCATTTGCCAGCACACCCGCTACTGCAGAACCCAGCGCGGTAGCAAACAGCTGAACGGTAGTAATTGACGTCGCCGCCGCATCCTGATCGTCAGCAGGCGCAATCTGCAGAATCCGCGTCAGCAAATGCGGCCAGCCCAGCCCGATGCCAAACCCTACCAGCGTTAACCCCAGGCCAATCAAACAGAGCACGCGCCAGTCCCCTGCGGCGGCACGAGGCGTAATAAGCGCCAGCAATACCATGCCCGCTAACACCAGCACCGGCCCGATGCCAATGGCGCGTTTAATGCCCCTGCCTTGCCAGCCGGAACTCCAGATTTCTGATACTGTCCATCCTGCGGCCATCAGCGCCGCCAGATACCCTGAGATCAATGGCGTCTGTCCATGCAGGATTTGCAGAAAATAGGGGATAAAAGTTTCACTCGTCATACCAATGATCAGCAGCCCCATGGTGATATAGAGCGCGAGTAAAGGCGAGTTCATCCGCAGCGCGTCACGCGGCAACAGCCTTGTTTCACTGACAAATTCCTGGCGTATCAATAACAGGATCAATACCGCAGCAACGCTTATGCCCGTAATATTGGCCGCGACGTCAGATGACATGCTTCCTGTACTCACCGCCATTACTGCGGCGACCAGCAGCAATAACTGAATCAGCGGTAACTTGCCTGCCGCAGAAGCCGTTGCACGTTTGTGTGTGGGAAAAATCAGCCAGACCAGCAAGATATAAACCAACGTCAACGGCACCAGTATGCCAAACGCAGCCCGCCAGGCGTTCATCTCGGCAAATATTCCGCCAGCGGCAGGCCCAAGCAGAGTAGCCACACCCCACATGCCGGAAATCAGCGCCATCGCACGCGGCCAGAGCTTTTCATCAAATACCGCATAAATCATGGCATAGCAGAGCGCAAACAAAAAACCGCCCCCGATACCCTGTAGTGTCCTACCAGCCAGCATAACCGGCATATTCTGCGCCAGCGCACATACCAGGCTGCCTGCGATGAATAACAGGGCTGCCACCGAATAGGCCATGCGCGGCCCGGCCAGGCTCAGCAGGCGGGCTGTCAGCGCGGAACCCAGAATCGAGGCCACAACAAACAGCGTGGTATTCCATGCGTAAAGTTCAAGGCCGCCAATTTCATTAACCACCGAGGGCAGCACGGTTGTCGCGATGTAAATGTTAATGGCATGTAGCGCCACCCCGCCCGAGAGAGCAATAGCAAAAAACAGATTTCTGCCACCCAGTAAATCACCCCAGCTTCCTTCCTGTACTGACGCCATATAAGCCTCCCGGCATGCGTTACGTTAAATGTCCCATTGCTGGCTGCAAAAGGATCCGTTACATTAATAAAACAAGTAATCGCTTGGATTATTAAAAGGGGAGGATTATTTTGTCAAGCAATCGCTTGTTAAATTCCGGCGAGAAAGCATCAGCTACACCAGACCGCCTGCTTTATTTGCTGAAAACACGCGGGCCGCAGCAGTCAGCGGAGGCGGGAGAAACCCTGGGTATTACTGCCGAGGCTGCACGCCAACAGCTCACTAAACTCGCTTCGGCGGGACTGGTGGAAACCTATGCGCAGAACAGAGGCGTTGGCCGTCCCAGCCAGTTCTGGACGTTAACCCAGGCAGGACATAACCGCTTTCCGGATACGCACTCTACATTGACCGTTCAGTTACTGGATACGGTGCGTCACGCCTTTGGCGAGCAGGCCATTGACCGTCTGATTGCGCTGCGTGAGCAGACCAGCCGGGAAAATTATCTGCATGCGCTCAATGACGCGGCCGATTTACGGGAACGGGTTGCGCGTCTGGCTTCGTTACGTTCGCTGGAGGGCTATATGGCGGAATATGAAGAGCTGGCGGATGGAACGTTACTTTTGATCGAAAATCACTGCCCAATCTGTGCCGCGGCAGCTGCCTGTCAGGGATTTTGTCGCGCTGAGTTAATGCTGTTCAGCGAAGTCCTTGACGCAAAGGTAGAGCGTACAGAGCATATATTGAATCAGGCAAGACGCTGCGCGTATAAAATTACTTGGCATGCAGATTAAAATTTATTTTGCATCAGCGCGATTAGCAGAGCGCCAAAAACCGGCGAGGCCGTAACTCCTCTTGGGTGCTAAAGGCCCGCCTGTGGCCGCGGCAATTTCCGCTGCTGGCGCAACGCAGCCAGGCGCATGATGCGCAACAAGCGCATGCTGCCCGCCGTTATCTGACGGGCAGCAGCAGCGGCTATTTACGCAGCAGGCGCAGGCCGTTCGCCACCACAAGCAGACTGGCTCCTACATCCGCGAACACCGCCATCCACATCGTGCCCATGCCCGCGATCGTTAAAGCCAGAAACAGCGCCTTAATGCCGATTGCCATCACGATGTTTTGTACCAGTACGCCGTAAGTCTGGCGAGAAAGGCGGACAAAGGCCGCAATCTTGCGTAAATCATCGTCCATTAACGCCACATCCGCGGTTTCAATCGCGGTATCCGTGCCCATCGCACCCATGGCAAAACCAATATCAGCGCGCGCCAGCGCTGGCGCATCATTGATACCGTCACCTGCCATACCGATAACGCCCTGGGTCGCGCAATCCTCCACCGCGCGCAGTTTATCTTCTGGCAGCTGGTCGCCCCGTGCTTCATCAATACCTACCTGGGCGGCGATCGCCTGTGCGGTGTGCGTGTTGTCGCCGGTCAGCATGAGGGTTCTGACGCCCAATTTATGCAGTTGACTCACGGCTTCGCGGCTGCTCTCTTTCACGGTATCGGCTACCGCAAACAGCCCAAGCACCTGATGAGCATCACAAAGCATAATCACCGTTTTACCTTGTGCCTCCAGCTTAGCGATCGCAGCCCTTATCTTTTCCGGGCAGCGCAGGGTCTCTTCTGTCAGCCGCAGATTGCCCAGGCTGTAAGTGGCACCCTTGATCACGCCGCGCACGCCGCGCCCCGGCAGCGCTTCAAAGTTATCTACCTCATAACGCTGCACGCCTTCTGACGCCGCCGATATGGCCTGCGATACCGGATGATCCGAATAACCTGCCAGACTGGCGGCCAGCCTGCGGCTTTCCTCTTCGGGAACGCCAGAGAAAATAACCGCATCCGTCTGTACCGGCTGGCCGTGCGTCAGGGTGCCGGTTTTATCGAGCGCCAGCCATTTGAGCTTACGGCCTTGCTCTAGGTAAACGCCGCCTTTGATCAAAATCCCGCGACGAGCCGCCGCCGTCAGGCCGCTGACGAGGGTTACCGGCGTGGAAATCACCAGCGCGCAGGGACAGGCGATAACCAGCATCACCAGCGCCTTATAGATCCACTCCTGCCAGCCTGCGCCGGAAATCAACGGCGGAAGTACGGCTACCGCCACCGCAATGGCAAACACCACGGGGGTATAAACCTGGGCGAAGCGGTCAACAACGCGTTGCGTGGGGGCTTTTGCCCCCTGCGCAGCCTCCACGGCGTGAATAATACGCGCCAGCGTGGTCTCTCCGGCAGCGGCCGTTACCCGGTATTCAAAGCCACCGGAACCGTTAATCGTGCCGGCAAAAACCACGTCGCCTTCACCTTTATCGACCGGCAGGCTTTCGCCGGTGACCGGTGCCTGATTGATAGCGGTACGCCCGCGCACCACGTTGCCATCCAGGGCGATACGTTCGCCGGGCTTTACCCGAACGAGGCTGTTAACCGCAATGGCGCGCACATCGGTCGTTTTCCAGCTGCCGTCAGTTTGTTGTACCGTGGCGCTTTCAGGCGTTAGTTTCATCAGGGCGCCGATAGCATTGCGCGCGCGATCGAGGGACTTCGCCTCAATCAGCTCCGCGATAGTGAACAGAACCATCACCATCGCGGCTTCCGGCCACTGCCCAAGCGCCAGAGCGCCGGTAACGGCGATGCTCATCAGGGCGTTAATATTCAGGTTGCCGTTACGCAGGGCAATCCAGCCTTTTTGGTAGGTGGACAGGCCACAGGCTGCAACGGCGATCAATGCCAGCGCCGCTTCCAGCCAGGTCGGCATACCCGTCCAGTGCATGGCTTCAGCGCTCAGCGCCGCCACGGCAGCCAGCGCCAGCGGCCACCAGGGCTTTTTCTTTTCCTCCGGCGCCTCGCGCTGACTGCTGCTGTCAGTACGCTCAGGCTCAAAGCCCAGCGAACGAATAGCGCTCAGAATCGGATCCAGCGCATCCGGCGTATGCACCACCGTCAGTACGCGCTGCATAAGGTTAAAATCCAGCGCTTTCACGGCTGGCATCCCGGCCAGTTTTTTTCGGATCAGGTTCTCTTCAACCGGGCAGTCCATCTGCATGATACGCAGGTGCGTCTGCATATCATCGCTTCCCGCCAGCGCTGATAACGAAGGTGAAGCGCGGCGCAGGCGCTCAGCTGAACCGGCCTCGCTGGTAGCGTTTGTACCACACCGATTATTACCGCAGCAGTTACTCATTTTTTTATCCCTTTGATCATCTATACTGGCATTAAAAACCCTGATGTAACTACAGGGTCAAGTTTAACGAGGTGAGAGATGAAAATTGGTGAACTGGCGCGACAGGCTGGATGCTCGGTTGAAACAGTGCGTTATTACGAGCGTGAGGGGTTGCTCCAGGCTGCGCTGCGGGATCAGAGCAATAACTACCGGCATTACGATAATGCACATGTAGACCGGCTAATGTTTATTCGCCGCTGTCGGGCGCTGGATATGACCCACGAAGAGATCCGGGTGCTGCTACAGGCACGCAGCCAGCCTGATGCCAACTGCGGAACGGTTGATGCCCTGATAGATGCGCATCTGCATCATGTACAGGCGCGGATACGTGAACTGAGTATGCTGGAAAAGCAACTTTATGACTTACAAAGCCACTGTCATGCCAACCGGGCAACGCGCGACTGTGGCATCTTGCGTGAACTGGAGCAGGCCGAAGAGGGGGAGAATAGCACCCTGGCGATCTCCTCCTCCGGCCATCTGGCTGGCAGCCATGCGCATTAAGCTTCTGTTACTCCCTGGATCAGCAAGGCGAAGGCGGTAACCGCTTCGCTCTGGTTCAGCCGTTCACGAGTTAATGCCACCGCGAGTGCCTCCCCCGCGCCAACCAGGCCAACACAGCATTGCTGTAACGCCCGGGGCGACATGTTTACATGGGGCGTCAGAACTGACACGAACATCGCAACACAGTTATCGAGCAATTCCTGAAAAACCGCCGCTTTCTCTTCGCTGCCCGCCAGTGCCGCGCCTACCGCGTGGAACTCGTCCGTGTTGTCTGCGGCGCAATGGATATAAGCGCTTGCCAGAGTCTGTACGGTTTCCGGCAAACTTAGGGGCGTGGTGGCCATCGCTTCGGTGAAATTTCTGATCCTTTCCATATCAATCCATCGGTACAGCTCAATCAGTAACGCTGAGCGCGTCGCAAAATGATCATAAACCACGGGTTTAGAGACGCCTGCGCGCGCTGCAAGGTGACCCAGCGTGAGTCGATCCGCATTCTCCTCTTTTACGATCAACAGGGCGGTATCAAGAAGCTGCTGTCGCCGTTCTGCCTTCGATAATCTTCGTGCACGGGGTTTGGATAACGTTACGTTTTCTTCTTTGCTCATATCTGGCCTGTAAAAAAAACCTACTAAAAGTAGCTTTTGTTGATTTAAGGTGCTAACTTCCTACCTTTAGTAGCTTAACACTTAACAGAGGAAACACGCTTATGTCATTTGATCCCATCTTATTACTGGGCGGTTCCGGCGCGATTGGCCGACAAACCGTACGGGCACTACGCGCCACTTATCCTGATGTTCCGCTGTTGATAGGCGGGCGCGAGCTCGCCAAGGCGCAAAAGGCCGCGGCGGAAATCGGCTGCGCGCAAGGTGTCGCAATCGACGCGGCGGCAGAGGATCTTGGTCTGGGTGAACAAAAAGTCAGTGCCGTGGTGGTGCTTTATAAGGATCATTCGCTTGCTGCCCTGCGTTTCGCCCAGTCGCGCGGGGTGCCGCACCTCAGCATCTCTTCAGGCGTATTTGAGATTGCCCCGGAAATCGCACGTTTTATGAATGCGCCTGACGCCGCAGCGATAGTACTTGGATATGAATGGCTGGTGGGTGCCACAACAGTTCCTGCGCTGCATCTGGCGCGGTCATTCAGCCAGGTACATGACATTCGGATTGGAGCACTCGTCGATGAACAAGATGTCGGCGGACCTGCGGTCGCCGCTGATTTTGAACATTTAAGTCATCTGATGCCCAGAGCGCTTACACGTCGGGATGGCGATTATATCTGGCGTGAAGGCGATGAGATGAAAGCCGTATTCTCGGCGCTCGACGGCAGCGAAATTGCCGCCACCGGCTTCTCATCAATTGACGTGGTCGGGCTGGCGTCAGCAACGGGCGCGCGCAATGTGCAGTTCGATCTGGGCATGGGCATCAGTTCCAGCCGCCGCAAAGGCGGAGCATTTTCAACTGAAATCCTTATTGAGCTGGCGGGTCTGGATCCTTCGGGTCAGACGCTTCACTCCCGACATGCGGTTGTTCATCCGGGCGGCGCAGCACCCTTAACCGGAATGGGGATTGCCTTGCTGCTTGAGCGGCTGGTTGGGCTGGATGGCAAACCGCCGGTCGCGCCTGGCCTCTATTTTCCCTACCAGGTTCTGGATGCTTCGCACTACCTGACGCGCCTGGCTGAGGAAGGAGGGCAGGTCATAAACCTGTAGTTATCCGTGTTACGACTACCATAACAACCGGCAAGCTTATTCGGCCTGCCGGTATTATTTTGTATGGTTGGCTTGCTGTTTGTATTCCGTAGTCAACAGCCAACCGGCTACCGATTAATAAGCAGCTTTTAACGGCAGAAAGAGCGGCCGCTGGCAGAATCCTTTCCCGGTAAACGGCTGATTATGATTTTTCCGGGGCGAATCGTGTCAGCACGAGCGTAAACAGGCAAATAACCGCGCCAGCAAAGAATGTCGAAGCGGAACCCCAGATATCCCAGAGCCATCCTGCACCGAGGCTTGCCAGCAATAACCCGACGCCGCTCAGCAGGCTAAAAAAACCAAATGCCGTGCCGCGCAGGTCTGCTGGTGCCGTGCGGGCAATCATGGCGTTAAGCAGCCCCTGTGTCATGCCCATATGTACGCCCCATAGCGCAACGCCAGCGATAATCCCAACCCAGCCGTTACTAAAGGCAAGCACCAGATCGGCGGCAACAAGCACCACCAGCCCCATCTGAAGCAGACGCCTGTGGCTGATGCTGTCTGATAAGCGGCCAAAGGGATAGGCGGTAACAGAAAAGACCACGTTCATCGCCACCATCACCAGTGGAATAAGGGCCAGCGGTATGTCAACCTCCAGGGCTTTTAGCACCAGGAACGCTTCGCTAAAGCGGGCAAGCGTAAAGACGCCACCCAACGCAATAACCCACCAGCAGTCGGCACCCAATCTTTTCAGGTTTTCTTTTTTAATCGGATTAGTGCGAACAGTGGTCACGGGCGTACGTGGTTCATGTAACCCGAAACACAGCAGGGCAACGGCGAGAAAGGCGGGTACCACGGCGACCCAGTAAACGGCACGAAAATCATTGCTCCACAGCAGCATAAGGCCAACGGCCAGCAGCGGACCGAGGAAAGCGCCGATGGTGTCCAACGTCTGGCGCAAGCCATACGCCGCGCCTCTGATTTCAGGCGGCGTGACATCGGCGACCAGCGCATCCCGCGGCGCGCCGCGGATCCCTTTCCCTACCCGATCGATCATGCGCGCGCTGAAGATCATGCCTGACGTGGAGGCCAGCGCAAACAGTGGTTTACTGAGCGCGCCAAGCCCATAGCCAAGTACCGCAAGCCCTTTGCGTTTTCCCAGGTAATCGCTGATAACGCCCGAAAAAACTTTTATGCATAAAGCTGTCGCTTCAGCAAGGCCCTCAATAAGCCCAATGATCACCACCGGCGTACCCAGAGCCGTGGCCATGAAGAGTGGGAGCAGGCTGTGAATCATCTCTGAGGAGACATCCATCAGCAGGCTAACGAAACCAATAATCCATACGCCACCCGGAATGCGCCGGAGTGTGGTGAAGCGAACAGCCATTTTCATATCCTGTGAAGTGCGCAGGACGGTATTAAACATCACCTTGTGTTACATGTTAATGCGAATCATTTTTTTTCATCATCTGAGGCGTTATCGTTTGTTCGCTTTGACGTTAAACGGGTGTCCCGTCTGTTCGTGCATGATGCGCCGTGATTAGCTTACATCTGCTTTCGTCACACATATTGCGCAGTTATATAAAAATTCGATAAGAATAATCTCGATTATTTCCCTCAAATTCTTATATAATTTTTCATCGCTACTGCGCTTTTGTAAGCAGAGTAAAATTTTGTTACAGAGATAGTTAGGGTAAAGAATTATGAAAAACAGGAAGTTAACATCGATCCTTGCCGTTATGGTGCTGGCTTTGACCGCATGTAATGACCAGGAAGGTATAACGTTTGTTAAAAATCCAGATAAACCCGGCGAATCATTAACCCCTCCTCACTGGGCTACCGTTGCGCGTAGCGATATCCAGAGTGGCCTTGCGATGACCCTTTTTACCGCCACATGCAAACTGCTTTATCGCGATGAGCATTGGTTTGTAGGATGTCGGCCAAAAGAAGATGAGTCCTCGTTTATGCTTTATTCCGTGCGACAGGATAAAACATCGGATAAAAGTTCGGTGGTGACCGCGCTTAACGATCAGGCGAAAAGGTATGCCCATCAGAACCTGATGCTGCGCCAGATCATCACCACTAATACGCAAGCGGTCGCGCTTAATCCAGAACGCTTACAACAAGATTTTGAAGCCCAGTCAGGATCATAAAAAGAGAAGCGATCCTTTTTCAACGCTACGGGCGCGCGGTGAGCCGTTCTTTTTTCAACATTAGCCCGCCCTCAGCCCATATCGCTTGCTGGCTGCCGCAAATAAATGCGGCGGCAATTTTATTCGTCTTTATCTTCTGCCCGCAGCGGCCAAACGGGTACTCTCACCGAACATCGCCCCGACCCTTCCCATGACCTGGATCAGAGAGCATTTTTTAAAGGTCAAAATTTATGCTATTACCTTTAATACGCTTTGGTCTTAAGTAAAAGGTTAAAGTTTCAGCAAATTTAACTAAACGCGCACGATCACAATTCTCACATTGATTACTGTCGCTAACCACATCCTTAAAGCACGTCCGACAACACCGGTGTATCGTTAAACAAACGCCAATATTTTTAAGTTATTGAATAATAATATATTTTCTTGTTATGCCATTATGGGCTGACAGATGGCGCTTTTCCTCATCTCCATGAAAAAATACCACTTTTGGGTTGCATGCTTTTTAAATGATTGTTTTAAAGCGATTATTTTTAGAGCGATCGGATTATCGCTATGGCGGGAAGATTTTTTTAAACTATTTTCGAAATTTTTTTTAGCATCTTTTTATCTCTTGTTACCGTTAAGCTTGTTTAATCATTAAATGAGAAAAAATGATTAGCTGGCACGAAGTTAGCACACGCCTAACCGGCTGAGACGCCCGTCTATCCTACGTTTTGCTATCAGAATCTCTTGCGATTAAGACCACTTTTTTCAGTAAACAAACTTGACTCTTTTTTAATAGCTAATAGTATTTTTAATAACAAAGGTTATGAAGTCTCGTGAATGTGTTGACCGCCTCGTCAGCGAACTAATAAGCCGCATTCATGCTTCATAGGCGTGTTGAAGCATAGTTGAACCCGGAGCGGCGCCAGGCGCCGATGGGAAGTTAGATAACTGACGAGCTTAGTAGCTGAAGAGGGTCGCCATGATTTATGTCTTATATCGTGTCGCCGGTGGGCAATATCGCGAGTTCACCTTACCGGATGATGATGTGGCGGCTTACCGGCGCAAATCACGGATTAAAAATATAGCAACGCCGATGAGTTCGGCAGAGGAGGAGAGTTCAACAGCCGGTAAGCGTGGATCATCCACGGTTAAAAAGCCGTTAGATGGACCTTCGAGATAGCGATAGACGCTGATGCGTTCACTGACACGGGCGATGACCAGGTCGCCCGATTCAGGCGGAATATCAGTATCAATAATCACGATACTGCCCGCAGTGGCTTCAGCACAACCGCTGTTTCGATCTATCAAATAGGCTCGCCAGGTTTTTTTGGCGCGGACGCCGTTAGGCGTGGTAACGGTCTCGCTGGTTTTACCCGCCAGCGTCCAGACAGGAACGTCACTGGCCGCGGGAGTATGTGAAAAACCTTCTCTGGTTGAAGGTCCTTGCATCTCTCCCTGACCTTTGGCCAGCCATTCGACATTGACGTTGAGTGCGGCCGCGATGTCGACCAGCTTGCGCGATCCTGCGGCCTGACCTTTGGTCAGACGCCAGATAGTGGGCTGGGAAACGCCGGATGCTTTAGCTAAAGCACCCTGAGTCATTCCGGCCATGTTCATCGCTATATTGAGCCGCGTAGCAAGAGAATCTGTTTTCATAAACGAAAATTTATAGCGCGCCGTATTGTTCGTCAAACACGCTTTGCTATGGCCTGATTCGATACGTTTTGTTATGGGTTCAAGCATTATACATAACAGAATGAAAACCACCAATGCGGCAGAGCCAATTTTTAACAAGGTCACAGGTAAGCTGGAGAAGGAGTGTGCTATGAGCGAAATAATAAAAATTCTTAAATTTGAAGAAGGTTATCGGGCAAAGCCCTATATCGATACCGAAGGCTATCCCACCGTGGCTTATGGCATAAAACTTGGGCCACGTGGATGCCCAATCACTAACTACACCTTTACGGTGCCGGAAGAAGTGGGGAGCGTATGGCTGGAAACTCTGTTAAGCAATAACAGGTTACAAATGAATGCCATACCAGGAATTGTTGATGCGCTGCGCCATTGTAACGAACCGCGTAGCGATATTTTGCACAGTATGGCATGGCAGATGGGTATCGAGGGGTTGGCGGCATTCAAGAATACATTGGCCCTGATTTCCCAGGAAAATTTTGCCGCGGCGGCCAGCAGCATGCTGATGAGCAAGTGGGCCCGGCAAACACCGAATAGAGCAAAGCGCCATGCAGAAGTCATGCGAAGTGGCAGTTATGACAGTTACAGAGGGGTGATTGTATGAGGATGAAATTACGACTAGTTAAGGATTGGCCGGACTGGTGGCGCTGGCATTCTACGAAGGCGCTGGTGCTGCTGGGGCTGTTGCCAACTATCTGGCTTGAAATGCCACCTGACTTAAAATCAATGATTCCGTCGCACTGGCTACAGGTCGCTTCATTCGTCGTCATGCTGTTAGGGATGCTTTCACGTATTACCCGACAAAAAGCACCGCCGGGTTCAGTGGCGTCAACTGAAACAGAAAATAGTAATAATTCATCACAACATTAAGTGATAAGCACCAGGGCTAAATAATAAAAGCGGTAAAAATATAATTCCGTAATAAAAGCGGAAAGGGATTTCCGCAACCTGAATTTACGTACTGAATAGTTTTAACACGGATAAAAACCCTTATTTTTTCATTCTGGAGGTTCATCATGGCTTTAACTACATCTTCACAGAAAATTGCAGCAACAAGCGCAACTGATTATAAAAC
Organism: Mixta sp. BE291; assembly: GCF_031457955.1. Classification (NCBI taxonomy): domain Bacteria; kingdom Pseudomonadati; phylum Pseudomonadota; class Gammaproteobacteria; order Enterobacterales; family Erwiniaceae; genus Mixta; species Mixta sp. BE291. The sequence goes on along the minus strand of NZ_JAVDXN010000002.1, from coordinate 121,709 downwards.
CGATAATACTGCCGCCTTTCAGGCGCTGCTTAAAAAAGAGAGATATGTCATTGTCGACACCATTATTAATCTTTCTGCGCAGGTTAAAACTGCCTTTGAAGGGCAGATTATCGAAGGAACGGAGACGGGTGAAATCCGGCCGATAGGCTCTGATATGAGCGGCCGCGCCATGATTGCGCTTAAACATGAACGTTGCCAGGTACGCCAGCTGAAATCAACCAATCCACTTTTGCTGCAAAGTAATGAAGCGGGCGGCGGGCGTCAGGGTACGATCGATATTCAGGCCGATTTCTGTGTCGTTGAAGGCTGTACCATGGTTAACCAGGTGAACGCGGTGATTGCCGGTTCCGTTCAGCGTGCCCATGGTTCACGTATCATTGGTAATAACTTCCTCGACTGTATCGGCGTAGGGCTGGAAGATCGCGGCGACGCAGTGAGTATTTGGGGTTCAGGTACGGTCATTGCTCATAACTACGCCTCCTGTAAAGAGGGTACCGATGGACGTATCGCGTTTCATGCCGAAGCGCCGGTCACCTCCAATACCGGACGTGCGCAGTTTGATGCCCAGCATACCATTATGGCGAATAACCTGGCGTATGGTCCGTTCCGCCGTCACTTTGTGATGGAAGGGATCAGTAACGGTTCATCCATTGGTAACGTTTCTATCGGTGGCGCTACCTGGTGGGCGGAAGCCTATATTATGTGTACCAACGTCATGGTAGAGAACACCATCAAGTACACCCGTAAACCCACTGATTTGCAGGGGGCGAACTGGGCGCCAAAACGCGGGGCAATTTGCGTACAGAACTGGTCGTTTAACGTGAATATCCGCTCAACGGTAGTGATGGATGAAGGATCGGTTGGGGATGGTTTTATTCTTGACCGCTCATCAACCGTTTCCGGTCAGCATAAACTGACGCTGCAAATTTCGATGCTGAATAAAGGCGATCCGAAAAATAACGCCTTTAACCTGGTACCGGCGGAAGATTTGCATTTGAATAACTGTTTTGCTGATGGCTTCGCCAATTTAATTAAAAGTTCCACTAACGAGTCCAATACGCTTCTGCTTACCGGTTGTCGTCTGCGTGGTAATGGCACCGCCAGCGGCATCCTGTTCCAGGGCGGATCGGGCGGTACGCTCTCAATTAACCACAGCATCATTGATGTGGGTAAAAATGAATATGCGCTCAGCTTAATTAACCTGGCGAAAATTCATATTACCAGTACCGGATTCGCCTCAGGGAAATATGCGTCAAGCATGCGTGATGTGGGCGAGAAGTTTGTAATGAGCAACTGTTACAATCTTAATTCTGCAGTACCGCTTTCAATTCGCTATACCAAAACCAATTCATCCGGTGGTTCCAGTGCGTCAACCGAAGGGGATGTGCCGGAAATTGAATGGCTGTTTAATCAGAATGACGGCATTACCTGTGGCTTCGTCTATTCACAGGCACAGCTGAAATCTCTGACCTCGACAGTGAATAACATTGGTAAAGCGATGGGTAAAATGGTGCTGGGATACGGTGCCGATAAGAAGCTGCGTTATTACTACTCTTTAGGTTCGGCGAAAAACTCGGCCTGGTTATCGTTCGATAATAACGAGACGGTAACGCCAGCATAACCCTTTGAGCCTTCCGCGCCATGCGGAAGGCTTTTTTCACCGCGATATTTCGTGCTGTATCTCCACGCCTTCGCTATACCGCTCCCTGCGTCATGGGCTATGCTGGATATTATCCTATCGGTAACGCCAGCCCGGCCTTAGACCGCCCTCGGCGGACGCGTAAACGCCAGCGTCCCGTTGTTTAACACAGGAATTGATAATGAAGTCTGGATCCCTGGCACTGACTACCGGCTTTTTCAGCCTGAGCGTTTGCAGCCTGAACGTGGCGGCGGAAACCTGTCGCCCCCTTCCTGCAGCGATAACCCAGAGCAACAGCGTGATTTTGCTGGGCGGCACGGCAAAAGGGCCGATTAAACAGGTGGTAATGGGCGAGTTTGGCAAAAACGTTAATTCGCAAAAGCGCGTGCTGGGCCAGTTCGACCGGTGCGGCCAGCTGGTCGTGGCGGATATCAGCTACGATAAAAACGATCAAAACATTGTGTTAGCGATGGAGCAGCATATTTTTCGCGTTAATCATGGCTGGCTGGCTGAATATCAAATCTCAGTAAAAGTACAAAAAGAGGATGCCCTGGTTGAGGTGAATAACAAACAGGGCAATATCAGCTATATGGTGGGCGCTAAAGGCAATATCATCAGCGCCAGCGACAGCTTTATTCTGATGGGAAAGAAAGGCTTCACCGAAACCACCTACGATTATGATCCTCAGCTGCGCTTAAGCAGTAGTACCTCACGCGGATCGGATGCACTCACTAACGGCGAGTATCGCTATCGCTGGAACAAGGCGGGGCTGCTCACCGGCAGCAGTTCGGCGCAAAGTCAGGAGAGTTACTCCTACGATAATCAACAGCGCGAGCTGGGTATGCGGATGGTGAATACCACCAGCAACGGCAGCATTACCACGCTTGATGAGTGTCAGAGCTGGGATAAAACCGGTAACTGTACCCTGAGCTACTCCCATGAAACGGAAATCACCGGGCAGGAAACCCTGGAGCGTCAGCTGGGGACGGCGTATCGCTTTGAATACTGGGATGGCAAGACGGAATAGGGTAGAGCGCTAAAGGTCGGGCTGCATAGCACAGAGGCGCCGCCGTTGGGCGCCTCGATCAGGTTAACGTCGCGCCTGATTATTTTACGCTTTGGCTAAAGGCATCCACCGCCAGAATAGCATTGGCTACCGCTTCCGGCGTCAGGTTTGGATTCAGGTTCTTCAGCGTATCGCCTTCGCCGTTCGCCAGCGCGCCGATTTTCACCATATTTTCCCAGCTTTCCTGCTCCAGATGCATTTCCGCCAGGGTGGTCGGCATATTGATTGAGCGATAGAAGCGGATATAGCGTGCAATCTCTTCATCCGGCCGCTGCTCCAGCACCATTTGCGTCAGCGTGCCATACGCGACTTTTTCCCCGTGCGTCAGATGATGGATATCGCCTTCGATCGCGGTAAAGCCGTTATGAATCGCATGCGCGCCCGCCAGACCGGCATTTTCAAAGCCCAGTCCCGACAGCAGCGTGTTGGCTTCCACCACCGCTTCAACCGCCGGTGTCACGCGCTTCTGCGCGACAGCGGTCCAGGCGCTGTAGCCCCAGGTCAGCAGCGTCTCTTCGCAAGCGCGGGCAATCGCCATCCCGGCAATGGTCGGATCGCCATTAACCATCGATTTACCGTGCGAACGCAGCACCGCCTGCGCTTCAACGTAGGTTGCCAGGCCGTCGGCAATGCCAGAGGCAAACAGCCGAACCGGTGCCTGAGCGCAAACCCAGGTATCGACCAGCACCAGATCGGGGTTTTTACTGTAGAAGCGATAGCTTTCAAATACGCCGCTATCGGAGTAGATAACGGAAAGCGCGCTACAGGGCGCATCGGTTGAGGCAGCGGTGGGGACAATCACCACCGGCGCCTGCAGTTCATCCGCTACCGCTTTTGCCGTATCGAGCGTTTTGCCGCCGCCCAGGCCGACAACGATCGCCGAACCCTGCTGGCGCGCCGCGTTCGCCAGGCGGGTAATTTCATTCCCGGACGCCTCGCCATTGAATTTTTCATAATGCTGCTGGATCTCGCTCTGCCTGAGCGTCTCCTGCACCTGCTCACCAACCAGACCCCAAACAATATCGTCAGCGATCAGGAAGGCACTATCGCCCAGTTCTTTCAGCCAGGTTCCCAGCTCAGACAGGACGCCTGCGCCCTGAACATATTTGCGTGGGGAGGAAAAAACAAACTTACTCATTCCTGCTCTCCTTTTAGCTATCGATTTAAGGTGTTAGCTACAGCCTGGCAGGTTTTTGCGCGTTGGTTTGTTAAAGCGTGGCAAAAAGAGATTAACCGTAGCGCTGCTGGTGCGCTTTTTTACGCCGCAGATAATCTTCATCGGCGCGAATTTTATCCCAGTAGCCTTTGAAAATGGTTGCTGATTCCACCTTCTCCGCATCCAGCTGCTGCGGCAATACCTGGCGCTCGGCATCATATTTTTTACCGCCGGGATGGTTGGCGTAGCGCCGCGCGCGGGTAAAGCCCATCTGGATAAATTTACGCGCCATATCCATGCCGACAAAATCATCCTGCTGTCGATAATTTTCAAACAGCGCCATGATTTTTTCCGCTGACTCACGCGCGATAGCGGGCGTACGAAAACGCCAGTGCGGTAATATTTCTGATTTATAAGGCTCGACCAGCAATACACCCTGTTCGCCGCGGCCTACCTGATACAGCTCCGGCTGCTGGCGAAAATCGATGGTTTTAAAATCCAGCTCATAATCAAACTCTCTCATGCTCCCTCCTGTGATCGCTGCGTTAAGTTTAGTGTTCATCGCTAAACTCTGCTTTCTGCTAAGAGGCGTTTTGTCCGGGCAGGGCATAAGGCGGGAATGAGAGAGCAGGGCATCAGGCGGATGCCCTGCAAGGCGCGATTACGGCTTGCGCGCGACCAGCACGGCGCGCAGCGGGGCGGGATAACCTTCCAGCGTTTTGCTGCTGTCGTTGGGGTCAAGAAAATCCGCCAGCGACTCGGTTACCATCCAGTCGGTACGGCGCTGCTCATCGGTAGAGGTGCGGGAGAAATCCACGATACGCACATCAACAAAGCCGCACTTCTCCAGCCAGCGCGCCAACGCTGGCGCCGAGGGAATAAACCAGACGTTGCGCATTTGCGCGTAGCGCTCGCCCGGCACCAGCACATCATGCTCGTCGCCCTCGATAACCAGCGTTTCCAGCACCAGCTCGCCGCCGCTCACCAGCTGATTTTTTAGCTGATAGAGATGATCGAGCGGAGAGCGACGATGATAGAGCACGCCCATGGAAAACACGGTATCAAACGCCTTTAGCTCCGGCAGCTGTTCAATGCCGACCGGCAGCAGATGCGCGCGCTGGTCGTTGCCCAGCAGCTTGCGGACCGCTTCAAACTGGCACAGGAACAGCTGGGTGGGATCGATGCCCACCACCAGGTTGGCGCCTGCGCCGATCATCCGCCACATGTGATAACCGCTGCCGCAGCCAACATCCAGCACGGTGCGATCGGTCAGCGGTGAAATATGCGGCAGCACGCGATCCCACTTCCAGTCGGAGCGCCACTCGGTATCAATCAGGGTGCCATAAAGCGCATAAGGCCCTTTGCGCCACGGCATCAGGGTACGCAGCAGCTTTTCGATGCCCTGACGCTGGCGATCGCTAAGCGCATCGCTGTCGGCGGTCACGCTGTTCACTAAATCAAGATGCTGCGGCGTCAGCGACGGCAGATTATCCACCGCTTTGGTCCAGTTGCGAAAATGACCGTGCAGGTTTTCCCGCTGCCAGGCAGCCAGCTGTGACGGCAGCACTTCAAGCCAGCTGGCCAGCGGGCCCTGAGCGATAAGCCGATAAAAATTGCCGAAATCGATCATGCCGTACCTGCTTTTAACGCCACCAGAGAGCCAAAGTTAAAACACTGAAACCAGAGTTCGCTGTGCTGAAAACCCGCCTGACGCAGGCGCGCCTTATGCGCTTCAACCGAGTCGGTCAGCATCACGTTTTCCAGCATGCTGCGCTTCTGGCTAATTTCCAGCTCGCTGTAGCCGTTGGCACGCTTGAAGTCGTGATGCATGTTAAATAGCAGCTCGCCCACTTCGGCATTCTCAAAACTGAATTTTTCCGACAGCACCAGCGCGCCGCCAGCATTCAGGCCTTGATAAATCCGCTCCAGCAGCGTCAGACGATCGTCCGGCGCGAGGAACTGCAGGGTGAAATTCAGCACCACCATCGAGGCGTTTTCAATCTTGATGTCGCGAATGTCGGCTTCGATCACCTCCACCGGCGTGCTGGCGCGGAAGGCATCAATATGCCGACGGCAGCGCTCCACCATCGCTGGCGAGTTATCAACCGCAATAATTTTGCAGCCGTCCGCCTGTACCGAACGACGCACGGAAAGCGTGGCGGCACCCAGCGAACAGCCTAAATCGTAAACCCGCGTATTGGGCTTAACAAAGCGTTCGGCCAGCATACCGATCATGGAAATGATATTGGAATAACCCGGCACCGAGCGTTGGATCATATCCGGGAAAACTTCAGCTACGCGCTCATCAAACGTCCAGTCGCCCAGTTTATCAATAGGCGCGGAGAACAGCGTATCTCGATTAGACATAGGGGTAAATCCGGTCAACTACGGAAAGGGCGTTATTTTGGCAGAAAGCGCGGCGCGCTGCACCTGTTGTCGCGTAGCACCGCACCGGCTGCGGCAACCGTTTAGTCGTGAAGACGCGGCGTGCTTAGCAAGAACGGTCTCAAAAGCGCGCGATTACGGCCTCAGGCACAGTTTATTTTTCACGCAACTTTATGCTGTGCCGCTCGGGCGCGGGTTGGCGTTTCGCGGTAATTAACGAAACGCATAACGCCCTGAATGGATAGGGTGGACAAAAAAACGGTAACTATAACGATGTGCGCTATAAAACCATTATTAATCATTACAGCGGTCACAATGTTAACCGCTTGCGAAGGAAAAACGCTTGACCGGTATCGGGCAAAGGTCATCACCATCAATGATAAAGTTTGCGTGTTAATTGATGCAAAAGATAATGAGCATTTAAACCTTATTGAAATTAATTCGTTTGATAACGCGCAAAATACGTTCAGGAAATTTTATTCCATGGAGGATAAAGCCATACCGCTTTCTCGTAACCAATGCGTTCCTCTGTTTGACTATCCCTTTAAAGAGGGCCGGGCTTACGGCGTTTCTATCGGTACCTTTATCAAACCCGCAGCAAAAATGGGCGGCAGAAATTTCATCGCTACGTTCACCCTTTATCGCGTCGACGGCAAACTGATGGCGACCCGCATATAACGTTTAAAACAGCGCCGCCTGCTGCGGCCAGTCCGGGGGCGCACCCACCTGCGGCAACGCCTGTTGCAGGCGCGGCCACAGCGTTTGTACCAGATCCAGCACCTCGCCAATATCCGGCGTATGAATAAACAGCCACGGCGTTCCTTTTTCCTGCCAGCCGGGTAGCTTACTCAGCCAGTCTTCAAACCACAGCTGATTTTCCTGCGGGGATTCGCTGCCGATAAAACGCACCATGGGATCGCTGGCGGTCATAATGGCGTGCGGCGGCACCTTCGGCTTTTTCGCTTTGGCATCCAGCGTAGCGGGCGTGACGGCATTGGAAGCATGAACCGGACGGCTGTCGAGGATCACCCGGTTGACGCCGCGCTGGTGCAGGCCGCGATTCAGCGCGCGCTCCGCTTCACCCTTGGCGAAAAAAGCGGGATGACGCACTTCTACGCCGTAGCGGAAGGCGGCTGGCAGGCTATCAAGAAAGGCCCACAGCGCCGCCAGCGAATCAGGGCCAAAGGCAGCGGGCAGCTGTAGCCAGTATTGCCCAATGCGCGCGCTAAGCGGATCCAGCGTACGAAAAAAGGTATCCAGCAGATCGTCACAGTCGCGCAGCGCCGCCTGATGGCTGATCGTGGCAGGGAATTTAAAGCAGAAACGGAAATCATCGTGGGTCATTTCGCGCCAGCGCAGCACCACTTCCGCTTTCGGCAGGGCATAGAGCGTGGTATTGCCTTCAACGCAGTTAAAATAGCGGGCATAGTCGGCCAGCGTTTCCAGCCCGTAGCGTTTCCAGTGCTGATGTTGCCACTGCGGCAAACCAAGACGAAAGGTCATAATGCTCCCGTAACAGAGATGCCCCGGCGAGGTAACCCGCCAGAGCGTCAGGTGCGGAGGCTGCGCGCCGTCCGGTTCAGGTTACAGCGCAGCGATAATCTCATCGCTACCGCGAATTTTGGCGATGCGCGGGAAAATCCACTCCAGGCTGCTGTTGTGCTGCTCCACGCTGCCTGCGCTGCAAATATCTTCGGCAATCACCAGGTTAAAGCCTAATTCCCAGGCGTTGCGTGCGGTAGATTCTACGCCAATATTGGTCGAAATGCCGCCCAGTACAATGGTATCAATACCGCGACGGCGCAGCTGTAACTCCAGATCGGTGCCGTAAAACGCACCCCACTGATGCTTAACCACTTCAATATCACCGGCCTGCGCGCCCAGCGCCGCAGGGTAATCCCACCAGTTTTCCGGCAGCGCGCCATGCATCAGCGCAGAATCGACTTCCTGCTTCGGCGCGTCGGCAAAATCAGGCGACCAGCCAACGCGTACCAGTACCACCGGCGCATTAACGGCGCGGAACTTTTCCGCCAGCTTTGCTGCGCCTGACACCACCTGCTGCGCGCTGTGCGGGCCACCGGCAAAAGGCAGAATACCTTCCTGGAGGTCGATTAAAACCAGCGCGGTTGATTCAGAATTCAGTTTCATGTTGCTCTCCGCAAAAGACAAAACCGTTAGCCTACTTGACTCGCCAGCCTGCGGGCGAGCGGAAAAGTGTCGTTAATTCATCAATTTTGTGAATTTCTATGTGCGCGGCGCTAACATTAGCCAGTAGGGGATAACAAATAGGCAGGCTTTCTGCGCGCTGAGCCGTTGCCCCTTATCGTGCCTCGCTTTTTACATTATAATGCCTGCCTTTTTGCGGCAGCGTCTGCCTGATGGTTATCCGCCGGATGACCTGACTCCAGGACGACACAACAGCGCTGCCCATGCTGCAGCGGCGAAGTTAAAAGGATAGCGTTATGCGTACAGAATATTGCGGACAGATCAATCTGTCTCATGTTGGTCAGCAAGTGACTCTCTGCGGTTGGGTTAACCGTCGCCGCGATCTCGGGAGCCTGATCTTTATTGATATGCGCGACCGTGAAGGTATCGTCCAGGTCTTTTTCGACCCGGATCGCCAGGAGGCATTCAATCTGGCCTCTGAGCTGCGTAACGAGTTCTGCATTCAGGTCACCGGCGTGGTGCGCGCTCGTGAAGAGCGTAATAAAAACCCGGATATGGCCACCGGCGAAGTGGAAGTGTTTGCCACCGCGCTGAACATTATCAACCGTGCCGAACCGCTGCCGCTCGATTTTAACCAGGTCAACACGGAAGAGGCGCGTCTGAAATATCGCTACCTCGATCTGCGTCGTCCGGAAATGGCGCAGCGCCTGAAGGCGCGTGCCAAAATCACCAGCCTGGTGCGTCGCTTTATGGACGATAACGGCTTTCTGGATATTGAAACGCCGATGCTGACCAAAGCCACGCCGGAAGGCGCGCGTGACTATCTGGTGCCAAGCCGCGTACATAAAGGCAAATTCTACGCGCTGCCGCAGTCGCCTCAGCTGTTTAAGCAGCTGCTGATGATGTCCGGTTTCGATCGCTACTATCAGATCGTGAAATGCTTCCGCGATGAAGACCTGCGTGCTGACCGTCAGCCTGAATTTACCCAAATCGATGTGGAAACCTCCTTTATGACCGCACCTGAGGTGCGTGAAGTGATGGAGCGTCTGGCGCGCCAGCTGTGGCTGGAAATAAAAGGCGTCGATCTGGGCGAGTTCCCGCAAATGACCTTTGCCGAAGCGATGCGTCGTTACGGCTCCGACAAACCGGATCTGCGTAACCCGATGGAGCTGGTGGACGTGGCCGACCTGGTGAAAGCGGTTGAGTTTAAAGTCTTCTCCGGCCCGGCGAACGATGCCAAAGGCCGCGTCGCGGCGCTGCGCGTGCCGGGCGGCGCTCAGCTTAGCCGTAAGCAGATTGATGAATACGGCAAGTTTATTGAAATCTACGGCGCGAAAGGGCTGGCGTATATCAAAGTCAACCAGCGCGCACAGGGGCTGGAAGGCATTCAAAGCCCGGTAGCGAAATTCCTTAACGCGGAAATCGTTGAGGCGATCCTGGCGCGTACCGATGCGCAGGATGGCGACATGGTGTTCTTCGGCGCCGATAAAGCGGGCGTGGTGGCCGATGCGATGGGCGCGCTGCGTCTGAAGCTGGGCCGCGATCTGAACATCACCGACCTTAGCGCCTGGAAGCCGCTGTGGGTGATCGATTTCCCAATGTTTGAAGATAACGGCGAGGGCGGCCTGACGGCGATGCATCACCCGTTCACCGCGCCGCGCGACATGACGCCGGAAGAGTTGAAAGCCGCGCCGGAAACCGCTATCGCCAACGCGTACGATATGGTGATCAACGGTTACGAAGTTGGCGGCGGCTCGGTGCGTATTCACAACGGCCAGATGCAGCAAACCGTGTTTGGCATTCTGGGCATTACCGAAACCGAGCAGCGCGAGAAGTTTGGCTTCCTGCTGGATGCGCTGAAGTATGGTACGCCGCCGCACGCGGGCCTGGCATTCGGCCTGGATCGTCTGGTGATGCTGCTGACCGGCACCGACAATATTCGTGACGTCATCGCCTTCCCGAAAACCACCGCGGCCGCCTGTCTGATGACGGAAGCGCCAAGCTTTGCTAATCCGGCGTCGCTGGAGGAGTTAAGCATTCAGGTGGTGAAAAAGGAAAAGCCAGAGAGCCTGTAAGATGCCCTTTAAGCAGCCCGTTTCGGTACTGGTAGTGATCTTCGCGCAGGATACCGGGCGGGTGCTGATGCTGCAGCGGCGTGACGATCCCGATTTCTGGCAGTCGGTGACCGGCAGCCTGGAGGCGGGAGAAGCGCCCGCTGAGGCGGCGCAGCGCGAAGTGTGGGAAGAGCTGTGCATCGATGTGGCGGCCGAAAAGCTGACGCTGGAAGATTGCCAGCGGCAGATTGAATTTGAAATCTTCCCGTATTTTCGTCATCGCTATGCGCCGCACGTTACGCACAATATCGAGCACTGGTTCCGGCTGGCGTTGCCCGGCGAACGCAGCATTGCGTTAAGCGAGCATCTGGCCTGGCAATGGCTGGATGTTGCCGTTGCCGCCCGTCTTACCAAGTCCTGGAGTAATCGCCAGGCGATAGAAGAATTTGTCGGCTAACCGGCCGACAGCAGCGCAGCGCACGGAGAGTGCGGGCTGTTTATCAGCCAGAGCGCTGAAGCCGTCAGTCAGTCTGGACTGATACAAAATCAACAGCGTCAGGCATAAGGTGCGTTGTTTCCCTGTGGGGAACCGGCCTTGCGAGGTCTGACCGGTGTCAACCTGGAGAGAGCAGAGTTATGGCAGGTCATAGTAAATGGGCCAACACCAAACACCGCAAAGCGGCACAGGATGCCAAACGCGGTAAGATTTTTACCAAAATCATTCGTGAGCTGGTGACGGCGGCGAAGCTGGGCGGCGGCGATCCCGCCTCGAACCCGCGTCTGCGCGCGGCAATGGATAAAGCGCTGTCTAACAACATGACGCGTGACACCATGGATCGCGCTATCGCCCGCGGCGTCGGCGGCGACGATAACAACAACATGGAAACCATCATTTATGAAGGCTATGGCCCAGGCGGCACGGCGGTGATGGTGGAATGTTTGAGCGATAACCGTAACCGTACCGTTTCTGAAGTGCGCCACGCCTTTACCAAGTGCGGCGGCAACCTGGGTACTGATGGTTCCGTAGCCTATCTGTTCACCAAAAAAGGCGTGATTTCCTATGCGCCGGGCCTGGATGAAGATACGGTGATGGATGCGGCGCTGGAAGCGGGCGCTGACGACGTCATGACCTATGACGACGGCGCGATTGACGTCTTTACCTCGTGGGAAAATTTCGGCGAAGTCAAAGATGCGCTGGATGCGGCGGGTCTGCAAGCGGAAAACGCGGAAGTGACGATGATCCCCTCCACCAAAGCGGATATGGATATTGAAACAGCACCGAAACTGATGCGTCTGATCGATATGCTGGAAGATTGCGACGACGTGCAGGAAGTTTACCACAACGGTGAGATGTCCGATGAGGTGGCGGCAACCCTGTAATGGTTGTTGTCATTCACCAACCTGACGGAGCGGCCTGATGGCGATCATTCTGGGTATTGACCCAGGTTCACGAATTACCGGCTACGGCGTGATCCGCCAGGTTGGACGGCAGTTGACTTACCTCGGCAGCGGCTGTATCCGCACCGGCGTTGACGATCTGCCCACCCGTTTAAAGCTGATTTACGCGGGCGTTAGCGAAATTATCACCCAGTTTCAGCCAGACTTTTTCGCCATCGAACAGGTTTTTATGGCGAAAAACGCCGATTCGGCGCTGAAGCTGGGTCAGGCGCGCGGCGCCGCTATCGTGGCGGCGGTGAATCAGGATCTGCCGGTATTTGAATATGCAGCGCGTCAGGTGAAACAGACGGTAGTCGGCATCGGCAGCGCGGAAAAAAGCCAGGTGCAGCATATGGTGCGCACATTGCTGAAGCTGGCGGCTAACCCGCAGGCCGACGCCGCCGATGCGCTGGCGATTGCGATTACCCACTGTCACGTTAGCCAAAACGCCAGCAAGCTAAGCGAGTCACGTTTGACGTTGACGCGCGGCAGATTACGTTCGTAACCCATTATCAGGCTGGATATTCATCCAGCCTTTTTTATGTTATAACTCTGACACTTTCCCTTTCCCCGAATCAAAGGAAGCAACTGTGATAGGTCGTCTGCGAGGCATCATTCTGGAAAAACAACCGCCGCTGGTGTTAATTGAAGCGAACGGAGTGGGATATGACGTCCACATGCCAATGACCTGCTTCTATGAGCTGCCTGAACTGAATCAGGAAGCGATCATTTTCACCCAGTTTATCGTGCGGGAAGATGCGCAGCTGCTGTATGGCTTTACCAGCAAGCAAGAGCGCGCGCTGTTTCGTGAGCTGATTAAAGTGAATGGCGTGGGGCCGAAGCTGGCGCTGGCGATCCTTTCCGGTATGTCCGCCCAGCAGTTTGTGACCGCCGTCGAGCGGGAAGAAGTCGCGACGCTGGTGAAGCTGCCTGGCGTCGGCAAAAAAACCGCTGAGCGGCTGGTGGTGGAAATGAAAGATCGCTTTAAAGGCATGCACGGCGATCTGTTTGGCGGCGACGCCACCTTTACGCTTACCAGCGAGAATGCTGTTGCTGACGGTAACGATGCCGAGGCCGAAGCGGTTGCCGCACTGGTGGCGTTGGGGTATAAACCGCAGGAGGCGAGCCGGATGGTAAGTAAAGTCGGTCGCCCGGATGCTGACTGTGAAACCCTGATTCGTGAAGCGCTGCGCGCAGCGCTCTGAGGTAAACCATGATTGAAGCCGATCGCCTGGTCTCACCCGGCAATGTGAGCGAAGAAGAAATTATCGATCGCGCGATCCGTCCGCGCCTGCTGGATGAGTATGTTGGTCAGCCGCAGGTGCGCGAACAGATGGAGATCTTTATCAAGGCGGCCAAAATGCGCGGCGACGCGCTGGATCATCTGCTGATTTTTGGCCCGCCGGGATTAGGGAAAACCACGCTGGCGAACATTGTCGCCAATGAAATGGGCGTTAACCTGCGCACCACGTCCGGCCCGGTGCTGGAAAAAGCGGGCGATCTGGCGGCGATGCTGACTAACCTTGAGCCGCACGACGTGCTGTTTATCGATGAGATCCATCGTCTGTCGCCGGTGGTGGAAGAGGTGCTCTATCCGGCGATGGAAGATTATCAGCTGGATATTATGATCGGCGAAGGCCCGGCTGCGCGCTCTATCAAACTTGATCTGCCGCCGTTCACCCTGATTGGCGCCACCACGCGCGCCGGTTCGTTAACCTCGCCGCTGCGCGATCGTTTCGGTATTGTGCAGCGCCTGGAGTTTTATCAGGTTAAAGATTTGCAGCATATTGTTGGGCGCAGCGCCGCCTGTCTGGGGCTGGACCTGAGCCCGGAAGGGGCGCTGGAAGTGGCGCGTCGCGCGCGCGGTACGCCGCGTATCGCTAACCGTTTGCTGCGCCGCGTGCGTGACTTTGCGGAAGTGCGCGCCGAAGGTGTGATGGATGGCGAAGTGGCGGCGAAAGCGCTTGATATGTTGAATGTCGATCATGAAGGCTTCGACTATATGGATCGCAAGCTGCTGTTAGCGATTATCGATAAGTTCACCGGCGGGCCGGTAGGGCTGGATAACCTGGCGGCGGCGATCGGCGAAGAGCGTGAAACCATTGAGGACGTGCTGGAGCCTTATTTGATTCAGCAGGGCTTTATTCAACGTACGCCGCGTGGGCGCATCGCCACGCAACATGCCTTCAAACATTTCGGCATGACCCGCGAGGTGTAAACATGCCCGTCCCGCGCCTTTCAGGGCCGCGGGACGCTTTACTCCAGGCCGTAGCCTCAGGCTTCAGTGTCGCCTGTTTGCTATTACGCAGGGGCTTTTTTCAGCTGGCTGAAAACAAACAGCAGGGCGGCACACAGCACCACCGACGGGCCAGCTGGCGTGTCGTAAAAGGCGGAGAAGGTAAGGCCGCCGGTTACGGCGATAATGCCGGTGCCAACCGCGATCAGCGCCATCTGCTCCGGCGTGCGGGCAAAGCGCCGGGCGGTTGCCGCCGGGATCACCAGCAGTGAGGTGATAATCAGCGCGCCGACAAATTTCATCGCCACGCCAATAGTCAGGGCGGTAACCAGCATCAGCAGCATACGCGTACGCGCAATATTTACGCCGTCCACCTGTGCCAGCTCCGGGCTGATGGTCATCGACAGCAGCGGTCGCCATTGCCAGGTAAGCGTCGCCAGCACCAGCGTCACGCCGCCGCCGATTATCCAGAGATCTTCCGGCGTCACCGCCAGCAGATCGCCAAACAGATACGCCATCAAATCAACGCGCACGTTAGACATCAGGCTGACCACGACCAGCCCCAGCGACAAGGCGCTGTGCGCCATAATGCCCAGCAGCGTATCAATCGCCAGGTGCGGGCGACGCTCCAGCCAGACCAGACCCAACGCCAGCAGCAGCGTCACCGCAATCACCGCGTAGAAAGGATTCACGTTGAGCAGCAAACCAAAAGCAACGCCCAGCAGCGACGCGTGCGCCAGCGTATCGCCAAAATAGGACATCCGACGCCAGACCACAAATGAACCTAACGGACCGGCCGCCAGCGCCAGCATTACGCCGCCCAGCCAGCCGGGTAGTAACAATTCAAGCATTATTTTTCCTGTCCTTTACGCAAAACTATTCGTCCCTGTAAATCGTGACGATGGTTATGATGATGCCGGTAAATCGCCAGCTGTTCTGCGCCGCGCGGGCCAAACATGGCGATAAATTCAGGATGGCGCGACACCGCTTCCGGCGTGCCGGAACAGCAGATATGGTGATTCAGGCAGAGCACTTCATCGGTTTTCGCCATCACCAGGTGCAGATCATGGGAGACCATCAGCACGCCGCAGTTCAGCTCAAGGCGCAGCTGGTTAATCAGATCGTACAGCGCCACCTGCCCGTTAACATCAACGCCCTGCGTCGGCTCATCCAGCACCAGCAGATGCGGCTGGTTCAGCAGGGCGCGCGCCAGCAATACGCGCTGCGTTTCGCCGCCTGAAAGTTTTTGCAGGGGCGCATGTTGCAGATGCCCGGCCTGCACGCGTTTAAGCGCCGGTAAAATATCCGCTTTGCGCGTATCCGGGCGCAGCCGTAAAAAACGTTCTACGGTAAGCGGAAGCGTAGGGTCAAGATGCAGCTTTTGCGGCACATAGCCGATGCGCAGTGCGTCATTACGTTGTAGCGTGCCGCTGGCAGGCTTAATAAGCCCCAGCACCACGCGAACTAACGTCGATTTTCCGGCACCATTGGGACCGAGAAGCGTCAGAATCCGTCCAGGTTCCAGCGATAATGAGATATTTGACAATACCTGACGCTGGCCAAAACTGACTGAAATATTTTCCAGACTAATCAGTGAGGTCATAGTTTTAATGCTTGCAGAAGTTAACGGATGTTATAATATCACAATCCATCACCCAGTCACGATGGATTGACGCATTATGTTACAGAATAAAAAAGCCCTTGTTCCCCTGTTATTTTCCCTGAGCTGTGCCGCTGCGCTTAGCGCTCCGGCTAACGCCGCCGTTGTCGCTTCAATTAAGCCGCTGGGCTTTATCGCCTCCGCTATTGCCGACGGCGTAACGCCGGTCGAAGTTTTATTGCCCGATGGCGCCTCAGAACATGATTACGCGCTGCGTCCTTCTGACGTGAAACGCTTGCGGGGCGCGGATCTGGTGGTATGGATTGGTCCGGATATGGAAGCCTTTATCAGCAAAACTGCCGGCACCCTACCGCCCGAAAAGAACCTGGAAATTGCCGCGTTGCCGCAGGTAAAACCGTTGCTGATGACCGGCACGGAAGAGGAAGATGAGCATCATCATGGAGATGAAGCGCATCATGACGCAGCGCATGAACACCATCATCACGGGCAATATAATATGCACCTGTGGATGTCGCCGGAAATAGCACGCCAATCTGCGGTTGCAATCCATGAAAAATTATTGGAACTTATGCCGCAGCGCAAAGACAAACTTGACGCTAACCTGCAGCAATTTGAAGCAGAATTAGCGAAAAGCGATACGCAAATCGCGCAACAGCTGGCACCGCTGAAAGGAAAAGGATATTTCGTTTTTCATGATGCTTATGGCTACTTTGAAAAGCATTACGGTCTCACGCCACTTGGCCATTTTACCGTTAATCCTGTAATCCAACCGGGCGCGCAGCATTTACATCAAATTCGAACACAGTTGGTTGAGCAAAAAGCGACCTGCGTTTTTGCTGAGCCACAATTCAGGCCGGCCGTAATCGATGCCGTTGCCAGAGGAACTCAGGTACGTAAAGGTACGCTCGATCCGCTGGGAATGGGTATCAGCTTATCAAAAGACAGTTATGTGAAATTCCTCTCACAGCTGTCGAGCCAGTATGAAAGCTGCCTGAAAGGAGCATGAGGAATCCCTAAAAGTGCAACAGATAGCCCGCTCTGTCGCCCTGGCATTTAATAATCTGCCGCGTCCCCATCGCGTAATGCTGGGGTCGCTGACCGTTGTTACCCTGGCCGTCGCTGTCTGGCGGCCTTTCGTTTACCATCCGGGTGAAACAGCGCCCATCATCAAAACCATTGAAATTGATAAAAATCAGCTGCGTACGCTGCTGCCTGAAGCCAGTGAGCCGCTCGATCAGTCCGTCCAGGAAGAAGACAACCTGCCGCAGGATGAAATCGATCAGGATGTCACGGCTGAATCCGGCACCCACGATTATGTGGTTTCCAGCGGCGATACCCTGAGCAGCGTACTGAATCAGTACGGCATCGATATGGGCGAAATTAGCCAGCTGGTTAAAACCGACGGCGAACTGCGTAATATTCAGGTGGGGCAACAGCTCTCCTGGACGTTGACCGATGACGGCCAGCTGCAGCGCCTGACGTGGGAAATGTCGCGGCGCGAAACCCGCACCTACGATCGCATCGATAACGGCTTTAAGATGTCCAGCGCCATGCAACAGGGCGAATGGAAAAACAGCGTGTTAACCGGTGAAGTTAACGGCAGTTTTGTCAGCAGCGCCCAGCGTGCTGGCCTGAGCAGCGCTGAGATCAGCAGCGTAATCAAAGCATTGCAGTGGCAGATGGATTTCCGCAAGCTGCGCGCAGGTGATAAGTTCAGCGTCCTGATGTCGCGTGAAGAGCTGAACGGCAAAAATGAGCAGAGCCAGCTGTTGGGAGTGCGCCTGCGCACCGGCGGCAAAGATTATTACGCCATCCGCGCCGAAGATGGCAAATTCTACGATCGTAGCGGCTCCGGTCTGGCGCGCGGCTTTATGCGTTTCCCGACGGTGAAGCAGTTCCGCGTCTCCTCGAACTTTAACCCGCGCCGTCTGAACCCGGTCACCGGTCGTATTGCGCCGCACAGAGGCGTGGACTTTGCCGTACCGATTGGCACGCCGGTGCTGGCGGTGGGCGATGGTGAAGTGGTGCAGGCCAAACGTAGTTCGGGCGCGGGTAACTACATTGCTATTCGTCACGGTCGCCAGTATATGACGCGTTATATGCACATGAAAAAGCTGCTGGTTAAACCGGGCGATAAGGTGAAACGTGGCGATCGCATTGGTCTTTCCGGCAATACCGGCCGTTCAACCGGTCCGCACCTGCATTATGAAATCTGGATCAATAACCAGGCGGTAAACCCGCTGACGGCGAAGCTGCCGCGTACGGAAGGGCTGACCGGCAAGGATCGTTCAGAATTCCTGGCGCAGGTGAGGGACGTGTTGCCGCAGCTAAAGCTTAATTAAACCGCAGTCGTGGCTTATTTTACGGAGCGTACGTTTATCGTGCGCTCCGCTGGCTTTTTCTACTGGCATCCTGCCAGTTTCGCGTTATTTAGCCCTGGTTGAGCGACAATCTGCGGTAAGCGTTGCAAATTTGCCTGTCGACACTATCATTAGCCGGTTATTGATAGAGGCGAGTGCATGGAAACCAGCAAGAAAAAAAACAGCGAATTTATTCCCGTCTTCCACAAATCCTTTCTGTTGCCCAAATACTGGGGAGCCTGGCTGGGCATTGGCGCGTTTAGCGTAATGGCCATGCTGCCTGCGGCGCTACGCGATCCTATCCTTGGCGCGGCGGGCCGCCTTGCCGGACGTTTTGCCAAAAGCGCGCGCCGTCGTGCGCAAATCAACCTGCTTTACTGCCTGCCTGAGCTGTCGGAAACCGAGCGTGAAGCGATCATCGACGACATGTTCGCTACCGCGCCGCAGGCGATGGTGATGATGGCTGAACTGGCGCTACGTAAGCCCGAGCGCGTGCGACAGCACGTTCGCTGGCATGGCCGGGAAATTATCGATGCCATGCAGGCCGAGAAACAAAACGTCATTTTGCTGGTGCCGCACGGCTGGGCGGTAGATATTCCTGCCATGCTGCTGGCTTCTGAAGGTCAGATGATGGCGGCGATGTTCCATAATCAAAGCAACCAGCTGATCGACTATATGTGGAATCGGGTGCGCCGCCGTTTTGGCGGTCGGATGCATGCCAGAAATGATGGCATCAAACCCTTTATCAGTTCGATTCGTCAGGGCTACTGGGGCTACTATTTGCCCGATCAGGATCACGGCGCAGAGCACAGCGAATTTGTGGATTTCTTTGCCACCTATAAAGCGACGCTGCCCGCGGTTGGACGCCTGATGAAAGTGTGTCGCGCACGCGTGGTGCCGCTGTTCCCGGTTTATAACGCCAAAACCCACCAGCTGGATATCTATATCCGGCCGCCGATGGATGATTTGCTGGACGCGGACGATCCGACCCTGGCGCGTCGCATGAATGAAGAGGTGGAGAGACTTGTCCGCCCGCATCCTGAGCAGTACACCTGGATTTTGAAACTGCTGAAAACGCGTCGTGAAGGGGATATCGAACCCTATAAGCGCAAAGAATTGTTTCCGCGCAAATAAGCGTCAGGCGGCGGGAAGCGCTTTGCGCCGCCCGCCCGTCACCGCAAAGCGAGGCGATAACCCTGCCCCCGGTGCTTCCTGAAAACGTGCGCCCTTGACGATGCAAGGGCGCAGGCCGTTAAAGCGGATTGACCGTACTGCGTCGCTTGCGCTCACGCAGGAACGCGGTAACCAGAACCAGCCACAGCAGGCCGCTCGCCAGATTAATCAGGCTAAACCAGGCACTGCCGCCGTGAAAATAGCCGAACTTCGTCAGCTCAATGCCCAACGCAAAAGCAATAATGCTCACCATACCTAACATAGCGGCCACGCTGCCTTTGCCCGCGCTGCTGGAAAACAGCGTCAGGCGATAAAGTCCGGCGTTAACCATGCCCGCGCCATAGGCATACAGGCTCAGCCCGGCGGTCAGCCACAAATAGCTGTGGTTATTGAGCAGGCTGGTTAACGCGGCCAGCACCAGACCGGCCAGAATCGGCCATGCGCCGAAACGCAGCGGGCTTTCAATGGGAAAGCGGCTGGAAAGACGGCTTAGCGTCAGGTTACCGGCGATCATCGCCAGAAACACCGGCAGCTGCAGCAGCGCGTAATCCATACGCGATAAGCCTTCATCCTGAATCAGAATCACCGGCGACAGCGCCACCCAGGCCAGAATGGGAATAAAAACCAGCCCGATCGCCAGCGAACCGCTCATGACTTGTCGATCGCGCGCCAGCGCCAGATAGCTGCGGCCCAGATTTTTCAGGCTAATGGAGACGGTGCGATCGCCAGCGGTTTCCGGCATGGCGCGCCAAAGACCAACCAGCGCCAGCGCAGCGATAATCGCAAACAGCCAGAACATGGTGCGCCAGTCGCCAACGGTCAAAAAGGCGGCGCCTGCCAGCGGGCCGGCCAGCGGCGCCAGCAGGGCGACATTCGCCATCAGCGCCATAATGCGCACGCTGCGCGCCTCGTCAAACGCTTCCTGAATGGCGGCATAGCCAACCGCACCGATAAAGCAGAGGCTGATGCCCTGCAGGAAACGCAGCGCGACAAACTGCTCGATGGATGAAATCCAGTGCATCAGCGCGCAGCAGACGATAAAAAACAGCACGCCCGCCAGCATCACCGGACGACGGCCATATTTATCCGATAGCGGGCCAAGCAGCCATTGCAGAACGATACCGCCTATCAGATAAGCGGTCAGCGAGGCCGAAACCCATTCGGCCCCGACATGGAACTCATTGATCACCAGCAGCATGCCGGGCTGGATCATGTCGTGCGCGATATAGGTCGCGAACTCAAACAGTACCAGCGAAAGCGGGAACAGTAGGTGCCTGAAGGTCAGGCTGGAAACCGGGGTGTATGCGGCCATGCAGGTATGCTCCAGAAAGATAAAAACGCGACCGCAAGTGCGGCCGCGCCAGTATAACCATCAAACCAGTATGACAGATGAATTATTCTTGATGCGTAAACGCCGCAATCGGGTTGGCCAGCTCACCGGCAAATTTCAGGTTTTCCGCCGGATCCGCCAGGTTAATCATCTGCTGATTATTCGCCAGCTGCAGGCGATTCAGGCAGGAGAGGGCGAAGGTCGGCGTAAACAGATCATAGCGGGCAAACTTACTCGCCAGCTGCGGATGCGCCTGCTGATAGTGGTGAACGCACTGCGCCACGCGTTGCCAGAAACGCGCTTCCGGCAGCGTCCCGCTCTCATCGAGGATCGCGGAGACAAAGCGGAAAATGCAGTCAAACACATCGGTAAAAATAGAGAGCACCTTCAGGTTTTCCGGCACCTCTACCGCCAGCCGCTGCGCCTTATCCGGCAGCACCGCGTCCGGGTTCAGCACCGCGATCTCTTCGCCGATATCTTTCATATAGGCGCTGACCGGCACGTTATTTTCCAGCAGCAGAATCAGGTTCTCGCCGTGCGGCATAAACACGATGTCATGCTGATAGAAACAGTGCAGCAGCGGGCTAAGGTAGCAGGTCAGATAGCGGTCGATCCATGTCTGCGCATCCAGCCCGGAATCAGCGATCAGCGCGGGCAGCAGCGGCTGCTGATGCTGATCGATATGCAGCAACGAAGCCATGGTCATCAGGCGCTGACCAGGCTGTAGCCGCGCCACCGGGTTATCGCGCCACAGCGCGGCAAACATCTTTTTATAGGCGGAATCGCCCTGAATAGCGCGCTCATAATAGCGGTTATGATAGCCAATCGCCGCGACCTCGCGCAGCAGACGGAAATCGCACCGCTGTAGCCAGGCGTCCTGACTCACCACGCTTTCCAGCCACTGATTCACCGCAGGCGTAGTCGCCATATAGTAAGGCGACAGGCCGCGCATAAAGCCCATATTCAGCACCGAGAGCGCGGTTTTCACATAGCGTTTGCTCGGCTGGCTGCGGTTAAAGAAGGTGCGGATCGATTGCTGCGCCTGATAGCTCTCTTCGCCTTCGCCGAGCCAGATAATGTCGCGCGCGGCGATGTCGGGCGCAAACACCGTTAGCAGCTTGTTCTGCCACTGCCAGGGATGAACCGGCATAAACAGATAATCCTGCGGGTTCACCGCCATGGCTTCCAGACGCGCATTAAAACTGGCGACGGTCTCTTGCCCCAGCTCCTCCTGCATCAGCTGTTGATAGCTCAGGGTATCCAGGCTGGAAAAGTGCGCGTTGCGGGTATGCACTGCCACCCAAACCAGATGCACCGGCGCGGCCGCCTCCGGCGCGTAAGCCAGATAGTCACGCGCATCAAACCCGATGCGACCATTATTGGCGACAAAGCAAGGATGGCCTTCGGTCATTGCGGCTTCCACCGTCTGGAAATCAGCTTTCACCAGCGCCGCGCTGTCCGGGTTGCCCTTTTGTAATTTGTAGACGCTGCTGCACAGCGTGCTGGTGATCTCTTCCATATAGGTCGCCAGCATGGCGGCAGGGATGCCAATCTGCTGATGAAACTCAATAATAAACTGCAGCGCATCCAGCGGACGCGGCTCGCCGTTTTCATGCTTTGCCAGCGAATCGAGATCGATCTGCCAGTGATCGAGCGCCAGACGACGGGCGCGAAAAGCGTAAACCGCTTCGCCGCCCGGCACCGCCAGCTGATAGCTGTTATTCGCATCCGGCTGCGGCGCAATCAGTTTTTCATGGGCGAACTCCGCAATCGCTTTGCGCACCAGCAGGCGGTTCGCCAGCGTCCAGTTGTCGCCGCTCAGGTGTTGTCCATTAATCAGGGGATGGGGTGTCGTCATTGGTAAAGGTTCCTGCAATTGCGCTTGCTGATAATCTTCGCGCTGGCAAAAGGCGAGCCAGGCCGTTTTATGTCCCATATCGATGGTGTGCTGATAGCGAAAGCCCGCGCGTTTGTTCAGCCGATGGATTTTCTCGTTACGCACGTCCGGCTCCACGACCACGCGCTGCACCTGCGGCAGGCTGAACAGGTAATCCATCACCGTGCTGAACACCTGCCAGCTAAACTGCGGCAGCGGCTTGTGCGCCGGAGCGATAAGAATATGCATCCCGTAATCGTCAGCACGCGCGGGATAGTGCTTGCCCACCTCATCCTGTTGGGCGCGGTAAAACTCCATCAGGAAAACCGGCTCGTTATTGCAAAGGCCGATAATCGCCGCCTGCGGATCGCTGGCCGTCAGCTGCTGGTAAAAATCGGCAACCTGTTGCAGCGTATCGTTTTGCATGCCCCAAAAGCGCGCGTACTCCTGCGTGACCCAGCGATGGATAAGCGGCGCATCGTCTGCCTTCATCGTACGCAACGTAAAGTCACCGGCGGGCCGTTTACAGCGGTATACCACGTTCATCTTAGCGCTCCGTTTCTGCCGGGAAGGTTTGGAAGGCGATGCGTTGCTCCACCGGGTAGATCTCGCGTCCGGCGATTTCACGGATCAGCACCGAGTTGCGGTAGCAGGCCATACCGAGATCGGGCGTAACGAAGCCGTGGGTATGCAGTTCAGCATTTTGTACAAACACCGCGTTATGACGATCGATGCTGTAGTTGCGCTGCACATCGTAACGTCCCTGTTCATCCCAGCGCAGGCGGTGCGCGATGCCTTCAATAAACTGCGGCGGCTGATAGTGATAGCCGGTGGCCATCACCAGTCCTTCGGTGCGGCGCGTATAGTGTTCATCTTGTTCACGCTGATGGAGCGACAACTCCAGCTCACCGCTCGGCAGGCGACGCAGCCCGGTCAGCGCTGAGTTGGTAAACAGCCGCACCTTCAGATCGCCATCCAGCTGCTTGATATACATCAGGTCATAAATGTCGTTGATCAGGCTGCTGTTGATGCCCTTAAACAGATTTTTATGTCCGGCATTCAGCTGGTCGCGTTTAGCGGGCGGCAGGGCGTGGAAATAATCGATCCACTCCGGCGACGTCATCTCCAGCGTCAGTTTGGTGTACTCCAGCGGATAGAAGCGCGGCGCCCGCGTGACCCAGTTGAGCTGATAGCCGTGGCTGTCGATATCGCTCAGTAGATCGTAGAAAATCTCCGCCGCGCTCTGACCGCTGCCCAGCACGGTGATCGCGCGCTGCGTTTGCAGCTGCGCTTTATTTACCAGGTAATCGCTGGAATGCACGATGCGATCGCGCAGCGGGCGGCTGCATTCCGGCAGCCAGGCCACCGGCCCGGTGCCTAGCACCAGCTTGTGCGTCAGCCAGCTATGGCGTTCGCCGCTACGCGTATCCACCGCCTGAAGCCGATAGCATTCGCGACCTTCGTCGTAGCTGACGTAATCCACGCGCGTATTCCAGCGCAGGTTATTCAGCTGCGAGCAGGCCCACTGGCAATACTGGTTGTACTCTTTGCGCATCAAAAAGAAGCTTTCGCGGATATAGAAGCTGTAAAGCTTGCCCTGCTGCTTCATGTAGTTCAGCACACTGAATGGGCTGGTGGGATCGGCCAGCGTCACCAGATCGGCCATAAACGGCGTTTGCAGGTGGGCGCTCTCCAGCATCATACCGGTGTGCCAGTCAAAGCCTGGATTCTGGTCAAGGAACAGGCCGTTGACCTCTTCCAGCGGTGAGGTCAGGCAGGCCAGACTTAAATTAAACGGCCCGATGCCAATGCCGATAAAGTCATAAATGGTGTCGTTCATCATTATGTCCTTACTGATTCGCAGCGTTTAACGGCGTGTTGTGCGACAGTTCGCGCCCGTAATGGCTGATTAACGCGATGACATCTTCCATATCAGCGATGCGCGTGTTGGGATTGAGCAGGGTAAATTTCAGATACTGGCGTCCGTTGACTTTGGTCCCCGCCACCACCGCGTTGCCTGAGCGGAACAGCGCTTTGCGGATTTGCGCGTTGATCTCATCGACCTTCTCGTCGTGCAGGCCGGGACGCGGAATATAGCGGAACACTTGAGTGGTGAGTTCAGGCGCATGCAGCACCTCAATGGCCGGGTGCGCCTGTAACAGGCGATGCGTTTGCTGCGCCAGCGCCAGTACGCTGTCAAAGGCGCTACCCAGCTGCTGTGCGCCCATGATCCGCAGCGTCATCCACATCTTCAGCGCATCAAAGCGACGCGTGGTCTGAATGCTTTTATTCACCAGGTTCGGCGTGCCTTCCTGCTGCGCGCTGAGCGGATTCAGGTAGTCGGCATGTACCGTAACATGACTGAGGTGCTGGCTTTCACGCACAAAGAACGCGCCGCAGCTGACGGTCTGGAAGAAGGATTTGTGATAATCCACGGTAACGGAGTCGGCGCGCTCAATGCCTTTCAGGCGCGCCCGATGCTGCGGCGACACCAGCAGCCCGCAGCCGTAGGCGGCGTCCACATGCATCCAGAGCTGGTAGTGACGACAAATATCGCCGATCGCCTGTAGCGGATCGATGCTGCCGAAATCGGTGGTGCCTGCTGTGGCAACCACCGCAATCGGGATCAGGCCATCCTGACGACACTGCTGAATCGCCTGCTCAAGTTTGGCGGCATCCATACGGTAGTGCTCATCGTGATCGATAGCGACCACCGCATCATAGCCAAGACCCAAAATCGCGGTAGATTTCTGGATACTGAAGTGGCTCATTTTCGAGGTGAAAATACGCCATTTTCCTGCTTCAGGCGGTAAGCCACGCTGTTTAATCAGGTGCTCCGGGTGTTGGCGTACGCACCAGCTGTCGCGCGCCAGCAGCATTGCCATCAGGTTCGACTGCGTGCCGCCGCTGGTGAAAATACCGTCTGAGCCAGCGGGCAGGCCGATACGCTGTAGCGTCCAGTCAATTACTTTCTGTTCAATCAGGGTGCCGCCTGCGCTTTGATCCCAGGTATCTACCGAACTGTTAACCGCGCTCATCACCTGTTCCGCCAGCAGTGAAGGCAGAACGATAGGGCAGTTAAGGTGGGCGACATATTTTGGATGATGGAACCAAACCGCATCGCGCAGATAAACCTCAGCCAGCTCGCTCAGCGCCGCTTGCGTATCGCCCAGCGGCTGCTCCAGATCGATATGACGTAAGGCAGGCGCCAGTTCGTGCGGCAGGATGCCGCTAAACGGCTTTTCAGTCTGCTGTAGCTGGTGGCGAATCAGCGCCAGCGCGCTCAGGGTTTGTTGCGCATATTGCTCCAGCTGCGCCTCGTTAAAGAAAAATTCGCTGCCGCTGGCGGATGAGGTTTCACCCTGTTCTGAAGCGGTATGTTGCGTTGTTGCGGAAACTAAAGCCATTTCCTGACCCTTTTTCTGGACGTAAGAAACCCGTACCGTCACTGAAAATATGACGGCCCTGTACGCCTGATGCTGTATGGCATCAGTTCAAATTATCTAATGTCTTTGTGGGTAAAAGCATTTACCCGAAATTAATCAAAAACAGAGGAGTAGCCATCTGATGCAGATAAACCTCCTTTTTATGCGGTTATGGCCCGCTTTTGTTAATTAAATGCTGCTGTTGAGAATGTAAATGCGATTATAAATAGCAATCATTATCATTCAATAGGATTTTGGTGACAGTTAAGTTATAAGTGTTATTAATATTTAAAGTGTGACGAAGATCACATTGAGCCGTCTCAAAAACGGCGGGAAAGGGGAGGGAGCGCGGGTATTTTGACGCAAGCAGACAGTAAACAGGCAAGCATGCAGAACAACGGGTAAGCAGGAAAAAACGGGCGAGCATAAGGAAACAGGCGAGCAGGCAGAAAAGCAATCCAACAGGTAAGATAACGGGCGAGCAAGAAGCGGCGACAGGAAAACAGCAAGCGGGCAATAAAACAGCTGCCGCGTCAGGGCGGCAGCTGGCAGAGATTACTCGACGCGTAACACGCGGCTGGTGTTAGTGGTGCCGGTGGTAGCCATCACATCACCCTGAGTGACAATAACCAGATCGCCAGAGACTAAAAAGCCTTTGTCGCGCAGCAGGTTGATCGCATCATGCGCGGCGGCTACGCCGTCATTATTGCTGTCAAAATAGACCGGCGTCACGCCACGATAGAGCGCCGTCAGATTAAGCGTACGTTCGTGACGCGACATCGCGAAAATCGGCAGCCCGGAAGTAATGCGTGAGGTCATCAGCGCAGTACGGCCCGATTCGGTCATGGTAATAATCGCCGTAACGCCCTGCAGATGGTTGGCGGCATACATCGCCGACATCGCAATCGCTTCTTCAACGTTATCGAACTGCACTTCCAGGCGATGTTTCGACACGTTAATGCTGGGCACTTTTTCCGCGCCCAGACAAACTTTCGCCATCGCGCTAACGGTTTCCGCCGGATACTGACCCGCCGCGGTTTCAGCTGACAGCATGACCGCATCGGTGCCATCCAGCACCGCATTGGCGACATCCATTACTTCCGCGCGCGTCGGCA
The DNA here is from genome assembly GCF_031457955.1 of Mixta sp. BE291. Lineage (NCBI taxonomy): Bacteria > Pseudomonadati > Pseudomonadota > Gammaproteobacteria > Enterobacterales > Erwiniaceae > Mixta > Mixta sp. BE291. The sequence continues at coordinate 94,670 of NZ_JAVDXN010000002.1, read as the reverse complement.
TTGGATTGGTAATCATTGATTCCATCATCTGCGTCGCGGTGATCACCGCGCGGTTCAGCTGACGGGCGCGACGAATCAACGCTTTCTGGATACCCACCAGCTCCGGGTCGCCGATTTCCACGCCAAGGTCGCCACGGGCCACCATCACCACGTCGGAAGCGAGAATGATATCGTCCATTGCGTCCTGGCTGGAGACCGCTTCAGCGCGTTCAACCTTGGCGACAATTTTCGCATCGCTGCCCGCTTCCTGCGCCAGACGGCGCGCGGTGTTGAGATCTTCGCCGCAGCGCGGGAAAGAAACCGCCAGATAATCGACGCCGATTTTTGCGGCGGTGTTGATGTCCGCTTTATCTTTTTCGGTTAGCGCTTCGGCAGAGAGACCGCCGCCCAGTTTGTTAATGCCTTTATTATTGGAAAGCGGGCCGCCGACGGTGACTTCGGTAAACACTTTGCTTTCGCGCACTTCCAGCACTTTCAGCTGGACGCGACCATCATCCAGCAGCAGCACATCACCCGGCACCACATCTTCCGGCAGGCCTTTATAGTCGATACCCACTTTTTCTTTATCGCCTTCACCTTTGCCCAGACTCGCATCAAGCAGGAAGCGATCGCCAACGCTGAGAAAAATTTTCCCTTCTTTAAACGTTGAAACGCGAATTTTCGGCCCCTGCAGATCGCCGAGAATGGCGACGTGGCGACCCAGCTTGGCTGCAATTTCGCGTACTTTATCCGCACGCAGCTGGTGATCTTCTGGCGTGCCGTGGGAGAAGTTCAGTCGTACTACGTTAGCCCCGGCGGCAATGATCTTTTCCAGATTATTGTCGCGGTCGGTGGCAGGGCCTAACGTGGTCACGATTTTGGTTCTTCTGAGACGTCGAGTCATGGGTTTTCCTTAAGGTGTAGAAACCTGAATGAGGCGTAGAGTAAGTATGCATGTTCTGTTTATGATTATTGATCTAACTGCAGATTCATTTTCCTTTCTGTTACCGCTGGCGGCGATGCCAGGCCAGAGTTAAAGACGTTTTCCTGTTCGCCAAATACAATACTGACACCGGCTGCTAAAGTCACCCTTCGCTCGCGCTGAAGAAAAACTTCGTTGATAAGCGACAAGTTTAGCGCACCGCAGCGGCGGGAAGAGCAGCGAACAATGGGCGCTTGTGGCAAGTTATCTTTCAAGGCGCGCGAGGGCCTGCTTAACGCTGGATGGGGAACGGATCGCTCTCTTTATCCAGCCGCGACGGTTTTAACGCTTCTTTGACCCGTTTGAGGTTCGCACGCAGGCTGGTGCCGTGATGCAGCGTAAAACCGGTCGCCAGCACATCAATCAGCATCAGCTGCGCCATACGCGACACCATCGGCATATAAATATCGGTATCTTCCGCTACGTCCAGCGCCAGCAGCAGCGAGGCCTCCTGCGCCAGCGGCGAGCTGGAAGCAGTCAGCGCCAGCACCACCGCGCCGTTTTCGCGCGCCAGCTGTGCCAGCTCCGGCAGCGATTTCGTGCGGCCGGTATGGGAAATCAGCACCACGACATCGCCCGCGCCGCTGTTAATACAGCTCATGCGCTGCATCATCACGTCATCGGAACAGAAAACCGGCACGTTAAAACGGAAAAATTTATTCATGGCGTCGTGCGCCACTACCGCCGAAGCGCCCAGCCCGAAAAAGCTGATTTTTTTCGCCGTCGCCAGCACCTCGACAGCACGCTGAATGGCGCGCATATCCAGGCGTTGACGCACCTGCTCCAGACCGGCCAGCGCTGACTGGAAAATCTTGTCGCTATAGATCTCTACCGCATCATGCTCATCAATGTTACGGCTTACCCAGGGCGTGCCGGTCGCCAGGCTTTGCGCCAGCTGCAGTTTAAAATCGGGAAAGCCTTTGGTTTGCAGGCGATGGCAAAAGCGGTTTACCGTAGGATCGCTGACTTCAGCGGCGGCGGCCAACAGCGCGATGCTGGAGTGAATCGTCATCTCTGGCGCGGCGAGCACCACGGCGGCGACTTTGCGTTCGGATTTACTGAGAAAGGGAAGCTGCGACTGAATTTTCTCCAACATATTGTTCATGCGCTAACGCTCATCACTTTTGTCAATTTCATATAAAGGTGCATCCAATGGCGGTTTACTGCGAATATACCGCGCTATAGCCGTCCCAGGGCAGCGCTGGTAAAACCTGACCTGACGTTTTTTGCCAGAATATGAGCTGTGTCTGATTTCGTTGTGAAAAGCCATATTTTTTACAGGGATTAACGCGCCGCAAAAGCACGCAGAGCGTTGTTAAAATAACCGTTTATGGCAAAAGGAGCGGGCGCTGGTTTACCCGCGTCGATCAAACACAGTACATTGTGCTGAAATAAAATTACAATAAGAGCTGGGTTAGCGCGGATCATCCCGGACCCGACTCATCCTGCAACGAGGAGATAAGAATGGCGGTAACACAAACAGCCCAGGCATGCGATCTGGTTATTTTCGGTGCGAAAGGCGACCTTGCGCGCCGTAAACTTCTGCCTTCCCTGTATCAGCTGGAAAAGGCAGGGCAGATTCATGAAGAGAGCCGCATTATCGGCGTTGGCCGCGCGGAATGGGATAAGGCGGCGTACACCAAAGTGGTACGTGAAGCGCTGGAAACCTTTATGAAAGAAAAAATCGACGAAGCGCTGTGGGATCGCCTCAGCGGCCGCCTCGATTTTTGTAACCTGGACGTTAACGATACCTCGCATTTCCCACGCCTGGGTAAAATGCTGGACCAACAAAACCGCGTCACCATCAACTATTTTGCCATGCCGCCCAGCACCTTCGGCGCTATCTGCAAAGGGTTGGGACAGGCGAAGCTGAACGCTAAGCCCGCGCGCGTAGTGATGGAAAAACCGCTCGGCACCTCGCTGGAAACCTCTCAGGAAATCAACGATCAGGTTGGTGAATATTTTGAAGAGTGCCAGGTGTTCCGTATCGACCACTACCTGGGTAAAGAAACGGTACTGAACCTGCTGGCGCTGCGCTTTGCTAACTCCCTGTTTGCCAATAACTGGGATAACCGCACCATCGATCACGTGCAAATTACCGTAGCGGAAGAAGTCGGTATCGAAGGGCGCTGGGGCTATTTTGATAAAGCCGGTCAGATGCGCGATATGATCCAGAACCACCTGTTGCAGGTGCTGACCATGATTGCCATGTCGCCGCCGTCCGATCTCAGCGCCGACAGCATTCGTGATGAAAAAGTAAAAGTGCTGCGCTCGCTGCGCCGCATCGACCACAGCAACGTGCGCGATAAAACGGTGCGCGGCCAGTACACCGCCGGATTTGTGCAGGGCAAAAAAGTGCCGGGCTACCTGGAAGAAGAGGGCGCCAACAAAACCAGCAATACCGAAACCTTCGTTTCTATTCGCGTTGATATCGATAACTGGCGCTGGGCTGGCGTGCCTTTCTACCTGCGTACCGGTAAGCGCCTGCCGACCAAATGTTCGGAAGTGGTGGTCTATTTCAAAAACCCGGAAATGAACCTGTTTAAAGAATCCTGGCAGGAGCTGCCGCAGAACAAGCTAACCATTCGTCTGCAGCCGGATGAAGGGGTGGATATCGAAATCCTGAACAAGGTGCCGGGACTCGATCATAAACATAATCTGCAAACCACCAAGCTGGATCTGAGCTACTCAGAAACCTTTAACCAGTCCCATCTGGCCGATGCCTACGAGCGCCTGCTGCTGGAAAGTATGCGCGGCATTCAGGCGCTGTTTGTGCGCCGTGATGAGGTGGAAGCGGCATGGAAATGGGTCGATTCCATTGTTGATGCCTGGGCGGCGGATAACGACGCGCCTAAGCCTTATCAGGCGGGCACCTGGGGGCCCGTTGCTTCCGTGGCGATGATCACCCGCGATGGCCGTTCCTGGAACGAGTTCGAATAAGTCAAAAGCTGTTAAGCCCGCGTAATGCGGGCTTTTTTTTGCGTTGTAAAAACGTTGAAAAAAATGAACCGCAGTTTCAAAAAATGCTTAAGCACGTGGACGCCTGCGCTAAAGATCAGGTATGGTAATCACCGTTTCTTTGCCGCGCGGATGCGCCATTTTTGCCAGTGGTCGGATGGTTCGCTGGCCTGACAGGAGAAAGTACGATGAAAAACTGGAAAACAAGTGCCGAATCGATCCTGACCACCGGGCCAGTGGTGCCGGTTATCGTAGTGAATAAACTGGAACATGCGGTGCCGATGGCGAAGGCGCTGGTGGCGGGCGGCGTGCGCGTACTGGAAGTTACGCTGCGTACGCCGGTCGCAATGGATGCGCTGAAAGCGATTATTCAGGAAGTGCCGGACGCCATCGTCGGCGCCGGAACGGTGATCAATCCGCAGCAGCTGGCGGAAGTGACCGCAGCGGGCGCGCAGTTTGTTATCAGCCCCGGCATCACGGAACCGTTATTGCAGGCGGCCGTGGAAGGCAGCGTTCCGTTGATTCCCGGTATCAGCACCGTGTCTGAATTAATGACCGGTATGCAGTATGGCCTGCGCGAGTTTAAATTCTTCCCGGCGGAAGCCAACGGCGGCGTAAAAGCGTTACAGGCGATCGGCGGACCGTTCCCGCAGGTGCGTTTCTGCCCAACCGGCGGTATCTCGCCGAAAAATTACCGTGATTACCTGGCGCTGAAAAGCGTGCTGTGCATCGGCGGCTCCTGGCTGGTGCCCAACGATGCGCTGGAAAGCGGCGATTATCAGCGCATTACCGATTTGGCGCGTGAAGCGGTAGCGGGCGCTCGCTAAGCATGATGGCTCTCCCCGGCGGGAGAGCCATGTTTTGTTAACCGCTAACCCTGACGGCCGCCGCCGCGGCAACCGCGCGCGTTACCGCCTCCTCGACGTTTTCCGCCGTGGCCAGCGCCACGCCCATCCGACGTTTGCCGTCGATTTCCGGTTTCGCAAACAGCCGCAGCTGCTGCCCGGCGCCCAATGCATTTTCCACTTCGCCATAGCTGACGTTATTGCTGCGCAGCGCCGGCAGAATAACCGCTGATGCCGCCGGGCCATACTGACGAATCGCGCCGATCGGCAGGCCTAGAAAGGCGCGCACATGCAGGGCGAACTCGGAGAGATCCTGCGAAATCAGCGTAACCATGCCGGTATCGTGCGGGCGCGGCGACACCTCGCTGAAAACCACTTCATCGCCGCAGACAAACAGCTCCACGCCAAATAAGCCAAAGCCGCCCAGCGCTTTCACGACGTCGCCAGCGATCTGTTGGGCGCGCGCTAATGCCTGCGGGCTCATCTGTTGCGGCTGCCAGGATTCACGATAATCGCCATCCTCCTGACGATGACCAATCGGCGCGCAAAAATGAATGCCGTCTGCGGCGCTGACGGTAAGCAGGGTAATTTCAAAATCAAATTTTACCACGCCTTCGATAATCACTTTTCCGGCCCCGGCGCGTCCACCCTGTTGTGCGTAGATCCACGCCTGTTCCAGCTGGGACGCCTCACGTACGAAGCTCTGACCTTTGCCGGAAGAACTCATCACCGGCTTCACGATGCAGGGAAAACCGATCTCTTCCGCTGCGGCGATAAAGGCGGGCTGCGTATCGGCGAAGCGATAGCTGGAGGTGGGCAAAGCCAGCGTTTCAGCCGCCAGACGGCGGATACCTTCACGATTCATGGTAAGACGCGCCGCCTGAGCGGTGGGCACCACGCGCTGTCCCTGTTGCTCCAGCTCAATCAGCATATCTGTGGCGATCGCTTCAATTTCCGGCACCACATAATCGGGACGCTCCTGAGCAATCAGCGCTTTCAGCGCCGCGCCATCCAGCATATTAATCACATGGCTGCGGTGGGCGACATGCATCGCTGGCGCATCGGCATAGCGATCCACGGCAATCACTTCAACGCCTAAACGCTGACATTCAATGGCCACTTCTTTGCCCAGTTCGCCTGAACCCAACAGCATCACACGCGTCGCGCCGGGACGCAGCGCCGTTCCAAGAATCGTCATAGTACCTACCTGAAAAGTGAAGAGTAAAAACGCGCGCAGTATATACGAAAACGTTTGCGCTGACAGCCGTCAGGAAAACTTGATCTCAGGATTTTGCCTGTTATACTGTATAAAAATACAGTATATACCCGAGGTGAGTCATGGCTGTTGAAACCAAATTTGTTGTGGTCAGAAAAGGTGAAGAAAAAATGACATTTGCCAGTAAAAAAGAAGCAGACGCATACGACAAAATGCTCGATATGGCGGAAGCTTTTACTGACTGGCTGGTACAAAGCGATCTGCCGCTGGAAGAAGCTCAGCTGGAAAACCTGGGCCTGTTCCTGGCGGAACAGAAAGATGCGGTACAGCATATTTTACGTACCAGCAAGCTGCCGGACGCGCAGCCCGCGGTAAAAGCATCGAAGGCCGCCGCAGCGGAAACCAGCGATGATAACGCGCCAGACGAAACGGCGAAAAAAGTTCGCGCGGTTAAAGCGGCCTGATTAACGCGCCCGCTCAACGTTGCAGCCTGGCGAATATCAGCCACACTTTCCTGATAACGATGTTAAGCAGAGCGGGATGAACAGGGTTCATCCCACCTTCTTTTGCTATTTGCTCTCGCTTACGCTTCTTGACGCCCGATGCTTCACACTATCGGCATACATCACAAAGGAGAGCTTATGAGTAACTGGCTGCAGCAAGTGCAAAAAATGTTGAGCAATACGGGCATCGGCAACGCAGGCGCAAAAGCGCAGGGCGGCAGCGAAGGGCTAAGCAAAATGCTGGCGCCGGGTGCGCTCGGCGGCCTGGCCGGTATGCTGATATCCAGTAAATCCTCGCGCAATCTGTTAAGCAAATATGGCAAAAACGCCCTGGTGATCGGCGGCAGCGCGGCGGCCGGCGTTTTGCTATGGAATAAATATAAGCAGCGCGTGCGTGAAGCGCATCAGGATGAGCCGCAGTTTGGTCAGCAGGAGACACCGGTGGATCAGCGCGCGGAACGTTTGATTACCGCGCTGGTGTTCGCGGCGAAAAGCGACGGTCATATCGATGGCGAAGAGCGCAAAGCCATCGAGCAAAACATCCATCAGGCGGGTTATGGCGAACAGGCGGAAGCGCTGATTCAACAGGCGATTGATCGTCCGCTGGATCCGCACGGGCTGGCGCAGGGCATAAAAAACGAGGAAGAGGCGTTAGAGCTTTACTTCCTGAGCTGTGCGGCTATCGATGTCGACCACTTTATGGAACGCAGCTACCTGAAAGAGCTGGGCGATGCACTGAAGATCCCGGCGGACGTGCGCGAAGATATTGAAAAAGATATTCGCGCCGAAAAAGAGAAACTCCCATCCTGACCCTCTCTGTTAAGGCCTGCCGCTGCCTGGCGGCGGGCTGGTAACCTTCACAACCTGCTTTTTGCCGCTGCCGCTTGGCAATCATGGCCTTAGCTGCCAACCTTAATGTATCTATGTCTGAAAACAGTAACCGTTATGATGCCACCGAAAGCGAAGAGAGTTCCTCATGAAATGACGCTGCATGATGATACGCGCGTCGATAATTACTACTGGCTGCGTGATGACCAGCGTGAAGATCCCGACGTGCTGGATTATCTGCGCGCTGAAAATAACTATGGCCATAAGGTGATGCTGACGCAAAAGGCGTTGCAGGATCGCCTGCTGAAAGAGATGGTCGGGCGCATTTCGCCGCAGGATTATTCGGTGCCTTATGTGAAAAACGGCTATCGCTATCAGAGCCGCTATGAGGCCGGTAACGAATACGCGACCTATTTTCGTCAGCCCGCAGAGACCACGACGCCCGATGAGTGGGAAGTGCTGCTTGATGCTAACCAGCGCGCTTCGCACAGCGAGTTCTATACCATGGGCGCGCTGGATATCAGCCCGGACAACCGCATCATGGCGCTGGCGGAAGATTTCCTGTCGCGCCGCCAGTACGGTATCCGTTTCCGTAACCTGGAGAGCGGCAACTGGTATCCGGAAGTGCTGGAAAATGTCTCATCCAGCTTTGCCTGGGTTAATGACTCAAAAACGCTCTATTACGTGCGTAAAGATAAGCAGACGCTGCTGCCTTATCAGGTGTGGCGGCATAATGTCGGCACGCCGCAGCAGGATGACGAGCTGGTCTATGAGGAGAGCGATGACACCTTCTACCTCAGCGTGCATAAAACCACCTCGGAACATTTTGTTCTGATTGCGCTGCACAGCACCACCACCACTGAAATTCATCTGCTGGATGCTGAGTATGCCGATGCGCGTCCGCGCGTGTTTGTGCCGCGGCGCAAAGGCCATGAATATACCCTTGATCATTACGATCATCGCTTCTGGCTGCGCTCAAACCGCGAAGGGAAAAACTTCGGCCTCTACCGCACCAGCTACCTGGATGAGTCGCGCTGGGAAACCATTATCGCGCCGCGTGACCATGTGGTGATGGAAGATTTCCAGCTGTTCCGTAACTGGCTGGTGGTGGAAGAGCGGCAACGCGGGCTTTCCAGCCTGCGGCAGATCTGCTGGCGTACCGGTGAGACCTTCGGTATCGCCTTTGACGATCCCGCCTATGTCACCTGGCTGGCTTATAACGCCTCGCCGGAGACCAGCAAGCTGCGCTACGGCTATTCATCCATGACTACCCCCACCACGCTGTTTGAACTGGATATGGATACCGGTGAACGGCGCGTATTAAAGCAGACGCAGATCAACGGCTTTGATTCCGCTAACTATAAGAGCGAGCATTTATGGATTAAAGCGCGCGATGGGGTGGAAGTGCCGGTTTCGCTGGTTTATCACTGCCAGCATTATCAACCGGGCAAAAACCCAATGCTGGTGTACGGCTATGGCTCTTATGGCACCATTATGGACGCCGACTTCAGCTCTAGCCGTCTCAGCCTGCTGGATCGCGGTTTTGTTTATGCGCTGGTTCACGTGCGCGGCGGCGGCGAGCTGGGGCAACAGTGGTATGACGACGGGCGTTTATTAAACAAAATGAACACCTTTAACGACTTCCTCGACGTAACCGATGCGCTGGTTCAGCATGGCTATGGCGATCCACAGCGGCTTTACGCGATGGGCGGCAGCGCGGGCGGGCTGCTGATGGGCACGGTAATTAATTTACAGCCCGCGCGTTTTCATGGCGTTGTGGCGCAGGTTCCCTTTGTGGACGTGGTCACCACCATGCTGGATGAGTCGATTCCGTTGACCACCGGCGAATATGATGAGTGGGGCAACCCCAACGATCCGCAATATTATGACTATATGAAGCAGTACAGCCCTTACGATAACGTCACGGCGCAATCTTATCCGCATATGTTGGTGACCACCGGGCTGCATGATTCGCAGGTACAATACTGGGAGCCTGCCAAATGGGTCGCTAAGCTGCGCGAGCAGAAAACTGATGAAAACCTGCTGCTGCTCTGTACCGATATGGATTCCGGCCACGGCGGCAAATCAGGACGTTTTAAATCCTATGAAGGCGTTTCGCTGGAGTTTGCGTTTATCATCGGCCTGGCGCAGGGCTCGTTGCACGGCAGCAGCGGCTATTAATCGTCAGCCTGACTGACCTGCTTTTGCAAGGCGTTACGCAGAGCAGGTTTCAGATCGGGAATCGAGTCAAGCATCCAGCGCAGATAGCCAGGGTCACGTTTAGCCACGTCTGCAATCGGACGACCGCGATACTTGCCGAACGGCATCACCTCTGCTGAGGTTGGTTGCTGCATACGAGCAGCCAGCTGCGTGGCATCCCAGCCGGAGGTTGCCATAATGCGAATCAAGAGCGCGGCGGTGACATAGCAGTCATACAGCGCCCGGTGCGCATGCAGATCGGCGGGTGGCGTCACGTCCAATTGCAGATGCTGTCGCAGCGCCTGATTGCCGTAGGTTAAACCGGGCCACAGCTGGCGTGCCAGCTTCATGGTGCAAATCCATTCGCCATGCATTTCCGGCAGCATACGCCGATCGAAGCTGGCGTTATGTGCCACATAATAAGGGCTGCCGTGATAACGGCTGATAAGCGCTTCAATCGGCGGCTTATTGGCCACCATCGCTTCGCTGATGCGATGCACCGCCATCGCCTGACGGCTGATAGGCCGGTCGGGGCGCACAAGGTCGCTCATGGGGTTAACGATCTGGCCGTCAATCACATCAACGGAAGCAATTTCAACGATACCGCCCTGTAGACCACAGGTTTCAGTATCAATAACGCGTAGCATAAAACCTCTTAGCGCTGACGCGCACTGTTATCTCTTGGGTTCCCAGGGCAGGCGGGAAAGGTTAAGCGAGGTCTGGCGATGATGCATCAGGCGCTCCCGGAACCAGTCGCGTAGCGCTTCCGGCTGTTCACGCTCGACGATTTCCGCCACCACCGGCATATTGTAACGCTCTTTAAACGCGACGCCAGCGGCAGCCAGGTCAACGTTCACTTTATCTTTCTCTTCCTGCGACAATGTTGCCAGGTTGTTAGACATTTTTTACTCCTCTGTATAAGCGCTGCTGCACCCGTTTTGAATCGCCGTTAATGCCTCGACAGGCTTCGGCACGGGAGGTATGCTGCGGCCTCGTTGGTGACAACCACGATAGTTTACAGGATGAAATCATGTTGAAAACCTGCTTCTCTGCTTTACCTGGCGCCGCCCTGGTATTGGCCGTCGCTTTTTCTCCAGCTGCTCTGGCTCATGCCCACCTGAAGTCGCAATATCCCGCCGCGAATGCCAACGTTGAGGCATCGCCTCAGGCGTTGACGCTGACCTTTTCTGAGGATGTCGAGCCTGCTTTTAGCGGTGTTGATATCGTTACGGCTAATCAGCAAGCGATGCCGGTAGCGGAAGTTGAGCGTGCGCCAAAACAGCATAATCAGCTCATTGTACCGCTGGAAAAACCGCTTCCCAGCGGCAGCTACCAGGTAAACTGGCATGTGCTGTCGGTAGATGGTCACAGAACCAAGGGAAGTTACACTTTCAGCGTGAAATAGCGATGACGCTGGAGACGCTCTATATCTTCTGCCGCTGGCTCCACTTCAGTGCGCTGATGTTGCTGACCGGCAGCGCCTTTTATAGCGCGCTACTGGCACCGCGTCGCTATCGTGCGGTGCTGAGTCAACGTTTAATGCCGCTGCTTATCGGCTGTACGATGTTAACGCTGTTAAGCGCCCTGGCGATTTTGGCGGCACAGACCGGACTAATGAGCGGCGACTGGCGCAACATCGTGCAGGCGGCGATCTGGCGAGCAGTAATGCAGACGGGCTTTGGTCAGGCCTGGATGGTGCAGCTGCTGGCTGCGCTGCTGGCCTGCCTGAGTCTGGCCGGCGGCGGCAGGCGGCAGCGTTTGCTGCTGCTTTGGGGCCTGGTGCAGCTTTGCGGTATGGCCCTGGTGGGACATGCGGCGATGCTGGATGGCTGGCCCGGCGCGCTACAGCGTTTCAATCACGCGATTCATCTTATCGGCGCGTCCTTTTGGGCTGGCGGCCTGCTGCCCTTGCTGTGGTTAATGCGTGATGCGCGGCAGCCAGCGCTACGGAGTGATGCCATCTGCACCATGATGCGCTTTTCCCGCTATGGGCATTTGGCGGTCGCGCTCACGTTACTGAGCGGCATGATCAACACGGCTTTTATCGTGGGCTGGCCCTGGCCCGCAACGAATGATTATCGGCTGTTGCTGATGGTTAAAATCTTGCTGGTGGCGCTGATGGCAGGCATCGCGCTGTTTAATCGCTACTGGCTGGTGCCGCGTTTCTCCACGCCGGGCAGCGGGGCGCAATTATGGTTTATGCGTACCACGCAGCTGGAGATCGTCATCGCGCTATTGGTCGTGATTGCTGTTAGTACCTTTGCCACGTTACAGCCATAATGCGTGTCGAATTATTCGCATAAAGCGCAGAGTGTTTTAGCTATAAATAAGTCAACCGGGACAATAAGGTAACCTCATGAAAAAAATCATCGGATTATTACTGGCGATGGGATGCTGCACCAGCGCGCTGGCTGCATCAGAAATCATCACCATTAGTCGTTTTGAAATGGGTAAAGATAAGTGGCCCTTTACCCGCGAAGAGGTGATGCTGACCTGTACGAAAGAGCATGCGCTGTTCGCTATTAACCCCAGCACCTTGATGCAATATCCGCTGAACGACGAAGCGGCGCATAATGTGAAATCAGGCAAGGCCACCGCGCAGCCTATTTCTGTTATTCAGGCTGACGATCCGCAGCATCCTGGACAAAAAGCCAGCCTGCAGCCGATTATCGAGCGTGCAGAAAAACTGTGTAATTAATCCAGTCGAGCGCGGCAGCGTCGCGCTCAAGCTGTAGTTAACACTGGCGCTAAATGACAGCGTCTTATGCGCTTTTTGCCGTTGATCTCACAGACTTAAACTCTTCCTTACAGCCTGTTTGCATCCGGCTGGACATTCCTCACGGCTGTTCTACGCTTTATAAGGCAAGGCGACATCGCCTGCATTAATGCCAACTTTTAGCGCACGGCTCTTACAAGAGCCATTTCCCTGGACCGAATATAGGAATCGTATTCGGTCTTTTTTTGTTTTGTTTAAAAAAGCAGTAAGTTACAGATGAAACGGTGACTTGTTTATGCTTGTATTCTGCTCAGCACCCTTTGCTAACCCCTTATAGTCATTTTGTGAACGCACCACCCGTCATAAAGTTACTGACGAAGGTATAACGTAATACATGGCTCATTTCACCTTCCGGTAATCCTCTTTTTGCGATCTGCTGTATTTGGTAAAAGTGCCGGTAGCATTCCTCAAAAGGTTTGCCTTCATGCACCAATAGTTCTTCATATAACTCGCTGCTACAGCAAGGCTAAGCGAGAGCACCATTTTATTTTTACGCGCCAGATTTAAGCTTGCCTTGTCCGCTCGTAGCCTAAAAATGACCGAAACGGCTGCCAAACATATGTATGAACCTGGTCGCTATGTTCCTTTGCATATTCAGGAAAAGCTATTCGTTACGGTAAACGCGCGGTCGATCCCCGTAAAGTCAAAGTTTTATCCTGATATGAGATAGAGATGTACAAGCTGTATCATAAAAAAGCCACTACTGAGTATAAAAAATACACACTGGAAGTTGTGGTAAGAGAGTCTGACTGGACGATTACCCACTTTATATATTATTAGGCCGCCGACAGGAACACATCAATGTTTGATATTAATAACGAAGAATTCACGTTTGCTATCTCTCCTTTTGAAAGGGTTGTCGATAACGAGACTGACCTGGAGTATCAACGCTGGGACTGGATTAAATCCTTTGTTGAATTTTCGGTTCCCGGCCTGAAAGTACAATTCCAGACTAAATTTACTGTGGGTGAGCTACAAGTTTTACGTGAACAGTTTTCTGCTCATCATGATGTGCTTATCGCCGAACAGGAGATAAAGCCTTTTGAATTTCGCAGCGAATGTCATCAGCTGAATATGATTATCAGAAAGGTTGCCAGTGCTGACGATATAGTTATCGAATATGATCTTCGGCCTGAATCTCATGCCGACAGTGTACAGGTCAAAGGCGACTTCAGCCTTGATGAAAGCTTCCTCCCTGACATTCTTAAACGGCTGGAAGAAATGATTACATGGCAAAATTAAGTATTTCAACATCTGGCTTCTTAGCGGATGAGACCGGCGATGGCGAGGTAGGATCGTCGTCAGAGAATACGCCGGGCAGCTTTCACGGGCTGGCGAAAAGCCTGCGATTGGCGATGCATCACAGTGATCTCATGAAATGTAGTTGGAGCGTCCGATGCAATACCGGCATCTTTGCAATCATCAGCAAACCGCTCCGTTAAATTATCAGGATGCATCGCGCCGTCCGGGCTGTTTTTCCTTATGCCAGCGCTAATTAAAAAATTAATTTTTTCCCTTTGTGGTGACATTAAATAATATTCGCCCGCGTGAGTATTTTGGCTTGTTATTACAGGCCTAGTGTAAACACTATTGGTGTTCCTGTGTTCCTGTGTTCCTGTGTTCCTGTTTAATGTCAAACAGATATCATCCTTGTTGTTATTTTATAATGCGCATGGTATTTTTTATTATTAGCTTTAGAAGCAAGAAAAAACAAGAAGCAATCATCAAGAATTATAAGGTTAAATAAGTATTGATTTATATGGAGAATAATTAATTTCCACATCATTTATATATGTGTGTTTATTTTCCTTAAGTTTTCTTTGACAAGTGATAGATATTGTTTTAATTAATTGATTGGATCTACGGATTCATATTTCATTTTTAATCGAAAAGGAGTTTATCATGATGTTATTAAAAGAAAATCAATTAACTCTGGTTACCGGTGCCAGTCGAAATGGCGGCTGGGAGGGGTACTGGGGACATAGCGGCGGTGGTTAAAGTAAAGGGAAAAATAGTTCGTCAAAGGGCGGTGGTAATTGTCCACCCTATATGAACCCTATATTCAGAGATTGCCTAAATGGTATTTTGGGCGGCATGGTAGGTGGGTCAATAGGCGGGCCAGCGTCAGCTATATCGAGCGCTATTGGCGGGGGGATTAGTTCATGTACAACCTCATCCGGTTCATCAAATAACGGTAGTGGAGACCATAATGATGGCGGTGGAGACTTTGGCGGGCAATATACCTGGTAATTCACTTGTTCGGGAGAAAAGTGTGAAAAAATTCATCACCCCTTTTGCAGTATTTGTAGGTGTGCTGGTAGGCAATCTTTTTTTGAGCGGTGCCGGTGTGATACATAGTGGGGTTTATTCCCTGCCTGGGCCGATTTCTACATTTGTTGTTATTGTGGCAACACTTTACGCATTCGCTAAAATGTCTATTTTTTTCGCCTCATTTTTTCACAAAGAATAAAAATAGTTATCATAAAAAATAAATGTAACAAGGCTCGTTTCGGCGAGCCTTTTTTATGTCTGCGCTTTGGCGCCTTTTAATAACACAGCACCCGCGCCTGGCAAGGTAAGAAATTATGAAAATGCATAATAATCTGCATATCTGGTCGGGCTTGTAAACAGACCCATTTCCCTGATGCCAGAGCTAATACAAAAATCACTTTTCACGCTTTGTGGCGAAATTAAATAACACCCTTCAGCGTAAGTGTTTTTATTGTCATTTCAGACCAAGCGTAAACGCTATTCGTGATCCGTTTTTCTTCTTTGATAACAAAAATATGTCTTCCTTACTGTTATTTTAAAGCGCACGTTTTTTATTGTTAAATAAAGAATAAAGAATAAAGAATAAAGAATAAAGAATAAAGAATAAAGAATAAAGAATAAAGAATAAAGAAGCAATCATCAAGAATTATAAGGTTAAATAAGTATTGATTTATATGGAGAATAATTAATTTCCACATCATTTATATATGTGTGTTTATTTTTCTTAAGTTTTCTTTGACAAGTGATAGATATTGTTTTAATTAATTAATTGATTGGACCTACGGATTCACATTTCACTTTTAATCGAAAAGGAGTTTATCATGATGTTATTAAAAGAAAATCAATTAACTCTGGTTACCGGTGCCAGTCGAAATGGCGGCTGGGAGGGGTACTAGGGACATAGCGGCGGCGGTGCAAGTAAAAATAATAGTTCGTCAAAGGGCGGTGGTAACGGCAGCGGGTTTTACGCGGGGTTAGGTGATGCAGTTACTGTTTGCAATAACAATATTCTGGCAGGGCTTGGCATGGGGGCTTTTGGCGGAGTACCAGGAATGGCTGCGGGTGCGGCTCTGGGGGCACTGGCGGGCGGTTGCTTTAAATCCGAGGGCGGTAACGGTGGTGGTGGCGGTTCTGGCAGCAACTCCAGTTGTAGCGGCGATAGTTGTTCACGGTAATTGATAATGAAGAATAAAATAATTAACGTCCTCGCCGTTATACTGGGTATTGCATTAGCTACATCGTTAATGAACGGGGCCGGGGTTATAGATACGGGCTGGCCCGGCTTGCCCGTAAACTTTTCTCGCTTCACGTTATTATTGTTATGCACTGCTGGGTGCATATACATTTTCAAGAAAGTTTTGATATTTATTGGCGGGGATTAATTTTTGTGCCATTCAAAGCTCGCTTCGGCGGGCTTCTTTTACGTCTGCGCGCTGGCGCTTTTTAATAACACAGCATCCGCGCCTGGCAAGGTGAGAGATTATGAATATGCATGCATGGCCGGAGTTGTAAATAGACCCGTTTTCTGATGCCAGAGCTAATCCAAAAATAAATTTTCACGCTTTGTGGCGACATTAAATAATGTTCGCTCGCAAGAGTAGTTTTACTTGTCATTTCAGACCAAGCGTAAACGCTATTTGTGATCTGTTTTTCCTTTTTGATGTCAAAAAGATGTCTTCCTTACTGTTGTTTTATAGCGCACATTTTTTATTATTAAATCAAAAATCAAAAATCAAAAATCAAAAATCAAAAATCAAAAATCAAAAATCAAAAATCAAAAATCAAAAATCAAAAATCAAAAATCAAAAATCAAGAGATATAAGGTTAAATATGTATTAATTTATAGGGTGAATAATTAATTTTCACATCATTTATATATGTGTGTTTATTTTTCTTAATTTTCTTTGACAAGTGATAGATGTTGTTTTAATTAATTTATTGGATCTACGGCTTCATATTTCACTTTTAATCGAAAAGGAATTTATCATGATGCTATTAAAAGAAAATCAATTAACTCTGATTACGGGTGCCAGCCGCAATGGCGGTTGGGAAGGCTATTGGGGGCATTCAGGCGGCGGCTTCAATAAAGGCCATACGACCTACGGTGGACAGGGCGGCGGTTTTATCGGAACAAATCCAAACGGCATGGATTTAGACACCTTAATAACCGAGAACTCATGCGTCACCGGGATTGTTGGTGGTTTAATTGCTGGTGGGGCGTCAGTTGCGGGGGCTATTCGAGGTGTAATTGGTGGCTCGATTGCCGGGAAATGCTTCTCAAGTGGGAATGGAGGCGGCGGTGGAACTGGGGCAAGCAACGCTGGCGGTTGTAGCGGAGATAATTGTTCATGGTAATAAATAAAAAGCGACTGCGACAAATAATGGTGATGCCCGGAGTATTGCTGGCAGGCGTTTTTATGTCTTCATTTGGCATATTTCCACAGGACGAG
Organism: Mixta sp. BE291; assembly: GCF_031457955.1. NCBI lineage: Bacteria > Pseudomonadati > Pseudomonadota > Gammaproteobacteria > Enterobacterales > Erwiniaceae > Mixta > Mixta sp. BE291. Next base: position 77,663 of record NZ_JAVDXN010000002.1, on the reverse strand, counting down.
TTTAGTTTTCTGCCCTTTGATGTCGCAAAAGTTTTGATCGTAGTTTCATCTATGTATGGCACTGTGGAAATGTTGACAAAACTGGCTGGCGTGATTTATCACTGTTGGGACAAACGATATTCAGAGTAAAACAGGCTAAAAATTTCCATAAGCTCGTTTCAACGAGCCTTCTGCATATGGGTTCAGGGTGCAGCGCTTTGCCATCCCTCAAGCATGCAAAGGGTTTGAGTGGACCCTGTACGAACGGTTCACGCATTAACATGGGGTTGTGAGCAACGTCCAAAACTGTCTGATAATAAACAGTTTGATACTGACATGGGGCGTTGCCTCAGCCATACGCGGCTGGGCCTGACAACACGCCGCTGACCTTTTTTTAAGCATATTCTGTATTTGCTCCCATCTTCTGGCTGGCGGAGTATAGTTATTTATAGCCGCCGACAGTACGACAGACTGTACCGGCCTCCGAATCTGGAAGCAGGGATGCTTCTGGCGGTGGCACACTTTGATGAAAAGGCTCGCTCAGGCGAGCCTTTTCTCGCATCGAACATATTTGCTTGCCGGTGAGGCGGGCTGTGACCAAGCCACAGTCAGCGCGGCTATGAAACGTTTATCAGCAACGGATTTCCGGCGCGGTAAGGTTAAAGCGGTGAATCGAGCGGGGCAGGCTGTAGCAAATCAATAGCATCATCGATTTCATTGCTGGCCGCATGCCTGTCCAGCGCGACGGCGTAATATTTACCTTTACAATAATGCTTTTTGACGACTACCCGGCGATCGGCATCGCTGTCCGCATTGCGCGCTGAAAGAGAAGCGCCAGACATAGGTACCACCAGTTCGTTTTCAAGTTTGTCTGCTTCGATAATCCTGTTACCACCGTCACTGGCAAGCAGTAGATACTGAATGCTCATTTTCTTTCCTCTCTTTGATAAAACTGCATTATCAACAGAGTGTAGCGCAATGCGCCTGACGTGCCGGGAAGCCCGGTTGTTAGAGAAATACGCAGGATTACATTCGTAAGGGTTGCTGAAACAGTCGCCTTATTAACGCGATACGGAAAACGTTGATGTAATAAGCATGGTGTGAGTTGCCACAGAACAAACAGCAATATATGCAGAAGGATATGATGGTTGCTACATTGCCCGAAGTGCAGACTCAGACAATAAAAAGGGCCGCCACAGCGACCCAAATATCAGCTAGCTTGCTATCAAACGGCATGCAGTGCTGTTACGTCGATATCAGAGCGTAAAATGCCATGTCTGGCGGATTGCTCATCAAAAAAGTCATTCAATGCACGAGCAGCGTTTTCGCCATGAATTGGCAAAGACATTTCAACGGCTTTTTCGCCTTTTTTAATCACGAACTTGACTGACCAACTCTTTTTAACTGAATTCACTCTTTGCCCTCCCGGTGAGAAATGGGAATTTTCCCGTGTTTATTTAATCGGCAGCTTTTGCTAAAACTTTAGCCACTCTGCTTGTTAAACGGCCATGAACGGCAAATGTTGCCGCTTTTTAACCCCTTGCCTGACATTGGATAACGTCTGAGGCAGGCGGAAAATTGTGCCAAAGCCCAGCTTTGTATCGCGCTGACATCGATCAAAAATGGCTATTTTTTCGCAGTTGAAGCGATGCATTGTCGGTTTTATGGTTGCCGGTGCGGTGCCAAAACTCGGTTTATACGCATTTATACACAGGCTACCCCCATTTTCTGTGGATAAGTAACCGCCGCTTTTGCGGCATGTTTGAGCAATTAGCGTTTACGTTAAGAGAGAGCAGATTGATGCAGCGCGGTCAGGATAACCGGCAAGGAGCGGGGCGCTGAAGCGAGGCAGCGCACCCGTGTTTTAAAAACTAAAGGTCATGGCGGAGAACAGCCCGTGAAATAAAGATGATTGTTTTATATCAACTTTTTTCCGGCCAAGCGACAGCAGGAATGCCGTTTAGCTTAGGCGCAGCGAATAAATCACCCTGGAAATTATAAATACCAGCCGCTTCCAGCCACATCCACTCCTGCGCTTTTTCTACGCCCGTCGCAATTACCGTGATTTCTAACGAAGAGCAGCACTTGATAATAGCCTGCACGATAGCCTGTTTAGACCCGCTTTTATGCACATCGCGAATAAGCTTGTGGTCGATTTTTACGCGATCTGGTTGAAATTGCACCAGCAGCGCAAGGCCGGCATATCCGGCGCCAAAATTATCAATGGCAAGACTGATACCTGCGGCTTTAAGTTGCTTGATTGCCGCTTCAACGTCTTCAATGCGCGAGATAACTTCATGCTCTGTTACTTCAACCACGATCTGTTCAGGCACCAGCCCATTCGCTTCGATTTCACTCAGCAAAAAGTTAACGGCATTCGGTACCATTACCAGCGACATCGGCAACAGGTTAATAGAAAGTCTCTGACCCTGAATGCCCAGTTTACTGGCCAGCGCGAAGGCGAACTTTTTGGAGTGCAGATCGGCCTGGTAAATTTTGTCGCGTGAAAGCTGAGAAAGATGTTCTAACGGCGAGTCGTCGCCGGGGGAGTGCAATATCGCTTCCAGCGAGTCTGTCTGGCAGGAAAAGGGATCGAGAATAGGTTGCATGGCAAAACGATAGGGTTCATCTGCAGCAGCGATGGCTATTTCCTCTGCGCAGACGTTGTCGGCTGCATCATCACTGACAAAATCCCAATAGTTGGCCGGTGGGATTTCAAAATAGTTCTCTTTTTCCCGCGCCTCGACAAAAGTACGCAAAAACTGTAGCGCTCTGTCATTGTAAGTTAGCTGATATTTTGACGTGCCTTTGTCCAGCACCGCCTGCAATACGCTTTCTTTATCATATTCTCTGAGATCGAACAGTTCCATGCCCGTGTTGCCGAAGCGACGCGCAGGTGCGTAATCACGTAACAGCTCAACTAAATTATGATGACGCTGATCGCCACAAATACCTTCATAAATAGCAAGAACCGCCTCTTCAGGGCCTTCCAGCAGCTGGAAAAAATGGGTGCCGTTGAAGAGTAAAATGCCGGTTACGTCGTATAACTCGTTATTGTTATTGGCCTTAACGACCATGTGCTCCAGTGCTTTAACCGGGACGTCATCGGCAAGATGGCTGCGATAGATGATGGTAGACAACATAGCGAATTCCGTAATTTTTGTGTTTATGTTGCACACATTAACAGAAGCGGTTGCGGTGTTGTCCAGCCTTATCGAAAAAAGCCGCCATTGCTCTCCTGATAACCTGAAATTAACCTGTTGATATCATTTGACGGCTTTAATGGAGAAACCATGTTAACAGTTGTTTAAAGGGTGGCCTTTTGCAGGAAAAAAGATGCATTTTAAATGCACTTTTAGGAAAAAAAACGTTAATGTTTAGTGGTGAAATAGCGGACTAAACTTACCGTTTATCTACTGAGGAGGAAAGTAATGCTGCGTATTCCCAAGAATTGCATCCATACCCGTTCCACACCTTTTTGGAATAAAGATGATGCCCCAGCTGGCTTGTTTCAGCGCCATCTCGATCACAATACCCAGCCCGGCGTCTATCCACGCCTGTCAGTGATGCAGGGTGCGGTTAAATATTATGGTTTTCCCGATGCGGAAAGCGCCGAACCAGATAGCGAGCTGCTGATTGAAGCGGGTCATTTTGGCGTGTTCCCACCGGAAAAGTGGCATCACATAGAACTCATGACCGATGACACCTATTTCAATATCGAATTTTTTGTCGCACCTGAAGTGCTGAAAGGCACCGGTTTACGTCAGGCCACTAAATCTCAGAAATAAAGAGGAATCTATGCAAAAGGCAACCTATACCGTAACGGTCACCAATAACAGCAACGGTGTTTCAGCGGATTTTGAAACAGAGACGCCAATGAGCCTGCTGGTGCCAGACGTGGCGGCAGAAGTGGTAAAAGATTTGATTAATGTGGTCAGAGGTTACGACACAGAAGAAGACGCGAATGTCTGCGGCTGGTAACAAAGCAGAAAAGTAAATCGAATGCTGTAAAAGCTGAAACGCGTTGAGAACAAACTGGCAGGAAGCCTGCCAGTTCTCAGGTAATTTATTTACGGCCTAACAGATAGCCGAATACCACACCCACGGCCGCTGCAACCGCTAAGCCGCCCATCGGGTTAGAAGAGACCTGGCTTCTGACGGTGTCAGCAGCATCTCTTACCGCATAACTTGCCTGGCTGGCATATTTGCGCGCGCTACCCTGGGCTTCATCAGTATAGCTATCCGTTGCGCGACCATAAGCTTCCTGAGCCTTACCTGCGCCTTCACGTACTTTATCTTCAACTTTACCTAACATATTTCTTCTCCTTTGAAAGCGTTGAGTAAATTAAGTCTAGCAGAAAGAAAGCTAAGCGCTGGGCAAAGAGAAGGAATAAATCAGCCATATAGTAATATTATTGCGTCATTGTGGCCCAGTCGGACTGAGCGACTCAAACCAAAAACGGCGATGAGAAACGCGCAAGGCGTTGGCGTACGCGGCTTTGCCGCCCGTTTCGTCAGCTGACATTTGCCTGAACCAATACCGTTACAGCTTCAAAAGCGTGCGCTAAAAAGAGAAAAATATCGGCTAAAAAGCGGTAATATTAAGATTAATCCGTACGGGGAAGGTAATTAGGCTGATGGAAAAAGCGGAGGTTTAATTATTTACTTAATAACAGAAACCTTTATTAATATTTTGCAGCACAGGCTTGTTAAATAAAGCATCAATATAAACCAAATAGTTTTGCTGTTGGCCGGTTTTAATCCTTAGAGCATATAATGCGTAGGTCACCTGTTGCTAAAAACCACTCGCAGGCGTACGGGGTCAAAGGGTTGCTGAAGCCGAAGCCGTTAAGCCAGATGAAAGCGAGCTTTTCGAGCCTTTACGGCTGACTTTTCAGGCACGATTTTTGTTGCCAAACACGATCGGCATACTGGCTGAGTCGATAAAATCGCGGCGTTGCATGGCAGTTCTCGTTGATTTGTGCGATAAAGAGCGCAGCTTTAAATATAGCCAAGAAAGTTATCGCTTTGGTTCTGCGGGCCAGCCCCGTGCGATAACGCGCCCTCCGGCCCATTCAGCCTCCTCATCACCGTCACGGGAATCCGTTTAATGCATACCAAACCGGCAATTTTATTGGCAGGCGTTCTGGCGCTGGCGCCTGCATTAGCGCAAACGGAAACGCAGCACAGCCACTGGGGAACGCGTTGGCAACGGCTGCCGGCGACGCCCGCGCCGGTCGCTGCTATGCAAAGCGGTTATATCGCGGTGAACGGCATTCAGCTTTATTACGCCGCTTTGGGCACAGGCTCACCAGTTATTCTGCTGCACGGCGGACTGGCCAACAGTGACTATTGGGGTCTACAGGTTGCGGAGCTGGCGAAGCACCATCAAGTAATTGTGGTGGATAGCCGTGGTCACGGACGCAGTACGCGCAACGCGCAGCCTTACGGTTATGATCTAATGACCGACGATATTATTGCGCTGATGGATCGGCTGCAACTGCCGACGGCCGCCATTGTTGGCTGGAGCGACGGTGCGATTATCGGCCTGGATATGGCGATGCGTTATCCGCAGCGGGTGAGTAAAGTGTTTGCCTTTGCGCCAAACACCACCACGCAGGGCGTGAAAGCGGGCGTGGATAAAAATCCGCTATTTGCCGCCTATATTTCCCGTGCGGGAGAGGAGTATAAAAAGCTGTCGGCCACGCCTGACGATTATCAAAATTTTGTGCGGCAGATTAGCCAGATGTGGCAGTCGCAGCCGGAATGGCGCGATGAAGATTTACGCAACATCCGTGCGCAAGTGTTGATTGCTGATGGCGACCATGATGAGGCGATCGACCGTAATCATCTGGAGCATATTGCTGCAACCATTCCTGACGCCGGACTGCTGATTTTGCCCACCGTGAGTCATTTTGCTTTCCTGCAGGCGCCGCAGGAGTTTACCGAAGCGGTGCTGCATTTCCTCGACGATAAATAGTGGCGTACTGAATTCACTTATGCGCGGCGAGATGGCGGTGCGCTTAGCCCACAATGATTTTGTGTGCGAGGCGCGCCAGGATTTCCAGTAACAGCAGGCTCCCGCAAAACAGGCAAACCAGCATCAAAATAAACGTCTTCTGGCTCTTCATTCCGTTTCGTACCCGTGAGTTAATCCCGCTGCTACACTTTAAGGGCTGTAGTCTCAACCGCACATCAATATCGCCCTTACAGCTGTAAGGAACACCATTATGTTGTATCAATACCTTAACGGTGATAACTGGCGGCATATCTATATCGTCGGCGATCTGCACGGCTGCCGCGCCTTGCTCGATCGGCAGCTGCTGGCGGCAAGCTTTGATCCGCAGCAGGATTTGCTGATTGCGGTTGGCGACCTTATCGATCGCGGACCGGATAGCCTGGGCTGCCTGCGTCTGCTGGCAGAACCCTGGTTTCGCAGCGTGCGCGGCAATCACGAAGAGATGGCGCTGAACGCGCTGCTGCAAAACGAAAAGCTGCTGTGGAAAAGAAACGGCGGCGACTGGTTCTGGCAGCTGGAAGAAAAAGAGCGTGATGAGGCACAGCGTGCGCTGATGCAGTGTCAGACGCTGCCTTTAATCCTGCATATCAGCCTGGAAGCGCGCACGGTGGTGGTGGCACATGCTGATTATCCGGCCGCGCATTACGCTTTTGAACAGCCGGTTGATGAATATCAAGTGGTCTGGGGGCGCAAGCGCATCCATGATTTACAGCGTGGGCGGGGGGAAACCATTGTCGGCGCGGATGCGTTCTATTTTGGCCACACGCCGCTGGACCAGCCGCTAAGCGGCTGGAACCAACACTTTATTGATACCGGCGCAGTGTTCGACAATCAGCTTACGCTGGTTAAAATTCAGTAGGCACGCAGGCGGTGTTAACGGCGAAACAGCTTGCCGTCGCGCACCAGTTCTCGTGGGTAGCTGTTTTTTAAACGCTGCCCCACTTTTTTCGCCAGGCCAAGCGGCTGGTGCTGCCAGGTGACCAGCACTTCGTCGCGTGGCAGCGGCGCTTCTGGCCAGATATCACGCCCGCGATACCACTCTTCCGCGTCGCTTTCACTGAGCTCAACGCTATTGCCGCCATCCGGGCGGGCAAGGGCGATGACCGCTTCATGCTGCCAGCGATAGCCTTTGTTAAAGGTTTCCGCCAGCTTCAGTCCGATACGTGAAAAGCGAACCCGGCCGATGAGCGGCTCCGCGGCGGCGGGAAACAGCCAGATCTCTTTATCACGCTGCCATAACGTGAGCGAAGAGGGGCAGTGCAGACCCGATTTCGCCGCGGCTGCGACCACCGTTTGCGCATCTTTACGCGACAGTGGGCTGAAGGGAAACTTACCGACCTTATAACCCGGCGCGGGCAGCGGCTCGATGCTGGCGGTTTTGCGTAGTCGCGCCACAAAAAAGCCTTCGCTGTCGAAAAGCTGCGGGAACACATGCAGGAAACCTTCCGGCGTGGCGGCAAGCTCGGCGCCAGGAAAGAGATCCATCAGCGATTCGATCGCTACCGCATCGGGATAGCGCTGGCAAAGCCAGCGGATAACCTGCTGGTTTTCCAGCGTGTTCAGGGTGCAGGTTGAATAGATCAGCGTGCCGCCTGGCTTGAGCGCATGAAAAGCGCTGTCGATGAGATCGCGCTGGGTGGCGGCGATAGCGTGGGTGCTTTCCAGCGTCCAGTTGCGCAGCGCGTCGGCATCCTTACGAATGACCCCTTCGCCGGAGCAGGGCGCATCAAGCAGAATGGCATCAAAGGTTTCCGGCAGCGCCGCGCCAAACACACGGCCATCAAAATGGGTGATGGCCGTGTTGCTGATGCCGCAGCGGCTGATATTGGCATGCAGCACTTTAACGCGGCTGGCGGCATATTCATTGGCGACAATTACGCCCTGATTATGCATCAGCGCCGCCATCTGGGTGGTTTTTGAACCGGGCGCGGCCGCCACATCCATCACATATTCGGGCTGCGGCTGGGCGGCGAACAGCGCGCTCACCGGCAGCATTGAGCTGGCTTCCTGAATATAAAACAGCCCGCTGAGATGCTCGGCGACGCTGCCCAGCGGCAGCGCGTCATCCTCTTCGCTGCGCGTGACCCAAAAACCTTCGGCGCACCAGGGGATCGGCGTCAGCTGCCAGCCGTAATCCGCTGTCTGGCTTAAAAAATCTGCCACGCTGATTTTCAGCGTATTGACGCGCAAACTGCGGCGCAGCGGCTGCTGGCTGATAGCAAGAAAAGCCTGCAGGCTGGCTTCGTCGGGCAGCGTTTGCCGCATCAGGTCAAGAAAGGCCTCAGGGAAACGGGGGCGGGGTTGTTGGGACACGACAGGATTCCGGTAGTTGCAAAAAATCAGGCGGGAAGTGTATCACAGCTGCGCGAAAAGCCGATGGCAAGGGGAGCCTGACAGGCAGGCTCCCGTAATCGATCAGGAAGAGGGGATAGCCGTTCCCCATTTACGCCACTCTTTAGGCTCTTCGTTTTGCAGCAGGAAATGTTTGCCAGAGCCAGCCTGCGGCGCCAGCGGCACCGTCGGCGGCGTGGCAAACTGAATACCGCCGCGAATAAACTGCTGGAAGGTGCCGGTTTTCACCACGCCGCCAATCAGGCCAAACTCCAGGTTATAGCCTGAGGCGAGCCAGAACACGGAGTTATTGCGCACCAGGTGCTGATACTTCTTGCTGATGCGCAGCTGAACCTGCACGCGATCCGCCATGCTGCCGAGCGACGTGCCGGTGACCGTACCCACCTCAACGCCACGGAACAGAACCGGCGTACCGATGCTGAGCGATCCCGCCTCCGGCGCATCCACCACGATACTCAGCCCATCAAGATAGCGCGAATCGGTGATGGTGGTTTCCTGTAGCTCGAAACGGCGATTCAGGCCGCCCTTGCCGGGATCGACGTTGATATAAGGCTGCAACAGCGTTTCCAGATGATTAACCCCGGTCGCGGAGATCTCCGGCGAAACCACGGAGAAACGGCTGCCGGTGCGGGCGAAGCTTTGCACATATTCAGGATAGAGCACGGCTTTTGCGATCACCTGATTATGATCCTGGCTCAGCGCCAGCGACTCCACCTGACCAATATCGATCCCCAGATAGCGAATCGGCATGTTGGCAGAAAGCTTGCTGCCATCATACGTGTGCAACAGAATCTGGCTGCCGACGGCGCGCGCGGCGGTTTCAGAGTTGTAAAGCACGCGCGTTTCATTTTTGCTGTTGCTGGCGCCCGCGAGATTATCAAAACTGATGGCGCCGCGCAGCGCGCGGTTCAGCGGCGAAGCCTGCACCGTCAAGCCGCTGCCGTTCAGTTGCACTTTCGCGCCGCCTTCCGCCCAGAACACGCTGTCAGAGGTCAGCAGCTTGCGATATTCCGGCTTGATATGCACCGCCACCACAAATTCATTGGCTTTCGGCGTCACATCAACGATTTCGCCCACCTGAAACTTACGATACAGCACCACCGAGCCGGGCTGAATATCCGGCAGGCTATTCGCCGTGAGCGTCAGCGTGGTTGACGGACGCTCGCCGGTAATGCCTTCCTCTGCTTTTTCCGCATTGGAGAACAGCGGGTATTGCTTGAGCGGCGCGCCTTTATTGCCTGGCTCAAGGCGAATACCGCCATCGACCCATTCGCTGGCGCTGGCGCCTAACACTTTCATCCCGTCGAGGCCAAATTTCACGTCAAGGCGGCTGTTGATAATGAACTTGCTGTCGGCATGTACCAGCTGGCGATGCTCAGCCGCGATCGCCGCGTCGAACTCGACGCCTTTCTCGGTAAGCTGACGCCGAATCACCTGACCAATCTGGATACCGCGCAGCACCACCGGCTGACCGGCGTCAATGCCGTAGCTTTCCGGCGCGCTCAAATGTACGGTCAGCACGTCAGGCTGCTGCAACAGCGCCTCATTGCTTTGCCGCACCTGGAAACGATTTTGCGGCTCGCCGTCGCCTGGGATTAGCTCCAGCGTCGCGCCCGTTAACAGCGCGCTCAGGTTGGGATTGTTCAGGCTAACTTTCGGGCTGCGCATTTCAATACGCGTGCCGCTGCGCATCAGCTCCACGACCGAGGGATCCAGCGTCAGCTCGCCAAGCACTTTACCGCCGGGCTGTAAGGTCATTTTTGTCAGGGTGCCGACTTCCAGCCCCTGATAAATCAGCGGCGTGCTGCCTTCCTGCAAACCTTTGCCGTTAGGCAGATCGAGCGTAACGATCACGCCACGCTGGCTGTGAGCCAGATCGGGATAAAGCTGATAATTACTCTCGCTGGCGGCCTGCTGCGAAGCGGGCGGGGCATCAAAAGCAATTGCGCCGTTTACCAGCGCCGCCAGGCTTTCCAGTTCCACTTTCGCGCCGCTAAGGCCGACATCCGCTTTGACGCCGGACACATTCCAGAAGCGGCTGTCTTTTTTCACCAGGTTAGTGAAGCGACGTTCAATCAGCACATCAATGGTCACGCCTTTGTTATCGGAATTGATGGTGTAGTCATAAACGCGGCCCACCGGAATCTTGCGGTAGTAGACCAGCGAGCCGGTATTCAACGAACCCAGATCGGAGGCATGTAGATGCACCAGCATTTCGCCGGTGTTCACGCGATATTTCGGCTGCGTATCCAGCGCCACGAAATTCTCCCGCAGCTCCCCGCTTTTGCCGGGCATCATGCCGATATAGTTACCGCCGACCAGCGCATCCAGCCCGGAAACCCCTGCCAGCGAGGCTTTAGGCGTCACCAGCCAGAATTGTGCATCCTCACGCAGCGCATCGCGCATATCGCTTTTGATACTGACGCGCACTTTAATTTTACGCAGATCGTCGCTGAGGCTGATGCCCTGCACGGTGCCCACCTCAACCCCTTGATAGCGTACCGGCGTGCGTCCCGGCACGATGCCGTCCGCCTGGGCGAAATCAATGGTGACCGTGGTGCCGCGCTCCTGATAGTTGGTCCACAGTAGCCAACCGGCAATCATCAGGGCGATAAAAGGCAGTAGCCAAAACGGCGAAATTTTACGCTTGTTGGTTATCCGCGCTTTAGTCGGTGTAGTCGGCGTTTGTTGCATGAGCATCCCAAATAAGACGGCTATCCAGCCACTGTACGGCGAGGATAGTTAAAATTACCGCGGCGCCGAAATAGAAGGCGGCCGGTCCCATAGTAAAAGCCAGCAGCTGATCGCGATTGACCAGCGACATGGTTAACGAAATCACAAACAGATCCAGCATCGACCAGCGTCCCACCCAGGTGATCAAACGCAGCAGTCGGATACGCGTTTTGATGCCCTGCTGGCAGCGGAAGTGAATGCTGAGCAGCAGCACCAGCAGCACCAGCACCTTGGTAAAGGGCACCAGAATACTGGCGATAAACACGATGGCCGCCACCGGCACATTACCGGAGGCCAGCGACAGGATGCCGGAAAAAATCGTATCTTCCTGCCGTCCGCCATTGAGATAAATAATTGAGATCGGCAGCAGGTTAGCCGGTATCAGAAAAACCATGGCTGATATCAATGCCGCCCACGACTTTTGCAGGCTGTGCGGGCGGCGATGCGCCAGGCGCGTATGGCAGCGCGGACAGCGCCCGCGCGCATCCGGCATCCCGGTATGATGACAGTTCAGGCAAACCTGTAATTTTTCCTGCGCCACCTCTGCTGGCGGCTGCGGATAGAAGCGGTGCCACAGCTGCTCGACGTTAAGATGAATCAGGGTAAACAGGCTAAGCGCCATCAGCGCGATAAATGCCACCAGCCCGTAGCCGATATTGATATCGGCATAATCTTTTACCTTGATCGCCGCCACCGCCAGGCCCACCAGATAAATATCCAGCATCACCCACTCTTTCAGACGTTCCAGCATCAGCAGCACCGGACGCAAATTCATGCCCAGCCGGTGGCCGAAAAACAGAAAGGCGATAGCGCCTACCAGCGTCACCGGCGCGCCGATAGTACAAAAGGCGACCATTGCGGCGGTCAGCACGTCGCCCTGCATGGTCATCTGCATAATGCCGGTGAGCACGTTGGCGTGAATCGGCGTCCCCAACAGGCGGATCTGGATCAGCGGTTCGCTAAAGGCAAACGGCATCAGCAGCAGCATGGTCACCGCCATGGCGGTTAAACGCGTCATCGACCAGTCTCGACCGGTCATGATTCTGGCGTTGCAGCGCGGGCAGTGCGCAGACTGGCAGGATTTAACATCCGGTAAGGAAAAAAGGGTATCGCATTGTGGACAACGCTGATAACGTTCATGGGGCAGAACGTGACTGATAGTATGTATTTTCATATAGTAAAGCAGTGACCCTCATCGTGCAGGTAAGCACGGTCCTTAACATGACGCAAAACGGACGCTGAGGGGCATAGCCCGTTTTGATAATCCGCTCCGCAAGATCCTAAGGTTATATTAACTGCCGGAATCCTTCACCTTGTGGTAATGGATATTTAATACTTATTTTACCGGACGGCTCAATTGTAGCCGTCCGGTTGCTTTTAAGATGGTCAGGAAATGAACAAACAAGAATTTTATCACGATCTTAACCGCGATTTGCGTGCGCTTATCGCCGGTGAAACCAGTTTTCTGGCGGCGTTAAGCAACAGCAGCGCGCTGCTGTATGAGCGCCTGGAAGAGGTGAACTGGGCAGGCTTCTATCTGTTAACCGAAGAGAAGACGCTGGTGCTGGGGCCGTTCCAGGGCAAAATCGCCTGCGTACGTATTCCGGTTGGTCGCGGCGTTTGCGGCACCGCCGTTGCCGAGAAAAGTGTCCAGCGCGTGGCGGATGTTCATGCCTTTGCCGGTCATATCGCCTGTGACGCTGCCAGCAACGCGGAAATCGTGCTGCCGTTGATCGTTGACGACGAGGTGATTGGGGTACTGGATATTGACAGCACGCGCTTCGAACGTTTCGACAGTGAAGATGAAATTGGCCTGCAAACCTTTACTAATGAGCTTTGTAACGTGTTAGCCCAAAGCGATGTTAAAAAATATATTCATCTGAATCGTCGCTAAAGCGCTGGATTTCGTGGCAATTGCTGATGGGGTCATTATAATGTCGCCTGTTCATGCCCGCGGCTTGTTGGCCACTCGTTGTAATCAGGAAATTTCATGGAAAATCAACCTAAGTTGAATAGCAGTAAAGAAGTCATCGCCTGGCTTGCGGAGCGTTTCCCGCACTGCTTTAGTGCCGAAGGTGAAGCGCGTCCGCTTAAAATCGGTATCTTTCAGGACCTCGTCGAACGTGTTCAGGGTGAAATGAACCTGAGCAAAACGCAATTACGTTCCGCGCTGCGTCTTTACACCTCCAGCTGGCGCTATCTGTACGGCGTTAAAGCGGGCGCAACCCGTGTCGATCTGGATGGCAACCCCTGCGGCGAGCTGGAAGAGCAGCATGTTGAGCATGCACGCAAGCAGCTTGAAGAGGCCAAAGCCCGCATTCAGCAGCAGCGTCAGCAACAGCAGGCGAAAAAGCGTGAAGCCGCCGGTGCCGCTACGGGTGAAGATGCGCCTGCGCGTCGTCCGCGTAAAGCCGCCAGCCGTAAGCCTGCTGAAGGCAGTCAGCCTGCGCGCAAAGCCCGCACTAACGAGGCTCGCCCGGCTCAGGAGCGTGCGCCCGCCGCACCGCGCCAGCCGCGTCCGCAACCCGTTACTGACACCTCCGCACTGCAGCCTGGTCAAAATATTAAAGTTAAAGCTGGCAAAAGCGCGATGGACGCCACTGTTCTTGAGATCTCCAAGGATGGCGTTCGGGTACAGCTGGCTTCCGGCCTGGCAATGATCGTACGCGCAGAACACTTACAGTTCTGAAACGGAGGCCACCCTGGGCATGAACAAGTTTTTTAAGATGAGCGTGATGGCGGGCCTGCTACTGGCAGGTCACGCCATTGGCGCTGAAAGCATTACCCGCGCGGATCAAATTCCGCAGCTGCACGAAGAACCGCAGCACGCCACCGTAAGTGAACGCGTTACCTCTCGTTTTACCCGCTCCCACTATCGTCAGTTCGATCTCGATCAGTCGTTTTCAGCAAAAATCTTCGACCGCTATCTGAATATGCTGGACTACAGCCATAATGTGCTGCTGGCAACAGATGTCGCGCAGTTCGCGGATAAGAAAACCACGCTGGGCGATGAGCTACGCAGCGGCAAGCTCACGGTGTTTTATGATTTATTCAATCTGGCGCAAAAACGCCGTTTTGAGCGTTATCAGTATGCATTAACAGTGCTGAATCAGCCGATGAGCTTTACCGGCAACGATACGATCGATACCGATCGCAGCAAAGCGCCCTGGCCGAAAAGCGGTGCTGAGCTGAATGCGCTGTGGCATGCCAAGGTCAAATATGACTGGCTGAGCCTGAAGCTCACCGGCAAAAATGACGCTGAGATTAAAGATATTCTCACCAAGCGCTATAACTCGGCGATTCGCCGTCTGGCGCAGAGCAACAGCGAAGACGTTTTCCAGCTGGCGATGAATGCCTTTGCGCATGAAATCGATCCCCATACGAATTACCTGTCACCGCGTAATACCGAGCAGTTCAATACCGAGATGAGCCTGTCGCTGGAAGGTATCGGCGCGGTGTTGCAGATGGATGAAGACTACACGATCATCAATTCAATGGTAGCGGGCGGCCCGGCAGCGAAAAGCAAGTCGCTGAGCGTCGGCGATCGTATTGTTGGCGTCGGTCAGCCAGGCAAACCGGTTGAAGATGTTATCGGTCTGCGCCTGGATGACGTGGTGGCAAAAATCAAAGGACCGAAGGGCAGCAAAGTGCGCCTGGAGATCCTGCCTGCCGGTAAAGGCACCAAAACCCGTACCGTCACGCTGACGCGCGAGAAGATCCGCCTTGAGGATCGCGCGGTTAAAATGAGCGTGCATAACGTCGGGAAAGACAAAGTTGGCGTGCTGGATATCCCTGGCTTCTACGTTGGCCTGACCGATGACGTTAAAGTGCAGCTCCAGAAACTGCAGAAGCAGCACGTCGATAGCGTAGTGATCGATCTGCGTACTAACGGCGGTGGCGCGCTTACTGAAGCGGTATCGCTTTCCGGTCTGTTTATTCCCAGCGGTCCGGTGGTGCAGGTACGCGACAATAACGGCAAAGTCCGTGAAGATAGCGACAACGACGGCGTGGTTTATTATAAAGGCCCGCTGGTGGTGCTGGTGGATCGCTTTAGCGCCTCGGCCTCGGAAATCTTTGCCGCAGCGATGCAGGATTATGGCCGCGCGCTGATTGTCGGCGAACCGACCTTCGGTAAAGGTACCGTGCAGCAGTATCGTTCGCTGAACCGTATTTACGATCAGATGCTGCGCCCTGAATGGCCGGCGCTGGGTTCCGTCCAGTACACCATTCAAAAGTTCTACCGCATCAACGGCGGCAGTACGCAGCGTAAAGGCGTTACGCCCGATCTGCTGATGCCAACCGGTATCGAAGCGGTGGAAACCGGCGAGAAGTTTGAAGATAACGCGCTGCCCTGGGACAGCATCAATGCGGCAAGCTATACCAAATCGGGCGATATCAGTGACTTGGTGCCGCAGCTGAGCAAAACGCATGAGCAGCGTATCGCGAAAGATGCGGAGTTCCAGTACATCATTAAGGATATTGAGCGCTATAACGCCATGAAAGATAAGCGTAATATCGTGTCGCTCAATCTTGCCCAGCGCGAGAAAGAGAACCATGAGGATGATGCGCAGCGTCTGGAGCGTATCAATGCGCGCTATAAAGCGGAAGGGAAAAAGCCGCTGGCTAAGCTTGATGATTTGCCGAAGGACTATAAAGAGCCCGATCCTTATCTGGATGAAACGGTAAATATTGCTAACGATCTGGCACATCAGCAACCGGAGCAATCAGGCGAAAAAGCGTCGTCGGCGCAATAAAACCACCACTTTATCCCCATTTAAAAGGCACTGCATAAGCGGTGCCTTTTTTATTGCGTGGGATTGTTTAGCAACGCTGTTTATTGCCGCAAAACAAGGTTAAAAAAAGATTGCGACAAAATGTAAAGTTATGTCTTTTTAAGCACTTAAACGTTAAGGATGCTTGAAATGCGCCACGATGCCCCTACGATGTATATCCGCGCATGGGCGCTTAGTTAACTGAGGAAGATAAAAGTTTATGATGCGTATTGCTCTTTTCCTGCTGACCAACCTTGCCGTGATGTTGGTATTCGGGCTGATTCTGAGCCTGACAGGAATTCAGTCAAGCAGTGTGCAGGGCCTGATGATAATGGCAGGTCTGTTTGGCTTCGGCGGTGCGTTTGTTTCACTGCTGATGTCGAAATGGATGGCACTGCGCTCCGTTGGCGGTGAAGTGATTGAGCAGCCGCGTAATGAAACGGAACGCTGGCTAATGGAAACGGTAGGGCGTCAGGCGCAGCAGGCGGGAATCGCGATGCCGCAGGTCGCGATTTACCACGCGCCTGACATTAACGCGTTTGCCACCGGCGCGCGGCGTGATGCGTCGCTGGTCGCCGTGTCCACCGGCCTGTTGCAGAACATGAGCCGTGACGAAGCGGAAGCCGTGCTGGCGCATGAGATTAGCCATATCGCTAATGGTGACATGGTAACCATGACGTTGATTCAGGGCATCGTGAACACCTTCGTGATCTTTATTTCCCGTATTCTGGCGCAGATCGCCGCAGGCTTTTTGTCCGGTAACCGGGACGACGAAGAGAGCAGCAACGGTAACCCGATGGTCTATTTTGCCGTGTCGATGGTGTTGGAACTGCTGTTTGGTATTCTCGCCAGCATGATCACTATGTGGTTCTCGCGTCACCGTGAGTTCCATGCCGATGCCGGTTCCGCGCGCCTGGTTGGTCGTGAAAAAATGATTGCGGCGCTGCAGCGGTTAAAAACCAGCTATGAGCCGCAGGAGCCGGGCAGCATGATGGCGTTTTGTATCAATGGTAAAGGGAAGTCGTTAAGCGAATTCTTTATGTCGCACCCGCCGTTGGATAAACGAATCGAAGCGCTGCGCAGCGGCCAGTATCTGAAATAAACATCTGGATTGGTCAGGCCGTGATAATAAAAACCACCTCTCAGGAGGTGGTTTTTTTATACCTATCTGAACATCACCCACTGTGGAGACGGTCAGCAACAGATTGGCTCTGCCAGTAAGGCTACTCATGTGAAAATCCGAATCTGTTATTCTTCCTGATGGCTAGCTTTCCCGATGCAGCGGCTGGCGCAGGCGCGACAGACTGAACAGCGCGGCCAGAGTGGAAAACAGGCCCGCCAGCAGCAGCGAGGCGTGTGTGCCTTGCGTGGCAAACAGGTTAAACATCAGCGCCACCAGCGCGGCGCCGCTGGTTTGTCCCAGCAGGCGTGCCGTGCCTAACATACCGCTGGCCCCGCCGCTGCGATGGCGCGGCGCGGCAGAGATAATGGTGTGGTTATTTGGCGACTGAAACAGGCCAAAGCCTGCACCGCATAAGATCATGCGCCAGATAATATCGCCATCCCCAGGCGCAGCGGGTAGCCAGGCCAGCGCAAACAGGCCGCAGGCAAAAATAGCCAGCCCGATCCCGCCCAGCAGCCCGGCATGAAAACGCTCCAGCAGGCGCCCGGCGATGGGGGACATAATCATGGTCGCCAGCGGCCAGGGCGTTAACAGCAAACCGGTCTCCACCTCGTTTCTGCCCAAAACGCTTTGCAAAAAGAAGGGCAGGGAAACCATCGCCAGCATCTGCGCCAGAAACGAACAGACCGAGGTACAAATCGACAGCGAGAAAATAGGGATGCGCAGCAAATCCACCGGCAGCAGAGGAAACGTCAGCGTTAGCTGCCGTCGGATAAACAGCGTGCCGATAACCAGCAGCGCCAGCAGCTCAGCGACAATCAGCCGATAGTCCTGGCCCTGCGCCGCGCCGCTTAGCGCCGAAAGCAGCAGGCCAAAGGTCAGGGCATTCATCACCGCGCTGATAATATCGAAACGCTGCGTCGGCGATTTTTGCGTGTTATCCGGTAGAAAACGCCAGGCGAGCAGCAGCGCCAGCATGCCCGCCGGGACGTTAATCAGAAACAGCCATTGCCATGACGCCACGGCGAGGATTGCGGCGGCAACGGTAGGGCCAGCCGCGCTGGAGACCGCGACAATCAACGCGTTAATGGCCATGCCGCGCCCCAAATGGCGCTGCGGATAGATAATCCGTATCAGCGCGGTGTTCACGCTCATTAGCGCCGCGCCGCCAAAACCCTGCATAACGCGCGCCACGGTCAGCATCCCGAGCGAGTCGGAAACCGCGCACAGCAACGACATTGCGCTAAACAGCAGCAGCCCGCCCTGATAGATACGTCGATAGCCCCACATCTCGCCCAAAAAAGAGAAAGAGAGCAGCGAGATGATAATCGCCAGCTGATAGGCGTTAATAATCCAGATCGATTCCGCCGGGCTAGCCTGGAGTTCTTGCGCGATGGTAGGAAGCGCAACATTGGCAATGGTGCCATCAAGCACCGCAACGGTGATTCCTAAAGCAATAGCGGCTATCGCACCATAACGGCGCGGCAGCGGTAAGCCATCAGTGGGTGTGGTTACAGGCATATTCAGACATTGAAGAGGGTGAATATCATCATGCTAATGATTTTTTTTGCAAGATGCACTTAAATCCCACGGCAAAGCGTTACGGAGACGACACTTGTGATGGACAAATATTGCCTGGGGATGAAGGAGCCACGTATACTGGAAATGGCGTTCCATTTTTTATAAAACAATTTCAAAAGGCTTTGATTATGGCGAATGTAGATGGCGATAAACAGCCGGATTCGGTCTCCTCTGTATTGAAAGTGTTTGGCATTTTACAGGCGCTGGGCGAAGAGCGTGAAAACGGCATTACCGAGCTGTCGCAGCGCGTGATGATGTCAAAAAGTACCGTTTATCGTTTTCTGCAAACCATGAAATCGCTGGGCTATGTCTCGCAGGAAGGTGAATCAGAGAAGTATGCGCTTACGCTGAAGCTGTTTGAGCTGGGCGCGCGGGCGTTGCAGAACGTCGATCTGATTCGCAGCGCAGATATTCAGATGCGTGAGCTGTCACGGCTGACCAAAGAGACCATTCACCTTGGCGCGCTGGAAGAAGACAGCATCGTTTATATTCATAAAATTGATTCGCTGTATAACCTGCGTATGTATTCGCGTATCGGACGTCGTAATCCGTTGCACAGCACGGCGATCGGCAAAGTGTTGCTTGCCTGGCGCGATCGGGGCGAAGTGCATGAAATTCTGCGCGAAGTCGAGTTCCGCCGCAGCACGCCGCATACTCTGGGTAGCGAAGAAGCGCTGCTGGAGGTGCTGGATCTGGTCAAAACGCAAGGTTTTGGCGAAGATAATGAGGAGCAGGAAGAGGGATTACGCTGCATTGCCGTGCCGGTTTTTGATCGTTTTGGCGTGGTTATTGCCGGTATGAGTATCTCTTTCCCGACGATCCGCTTTTCAGAAGAGCGTAAGCATGAGTATGTCGCGATGCTGCACCGCGCAGGGCGAACGCTTTCTTCACAGCTGGGTTATCACGACTATCCTTTCTGATAGCAGCCAGCGGTACCCGCAGGTGCCGCTGGCAGAAACCTTATCCGTTGTTGTCCACAACCTCAGAGGTCTTTCTGAGCAAAGGACAATCCGCCACGCCAATAATGCCGCTGTCGCTGTGCAGGTATTGCGCTTTGATCATGCCGCGTGCCGTCAAATACTGACACTGCAAACCGATACCGGCGACATTCTTATGGCTGCCGGTCAACACGCCGTAGCCGGTTAACAGCAAGCCCAGCCAGATCAGCGCCAGTAAACTCACTATGCGAAGCAATATTTTCATTGTGTCTCCCTGTAAAATGGCGAAGTTTCCCGCTTCGCTACCAAAACGAATGCAGCATAGCCTGGCCGTAGAGTGAGATCGATCGGAGGATGCTTAAAGCGCCATTTAGCACAACGGCTATTCATTATGCCGAATCCAGGTAAAATCGATGACGTAATTCAAGAAGAACAGAGGTTGTTATGAACGAGTTAAACGGCGGTGCCAGCCTGATGCCGCTGATTGCTGGCATGGCTTTCGCAGTGGTTGGCCTGATTGTCTGGTTTTTTGTTAATCGCGCCAGCGTACGCGCCAGCGAACACATTCGTCTGCTGGAAGCGCTGTTAGAAGAACAGAAAAAACAAAATGCGATTCTGCAGCAGCTAACGCAGCGGGTGGGCGCAACGGAAGAAAACGCGCCGGAAGAGCCGCAGGCGCAGGATTTTATCCGCCTGATCCCGGAGCGATAAACCTTCATCCCGGCTAAGGAGTGGAAAATGAAATGGGAAAATCCCTGGTACGATGCCGCAAAACCGCACCATACGCCGGAAGGCTTTCGCAATCCAGAGCCTGATCTGCGTCAGGCCGGTGATTTACAACGTTGGCGTAAGGAGCGAAAAGCCCAGGGCCTGCCTTTAGCGCCACGCCAGGGCTATGCGGCATTTACCCAGCAGTGGTGGCAGCGGGCCGATCTGAGCGGCACTGAGGACAGCGTGTGGTGGCTCGGCCATGCGGCCATCATGCTGCGGCTGGAAGGGCGCTACGGTTTAATCGATCCGGTATTTTCACAACGCGCTTCACCGCTGCGTTTCTATGGGCCGCTGCGTAAAACGCCTGCGCCGCTGGCGATTAACGACTTGCCCTCTCTCGACTGGGTGTTGATCTCGCATAACCATTACGACCATCTCGACAGGCCGACCGTTAAAGCTATTCTGCGCCGCTTCCCGCAGGTGCAGTTTATCGTTCCGCTGGGTCTGGAGCCTTGGTTCCGTCGGGCTGGCGCGCGCCATGTGGTGCAGCTTGACTGGTGGCAGCAGACGCAACGCCATGGCATCAGGTTTCATGCGGTTCCGGCACGTCACTGGAGTATGCGCACGCCGTACAACCGCAATCGTTCGCTGTGGTGCGGTTGGACTCTTACCACGCCATCGCTTAACTTTTGGTTCTCGGGCGACAGCGGTTATACCGATAACCTGCTGGATATCGCCCGACGCCTGGGGCCATTTAATTTGGCCGCCTTACCGATAGGTGCTTATGCACCACGCTGGTTCATGCAGGGACAGCATATGGATCCGCAACAGTCGGTGGCGTTACACCAGGCGATTGGCGCACCGGTCACGATTCCTATTCACTGGGGGGTATTTGAACTGGCTGACGAAGCGCTGGATGAAGCGCCGCAGGAGCTGGCGCGCGCGCTGGAGGCGGCCGGGCAGAATAAAATACGTTTTCGCCCGTGGAAAATAGGCGAAAGGGCCAGTTTAAATAATATAAACCAGGAATAATCTGATGAAGACGGAAGGGCATTTAATAGCGTAGCGGTTACGCTGATATTTGCGCTTTCCGCCTTATTCAAAAGTTCGCAATAACGTTTAAATAATAGTGCTGCATCTATTTGGGGCAGATCGAATTATATATTCCTTTTTTTGGTGCAGGGTCTCATTTTTGCCAGCCCGTAACGGATTATACTGAGGTGCGTTCTGCTATTTACTGGCCCTGTAGAGAGGGCGAAAAGGTGAAGAAAGATGAATTAACGTTGCCATAATTATGCAATATTCTTCAGCTACAGTGTGGAACGGAAGAGACGATCGTTGAGAGGCCCGTCTCATCAGGCCCACGGTCAGCTGGATGCTGGCGCGGTAAAGCCTCCTTGCGCGCGCTGCGCCCGGAGGAATACGCGCCGTTAGTTAATGCATAAATGTGCAAAGCTTGTAAAGAATTCACAATAAGTGTGCGGCAGGTCGATCACCCTCTAAAAATTACTTGCCATATATTATCGAATATGTGATAACGCTATTTAAGCAAACGAGGTACAGTTCTGTTTATGTATGGCATATTCAGTAAAGAAGTAATGAGTAAAGACGTTGACGTTGAATACCGCTTCCTTGCCGAACCTTTTATTAGTGCCTCATTCAGTCATGTCTCTGGTTTACTGTCAGTCGCCTTCGGGCAAATAAACATTCTAAGGAATTATAAAGATGGCAAAGATTAAAGGTCAGGTTAAGTGGTTCAACGAATCAAAAGGTTTTGGCTTCATTACTCCGGCAGACGGCAGTAAAGATGTGTTCGTTCACTTTTCAGCTATCCAGGGTAACGGCTTCAAAACGCTGGCTGAAGGCCAGAACGTCGAGTTCGAAATTCAGGATGGTCAGAAAGGTCCAGCAGCGGTTAACGTTACTGCTATCTGATAGCCTGTTTTTCTTTGCATGCGGCGCTTTGCGTAGCGCGTAAAGATAAGGTAAAGGCCCCGGTTAATCACCGGGGCCTTTCTTTTTTGGCGGATGACGCTCTGGCTTGCAGCGTGTAAACTGCGCGCCTGATTCAGCCAGAGAAAGAGACCATGGATTATCTTTGTCCCCTCTGTCAGCAGCCCCTAACGCTGGTTCAACACAGCTGGCGCTGCGCGCAACAGCACCAGTTCGATCGGGCGAAAGAGGGCTATGTCAATCTGCTGCCCGTGCAGCATAAGCGCTCCAAAGAACCCGGCGACAGCGCGGAAATGATGCAGGCGCGTCGGCAGTTCCTTGATGCCGGTTATTATCAACCGCTACAGCAGCATGTGGCTTCTTTGTTAGCGCAGCAGCTACCGGCAACGGCCAGCGTGCTGGATATTGGCTGCGGCGAGGGGTATTACACGGCGGCAGTAGCCGATGCGTTGGGAGAGCAGGCGAGCGTCTGCGGGCTGGACGTGGCGAAAGTAGCGGTTCGGGCTGCGGCAAAGCGCTACCGTCATATCGACTTTTGCGTGGCTTCCAGCCATCGTTTGCCGTTTGCCGATGCCTCGCTGGATGGCGTGCTGCGCATCTATGCGCCCTGCAAGGCGGATGAACTGGCGCGCGTGATACGTCATGACGGCTGCTTGCTGACCGTGACGCCGGGGCCACGGCATCTGTTGCAGTTTAAAGGGTTGATCTATTCACAGGTCAAATTACACGATACGCAGCCGGAAAGTCTGCCGGGCTTTACGCTGGAAAACGAGCAGCAGCTGGCATATCCGTTAATGCTGACCAGCGAAGATGCGGTGACGCTGCTGCAAATGACGCCCTTCGCCTGGCGCGCCACGCCGGATGTATGGCAGACGCTACGCGCCAGCGCGCAGTTCAGCAGTGAGGCGGATTTCACCATACGTCTTTGGCGACGCAGTTAGGCGATGGACTCAGGCGAAATGGGTCCAGAGAATCTGGCCGCCAATGGCAATCAGCACCGCGCCGCCAAGGATTTCAGCACGTTTGCCAAGCAGCGGGCCGATTACGCGGCCAATCAACATCCCGATAGTGGTCATGGTAAAAGTTGAAAGGCCAATCAGCAGCGCGGTCAACACAATGTTGACCTGCATAAACGCCAGGCTGACGCCAATCGCCATCGCATCCAGGCTGGTGGCGATGGCGGTGGCTACCAACAGCCCAAGCCCGTGCTGTTTTACCGGAGCGCAGGGCACCGCCGCGACGGGCTGCGCACGGCAACCTTCAATCAGCATCCGTCCGCCAAGGAAACAGAGCAGCACAAAGGCGATCCAGTGATCCCAGCGGGCGACAAAATGGGTTGCGAACTGACCAAGCGACCAGCCCACCAACGGCGTCAGCGTCTCAATCACACCAAAAATCAGACCGGTGCGCAGCGCTTCGCGTAGCTGGGGACGTTGCAGAGCGGCACCTTTGCCAATAGCCACGGCAAACGCATCCATTGACATGCCAAAGGCAAGAATAAGCAGAGCGGAAAAAGTCATCGAAGTCGTAACCTCGGCTGGGAATACCATAACCAGACGCGCCTTCCCAACCAGACAGGCACATCGGTCAATGGTCTCGCCTACCGTAAAAGGTCGCACATGCCACGTTGCTATAACAACGAGTATGTTGACAGGTGCATTTCTGTAGCAAAACAGAAATCGGCTACTCCCCACGAACGGCGCTCACCTTACCACATTATCTTTTTCCGTCAAAATAAAATATAAACGTGAGAGTGCCAGGGATATTAAATGGCAGGCTGATAACCAGAGGTAAAAATAATCCTGGTAATGTTAAGGGAATGCTGTGGAAATAATCAAATCAGACAATTTATGTGCAATAATATAGCAAAGGGAATATGCCTTTTGCTATATTTTATCTCATTGATTTTCAAGCATTACGTGGTAGATCCTCTCCAAATCGTCCAGTTTTTTCACCCGGATTAACAGGTTGCGCTGCTCGAGTTGAATAACCAGAACTCCGTCTTCAGATAAATTCATACCTTTTATACGGTCATAATTAACCCAGGCGTTAGCAAAGAAAAGTCCCTGTGGTTTCAGTAATAACTGAGGCGTACGGATCCACGAGAGATAAACGGCTACCGCTATTAATGCCATTAATAATGTGGTGGTTATTACCGGGCCTTGCTGGGTAACGTTATTATAAATAAGAATCATTATCAGTCCGATAAAGATAATATTATCGATTTTACTGCGGCGCTGTAGCGGCACGCGCAGCAGCGTCTTACCGTGACGGCGCGGCATAATCCATTGATCGTAAATGGCGTACAGCAGCAGCAGAGCAATAAACAGCACCAGAACAACGTCGGTTAACGACATGGCGACTCCTCACTTAACGCCAGTAACACAAAGCAGGATAAAAAAACGGCCAGGCGGGTGAGCGACTGGCCGTCAGACAGGCTGATTACAGGCCCAGCAGGCCGATCCAGTAACCAAAAATACCAATCACAAAGAAGCCAATAATGATCCACAGCGCGTTGACTTTACGGCGTAGCAGCCACATACAGGCGAAGGTGAGCAGCAATGGCACCAGTCCCGGCATCAGCTGATCAAGGATGGTCTGAACGGTGGTCACGGTGGTTTTACCGGTTTGATCGGTAATGCGCGATACCACCAGCGGGATGTTAACGTGCGTCCACTTGTTAACCAGCGCCCCCATCACAAACAGGCCGAGAATCGACGCGCCCTCCGTCAACTTTTGCAGAAAGCCGCCGCCCATATCATTAACAATATCCACCCCTTTACGGTAGCCATACGCCACGCCGTAGTAGCGGAACAGCAGGCGCACCGCGTTAAACAGTATAAAGAACAGTAGGGGACCGAGCAGGCTGCCGCTCATCGCGATACCGGCACCGAGCGCAGCGAAAACCGGACGCATGGTGCCCCAGAAGATGGGATCGCCCACGCCCGCCAGCGGCCCCATCAGGCCAACCTTAATACCATTGATTGCCGCGTCATCAATCGGCGCGCCGTTGGCCCGTTGCTCTTCCATGGCCAGCGTGACGCCCAGAATCGGCGCTGCCGGATAGGGATGTGTATTAAAAAACTCCAGGTGCCGCTTAATCGCCTGACGGCGCTCTTCATTGTTTTCCGGGTACAGGCGGCGGATCGCCGGAACCATTGAGTAGCAGAAGCCCAGCGCCTGCATACGTTCAAAGTTCCATGACCCCTGGAAGAGGTTAGATCGCAGGAAGACGCTGCGCACATCGCCGCGCGTCAGTTTTTTTGCCGTTGCTGTGGTTGTATCTACCATGTTCACACCCCTTAATCTAATTCGTTATCCAGGTCGTTACGGGCGGAGCCTGAAGCAGGCGCAGCGCCACCAGCGGCACGGTTATATTTGGGACTGAGCTGGATATAGAGCGCAGCCATCACCACGCCAATCACGCCCAGCGCAACCAGGTTGAAATCGGTAAAGGCGGCGGTAACAAAGCCCAGGTAGAAAAACGGCATCAAATAGCCAGCGCGCATCATATTGATCACCATCGCGTAACCCACCACCACAATCATGCCGCCCGCAATATTCAGGCCGCTGGTGACTACTTCCGGGATGGAGTTCAGCATGGTCTGGACCGCATCGGTGCCGACGGAAACGGCAACAATCACCGCAGGGATAGCGATACGCATCGCCTGCAAAATCAGCGCGGTGACATGAATCCAGGAAATGGCGCTGAGGTTGCCTTTTTCCGCCGCTTTATCGGCCGCGTGCTGGAAAGCCACGGTAATGGTACGCACGATAATGGTTAACACCTGACCGGCAGCAGCCAGCGGGATCGCCAGCGCGATGCCGGCACCGATGCTTTGTCCACCGGCAATCACCAGAATGGTAGAGATAATCGAAGCCAGCGCGGCATCCGGCGCGACGGCGGCCCCGATATTCATCCAGCCTAGTGCGATCATTTCCAGCGTGCCGCCGATGATAATGCCGGTTTTCATATCGCCCAGCACCGCGCCGATTAAGGTACAGGCCACCAGCGGGCGGTGAAACTGGAACTCATCCAGAATCGATTCCACACCGGCAATACAGGCAACAATAAACACCAGCACAATTTGTAGAGTGGTGACTTCCATTGCACTTCTCCTGTGACAGAGTAAAACTACGTGACACCTGAAATATCAGGCGTGTGGGATGGCAATCAGTGATTCATTTTGGCGATCAGATCCATCATCTTCAGCCGTGGATCGTTGGACACTTTTCTGACTTCCAGCTCGATACCGCGCGCGTTGAGTTTTTTGAACGCTTCAATATCGTTGTTATCCACGGATACGGCATTGTTGACCTGCGTTTTCCCCTGTCGGAAGGCCATACCGCCGATGTTGACTGATTTCACCTCCACGCCCTGCTCAACAACCCGCACCACGTCAGTCGGGTTGGTGAACAGCAGCATGACGCGATCGCGGGCATATTTCGGGTTGTTCCAGACGCGCACCATTTTATCCACATCCACCACGTGCGCGCTGACGCCCGGCGGCGCCACCTGAGTCAGCAGCGTTTTACGCACGTTGTCGGCGGCGACCTCATCGCTGACAACAATAATGCGTGTAACATTGGTCTCTTTGGTCCAGCGCGTCGCCACCTGACCGTGAATCAAACGGTCATCGATGCGCACCAGACCAATTTTCATATGATCATCAGGGCCCAGCGGCGCCTGTGGCGCAGCAGAACGGGCAGCAGCGGCCGCCGGGGCAGGGGCCGCAACCGGTTCCGGCGCTTTGGCCTTCAGCGCTTTTACCCCTTCACGCCCGGCTTCCACCGCCGTGGCGATCAACTCATCAAATGCGGGGTCGTCATCCCGCGCCATCAGAGTTTCCACCAGCATCGGAATGTTGACGCCAGCAATAACCTCATGCCGCTCTTTATCTACCACGATACGGCTGGCCGCGTTAAACGGGCTGCCTCCCCAGGTGTCGACCAAAAAAAGCACGCCCTGGCTGGTATCAAGCTCAGCGAGACGCGCATGGTATTTTTCAATCAGGGTCTCAGCATTTTCGCCGGGCACGAAGTCTATCCAGCCGACGTTTTGCTGCTCGCCTAACAGCATCTCCGCGGTTTTGAGCAGCTGCTCCGCCGCCCAACCGTGTGTGCCAATTACAATAGCAATAGTCACTTGCTACCTCCGTTTTCATTATTGAGCGATTCAGTCCAACACTGATTCGCCAACGCTGTTATCTGAGCTATGCTGGTTTTAACGGTAATAAATGTGCAAGCCTTGCCGTCAGCGGAGCGCTTCTTTTTATATAACTGACAACCTAAAGATAACGTCGCGATTTATTTTAGTGAGTGAAAAAATAAATTATGTGACCCGCCTCATTTATTTATTGCCTTACCATTTCGATACGAATAATTGGGTATGCAATCAAACAAACGTAAATTTTTGTTAACTTTAAGAAATTCTTTTGACGACAATATGGCAGCTGTTAATATCACCTTCTCTTTTTCGCTACAGGAGTAACGGGCCTCAGCCCTCCCTATGGACTGTCACAGACGACTTTTCTTCATGCCACCGGGTCATCCGGCTTCTTGCTTAACGCCTTCCGGCGTCACACGCGTTTCTGCTGTTCCTTTCTGCCGCGCTACGGTTTTTGAACCCGGCGTTCGGTTTTCCTGCTGCTTTTTTCGGAGTCTGTAATGGAAATATTTTTAGACCCTTCGATTTGGGCCGGTCTGCTGACGCTTATTGTTCTGGAGATCGTGCTGGGGATCGATAACCTGGTTTTTATCGCCATCCTTGCCGATAAGCTGCCGCCTAAACAGCGCGATAAAGCGCGCCTGATTGGCCTGTCGCTGGCGCTGATCATGCGTCTGGGCTTGCTGTCATTGATTTCATGGATGGTAACCCTGACCCGACCGCTGTTTAGCATCGGTCAGTTCAGCTTTGCCGGACGCGATCTCATTCTGCTGGCGGGTGGTCTTTTCCTGCTGTTCAAGGCCACGATGGAACTGCATGAACGGCTGGAAAGCCGTCCCCATGACGGTAGCGGCAACCGCAGCTACGCCAGCTTCTGGGCGGTAGTTACGCAGATTGTGGTGCTGGATGCGGTGTTCTCGCTGGATGCGGTGATTACCGCCGTGGGCATGGTGAACCATCTGCCGGTCATGATGACCGCCGTGATTATTGCGATGGGCATTATGCTGCTGGCGTCGAAACCGCTGACGAACTTTGTGAATGCGCATCCGACGGTGGTGGTGTTGTGTCTGAGCTTCCTGTTGATGATCGGTTTGAGTCTGGTCGCGGAAGGCTTTGGTTTCCATATTCCGAAAGGCTATCTCTACGCGGCGATTGGCTTCTCGATCCTGATTGAGATGTTCAACCAGATCGCACGACGTAACTTTATCCGCCATCAGTCGCATCGCCCGATGCGTGAGCGCACCGCAGAAGCGATTTTACGTTTGATGGGCGGCCGTCGCGGCGGCGCAACGAACGGTGAAAACGGGCAAAATGCAGCGGAAGATCAGACGCTGCCGCAGGAAACCTTTAAGGATGAAGAGCGCTATATGATCAACGGCGTGCTTACGCTGGCATCGCGCTCGATTCGCAGCATTATGACGCCGCGCGGCGATATTTCCTGGGTTGATGCTACCAAGCCGCTGGAAGAGATCCGTATGCAGCTGCTGGATACGCCGCACAGCCTGTTCCCGGTTTGTCGTGGCGAACTGGATGAGGTTATCGGCATTGTGCGTGCGAAAGACCTGCTGGTGGCGCTGGATCATGGCACCAATATCCACACCTTTGCCGCTTCATCGCCACCGCTGATTGTGCCGGAAACGCTGGACCCGATTAACCTGCTGGCCGTGCTGCGCCGGGCGAAGGGCAGTTTCGTGCTGGTCACCAACGAATTTGGCGTGGTGCAGGGGCTGGTAACGCCGCTGGATGTGCTGGAAGCGATTGCCGGTGAGTTCCCGGATGAAGATGAAACGCCGGATATCGTTGTCGATGGTGACAGTTGGTTAGCAAAAGGCGGCACCGATCTGCACTCGCTGGAGCAACGGCTGGACTATTTCGGTCTGGTGAAGCCGGGCGATGATTATGCTTCGCTGGCAGGCCTGCTGATTGCGCAGAAAGGCCAGCTGCCGTTGCCGGGCGAGACGATTGATATGCCGCCGCTGCACTTCGTGGTAGTAGAAGCGACCGACTATCGCATCGATCTGGTACGGATTACCAAAGATCGCCCGCACGACGAGGAAGAAGAAGGCTGATGTCCTGGCCGGAACGCAGGTTCCGGCTGTTAACTCATGCTGGCCCGATGCTGGGCCAGCCATGCCGGAAACATTTCCAGCGGCATCGGTCGCGCATAATAATATCCCTGTAAGCTATCCACGCCGCGCTGGCACAGGTAACTGGCCTGCTCGGCGGTTTCCACGCCTTCCGCCACCAGCCTGATATGCAGGCGCTGCGCCAGAGAAATCACCATATCCGTTACCGTGGCGTTAATCGCATCGGTGCCGATCGCGGCGGTAAAAATCTTATCCAGTTTCAGGACATCCGGGCTTAGGGTTTTCAGATAGGAAAGCGAGCTATGGCCGGTGCCAAAGTCATCAATGGCAACCCGAATACCAGACTGCTGCAGCTGCGCCACCACGCTTTGATCCATCAGCGGCAAGGCGTCGCGCTCGGTTAACTCCACCACCAGCCGCGGCAGGGGATTGGCTGGCCACCAGATATTCTGCAGATCATCGATAATGGCCCGGTTATGGAAATGGCTGGCAGCCACGTTGATCGCAATATGGAAACCGGCGCTCTGCGGCAGCTGCGGCAAACAGCGCACGGTTTCGGTGAGAACAAAGCGGGTCAGGGGCGCGATCAGATTATGGCGTTCCGCCAGCGGAATAAACAGATCCGGCGGCACCCAGCCCTGGCGCGGGTTATGCCAACGCAGCAGCAGCTCAATGCCGTCGCAGTCGCCGGTACGGCTATCGATCAGCGGCTGGCAGTAAACCATAAATTCTCGTGCCGACAGGCCATAGCTGATTTGCCATGAGAAGCTCATACGGTTGGCGGTAGCCAGCCAGACGATATAACCGGTCAGCAAACTCAGCAGCAGAGCGAGCGGCAACTGCGAAGGCAGCGTCAACAACGCCAGATGTGCCGGTGCGGGGCCATAGAGCGTAATGGTAAAGGGATAGCGCAGCGAGGACTGTTGGTAGCTCACCTCATCCTCCGCAGGCCCGGTGTTTTCAATCAACGGATTGCCATATTCCAGGCTCTTGCCGCCGACGTTAAAAATTGCGCGCTCGACCCACGGCAGCGTTGGCTCCAGCAGGTAACGGCTCATCAGTTCGATATTAATCACCTGCAAGATACCGCTACGGTTATCCAGCGTGCTGGCGGTCCAGAGCAGTAAAACAGGCGAACCTTTTATCAGAAAACCGTCCACGCTCAGCGCCATGCGCTGATTATAAATCGCCAGTTCGGGATAAGTTTCGCTGAACAGAATAGCGCGATCGCCAAACACGCTGGAGCAGTAAATGCGGTCATTATCCACCAGCAGAATGGCGCGTACGGTCTGCATGGCGGAGATCTTTTCATGCAGCAGAAAGCGGATATCGTTACATTTCAGCCCGATCAGCCCAAGCGTATTATTCGCGGCCACATCCAGCGGTGAAAAAAGGCGATCGAAACGCTGAATAGCGTTGCTGGCAAACTGATGTGATTGCTGTTCAATGCGTTTTTTTTCTTCGAAAAAACGAAAGGTTAATGTAAGGATAAGCACCAGTGCAGCGACTATCGACGCGATAAACAGCCTTTTACGACGAAGTTGTCCAATAATCTGCTGGGATATTTGCATCCGTAGCCGCCCTTAACATCCAAATAAAATTCCGACAGTTTCATATCGGCAATTGCGTGATTAAGTTTAGCCAGGTTAGAGAAAAAGAAGCTTCGGCAGACACCGGCGAAAATCGGCAGGCAGCGAGCCGCGCCCGCTACGCAGCAGCTAATCCAAACGAGGGAAATAATGTCGCGCGCGGCAAGCCCAGACAGCCCACACCAGGCGCAAAGCGCGGGAAGGCCAGACAAACGACACCAATCTCAAAGCGAGGGAAGCCCAGACAAACGGCACCAATCTCAAAGCGCGGGAAGCCCAAACAACCCACACCAACCTTAAGGCGGGGGAAGCCCAGGCAGAAGAGTAAAGCGTCCCGCGCCATGGATGGCGCGGGTCGAGCTGTCAGGGATGACGCTGTTTGCGTCTTTACGATCGGCCTGGGCTTCCTGCGCAGGCACCGTGATTGAACTCCACGCCGCCCCTAGGCTTGCCGCGCAGCCACCTTCAGTGAACCCTGCGCCGCCCAGGCTTCCCGCGCAGGCAGACGCTTAATCGCACTGCACCTTAATCGCCAGACCGCCGCGAGACGTCTCACGATACTTGGCATTCATATCCTTGCCGGTCTCGTACATCGTCTCGATCACCTTATCCAACGACACGCGCGGCTCACTGGTACGACGCAGCGCCATACGCGCCGAATTGATCGCCTTCACCGATGCGATAGCGTTACGCTCAATACAGGGAACCTGCACCTGACCAGCAACCGGATCGCAGGTCAAACCCAGGTTATGCTCCATGCCAATCTCTGCGGCAACGCACACCTGCTCCGGGCTGGCACCCAGCAACTCAGCCAGACCAGCCGCCGCCATCGAACAGGCTACGCCCACCTCGCCCTGACAGCCCACCTCGGCACCGGAAATAGAGGCGTTCATCTTATACAGCACGCCCACCGCGCCCGACGCCAGAAAATAACGGATAAAAATCTCAGGACTCACCGACTCGATAAAATGATCGTAATAAGCCAGCACCGCAGGCACGATACCGCAGGCACCGTTAGTTGGCGCGGTAACCACGCGTCCACCGGCTGCGTTCTCTTCATTCACCGCCAGCGCAAACATATTCACCCAGTCGATCACAATCATTGGATCGTTAGAATGCTTACCTGAAGAAACCAGCATCCGGCGCAGCGCAGCGGCACGACGCGGTACACGCAGCGGACCCGGCAACACGCCTTCAGTATTCAGCCCACGATCGATACAGTCGCGCATCGTCTGCCAGACGGCAGCGAAATAGCTCTCGATCTCCTGACGGCTGTGCAATGCCAGCTCGTTCTTCATCACCAGGCCAGACACGGAGAGACCGGTTTCCCGACAGTGCGCCAGCAGCTCTTTCGCCGAATTAAAGGCGTAAGGCACGGAAACTTCATCCAGCACCGACTCGCCAAAATGCTCGTCATCAACGATAAAGCCGCCGCCGATAGAATAATACGTTTTGCTGTAGATACAGATATCGCCCGCGAACGCATGAATACGCATGGCATTCTCATGGCGAGAAAGATTTTCGCTGCGGAAATTCATGCCGCCTTCGCGCGGAAAATCGACCTCATGCTGACCATTCGCCAGCAGCAGACGCTCGCGCTGCTCAACATCACGAATAAACGCCGGAATCGCATCGATATCCACGCTCTCAGGCGAGGCGCCGGAAAGGCCCATGATAATGGCGATATCGGTATGGTGCCCTTTACCGGTAAGCGACAGCGAACCGTACACCTCCACGGCGATGCGCGTAACGTCCAGTAGCCGATTATCGTGGCTCAAATCATCGACAAACTGTTTGCCGGCTTTCATTGGGCCCAACGTATGGGAACTCGACGGGCCAATGCCGATCTTAAACATGTCGAAAACGCTAATCACGCTACACGCTCCTTTATCATTAATTTCGCAGCGGAAAATGCGCTGCGTCTATACCCGACAACACTCACCAGCAACGCCTCAGAAACTTCCCGGCGAATTGCGCGCCAAATATAACTACTTTGTGGGAATAAGGAAGTGATTTGGATCGCTAACCAGGGAATATTTAGTGAAAAATCACGGGAAGGGTACTTTTTGCCCAATTTTTATTTGGTTAACCTGTCGCCAGTTCTGGCAGAATTTGTAAGCTAAGCTGGCGAATAATGCCCGCCGTCATGCCCCAGACAAAATAATCCTGATACCAGGAAAGCCAGACCTGATGCGTAATGCCCGCGCGATGCATCTCCAGCGGTGTATAACGTGAAAGGCGCAGCGCCTCCTGCAACGGCATCTCAAAAATAGCATCAACCTCATCAGCGCTGGGCTGCAGGGGTAAATCGGGCGGAATAATGCCCACCACCGGCGTCACCTGAAAGCCGCTGCTGCTGCCCACCACCGGCAGTGTGCCAATCAGGCGCACATCCTGCGCCTGTAAGGCGATCTCTTCGTGCGCCTCACGCAGCGCGGTAAAGGCCAGAGAGGGATCGCTGTCATCACGCATGCCGCCGGGAAAAGCCACCTGGCCCGCATGTTTGCGCAGCCAGGGCGCACGCCGCGTCAGCAGCAGGCCCGGCTCCGCGCGGGCGACAATCGGCACCAGTACCGCCGCCTGACGCCGGGCAGGCAAAAGCGTCGGCGCTGGCATCGGCGGCTGTAGCTGAAAGCGCGTTAAAAAAGTATCAAGCGTCAGCGGCAAGGTCATCGGGCGCTCCATCCTCCAGCAACGGTAAAATACGAGCCAGCTTATGCAGCGTCTCCTGATATTCCAGCCCGGCTTCGCTGTCAGCGACAATGCCGCCGCCCGCAGCGCAATAAAGCTGACCGCCTTCGGCAATCAGCGTGCGAATGGTAATGCTGCTATCCATAGTGCCGCAGCAGCTCAAATAACCGATGCTGCCGCACCAGGCGTTACGACGCTGCGGCTCTAACGCTTCAATAATCTCCATTGCCCGCACCTTGGGCGCACCGGTAATCGAGCCGCCCGGAAAACAGGCGCGCAGCAAATCGCCCGCGCTCAGCTCCGGCTGCAGACGCGCGCGAATAGTGCTGACCAGATGATGAACGGCAGGAAAGGGCTCCACCACAAACAGCTCCGGTACCCGTACGCTGCCGGGCACCGCTACGCGGCCGATATCATTGCGCAGCAGATCGACAATCATCAGATTCTCGGCGCGATCCTTTTCCGATTCCGCCAGCCTGCGTGCCTGTAGCCGATCGGCCTGCTCATCCGCCAGACGCGGCAGCGTCCCCTTGATCGGGCGCGTTTCAATCACCCCATCCTGCAACGCAAGAAAACGCTCCGGCGACAGGCTAAGGATCACGCTTTCAGGCAGGCGTAAAAACGCGCTGAAAGGGGCGCGGTTGCTGTGGTTCAGCCGCTGAAACGCCTGCCACTCATCGCCTTGATAGCTTGCCTGAAAACGTTGCGCCAGGTTGACCTGATAACAGTCGCCCGCCTGTAGCCAGGCCTGGATACGATCGAAACGCTCACGATAGCCGTCCGCCGTCATATTTGACTGCCAGCGGCGGGTCAGGCGAAAAGGCGCGGCGGCAGGCGGCGCGGGCAGGGCGTGCAACCAGCGCAGCCGCTCTGCTTGCGGCTGGTGATCCACCAGCGTTAACGTTTGTTGCTGATGGTCGGCAATCAGCGCCCAGTTATAGATGCCTACCGCCATATCTGGCGTGCTGATATCCGCCTCGGCCAGCTGCGGCAGGCGCTCAAAGCGGCGGCCTAAATCATAGCCAAACAGGCCAAGCGCGCCACCCTGAAACGGCAGATCATCTCGTGAAGGCATGGCAGGAAGCAGGGCGGCCTGCTCGGCTTCCAGTAAATGCAGCGGATCGGCGGTCGATTCGGTGACAACGTCACCTTTGCGTATGCAGGTAACCGCGCCGCGTGTTTCCAGCGTCGCCAGCGGATCGGCAACCATGATATCGAAGCGGCTGTCAGGGTGATCGGCCGAGCCAGAGCTGAGCAGCATCGCCCAGGGCAAATGTGCTACGCGACTAAAGAGTTCAGAAAGCGCATCAGGCGTATAGGGTAAAGCGTGGTAGACTACGGGCATCACGTTCAGCAGCATGTGTGGTGGTCAAACGGCAAGCCTGGCATATTTTTCTGCGGCTGGCATCTGTTTGTTTATCGTAAAATATCCAGCAGGCTGACCAACCCCATGCCGCAACTGCAGGCGCGCGGTGGTGAGTTTTCACTTATTAACAGGAGCCATTATGTTTACAGGTTTACCGGCGTTAAGCCATGAACAGCAGCAGCAGGCGGTGGAACGCATTCATCAGCTGATGGCCGACGGCATGAGCAGCGGTGAGGCGATTACCCGCGTGGCGCAGGAGATCCGCCAGACGCATACTGGCGGACATGTTGCGGCGCTCTTCGAAGACGATGAAGAAGACGACGCCTAATCAGGCGGGATTTAACGCGGCGATAACTTTGATTTCCACTTTATATTTTGGGTTCATCAAACCGGCCTGAACGGTACAGCGCACCGGCGCGTTGCCTGGCGACACCCAGGCATCCCAGGCCCGATTCATCGCGGCGAAATCCGCTTTATCAACCAGAAAAATCGTGGCGTCCAGAATGCGGCTTTTATCCGAGCCCACGCGTGTCAGCAGCTGGTCAATAACCGCCAGCGCATTCGCCGTTTGGGCTTCTGCGTCCTCATCCAGGTTTTCCGGCACGCTGGTATAGTAGACAGTATCGTTGTGGATGACCGCTTCCGACATACGATGTTCAGGATCGATACGAGTAACTGACATAGTTTATTTCCTTATTCCATTTTTTCGTGGTTAGCCTGGCACACTCTGGCCCTCGCTGTCATCAAAATGACGGCGGGCGACCGTGCTTTTGTCGCGCGCTACAGAGCAGGTATAATCAGGCCGTTTTAACGCAACCAGTGAGGATATGTGGCAGACGATTTTGCAGCGGATGGCGCTCTGGCGCAGGCAATACCCGGTTTTCGCCCGCGTGAGGCGCAGCAGCATATGGCGGTGGCGGTCACGCAGGCCATTGAGCAGCGCGGTGAGCTGGTAGTCGAAGCCGGTACCGGCACGGGCAAAACCTACGCCTATCTGGTGCCGGTATTACGCGCCGGTAAAAAAGCGATTATCTCCACCGGATCAAAGGCGTTACAGGATCAGCTTTACAGCCGCGACCTGCCTAAAGTGGCGAAGGCGCTGGCCTATAAAGGCAAAACGGCGCTGCTGAAAGGGCGTTCCAACTATCTCTGTCTGGAACGTCTGGAACAGCAGAGCATGACCGGCGGCGAGTTAACCGTACAAACCCTGAGCGATCTGGTTTATCTGCGCCGCTGGGCCAGCGAAACCTCCGACGGCGATATCAGCAGCTGCGGCGAGGTCGCGGAAGACAGCGCCATCTGGCCGCTGGTCACCAGCACCAATGACAACTGCCTCGGCAATGATTGCCCGCTGTATAAAGAGTGCTTTGTGGTAAAGGCGCGCCGCCAGGCGATGGATGCCGATGTGGTGGTGGTAAACCACCATCTTTTCCTCGCCGATATGGTGGTCAAGGAGAGCGGCTTTGCCGAACTAATCCCAGAAGCGGACGTGATGATCTTCGATGAAGCGCATCAGGTGCCTGATATCGCCAGCCAATATTTTGGTCAGCAGCTTTCCAGCCGCCAGCTACTGGATCTGGCGAAAGATATTACCATCGCCTATCGCACGGAAGTGCGGGATGTGCAGCAGCTGCAAAAAGCGGCCGATCGGCTGGCGCAAAGCGCGCAGGATTTTCGTCTGGCGCTGGGCGATCCCGGCTTTCGCGGCAACCTGCGCGAAATCCTCAACGATCGTGACGTGCAGCGCGCGCTGACGCTGCTGGATGATGCGCTGGAGCTTTGCTATGACGTGGCGAAAATGTCGCTGGGGCGCTCGGCGCTGCTGGATGCCGCCTTTGAACGCGCCTCACAGTATCGCAACCGCCTGAAGCGGCTGAAGAATATCAGCGAGCCGGGGTTTAGCTACTGGTATGAATGTAGCTCGCGCCATTTTATTCTGGCGCTGACGCCGCTTTCCGTTGCCGAACGTTTTCGCGAAGTGATCAGCGAACGCCCGGCGGCCTGGATTTTCACCTCCGCCACGCTGGCGGTCAACGAGCAGATGACCCACTTTATGGATCGGCTTGGCGTACATCAGGCGCAGAGCATGATTCTGAACAGTCCGTTTGACTATGCGCGTCAGGCGCTGCTCTGCGTGCCGCGCGATCTGCCGTCGCCTAATCAGCCGGGCGGGGCGAAACAGCTGGCGCGCCGCCTGTTGCCGCTGATTGAAGCGAATAACGGCCGCTGCTTTTTTCTCTGTACTTCGCATCAAATGATGCGTGCGCTGGCGGAGGAGTTTCGTGCCAGCCTGACGCTGCCGGTGCTGCTGCAAGGCGAAACCGGCAAAGCGCAGCTGCTGAAACAGTTTATTGAGGCGGGCAATGCGTTACTGGTGGCGACCAGCAGCTTTTGGGAAGGGGTGGATGTGCCCGGCGATGCGCTGTCGCTGGTGATTATCGATAAGCTGCCGTTTACCTCGCCCGACGATCCCTTGCTTAAGGCGCGCATGGAAGATTGTCGCCTGCGCGGCGGCGATCCCTTTGATGAGGTGCAGCTGCCCGATGCGGTGATTACGCTGAAACAGGGCGTGGGTCGTTTGATCCGTGACGTGGACGATCGCGGCGTGCTGGTGATTTGCGATAACCGGCTGGTGATGCGGCCCTATGGCGCGGTATTTCTTAACAGCCTGCCGCCTACGCCGCGCACCCGCGATCTGCAACAGGCGGTGAGCTTTTTGCACCGCCCCGATGAGAAGTAATTCCCCGGAGGCTGTGCTAAGATGCGCGCCGAAAAAAATTTCTCGCCTGAGGTTGTTATGTCCGCGCGAATTTTAGCTATTGATACCGCGACCGAAGCCTGTTCGGTCGCGCTGTTGCTGGACGGCGTCGTTGACGCCCATTTTGAACTCTGCGCACGCGAGCATACGCAGCGTATTCTGCCGCTGGTGGAAGAGATGCTGACGCGCCATCAGGTTGCGTTGTCGCAGCTGGATGCGCTGGCATTCGGTCGTGGGCCGGGCAGCTTTACCGGCGTGCGCATCGCTATCGGCATTGCGCAGGGGCTGGCGTTTGGCGCAGGCCTGCCGCTGCTGGGCGTTTCTACATTGATGACCATGGCGGAAGCCGCCTGGCAGCGCCACGGCGCGACGCGCGTGCTGGCGGCGATTGATGCGCGCATGGGTGAAGTGTACTGGGCGGAATATCAGCGCGCCGAGGATGGTCAGTGGCAGGGCGAGGAGACGGAAGCAGTGCTGAAGCCGGAAGCGGCGCTGGCGCGTATGCAGCAGCTCTCTGGCGACTGGATGACGGTCGGCACCGGCTGGGCGGCGTGGCCCAACCTGATGGCGGAAAGCCCACTGCGGCTTCAGCCCAGCGACATTACGTTGCCTGCAGCAGAGGCGATGCTGCCGCTGGCGCAACAGCTTTGGCAGCAGGGCGCAGCACTGCCGCCGGAGCAGGCAGAACCGGCCTATTTGCGTAATCAGGTGGCGTGGAAAAAATTACCGGGACGCGAATAGACTGGCGGCAACTTATTTATTACGCAATAGTCTAAACAGGCAGGTTTCTGGAGAAAGCTATGCGTAAATATCTTAATAATGCGGCAGCCTTGCTGGCGGCTTCGCTGTTGTTGACCGGCTGCGTCACCGTCCCGGATTCCGTTAAAAGCCGTTCACCGGTACCGCAGCAGGATCTGTTGCGTGTGATGAATGCGCCGCAGCTCTATGTCGGGCAGGAGGCGCGGTTTGGCGGTAAGGTAGTCAAGGTCACCAATCTTAACGGCCGTACGCGGCTGGAGATCGCCACGCAGCCGCTGGATGACACGGCGCGTCCCCGGCTGAACGCCGCCTCGGTTGGGCGTATCTGGGCTGATATCAACGGCTTTGTCGATCCGGTCGATGTTAATAACCAGATGGTCACCGTGGTTGGCACCATCAAAGGCAGCGAAAAAGGCGAGATTGGTAAGGCCAGCTACACCTTTGTGGTGGTCGATGTTACCGGTTATCAGCGCTGGCGTTTGCAACAGCAGGTGGTAATGCCGATGCAGCCGATCGATCCCTGGATTTGGTATGGGCCAACCCGGCATCATCCTGGCTTCTGGGGCCCCGGCCCCTGGGGTGATTATTACAACTCCGGTCCGGTACAGGTGCAAACTATCCTGACGGAATAACGCGCGTAATAACAGCAGTTAGCGGCCCGGTCGCAGCACAGGTGACCGGGCCGTTTTATTGTGAAAAGTTAAGAAAATTTAGTGATGGGCTTCGCAGCCTGAAAGGCGGGTGTTAGGCATACTGGTACAATGAGTTAAAATATTGTTAACAGTGGCGAGCCGAGGCTGCGATGGCGAATAAATATGATTTCCGAGGTGAATCCTTGAATAAGGTCTGGCTGAACCGTTATCCCGCCGATGTCCCGGCTGAGATCAATGCCGATCGTTATCTGTCGCTTATCGATCTGTTTGAACAGGCGGCTCAGCGTTACGCCGATCGTCCTGCGTTTATCAACATGGGCCAGGCGATGAGCTTCCGCAAACTGGAGCAGCGTAGTCGGGCCTTTGCCGCCTATCTGCAACAAACGCTGGGGTTAAGCAAAGGCGATCGGGTGGCGGTGATGATGCCGAACCTGTTGCAATATCCGATTGCGCTGTTTGGCATCCTGCGCGCCGGTATGGTGGTGGTAAACGTTAACCCGCTCTATACGCCGCGCGAACTGGAGCATCAGCTAAATGACAGCGGTGCGAAGGCCATTGTAATTGTCTCCAACTTCGCCCATACGCTGGAAAAGGTTGTCGCGAATACTCCGGTCAAACATGTTGTGCTGACGCGGCTGGGCGATCAGCTTTCACCGGCGAAAGCCACGCTGGTGAATTTTGTGGTGAAATATATCAAGCGCCTGGTACCGAAATATAACCTGCCGGACGCGGTCTCTTTTCGCAGCGTATTGCAACAGGGCGCGCAGCTGGATTATTTCCGCCCGGATATTGAAAACGATGATTTAGCCTTTTTG
The DNA here is from genome assembly GCF_031457955.1 of Mixta sp. BE291. NCBI lineage: Bacteria > Pseudomonadati > Pseudomonadota > Gammaproteobacteria > Enterobacterales > Erwiniaceae > Mixta > Mixta sp. BE291. The sequence continues at coordinate 37,617 of NZ_JAVDXN010000002.1, read as the reverse complement.
CAGTATACCGGCGGCACCACCGGGATTGCCAAAGGGGCGATGCTGACCCACCGCAATATGCAGGCGAACCTTGAGCAAACCAAAGCCACCTATGGCTCGCTGCTGCGTGATGGCAAAGAGCTGGTGGTCACCGCGCTGCCGCTCTATCACATTTTTGCGCTGACGGTAAACTGCCTGCTGTTTATTGAACTCGGCGGGCAAAATTTGCTGATTACCAACCCGCGTGATATTCCCGGCTTTGTGAAAGAGCTGAGCAAATATCCTTTTACCGCGATTACCGGGGTCAATACCTTATTTAACGCGCTGCTGAATGATAAAAATTTCCAGCAGCTCGATTTCTCGACGCTGCGTCTGTCGGCGGGCGGCGGGATGTCGGTGCAGAAAGCGGTGGCGGAGCGTTGGGAAAAGCTGACCGGCCACTATCTGCTGGAGGGTTACGGGCTGACTGAATGTTCGCCGCTGGTGTCGGTAAACCCTTATGATATTACCTGTCATAACGGCAGCATCGGCCTGCCCGTGCCCTCTACCGAGATCAAGCTGGTGGATGATAACGGCGCGGAAGTGGGCGCAGGCGAGCCGGGCGAGCTGTGTATCAAAGGGCCGCAGGTGATGATCGGCTACTGGCAGCGCCCCGACGCGACGGATGAAGTGTTAAAAGCGGGCTGGCTCTACAGCGGTGATGTCGTCACCGTTGATGAGGAAGGTTTTTTACGCATCGTCGATCGTAAAAAAGATATGATCCTGGTTTCCGGTTTTAACGTTTATCCGAATGAAATCGAAGATGTGGTGATGCAGCATCCGAAGGTGCGCGAGGCGGCGGCGATTGGCGTGCCGAGCGATCTTTCCGGCGAAGCGGTTAAAATCTGTATCGTCAAAAAGGATCCCTCGCTGACCAAAGAGGAGCTGATCGCCCACTGCCGTCGCCAGCTGACCGGTTATAAGGTGCCGAAAATCGTCGAGTTTCGCGATGAGCTGCCGAAAACCAACGTGGGTAAAATCTTGCGGCGCGCCTTACGTGATGAGATAAGCAAAGCGCCTGCCGCCTGATTGCCGCGAGTATGTTAAGATAGAAATGAAAACGCCGGATAAGCCCGGCGTTTTTATTGTTATTTCATCAGCATCAGTCATGCAAACGTACCGCTGGCAAGAGAGCAAGGATTTGAATTACACCTATATCACCACCAATGAGGCGCTGCAGGCCTGCTGTGACGCTGCGCGTCAACACCGCGCGATTGCGCTCGATACCGAGTTTGTTCGCACCCGCACCTACTATCCGCAGCTCGGTCTGCTGCAAATTTACGACGGCGAGCAGATCACGCTGGTTGATCCGCTGACCATCACGCAGTGGCAGCCGCTTATCGATCTGCTGAGCGACACCCGCATAACCAAGTTTCTGCACGCCGGTAGTGAAGATCTGGAAGTCTTTCTGCATAGCTTTGGCGTACTGCCGACGCCGCTGATTGATACGCAAATTCTCGCTGCGTTTAGCGGACGCCCGTTGTCGATGGGCTTTGCGGCGATGGTTGAACACTTTACCGGTGAAGTGCTGGATAAAAGCGAATCGCGTACCGACTGGCTGGCGCGTCCGCTGTCTACGCGTCAGTGCGATTATGCCGCTGCCGATGTGTTCTGGCTATTGCCGATTGCCCATACGCTGATGGATGAAACCGCAGCGGCAGGGCAGCTGGATGCGGCGCGCAGCGAGTGCTTGCTGCTTTGCCAGCGACGTACGGAAACGCTGCAGCCTGAAGAGGCGTATCGGGAAATCAGCAACGCTTCGCTGCTGCGCCCGCGTCAGCTGGCGGCATTACAGCGCCTGGCGGCCTGGCGTCTGAAGCTGGCGCGCGAAAAAAACATGGCGGTTAATTTTGTCGTGCGCGAAGAGAATCTCTGGAAGGTAGCGCGCTATCTGCCGGGCTCGCTGGGCGAGCTGGATCATTTAGGGCTGAGCGGTCATGAAATTCGTTTTCATGGCAAAACCTTGGTTGATATGGTCAGCGAAGCGAATGCACTGCCGGAAGAGAGCCTGCCGGAGATGCTGCTCAATATCAATGACCACCCGCACTATAAATCTGCGTTTAAAGCGCTGAAAGCCGTGGTGGCGCAGGTCAGCGAACGCAGCGGCCTGAGTACCGAGCTGCTGGCGTCACGCCGTCAAATCAACCAGCTGCTGAGCTGGCACTGGCAGATCAAACCGCGTACGCGATTACCTGAGCTGGTAAGCGGCTGGCGCGGCGAACTGATGGAGCAGGAAATCCAACAGGTATTGGCGGAATATCCGCAATAACCTGCATAAACGTTCCCCTGCATAAGGCAGGGGAAGGTCAGGAAGAGAAACGAATCATTTCGCGGCTTCTTCCATTTCTGGCAGCGTCACGTTCAGTTCCAGGATGGAGATATCATCTCCACGCTGATCCAACTGCACGGTGACCATCTCCGGGTCGATCTTCACATATTTGCAAATCACCTCCAGAATATCGCGCTTCAGCTGAGGAAGATAATGGGGCTCGCTATCGCCCCTCCTGCGCTCAGCAACGATAATCTGCAGCCTTTCCTTGGCTATATTAGCAGTGTTCTTTTTACGGGATAAAAAGAAGTCAAGTAAGGCCATGGTTTATCCCCCGAACAGGCGTTTCAGGAATCCCTTCTTCTCTTCTTCAATGAAGCGGAAGGGGCGTTCTTCACCGAGTAACCGTTCGACGGTATCGGCATAGGCTTTGCCCGCATCGGATTCAGTATCCAGAATAACGGGCTCGCCCTGGTTGGAGGCGCGCAACACGGATTGATCTTCCGGGATTACGCCAACCAGCGGAATACGCAGAATCTCCAGCACATCTTCCATGCTCAGCATATCGCCGCGACTCACGCGACCAGGGTTATAACGTGTCAACAGCAGGTGCTCTTTGACCGGATCCTGGCCGTTCTCGGCACGGCGTGATTTCGAGGCGACAATGCCCAGAATACGATCGGAATCGCGTACCGAGGAGACTTCCGGGTTAGTGGTAATAATGGCTTCATCGGCAAAATAGAGCGCCATCAGCGCGCCGGTTTCAATACCCGCTGGCGAATCGCACAGCACGAAGTCAAATTCCATCTTATTCAGTTCATTCAGCACTTTTTCGACGCCTTCGCGCGTCAGTGCATCTTTATCTCGCGTTTGCGAAGCAGGCAGGATATAGAGGTTTTCTGTACGTTTGTCTTTAATCAGTGCCTGATTCAGCGTTGCATCGCCCTGGATAACGTTGACGAAATCATAAACCACGCGCCTTTCACAGCCCATAATCAGATCGAGATTACGCAGACCGATATCAAAATCGATCACCACGGTTTTTTTCCCTTTCTGTGCCAGACCGGTAGCAATGGCCGCGCTTGACGTGGTCTTGCCAACGCCCCCTTTGCCGGATGTAACTACAATAATGCGTGCCATATATAAGAATTCCTTATAAATAAAAAGGGGCTTAATTCAAAGTCTGTATTGTCAGCGCGCCATCTTTTAAACTCAGGCGCGCTGCTTTTGCAAAATATTCCGCCGGAATTTGATCCATAATCCAGTACTCGCCCGCTATGGAAACCAGCTCCGCAGATAAACTGGTACAAAATATCTGGCAGTCGCGATCGCCGCTGGCTCCCGCCAGCGCGCGTCCGCGCATCATGCCATAAATATGAATATTGCCGTCGGCAACCAGTTCGGCACCGGCGCTGACGCTATTTGTCACAATTAAGTCGGTATTACGCGCATAAATTTGCTGTCCGGAACGCACCGGCGTGGTGACCACGCGCGTTTTAGCCATAGTGCTTTCCGGCGCGGCAGCGGCGACCGGCTCAGGATTTTTCTTCTGTTCTTTACCTTCAGACAGGATGGGCAGCCCGGCGCGCGCGATCATGCGTTTGAGCGACTCATCTTTACAGCCGCTGACGCCGACAATACGTAGCCCGGTCGACGCGATCGCCTGCTGCATCTGTTTCCAGTTAACGTCACCGTCCAGAGAGGCTACATTCAGCACCACGGGCGCATTTTTGAGAAAGGCCGGCGCCTGGTCAATTTTGTCCTGCAGCGCCTGACGGACCACATCGGGATGCGTGTGGTGTAAATGAACAACAGACAGAGTAAAACTACTGCCTTTAAACTCGATTGGCGTTTGCGACATCTGTCCTGGCTCAGTCCTGTTATGTCTAAACCCGACTAAATTATGCCTGATTTAGCCAGCGCGTAATCAAGGCGGGACATTATTCCTAACTACTGCAAGCATGTTATAGTTACTGCTATATTCAGGCAAGTCACCACCCCGTTTAATTCGAGTAAAAAATATGTTTTGTGTGATCTACAGAAGTCCCCAACGCGATCAGACTTATCTCTACGTTGAAAAAAAAGACGACTTTTCCCGTGTGCCGGAAGAACTGCTGCGTGGTTTTGGCAAACCCCGGTTGGCAATGGTGTTACCCCTTGAACGCACTACAAAACTGGCCAATGCGGATATTGAAAAAGTAAAGCTGGCGCTGAAGGAGCAGGGTTATTATTTGCAGCTGCCGCCGCCGGTAGAAGATTTGCTGAAAATACATTTAGGAAAAAAAGATCCGACTTAATTAAGATTCATCTGTAAATAATAGATTGGCGAATAATCCCTCAATTTATTTCCAGCGACTTTCAATTGATTAATAAGGAACTGATATGAAGCTAAATGCCCTGAGCGCGACGTTACTGACAATAATGTTGGCTGGATGCGCCAGTAAAAATAGCATCTCGTCAGCACCTGAAACCGTGACGCCCGCCGCGCCGCAGAAGGCGGCCAAAAGCGGCGGCTTTTTAACGCCGCCCGCCGGTAATACCACGCTGGCGCAGCAGGGGCGCGATCCGGCGGAATTTCCCGCCTATGTGGAACAGCTGAAAACCCAGGCGCGTCAGCAAGGGATCAACCAGCAGACCCTGGAAAGCGCTTTCGCTAACGTCCATTTTGTTGACCGAGTGATTAAATCGGATCGCAACCAGCCGGAACAGAAAGTGACGCTGGATGATTATCTGGCACGCGTCATCACGCCGAAAAAAGTGGCGCAGGGCCGCAGCAACTATCAGCAGTATCAACAGCAGCTGGCCACGGTAAGCCAACAGTATGGCGTTCCGGCGCAATATATTGTGGCGCTGTGGGGCATGGAGAGTAACTTCGGTCAGTTGCAGGGACGCGAAGACATTATCTCTGCGCTCGCCACGCTCGCCTTTGAAGGCCGACGCGAAGCTTTCTTTACCAAAGAGCTGATCGCCGCGTTGAAGATGATTCAGCAGGGCCATATCAGCGCGCCGGAAATGAAAGGCTCCTGGGCGGGCGCAATGGGACAGAACCAGTTTATGCCCAGCTCGTATCTGAACTATGGCACCGACGGCGACGGCGACGGCAAAATCGATATCTGGCGTAATCAGCGCGATGTGTTTGCTTCCACGGCCAACTATCTGGCGAAAGAGGGCTGGAAGCCTGGCGAAGGCTGGGGACGCGAAGTTATCCTGCCGGTGGATTTTGAACCGCAGCAGGCGGGTCTGAAAACAGCGCAGGCGAAAACCGTGGGCGAGTGGGAAAAGCTGGGCGTGCGGCTGAGCAGCAGCGACGCCTTGCCGGATACTCACCAACGCGCCTGGATTATTCTGCCGGATGATGTCGGCGGACGCGCCTTTATGGTGTATGACAATTTCCGCACCATTATGCGCTGGAACCGCTCTTACTATTTCGCAATCAGCATCGGCACCATGGCGGATGCGGTAGCACAGGCACAGTAGGTTATCGGCGCCGGTCTGGCGCCGTCACTCTCAGCAAGGGGAAAAGCATGTACCAACATCGTAACTGGCAGGGCGCGTTGTTAGATTTTCCGGTAAGCAAAGTGGTTTGTGTCGGCAGTAATTACGCGAAGCATATTAAAGAGATGGGCAGCGCAACGCCGCAGGAGCCGGTGATTTTTATTAAGCCGGAGACCGCGCTCTGCGATCTGCGACAGCCGCTCTCCCTCCCACGCGACCTGGGCGCGGTGCATCATGAAGTGGAAATGGCGATTTTGATTGGCGCAACGCTCAAGCAGGCAAGCGTAGCGCATGTCGGCCAGGCGATTGCGGGCTATGGCGTGGCCCTCGATCTGACTCTGCGTGATATTCAGGCGGGCCTGAAAAAAGCGGGACAGCCGTGGGAAAAATCCAAGGGATTTGATAATTCCTGTCCGCTTTCCGGCTTCATTCCGGTGAATCAGTTTGCTGGCGATCCGCAGCAGTGCGAACTTAAGCTGATGATCAATGGTGAACTCCGTCAGCAGGGCAGCACCGCCGATATGATCACGCCGATTCTGCCGCTGATCGCCTACATGAGTAAATATTTTACCCTGCGTGCGGGCGATGTGATCCTCACCGGCACGCCGGAAGGCGTAGGCCCGCTGCATGCTGGCGACAAACTGGAAGTCTCGCTGGCGGGACACGGTATTAGCACGCGCGTGCTGTGATGCTTGCATCTGACCGCTGAACTGTTTATAAGGTGCGCTTTTGCTTAACCGGACACATCACAATGACTGAGACCCCTTTCTGGCAGGAAAAGCGCCTGGAACAAATGAGTGATGAGGAATGGGAATCCTTGTGCGATGGTTGTGGCCAGTGCTGCCTTAATAAGTTGCAGGACGCCGATACGGATGAGATCTATTTCACCAACGTGGCCTGCAACCAGCTCGATCTCAAAACCTGCCAGTGCCGTAACTATGAGCGTCGCTTCGAATATGAAGAAGACTGTATCAAGCTAACGCGTGACAACCTGCCTACCTTCTCCTGGCTACCGGCCAGCTGCGCCTATCGTTTACTGGCGGAGGGTAAAAACTTGCCGGTGTGGCATCCGTTACGCAGTGGCTCAAGCGCGGCGATGCATGCCGCACGTATTTCCGTGCGGCATATTGCAGTACGTGAGAGCGAAGTTCAGGACTGGGAAGACCACATTATTAACCGACCGGAATGGAAAGCGTAATCCAGCCGGTTAATGATTAACGGGAAAAGAGATCGCGACGCCTGGGTTTAAACGGCTGAGCGATCAGCACCAGCAGCGCAACCAGCAGGTAAGCGGCAAACACCACTATCAGCCACTGCGGCATGCTCAGCGTCAGAAACGACCAGGCGCGCTCGGCGCAATCCCCGGTGGCAACAAACACCGCAGGCAGCCATTTATCCAGCGGCAGCCAGCTCGGGAAGCGGGCGGCGAAGTCGCAGGTCACAAAGGGATTAGGGTGCAGCTGGATCATCGTATGTTCATACGAGAGACGCAATCCTTCCCAGGCACTGTACAGCCAGATCAGCAGCGCGGCATAGCGCAGCGGCGTCTTCGGCGCGATTGCGCCTACCAGCCCGGCGCCCATCACGCCAAACAGCGCACAGCGTTCATAAATACACATGACGCAGGGTTTCAGCAACATAACGTGCTGAAACCACAGCGCGACCATTTCAAGAGCAAACGCCGTCAGCGCCATCAGCAGCCATGCGCCGCGTCCTCTTGAGCATTGGTTCAGATATCGCAACATAAATCATTCCCTGTTATTAGCGTTGAATCGGCAGTGTAAAGCAAATACACATCGCTGCCAGCCTTTATCCCACCAGCGGCGGCAGCCAGCTATGCGCCGTCATCCACAGCGTCATCGGCTCCAGCGTATACATAATGCAGAACAGCCCAACCAGCGACAGCACAATGGTATAGGGCAATGCCATCCAAACCATGCGTCCGTAAGAGAGGCGAATCAGCGGCGCCAGCGCGGAGGTCAGCATAAACAGAAACGCGGCCTGGCCGTTAGGCGTGGCGACAGAAGGCAGGTTGGTGCCGGTATTGGTGGCTACCGCCAGCAGCTCAAACTGCTGTTGGCTAATCGCGCCGCTGGTAAAGGCGTTTTTCGCTTCATTAATGTAAACCGAGCCGACAAATACGTTATCCGATATGGATGACAGCAGGCCATTAAAGATATAAAACCAGGTCAGCTGCATATTCGCTTCCGCCTGCAACACAAAATGAATCAGCGGGCTAAAGAGATCCTGTTGCACAATCACCGCGACGATAGCGAAGAACACCGTCAGCAGCGCGGTAAAGGGCAGCGCTTCGGAAAAAGCACGACCAATTGCATGTTCATCGGTCACGCCGCAGAAGGCGGTCGCCATAATGATTACCGAAAGGCCAATCAGTCCGACCTCTGCCAGATGCAGCGCCAGCGCCACAATCAGCCAGACGGCAATGATGCCCTGGATCCATAAATTAAGCCGATCCTGGCGGGTGCGTTTCTGCTGGGATTTTTGGTCGAAATCCATCAGGATCTCGCGCACTTTTTCCGGCAGCGGTTCGCCATAGCCAAACAGACGAAAACGCTCCAGCAGCACGCAGGTGATCAGGCCGCAGATCAGCGTCGGCACGGTAACCGGCGCCATACGCAAAAAGAAACCGATAAAATCCCAACCGGCGGCTTTAGCGATTATCAGGTTCTGCGGCTCGCCGACCATGGTCATGACGCCGCCTAAGGCGGTGCCGACGCCAGCCTGCATCATCAGGCTGCGCAGAAACGAGCGGAACTTCTCCAGCGTCTGGCGATGATCGTCATTAGCGAGATTATCGATATCGACATTTTCCTCGCCCTGTGACAGGACGCGATGATAGATATCGTAAAAACCTGCGGCGACGCTCAGCACCACGGCAACCACCGTCAGCGCATCAAGAAAAGCGGAAAGAAACGCGGAAGCCAGGCAGAACGCCAGGCCGAGCAGCATTTTCGAGCGAATCGACAGCAGCAGGCGGGTAAAGACAAACAGCAGCAGCTGGCGCATAAAATGGATGCCCGCCACCATAAAAATCAGCAGCAGCAGCACTTCCAGGTTATTCGCCAGCTCCTCTTTGACCTGCTCCGCGCTGGCCATGCCGATAAAAATCGCTTCCAATGCCAGCAGGCCGCCGGGCAGCAGGGGATAACATTTTAACGCCATCCCAAGGGTAAAGATAAACTCGGCTACCAGCAGCCAGCCAGCAAGAAAAGGGCTGGCAAAGAAAAACAGCAGCGGATTCACCACTAAAAAAGCCAGTATTGTCAGCTTATACCAGTCGGGGGATTGCCCAAGAAAATTGCGCGTAAAAGCGCGCCCGGCGGAAATATCCATAGGTAACAGTATCCTCATTCAGGACCAAGAAAATTTTCTGATGCAAAGGGTAAACGTCGCCAGCGGGCGAGGCAATGCGCATTCGTTTAAAGCCGCTCAATTCATCAATATTTGCGCCAGATTCAGGTTTTAAACGAAGCGAGGCTAGGTGATGCCTGGGCCCTCTGGTATGATGAGTGGCATATTGCCTAATGAAAAAGCAACGAGAAATGCTATGGTTATAAAGGCGCAGAGCCCGGCCGGGTTCGCGGAAGAGTACATCATTGAAAGTATCTGGAACAGTCGCTTTCCCCCTGGTTCCATCCTGCCTGCCGAGCGCGAGCTTTCCGAGCTGATTGGCGTAACCCGTACTACGCTGCGTGAAGTGCTGCAACGTCTGGCGCGCGATGGCTGGTTGACGATTCAGCACGGCAAGCCGACGCGCGTAAATGATTTTTGGGAAACCTCGGGCCTGAATATTCTTGAAACGCTGGCGCGTCTCGATCATGACAGCGTACCGCAAATGATGGATAACGTGCTTTCGGTGCGTACTAACGTCTCATCTATCTTTATCCGTCGTGCGATCCGCCATTTCCCTGACCAGGCGCGTGAAGTGCTGAAAGCGGCGGAAGGCGTGGACGATCAGGCCGATGCTTATACCGAACTGGATTACCGTATTTTCCGCGGGCTGGCTTTTGCTTCCGGCAACCCGATTTACGGCCTGATCCTTAACGGGCTGAAAGGGCTTTATACCCGCGTGGGACGTCACTATTTTTCCAATCCTGAAGCGCGCACGTTAGCGCAGCGCTTTTATCAGCAGCTGCTCTCTTTTTGCGACGGCACCGAGCCGGAAAATATTGTAACGGCGGTACGTGATTATGGTCGCCGCAGCGGTGAGATCTGGCACAGCATGCAGAAAACCATGCCGGATGAGCTGCATCAGCGGTAGGTTTTACCCCGTGCGCCATCAGGGCCAGACGCCAGTCCGGCCCTGATGGGTTTACAGCGCGTTAGGGCGCGGCGGGCAGCGATCGAGAATCTCCACGCTGCCATCTTCATTTTGCTGTTCCAGATGCACTTCAAATCCCCACAGGCGATGCACATGCTTTAACACGTCGCGTCGGCTCTTATCCAGCGGCGAACGTTGATGCGGCACATAGCGCAGCGTCAGAGAGCGATCGCCGCGCAGATCCACGTTGTAGACCTGAATATTCGGCTCCAGATTGCTCAGGTTATACTGCGCGGAAAGCTGCTGACGAATCGCGCGATAGCCTGCTTCATCATGAATTGCGGCGATCTCCAGATAGTTGTTGCGATCGTCATCCAGCACGGTAAACAGGCGGAAATCGCGCATCACTTTAGGCGACAGGAACTGGCTGATAAAGCTTTCGTCTTTGAATTCGCGCATGGCGAAATGCAACGTCTCCAGCCAGTCCGATCCGGCCATATCCGGGAACCAGTAGCGATCCTCTTCGGTGGGCGACTGACAGATGCGCTTAATATCCTGAAACATGGCAAAGCCCAGCGCATAGGGGTTGATGCCGTTATACCACGGGCTGTTATAGGCGGGCTGGAACACCACGTTGGTGTGGCTGTGCAGAAACTCCAGCATAAAGCGTTCCGTCACTTTTCCCTCATCGTACAGATGGTTCAGAATGGTATAGTGCCAGAAGGTCGCCCAGCCTTCGTTCATTACCTGCGTCTGTTTTTGCGGATAAAAATACTGGCTTACCTTACGCACGATGCGCAGAATTTCACGCTGCCACGGCTCCAGCAGGGGCGCATTCTTTTCCATAAAATAGAGCAAGTTTTCCTGCGGTTCAGAAGGGAAACGTATTTTCTCAGCCAGTACTTCCTCTTTTTCGCGGCGCGGCAGGGTGCGCCACAGCGTATTCACCTGACTTTGCAGATACTCTTCGCGGCTTTTCTGCCGTGCTTTCTCTTCCTGTAGCGAGATCTTTTGCGGGCGCTTATAGCGATCGACGCCGTAATTCATTAGCGCATGGCAGGAATCGAGCAGACGCTCTACCTCTTCCACGCCGTAACGTTCTTCGCATTCGGCAATATAGTTTTTGGCAAACAGCAGGTAATCGATAATCGAACCCGCATCGGTCCAGCTGCGGAACAGGTAATTATTTTTAAAGAACGAGTTATGGCCATAGCAGGCGTGCGCAATCACCAGCGCCTGCATGGTAATGGTGTTCTCTTCCATCAGGTAAGCGATACAGGGGTTAGAGTTAATCACGATTTCATAGGCCAACCCCTGCTGACCATGCTTATAGCGCTGCTCGGTTTCAATAAATTTCTTACCAAAAGACCAGTGCGCGTAGTTGATGGGCATGCCGACGCTGGAATAGGCGTCCATCATCTGTTCAGAGGTAATGACTTCAATTTGATGCGGGTAGGTATCCAGGCGGTACTGCTTCGCAACGCGATCGATTTCCGCCAGGTAGGTATCAAGTAGCTCAAAGGTCCAGTCGGGTCCGTCACTGAGTCGTTTGCTGTCCTTAACCGGATCGTCAAATATTGTCGCCATAGCGCACCCCTCGTTGGTGAATCCCGTTGGGCAAAGCCTTGCCGTAAGGATTCCTGTTGTTTAAGGCTCATCCTGAATAGAAGGCCCAAAGAACTGAGCGAACACTGTAATGATAGTTCACTGTTTTCCATCTGAAACCGGAATGCAACCGGAAACTGCGATACAAAATAAAGCGGCAATAAAAAACAGCCTTTTAAATAATGAATAATGCGTTTATATAAAGCATTGCCAGCATAAAATGCTGTTTATATCTTTTTTATATGACCGTTCGCGAATCTGCTGGCGGCTGGCGAATTGTGCCGTTTATTCCTCACTTTCTCCTGCACGGCGGCGAAAAATAATATTTTCCACTGAAATTTCACCTGCATCTTGTTTTTAGTTAACGCGAAGGTAAAAAAGATGTGAAATATGTCACCGCTATGTTGATGCGAATGCGGCAAAATAATCATCCATTCGTTTAGCTGTGAATCAGTGGATTGTTCTATAGAGCTTGCCTCGGGGGAGTTATGCGGGTTGTCATTCTGGGAAGTGGAGTTGTCGGCGTCGCCAGCGCCTGGTATCTGGCGCAGGCGGGTCATGAGGTCACGGTGATCGATCGTCAGGCGGGGCCGGCGCAGGAAACCAGCGCCGCCAATGCCGGGCAGATCTCCCCCGGTTACGCGGCGCCCTGGGCGGCACCGGGCGTACCGTTAAAAGCGGTAAAATGGATGTTTCAGCGCCATGCGCCCCTGGCGATCCGCCTTGACGGCAGCCGTTTCCAGCTGGCGTGGATGTGGCAAATGCTGCGTAACTGCGATATGCGCCACTATCAGGAAAATAAAAGCCGTATGGTACGCATTGCTGAATACAGCCGCGACTGTATGAAAGCGCTGCGCGAGCAAACCGGCATTGGCTACGAAGGGCGTCAGGGCGGAACGCTACAGCTATTTCGTACTGCGCAGCAGTATGAAAGCGCCAGTAAAGATATCGCCGTGCTGAAAGAGGCGGGCGTGCCTTATGAGCTGCTGGAGGCGCATCAGCTGGCGCGCGTCGAACCGGCGCTGGCCTCCACTCAGCATAAACTCACCGGCGGGCTGCGCTTGCCCAATGATGAAACTGGCGATTGTCAGCTGTTCACGCAGCAGCTGGCGCAGATGGCAGCGGCGGCGGGCGTGACGTTCCGCTTTAATACGCCGGTGGAAAGTCTGCTGCGCGAAGGCAACCGCATTGTCGGGGTGAAATGCGGCACAGAGGTGATCACCGCAGACAGCTATGTGGTGGCGTTCGGCTCTTATTCCACCGCACTGCTGGCGGATATGGTCTCTATCCCGGTTTATCCGCTAAAAGGTTATTCGTTAACGATTCCTGTTCGTGACGAGGCGGGCGCGCCGGTTTCTACCGTGTTGGATGAGACCTATAAAGTGGCGATTACCCGTTTTGACCAGCGCATCCGCGTTGGCGGCATGGCGGAAATCGTCGGCTTTAATACGCAGCTGCTACCCGCGCGGCGCGAGACACTGGAAATGGTGGTGCGCGATCTCTATCCCAACGGCGGTCATATCGAACAGGCCAGTTTCTGGACCGGGCTGCGCCCGATGACGCCGGACGGTACGCCGATTGTCGGGCCAACGCCGTTAAAAAATCTTTACCTTAATACCGGGCACGGCACGCTGGGATGGACCATGGCATGCGGTTCAGGACAGCTGCTTTCTGATATCATCTCCGGGAAAAAACCGGCGATTGCTGCAGATGATCTTTCTGTACTGCGTTATCTGCCTGGTTATTCACCGGTAACGCACCCGCAACTGCATAATGCAAACGTTGCACGTTAACGAGTTACAAGGAGAGGTTATGTCACGTCCGATTGTCGCAACCATTCATAGCGCTGCGCTGCGACAAAATCTGGAGATTGTGCGCCGTGCGGCGCCAGGGTCCCGTGTCTGGTCTGTGGTCAAAGCGAATGGCTATGGGCACGGCATCAGCCGTATCTGGCAGCATCTGAGCGGTACAGATGGGTTTGCGCTGTTAAATCTCGCCGAGGCGATTTCGCTGCGCGAGCTCGGCTGGAAAAAACCAATTCTGCTGCTGGAGGGCTTTTTTCATAGCGATGAACTGGAACTGCTGGACCGCTATCGTTTAACCACCAGCGTCCACAGCAACTGGCAAATTCAGGCGCTGGCGAAAGCGCAGCTGAGCGCGCCGCTTGATATCTATGTCAAAGTGAATAGCGGCATGAACCGACTGGGTTTTATGCCGGAGCAGGTGCATAACGTATGGCAAAAGCTGCGTGCGCTGGAAAATGTCGGTGAGATGACATTGATGACCCACTTCGCCGAGGCGGAAAAAGAAGAGGGCATCATCGAACCGATGAAACAGGTTGAGCGGGCGGCGGAAGGGCTGAATTGCCCACGCTCGCTGGCAAATTCGGCGGCGACGCTCTGGCACCCGGAAGCGCATTTTGACTGGGTAAGGCCCGGCATTATTCTTTATGGCGCCTCGCCCAGCGGGCAGTGGCAGGATATCGCTGGCACCGGACTCAAGCCCGCGATGACCTTAGCCAGCGAGATCATTGCCGTTCAGCAGCTGCGGCCGGGCGCTGGCGTGGGTTACGGCTATCGCTATCATGCCGCTGCTGAACAGCGTATCGGCGTCGTGGCCTGCGGCTACGCCGATGGCTATCCGCGCCATGCGCCATGCGGCACGCCGGTGATGATCGATGGCGTACGCACTACGCTTATCGGTAGAGTATCCATGGATATGATCACGGTGGATTTAACGCCCTGTCCGCAGGCGGGCATTGGTTCCAAAGTGGAGCTGTGGGGCGATGGGGTGAAAATCGACGAGGTGGCGAGCAGTGCCGGTACCGTTGGCTATGAGCTGATGTGCGCCGTCGCGCCGCGGGTACCGGTTGAGGTATTATAGCTTACAGCGCGGTCAGCGAACCGCGCATGCGCTTACTGCAGCGCCATGCCAGGAAGGTAAGCGCTGCGCCTGCCAGCATCATCAACGCCAGCGCATCCTTTTCCGTTAGCGGCAGCGCCATCATTAACAATCCGGCCGACGAGCCGCCCGCCATCTGAATAAATCCTGCCAGCGCCGAAGCGACGCCCGCCTGCTGCTGATAAGGCTCCAGCGCGTAGCTGGTGGCCGGCCCTACGGTAAACGCCAGTCCTGCTACCGAAACCGCTACCGGCAGCATATAGAGCGCCCAGTGGGTTTGCAGCGCGGCGGGAAACAGCAGCTCACCGGCAAACAGCAGCAGCGATCCCAGCAGCATCGCCAGCGTGCCTAACGCCAGACAGATCGGGCGTCCCACTTTGCGGATCATTTTATTGACCACAACACTCACCAGCATGATCCAGAAGCCATTCGCGCCGAAGGCGATAGAGAACTGTAACGCGCTAAGGCCGCCTACGGTCATCAGCACATGCGGCGCCAGAGAGACGTAAGTGAGTACCATTCCCAGCGCACCCGCGTTGGCGAAGGCAAAGGCGAGAAAGCGCGGCTGGCGTAAAATCGCGCCGTACTGACGCAGCGGCAGACCTTTAACTTTGCGCGTATCGGCAGGACGCGTTTCCGGCAGCAGAAAGGTCACCAGCACGCCAATCAGCAGCGCATAGCACGCCAGGAACCAGAAAGGCGCGCGCCAGCCAAAGGCTTCGGCCAGAAAGCCGCCCAGCATCGGTGCCAGCGCAGGCACGATATTCAGCGCGCCGTTAAGAAAGCCATAGGCGCGCGCCGCTTCATCACCAGAGAGCCTGTCGCGCACGCCGCTAAACGCCACCACGGCGGTACAGCAAACCGCACAGCCTTGTACCACGCGCGCCAGCAAAAACATTGGCCAGTTCACTGCGCAGGCGGCGAGGGCGCTGCCGCAAATATAAAGAAACAGGCCGATAAGGGCGATAGGCTTACGGCCAAAGTTATCAACCAGCGGCCCGGCGATAATCTGTCCCAGCCCCATCACCAGAAGAAAGATGGGAATAGTGGTTTGCACCGTGGTGACCGGCGTGGCCAGGCCCAGAGCGATTTCCGGCAGCGTCGGCAAATAGAGATCAATGCCAAGGGGTGCTAACAGCACCAGGCTAAGCAATAAAAGGGTGAATTTTTGCATTAAAGAAGTGGGTATCCGCTATTTTTGAACTGCACAGCGTAGAGAGATGTGACGCAAAAGAAAAGGGAAAAGTCATAAAATAGGGAGCAGCCACATCGCTGCTCCTTAAATCTGTCAGGCAGGTTTTTTCAAAATCCAGCGGTCTTGCTGTTTGTCATAATGACCGATTTCTAAATCAACCGGCTGACCGTCAATCCACGCGGGAACGCTGGTCTCTTCATCCCAGCCGTCAAGCTGGTAGCTGAGACCGGGATTGGTTTGACAAGGAATGCTGATGGTATCAGCCGGTTCAGCATCCAAATCTGCATCAATAATCTCGTAGCGACCAATTTTGACTACATGACCCATAGGTTATTTCCCTCCAGGAAAGACGTGAACTTTAAGCGTAGTCGTTCTGGCTGGAAATTCGAGCGCCTCAGGCCAGGATTATTCCTTCTCTTCCGGCACGCGGACGCCGATTTTAATCACCTGATTATCTTCTTTTTCCGCTACCGTCCAGACCAAATGATTCCATTCAACCTGATCGCCGACCACCGGTGCGCCGCCGAGCATGCCCAGAATCAGCTGCCCCAGCGATTGCTGATCGTTGGTTTCTTCATTCAGATCCAGACCATAGATTTGCGCCACGTCGCGCAGCCGCGCGTCGGCATCAAGAATAAAGTCACCAAAAAAGCGCTGGTCGAGCGCCACCGGCGGCGACTGGCTGAACAGTTTACCCAGCGCGGGCAGGTCGCGTTCGCGACCAATAACGCACAGCACATCGCCTTCGCGCAGGCGGGTATTGCCGGTGGGATGCATCAAGACATTCTGACGAAACAGCGCGGCAATGCGGGTTTCGCGCGGCATGTGCAGATCGCGCAGCGCCGCGCCAACGCACCATTTATCGGCGCTTAACTGATAAACAAACTGCTCCCAGGGATTTTCCGGGTGAATATCAAGCCCGATGCGGCCAATCGGCGAGGCGGTGGGCGGGACGATCACTTTTGCTTTACGCGCCGCGAAGCCCAGCGAGGTGCCCTGTAGCATCAGCGACACCAGCACCACGAAAAAGGCGATATTAAAGAACAAGGAGGCGTTCTCCAGGCCCGCCATCATCGGGAACACCGCCAGAATAATGGGCACCGCGCCGCGCAGGCCGACCCAGCTGATAAACACGCGCTCACGCAGGGTAAAACTGCGGAAGGGCAGCAGGCCGATAAACACCGAGAGCGGACGAGCGAACAGAATCAGCCACAGCGACAAAATCATAGCCGGTACGGCGATATGCCAGAGATCGGAAGGCGTAACCAGCAGGCCCAGCACCAAAAACATCCCAATTTGACTCAGCCAGGCCATCCCGTCGAAGGTTTGCAGGATGCCGTGCCGGTTACGAATGGGCCGGTTGCCCAGCAGAAAACCGCACAGATAAACCGCCAGGATGCCGCTGCCTTCCAGCACGGTGGTCAGGGCGAAAACCAGTATCCCGCCGCTGACGGCCAGCAGCGGGTAAAGCCCGTTCGCCAACGAGATGCGATTGATCAGCTGCTGGATCGCCCAGCCGCCGCCCAGCCCCAACACAATGCCTAAACCAAACTGCTGAATCAGATGTACCACAAACATCCAGCTCAGGCCGGTTTCTCCCTGCTGAATCATCTCGATCAGGGTAATCGTCAGAAACACCGCCATTGGGTCGTTGCTGCCCGATTCGATCTCCAGCGTAGAGCTGACGCGTTCGTTCAGCCCTTTATCACCCAGCAGAGAGAACACGGCGGCGGCGTCGGTTGAGCCAATAATCGCGCCGATGAGAAAGCCCTGCATCATATCCAGCCGGAACAGCCAGGCGGCGGCAAGCCCGGTTAACCCGGCGGTGATCATCACCCCTAACGTCGCCAGCGATAAGGCCGGACCGAGCGCAACGCGCAACGAAGAGGCGCGGGTGCGCATGCCGCCATCCAACAGAATAACCGCCAGCGCCAGGTTAGAAACCATATAGGCGAGCGGATAGTTATCAAAGGCAATGCCGCCAATGCCGTCCACGCCGGTAAGCATGCCGAGCGCCAGGAAGATCACCAGAATAGGAATACCTAAGCGCGAAGAAAAGGCGCTGAGAAGGATGCTTGATGCAACCAGCACGGAACCAATAATAAAAAGACTGTAAATCGTGCTGGCATTCAAGGTGTTTTCCCCTCGTAAAACAGGTGACAAAAAGCAGTTTCGGACGTGGTTATACTATAACCGTTTTCAAAAGATAATGCTTTATCAATAGCTTGTCTTAGCGCGCGGAATGAAAAATTTAGGCTTTTTAACGGATAGGATAAAGTGAAATTGGTTAAAAAAAATACTGGATATTAAACCAGTAATACGTATACTATTTGTACTCCCTCAGGGGCTGATGCTATTTGCAAGTCAATGGTGAAGCTATGATGATATCTACTGAGAGCCTGAACGCTCTTCATCAATCCGTCACAATGAGTAGCCGCGAAATCGCCGAGATGACCGGTAATACCCATGGTGAAGTGAAACGTCTGATTAAAAGTCTGGAAACGGCGCAGCGCTTGTCACAGCCGTTAATCACCTGGGATTACGACGCTGACGGCGAGACGCGACAGGAATATCGTCTTAACAAGCGTGATTCGGTGCTGGCCGTAGCACGTTTATCGCCAGCCTTTACTGCTGAAGCGCTCGATCGCTGGCAGGAGCGGGAAAAAATGGCGCACCTGCCCGATTTTACCAATCCAGCGGAAGCCGCGCGCGCATGGGCTGAGCAGTTTGAGCAACGCCAGAAAGCAGAGCAGCAGCTGGCGCTTTTCGCCCCCAAGGCTGAATTCTTCGATCGCTATGTCACGGTGGAAGAAGAGTCGCTTGGCTTCCGTCAGGTGTGCAAAATGCTGAAGGTGAAAGAGCCCGATTTCCGCCAGTTTCTGCTGGAGCGCCATATCATGTACCGTATGAGCGGCACGCTGACGCCACATCAGCAGCACATTAGCGCCGGGCGCTTTACGCTGCGCTCCGGCGTGGGCGAAAATCAGCATGCCTTTTCGCAGGCGCGCTTTACTGCTAAAGGCGTGAAGTGGGTTGCCAGCCTGTGGGCCGGGCATATCGCCTCGCAGCCGAAAGGCGCGGCGGCCTGATAGCTATCCCCAGCGTACTTTGGCGATGTTCGCCTGACTGACTGCTTTCCCTTATCCTGATCCGCCTTTTCTGAAGGCGGATTTTGTTATGCCTGCTGTTCAGATGCGCAGACCCACATCCCTGTTGCTGAATTTTCCACGCATTTTCCAAAAAAATTGATCGCGCACACATAAAAGATACGATAAATGAGAATGGATATCATTTTTGTTTACGTCGGCGCTGTTTTTTGTACAATCATCCCGCGCTTTTGTTATATCAGGGCCAGCTATTAATACAGGAAAGCTGGCTTTTGTCGATTGCCATAAGGGATTATGAATATGCCTCGTATAAAAATCGTTACCGCGCTGCTGGCTGCGGTCGTCACTCCATCGCTTTACGCTGCAGGCCAGGGAGAAATGGTGGTCACCGCCACCGGCTTTGAGCAGAAAATTCAGGATGCCCCCGCCTCGATTTCCGTTATCACCAAAAAGCAGCTTGAGGATAAAGCTTACCGCGATGTGACCGATGCGCTGAAAGATGTGCCGGGCGTGGTGGTGACCGGCGGGGCCAGCAGCAGCGATATCAGCATTCGCGGTATGTCCTCTAAATACACGCTGTTTCTGGTGGACGGTAAGCGTATTAGCACGCGCGATACCCGGCCTAACAGCGACAACGCCGGGATTGAGCAGGGCTGGCTGCCGCCGCTGGAATCCATTGAACGTATTGAAGTTATTCGTGGACCTATGTCGTCGCTATATGGTTCCGATGCGATGGGCGGCGTGATTAATGTGATAACTAAAAAAATCGCTACGCAACAGGCCTGGCGGGGTGCGATACATGGCGATGCGACTCTGCAGGAAAACCGCGACTCAGGCGATCTGTTCCAAACCAATGCTTACGCTTCCGGGCCGTTGATTGACGGGTTGCTGGGCATGAAAGTCACCGGGCTGCTGTCACGCCGCGCAGAAGACAAGATCCTGAATGGCTACAGCGAGCAGAAAATGCGTAACGGCGCCGTTACCTTTAACCTGACGCCAAATGACGATAACAATATTGATATTGATATCGCCCGTGAATTACAGGATCGCAACAGTACGCCGGGCAAAACCGATGCGCTGGAAAGCTGCCGTAATAAAATCTGTAAACCCAACACCCGCAGCGACAGCCGTTATACCCATACCACTTATGGCATAACGCATAGCGGCTACTATGACGCGTTTAACACCACCAGCTACGTTCAGCATGAAGAGAGCCGCAATCCGGGCCGTAAAATGGCGTTCAACAACACCATTCTGAATAATCTGAATCAACTGTTTTTGGGCGATCATACGCTTTCTCTCGGCGGCGAATACCGCTATGAAAAGCTGCGTGACAGCGGCAACCAGCTTGAGGCGGCCGCAGGGCTGGAGAAGCTGACGCGCTGGAGCTGGGCGCTGTTTGCTGAAGATGAGTGGCTGATGGCGGACAATTTCACCCTGACGGGCGGGGTGCGCATGAATGAAGATGAAAATTACGGCACCAACTGGACGCCGCGCGGCTATGGCGTCTGGCATATCAGCGAGCAGTGGATCCTGAAAGGCGGCGTCTCAGCGGGCTACCGTGCGCCTGATGTGCGTCAGTCTTCTGCCAGCTGGGGGCAGGTAACCGGCGGCGGTCGCAGTGACGGCATGATTGTTGGCAATCCCGACCTGAAGCCGGAAAAAAGCCTGAGTGAAGAGATTACGCTGCTGTGGGATAACCAGCACAACCTGAACGCGGGCGTCACGCTGTTCAATACCGATTTCAAAAACAAAATCACCGAATTGCGGCGCTGTAACAGCAAGGCGGATCCTGCCTGCACCATTGGCAATACCTCTTATGATTTTGTCAGCGATCGGGTAAACGTCGATAAAGCAAGAATAAGCGGCGTTGAATCAACCTTTGGCTGGCGTATCACGCAGGATCTTAACCTGACAGCGAACCATACCTGGACGCAGTCAGAACAGAAAAGCGGGAAATTCTCCGGCCAGCCGTTAAACAAAATGCCGAAGCACATGTTTAATGCCACGCTTGACTGGCAGGCAATGCCGACGCTGGGTTTCTGGAGCCGACTGAATCTGCGTGGCAAAACCTCAGAGTATCTGAGCCGCACCTCAATGGCGCAGGGAACGCCGTCTTACGCGCAGGTTGATACCGGCATCCGCTATCAGGCGACTAAGCAGATAATGGTAACCGCTGGTATCTATAACCTTCTCGATAAAACCATCGATTATGATGATTACGCCACCGTGCTGGACGGCCGCCGCTATACCGCAGGCATGAGCTATACCTTCTGATCGAGGCGGTAAAGAGAGCATCAGGGCGAGCAGGCGGCCCGTCCTGATGTAATTGGTCAGCTTTCCGCTACCTGCTTATGGAACAGCTCGCGGAACACAGGATAGATATCTTCCGGTTCACGAATATGCTGAATGGCGAAGTTGTCGAACGACGCCTGGAGATGCTCATATTCACGCCATAGCGTTTGATGAGCACGGCGGGTGATTTCGATATAGCTATAGTAACGCACCACCGGCAGGATGTTTTTCGCCAGTATTTCATGGCACAGCGGCGAGTCATCAGCCCAGTTATCGCCATCCGATGCCTGGGCGGCGTAAATGTTCCACTGGGCAGGATCGTAGCGATCTTTTACCACCTCATCCATCAGCTTTAAGGCGCTGGAAACAATGGTGCCGCCGGTCTCCTGCGAGTAGAAAAACTCCTGTTCATCAACTTCCTTTGCTTGCGTATGGTGGCGGATATAAACCACCTCCACGTTTTTATAGGTGCGGCTCAGGAACAGATAAAGCAAGATATAGAAGCGTTTTGCCATATCTTTGGTTGCCTGATCCATTGAACCTGACACGTCCATCAAACAAAACATCACGGCCTGACTGGAAGGCTCTGGCCGCTTTTCAAAGTTCTTGTAACGCAGGTCAAACGTGTCAATAAAGGGAACCCGCTCGATACGCGCCCGCAGTTCGGCGATCTCTTTGCGCAGCTGCTCCTCTTCCAGTAGCTGAGCTGGCTCCGTGTTTTCCACCGTTTGCAGCGTTTCTTCCAGCTCACGCAGCATGCGGCGTTTACCGGCAGTCATTGCCGTACGGCGCGCCAGTGAATTTTGTAACGAGCGCACCACGCTGATATTGGCGGGTACGCCGTTCGAGGTAAAACCGGCGCGATGGGTTTTATATTCATTCATCTGTCGCTGCTGTGTTTTGCGCAGGTTAGGCAACGCCAGATCTTCAAACAGTAGATCGAGATATTCATCTTTCGATATCTGGAAAACAAACTCATCCTGGCCCTCACCATCCTGGCTGGCATTGCCCTGGCCGCTTCCACCGCCGCCGCCTCCGCCCTGGGGCCGTTCTACGCGGTCGTTCTGGACAAAATGATCGTTACCAGGGTGAACGCGATGGCGCGTGCCGCCATGTCCCTGATGAAAAATTGGTTCATGAATGTCATCTACCGGAATAGAAACAGATTCACCACTCTCAACGTCGGTAACCGAACGTTTATTGATGGCCTCGGAGATCGACTGTTTAATTTGCGACTTGTAGCGGCGTAAAAAACGCTGGCGGTTAACCGCGCTTTTATTTTTTCCGTTCAGTCGCCGATCGATAAAATAGGCCATAGCTCCCCCAAACCACGTTGCAAGCAAGGTCGGACATAATGCCCGACCTCTTTATTGTCGCTTCCGTTACGTTTCCAGGCTGGTACGCCTTACATCAGGATGATTTACGCACGCGCAGATACCATTCGCACAGCAAACGCACCTGCTTGCGGGTATAGCCTTTTTCCATCATGCGATCGACAAAATCATCGTGTTTCTTCTGCTCGTCAGTTGACGTTTTCGCGTTAAAGGAGATAACCGGCAACAGCTCTTCGGTATTAGAGAACATTTTCTTCTCAATAACCGTGCGAAGCTTCTCATAGCTGGTCCAGTTGGGGTTGCGTCCACTGTTCTGCGCGCGTGCACGCAGTACGAAGTTAACGATTTCGTTGCGGAAATCTTTGGGATTGCTGATACCGGCTGGCTTTTCAATTTTCTCCAGTTCAGCATTCAGCGCTTCGCGGTCAAACAGCTGACCGGTGTCGGGATCGCGATACTCCTGATCCTGAATCCAGAAATCGGCGTAGGTGACATAGCGATCGAAAATATTCTGACCATATTCCGAATAAGATTCCAGATAAGCAGTTTGAATCTCTTTACCGATAAATTCCGCGTATTTAGGGATCAGGTAACCTTTCAGGAATTCCAGATATTTTTCCGCCAGTTCCTGCGGGAACTGTTCACGCTCAATCTGCTGTTCCAGCACGTAGAACAGATGAACCGGGTTGGCGGCCACTTCGGTATGGTCGAAGTTAAATACCCGCGACAGGATTTTAAAGGCGAAACGCGTTGAAAGACCGTTCATGCCTTCATCCACGCCAGCATAATCGCGATATTCCTGGTACGATTTGGCTTTCGGATCGGTATCTTTCAGGCTTTCGCCATCATAGACACGCATTTTGGAATAGATGCTGGAGTTTTCCGGCTCTTTCAGGCGCGAAAGAATCGAGAAACGGGCCAGCGTCTCCAGCGTACCTGGCGCGCAAGGCGAGTGCGTCAGCTCACTGTGGTTAAGCAGTTTCTCGTAAATCTTGATCTCTTCTGAGACACGCAGGCAATAGGGCACCTTAACGATATAAACACGGTCAAGGAACGCCTCATTGTTTTTGTTGTTACGGAACGTCACCCATTCTGATTCGTTGGAGTGCGCGAGAATAATGCCGTTAAACGGCAGGGCGGAGATACCTTCCGTGCCGTTGTAGTTGCCTTCCTGCGTGGCGGTCAACAGCGGATGCAGCACCTTAATCGGTGCTTTGAACATCTCAACGAACTCCATGATGCCCTGGTTAGCGCGGCACAATGCGCCGGAATAGCCATAGGCGTCGGGATCGTTTTGCGCGTGGTTCTCCAGCTTACGAATATCCACCTTACCGACCAGAGCGGAGATGTCCTGGTTATTCTCATCGCCCGGCTCGGTTTTCGCGATCGCCAACTGCTCCAGAATCGACGGCCAAACCTTCACCACTTTAAAACGGGTGATATCGCCACCGAAATCATGCAGCCGTTTCGCCGCCCACGGCGACATAATGGTGCCGAGGTAACGACGTGGCACACCATACTCTTTTTCAAGAATGTTGGCGTCTTCCTGCGGATTAAACAGACACAGCGGATGGTCGTTAACCGGGCTGCGTTCGCCGTCGGCGCTCAGCACATAGATAGGCACGCGCTGCATCAGTGATTTCAAACGTTCGGCGAGTGAGGATTTACCACCCCCTACCGGGCCCAACAGGTACAGGATCTGTTTCTTCTCTTCCAGACCCTGAGCCGCATGTTTCAGGTAAGAAACGATCTGTTCAATCGCTTCCTCCATACCATAGAACTCTTCAAAGGCCGGATAGCGTGCAATAACACGATTTGAGAACAGTCGGGAAAGGCGAGGCTCCTGGGCAGTATCGACCATTACTGGCTCACCAATAGCCATTAATAGTCTTTCTGCCGCGTTGGCGTATGCACTGCGATCCTGCTTACAGGTGGTCAGGAATTCCTGCAGTGTGAACTCTTCGTCCTTGGCAGCTTCATAACGCTGACGATAGTGATCGAATATATTCATAGCGATGCCCGTCCTTTCATTTTTAGCACAGGTAATGGAAGCGTTATAAAAGGTGTATCAGCTTCCGGAAGATATTCTCTTAGGAGTACAGCAACCCTTATGCCAACCTGACGTATTTTTATCGGGGTACACAGATCTGATGGTTACTCTGCTCGAACGAATTACATAGGTTACTTTTAACTGTAGATGGCATTTCAGGAATTTTCTTTAATGCCATTTAATTTCAATAGGAAAGTTGAGCCAGTAATAAGCATTGCCCTTGTGGGACGCGGCCTGTGACCTTTTTGTAAATAAGCGAGAAAGGCCGTAGCAAAGTGAACCCTTCTTTCGTTTGAAAATGACAAAATGTATTAAGATTTAAACCTGCCACACAATGGCGTTAAACTATCTCTCTAATTGTTATATCTATGGAAGAAACATATTGTGAACCGATTCAAAATTAGCGCGCTTGCTTTGCTTTTACCTCTTTGTGGTGTCGCTCAGGCGGAAGAGAGTGCTCCGCTTACGCTGGGCGCCTCAGTTGCGTATGCGCAAAGCCCCTATAAAGGTGGACAGGATCGCTGGCTGCCGCTTCCGGTGATCAACTATGAAGGCGACAGCTTTTGGCTGCGTACGCTGCAGGGCGGTTATTACCTGTGGAAAGACCCACAAAATCAGCTTTCTCTGACGCTGGCCGGTTCGGCGCAGCGCTACGATCCCGATGATAACGATCTGGGCGCGATGAAAGGGCTGGATGAGCGTCGGATGACGATGATGGGGGGCCTGGAATACCGTCATATCGCTGACTGGGGTATCGTGCGTACCAATCTGTTGGGCGATGTGCTGGGTAAAAGTGATGGCATCGTCTGGGATCTGACCTATCTCTATCGCTTTGAGTTTGGCGACTTCAGCCTGGCGCCGGGCATTGGCGCAACCTGGACCAGCGCTAATCAGAACCGTTATTACTATGGCGTTTCTGGTCATGAGGCGGCGCGCACCGGTATTCGCCGCTATCAGCCAGACGATAGCTGGAGCCCTTACGCTGAACTCAGCGCTAACTATCGTCTGACCGAACGCTGGAACACCAGCGTCTATGCGCGTTACACGCGTCTGGCTGATGAGATCAAAGATAGCCCGATGGTGGATAAAAATTCTCAGCTGACCACCTGGGCTGGCATCAGCTACAGCTTTTAATCTAACTGGCTAAAACGGGGCGGCTACCGCTCCGTTGCACCTTTTCGGTGCGCGCCCGTTGTGCAAAGGAGGGAAAATGGGCAAAAGTATCATGTTTGCAGCCGATTTGACGCTGCCTGCCATTGGGCAGGGCACCTGGTATATGGGTGAAAGTGCCGATCAACGTCAGCAGGAGGTGGCCGCGTTACAGGCGGGGCTGGAATGCGGTTTAACGGTCATCGATACCGCGGAAATGTACGCTGAGGGCGGCGCGGAGCGCGTGGTTGGCGAGGCGTTGCAGGGGAGGCGCGATCGCGCCTGGCTGATTTCTAAGTTCTATCCCTGGCATGCCGGTGTCGTTGATGCGGTAGAGGCCTGTGAACGCAGCCTGCAGCGCCTGAAAACGGACTATCTCGATCTCTACCTGCTGCACTGGCGCGGCAACATTCCGTTGGAAGAGACCATTCGAGCCATGGAAAAGCTGCAGCAGCAAGGGAAAATTCGCCGCTGGGGCGTTTCTAATTTCGACTGCGACGATATGCAGGAGCTTTGGCAAGAGCCAGGCGGCGAAGCCTGTAGCGCGAATCAGGTGCTGTATCATCTTGCCTCGCGCGGCATTGAATACGATCTGCTGCCAGCCTGTAGTCAGCGCCAGCTGCCGATTATGGCCTATTGCCCACTGGCTCAGGCGGGGCGCTTGCGTCATGATTTACTGACCCATCCTGAACTCGGTGAGATTGCCAACGAACGTGGCATCAGCGTTGCGCAACTGCTGTTGGCCTGGGTTATTCGTCACGCTAACGTGATGGCGATTCCCAAGGCCAGCAGCGTTCACCACGTACGTGAAAATGCTGCCGCGTTAACCGTCACCCTGGATGATGCGCATCTGGCGCGTATGGATCGGCTGTTTCCACCGCCGCAAAGTAAACAGCCGCTGGATGTCGTGTGATAAAAGCAGGCCGGGCAAAACCCGGCCTCAGTCGCTGATTGCGCTTCTGGCTAGCGCTTTTTACGCAGGCGAAAGGTGGTGCCGAGACGCGCTGGCTGTTCAGGCGCGCTTTTCATAGGCGTATTGATACGTGCGGTTTCTACGCACACCATGGTCTGAAAGCCATGATTCGTCATATCGGCCATGCTGCAGGATAATTCCACGCCCGGATTCCAGGTCACCACATCGCTGTGATGATGGTGGTAAACCTCAATCACGCGCTCTCCGGCTTTATCATGAATCAGGCTACAATCTTCCGGCTGGGTATAAATACGATCGACCTGTCCGACGTAGCGCTGTTTACCGTCTGCCGAGGTTCCCTGTTCGCCGCCTTTCACTTTATCAATAAAAGCTGAGCCCAGGCCGCTGACTTCCACTTCCTGAATGTCTGCCACGTTAAAATAGCTGTGCAGGGCGCATGTCGCCTGATATTCACCATGTGCTTCCAGCTCGATTTCGCAATGCTCGCCCAGGCGGAAACGCGCAATCAGCGTGAAATCATGCGGCCACAGCGCTTTGGTCTGCTCATTGCTTTCCAGTACCAGCGTCAGCAGCACGTTGTCGTTATTTTCATCGTGCGCCGAGAGCGTCCAGGGCTGATTACGGGCAAAGCCGTGCGCCGGTTGGCCTGCCGGGCCAAACCAGGGCCAGCAGATCGGCACGCCGCCGCGAATGGCTTTACCTGCGGTAAACGGCGTTTTTTCACTCAGCCAGATAACCGGTTTTTCACCGTTTGGCTGCCAGGCGATCAGCTGTGCGCCCTGGAGAGTGATCGCCGCGCGTACTTTGGGATGATTAACCACAATAACCGGCAATTCACCCGCCTGGCGCTGGCTCAGGTAAGGGGAGATTTGGTTTACCACAGGAAGCGAAAAAATATTTTCGGTCATGATGTTACCTTGCTGGAATTCAGGCGATAAAAAAGGGCGACCGTAGTCGCCCTCTATGTTTAGTCTGACACCGTTACTTATTTAGAAGCAACCAGCGCGACCAGGTCCAGAACTTTGTGAGAGTAGCCGGTTTCGTTGTCATACCAGGAAACCAGTTTCACGAAGTTGTCGTTCAGAGCGATACCTGCAGCGGCATCAAACACGGAAGTCAGGGTTTCGCCGTTGAAATCGGTAGAAACCACGGCATCTTCGGTGTAACCCAGAACGCCTTTCATGTCGCCTTCAGACGCAGCTTTGATTGCTTCACAAATTTCTTTGTAAGAAGCAGGCTTAGCCAGACGCACGGTCAGGTCAACCACAGATACGTTCGGGGTAGGAACGCGGAACGCCATACCGGTCAGTTTGCCGTTCAGTTCCGGCAGAACTTTACCTACTGCTTTAGCAGCACCGGTAGAAGACGGGATGATGTTCTGTGCTGCGCCACGGCCGCCGCGCCAGTCTTTGTGAGACGGGCCATCAACGGTTTTCTGGGTAGCAGTGGTGGCGTGAACGGTGGTCATCAGGCCTTCAACGATACCGAATTTGTCGTTGATGACTTTAGCCAGCGGTGCCAGGCAGTTGGTGGTGCAGGATGCGTTGGAAACGATGTCCTGGCCATCATATTTGTCAAAGTTGGCGCCGCGAACAAACATCGGGGTGTCATCTTTAGACGGGCCGGTCATAACCACTTTTTTCGCGCCAGCAGCGATGTGTTTACGTGCAGTTTCGTCGGTCAGGAAGATACCGGTTGCTTCTGCTACTACGTCAACGCCGACTTCGTCCCACTTCAGGTTAGCCGGGTCTTTTTCAGAGGTAACACGGATTTTTTTGCCGTTTACGATCAGCGCGCCGTCCTGTACTTCAACGGTGCCGTCGAAGCGGCCGTGCGTTGAGTCATATTTCAGCATGTACGCCATGTATTCCGCGTCCAGCAGATCGTTGATTGCAACGATTTCAACGTCAGAACGTTGCTGCGCAGCACGGAAAACGATGCGACCGATACGACCAAAACCGTTAATACCTACTTTGATAGTCATATATTCCACCAGCTATTTGTTAGTGAATAAAAGGTTGCCTGTAAAATTACAAAATCCTTACCAGGCGTCAAGCGGAATCGTGTCAATTATTGCGACAAATCAAACCCGTGAAGGTGAATTTACCGCTAAAAATCCGCTCTCGCGACGCTTGCCAGCCAGCGTTTTACGCCTCGACGACTGAATATAAAGGCCTGCTTTAAGCGGAAAGTGATCTACATCACAATTTGACAGTTAGACTCCTCTCAAAACTCGCCAGGCACAAAATATTAAGCTGTTCTTGTTAACTGTTTGTTAGAATACTAGCCGATTTTTCCAGAATGACACTGCCTGAGACGATGAAAATGGCTAAACAATTGAACGATCATACGCCTGATACCCAGCTCAGTGAAATGCAGCTTTATGTTACTCAGCAGCGGGGCACCGAGCCGCCCTTTAGCGGCGCGCTGTTACACAACAAAGCGGAAGGCATTTATCACTGTCTGGTTTGCAATGCGCCGTTGTTTTTATCGGAAACCAAATATGATTCCGGCTGCGGCTGGCCCAGCTTTTATCAGCCCTACAGCGAAGATGCGATTCATTATCTGGAAGATAACTCGCACGGTATGCAGCGCATTGAGATTCGCTGCGGCAGCTGCGATTCGCACCTGGGGCACGTCTTTCCTGATGGTCCGCAACCGAGCGGCGAACGCTACTGCGTAAATTCAGCGTCGTTAAGTTTCAGCGATAATGATGGCAATCAGATGAAAGGTTAATGCGATGAAATCTGAACTCAATGCGATAGTGGAAGCGATGACGCCTGATATTTATCAGCGGCTGGCTACGGCAGTAGAAATCGGAAAATGGCCAGATGGCGTGGCGCTTACGGAAGAGCAAAAAGAGCATTGCATGCAACTGGTAATGCTGTGGCAGGCGCAAAATAATCATCAGCCGCAGCATATGAGTATCGGCGCGGGCGGGGAATTGGTTACCCGCTCCAAGCGTGAGCTAAAGGAAGAGTTTGGTATCGGTGACAGCGTCACGCGTATTAAACTGCAGTAATCATCCCGCCACTGAAGGCGGGATAAGCTTACCGGCGGATCAGCGCGCCGCTCGCTGCCATGTCCGCGAACGCCTGCGCGCTGTCCTGCGGCTGTAAATTAACGCCGCGGCAGCCTTCTGCGACTACTTCAACCTCATAACCCAGCCGCAGCGCATCCAGCACGCTATATTTCACGCAATAGTCTGTCGCCAGACCCATCATCACCAGGCGGGTTACGCCTTGTTGACGTAGCCAGGCGTCCAGTCCGGTTTGACGCCGTTGGCCGTTATCGAAAAAGGCGCTATAGCTATCAATATCGGGCTGCTCGCCCTTATGAAAGATCTTATCGATCAGCGTACGCTTGAGCGCCGGATGAAAATCAGCGCCCTGGCTGTGCTGAATAGCATGATCGGGCCACCATATCTGCGGCAGGCCGTTTAGCTCGCCCAGGGTGTTTACCGCCTCGCCAGAAACCGAGGCAAAACTGCCATGGTTAGCCGGATGCCAGTCCTGAGTCGCAATCACCGGCTCGCCGCGCTGATGAAACGCCTCGGCCAGTTGATTAGCCACGGCGATAGTCGCGTCGCCGTCGACCACCGCCAGCGCGCCGCCCGGACAAAAGTCATTTTGCAAATCGATAAGGATCAGAGCCTGGGTCATAATGGATTCCGCTATCAGTTATCGGATGTCAGTTCGCCGCGCAGGTTAACCTGCATCAGCTGACGCACTTCATCGCAGCTCAACGGCTGGCTGAGCAGATAGTGCAGTTTGGTTAACGTGGCTTCCACCGTCATATCAAAGCCGCCAATCACGCCCGCGTGCGCAAGCGCGTTACCGGTCGCGTAGCCGCCCATATTGACCTTGCCTGACATACATTGGGTCAGGTTAACCACCACAATACCGCGTTCAGAAGCAGCACGCAGCTCAGCAAGGAACTCCGCGTTTTGCGGCGCGTTGCCCACGCCGTAAGAGCGTAAAATCAGCGCTTTTACCGGCTGACGCAGGAAGTTACGCACCACCTCCGCCGAAATCCCCGGATAAAGCGTCACCACGCCGATAGGCTGAGGCGTAATAGGGTGAACCAGCAGTTCGCCTTCGCCCTGTGGTGCTGCGGGAGTATTCAGGCGACGGATGTGGATACCGGCTTCCAGCAGCGGCGGCAGATTCGGTGAGTCGAAAGCATTAAAACCATCCGCATGGGCTTTGGTGGTACGGTTGCCGCGGTAAAGGGTATTGTTAAAGAATAAGGTGACCTCTTTTACCGGATAGTTTGCCGCCACGAACAGCGCATTCAGCAGATTTTGTTGCCCATCGGAACGCAGCGCCTCAAGGGGAATCTGTGACCCGGTCACAATCACCGGCTTGGTCAGATTTTCCAGCATAAAAGAGAGCGCGGAGGCGGTAAACGCCATGGTATCGGTGCCGTGCAGAATAACGAAGCCATCGTATAACGCATAATTTTGCCGAATATCATCAGCAATGGCCTGCCAGTCCTGCGGCGTCATATCAGAAGAGTCGATCAGCGGCTGATATTCATGAATGGTGAAATTGGGCATTTCCGGTCGATGGAACTCCGGCATTGCCGCCAGCTGCTGTTGCAGATGACCGGAAACCGGGATGTAACCTTGCTCTGAACGCTGCATACCGATCGTCCCGCCGGTATAGGCAACGTAAATAGATTTTTTTTGCATGAAAAGCGACTCAGCTTGGCGGTAAACCCGCAGTATACGGAAAAGTCTGGGGAAGAGCAGCCCGACCAGCAGCAACGCCGATCGGGCTGAAAATTAACGCACGTCGCCGCAGGTCAGGCAAAGCGCGTAACGGTTTTGCGGATCGTTCAGCGTACCCATCAGGCCCGGCTGCTGTTTCATCGCGCTGGCGACATCAGCCAGCGGCGCAGGCAGCCAGGCTTTCAGCGCCGCAGGCACCATTCCCTGAACGGAAGCGTCCATCTGGCCCAGTACCATATCAATAAAGGCGGGCTCGTCAGCAAACCAGTTCAGCTGAATATCCTTCACCTTCGCCAGCTCTGCTGCTTTGGTAATGGCATCATCGAAATCGCCCAGCGCATCGACCAGGCCATTCGCTTTCGCATCTTCGCCGGTCCAGACATGGCCCTGAGCAATCTGATCGATTTGTTCAGGCGTTTTCTGCCGCGCCTTCGCCACCAGACCGATAAAGTTGTGATAGCCGTTTTCAATACTCAGCTGCATCATCTGCTGAACTTCGGTTGGCAGCGCTTTGGTGCTGGCAACGTCCGCCAGCGGCGAAGTCGCAACGCCGTCGGTATGCACGCCGATGGCGTCCAGCGAGTTCTCAACCGTATTGATCACGCCGAAGATACCGATCGAACCGGTCAAGGTTGCCGGGCTGGCGATGATGTAATTCGCCGGTGTAGAGATCCAGTAGCCACCGGAAGCCGCCATGCCACCCATGGAAACCACTACCGGTTTACCGGCCGCGCGTGCCGCTGCCAGCTCCTGACGCACCACTTCCGACGCGGTAACGCTGCCGCCTGGGCTATTTACCCGGAACACAATCGCTTTAATCGCCGGATCAAGACGTGCCTCGCGGATTTGCGCCGCAGTGGTATCGCCGCCGACCGCGCCAGGCGTTTCTTCGCCATCCATAATGGCGCCGTTAGCAAGGATAACCGCGATGTTGCCATTCTGCGTGTTGGTATCCTTCACCGGATAGTCATAAATACTGATGGCGTTGTAATCCTGATCCTGCTTATCCCAGCCAAACTGCTTGCTGAACAGCTGCTCGGTTTCAGCACGGGTTGCCAGCTGATCCACCAGCTTGTTCTCTTTGGCGTACTGTGCGGTATCGCCGCCGGTCTTTTGCAGCCCGCTCAGCAGGCCCTGTGCGCCAGGGAACAGCTGCTGTGCGCTAATCTGCCGGTTAGCGGCCACGGTATTGAGATAGTTCTGCCACAGTTCGCCAACCCAACGGCTGTCTGCTTCGCGCGCGGCCGGAGACATATCATCACGCAGGAAAGGCTCAACCGCAGATTTGTAGGTGCCGACGCGGAAAACGTGTGACGTAACCTTCAGCTTGTCGAGCAGAGTTTTGTAGTACAGCGTATTGGTGGCGAAACCGTGCAGATCTACCGTGCCCTGCGGCGAAAGGAAAATCTTATTGGCGTAGCTGGCAAGGTAGTATTGCGCCTGGCTATAGCTGTCGCCGCTGGCGTAGATCGGTTTACCGCTGTCGCGGAACTCGCGCAGCGCCTTGCCGATATACTGTAAGGAAGGCTGGTCGGCTCCGGCAAAGTTACGCAGGTCCAGCACCATACCGGTGATTTTCTTGTCTTCTTTGGCCTGGCGGATCGCCGCAACCACATCAAACAGCGAATTCTCTTTCAGCCGATCGCTGCTGGCGCCCAGCAGCTGGCGGCCAATTTTGCTGAGTTTATTACTGACTGACGGTTTATCCACCACCACGCCGGAAAGATCGACTTTCAGCGCGCCCTGCGGCACCTCTGCTGGCGTGTTGGCTTCTTTAACCTGTAGCCAGATCCCTACGCCAATCAGCAGCAAAAAAATAAGAAATAAATTGAGGATGCATTCACGAACAAAGTTCAGCACCCGCCATGTCCATTTAAAAAAGCCGGTTATGATTCGCCACAACGTGCGCATGTCTTCTCCATAATCACCAAACAGAGCGCAGAAAACAGCTTTCTGCCAGAATTTCATCCACATCCTAAAGAGCAGTGGGGCAAATGTCAGCAGGAAATCGCACATGGCTGTAACAAAACCTCAGCCTGTGCTAGTTTGCAATGAATGCTAATTATGAGGTGGAGGCATAAATGGATGCACTGGATTTACTGGTTAATCGTCGTTCCGCATCGCGCTTAGCCGAGCCCGCGCCGCAGGCTGAAGCGCTGGACAATATTATTCGCGCCGGTATGCGCGCGCCGGATCATGGCACGCTACAGCCGTGGCGTTTTCATATTATTGAAAAGCAGGGTCGGGAACGCTTCAGCGCGCTGCTGGAGCAGGCGGCACGTGATGGCGAGCTGGATGATAAGGCCATTGAAAAGGCGAAACAGGCACCGTTTCGTGCCCCGATGATCATTACCGTGGTTGCCCACTGCGTCGAGCATCATAAAGTGCCGCGCTGGGAGCAGCTGCTATCCGCAGGCTGTGCGGTGATGGCAATGCAGATGGCCGCTGCCGCGCAGGGCTTTAACGGCATCTGGCGCAGCGGCGCCTGGACCGATAATGAAGCGGTCAGAGCCGCCTTCGGCTGCCGTGAGCAGGATGCGATTGTTGGCTTTCTTTATCTTGGTACGCCGCAGTTAAAATCCTCCACCACCGTGTTACCGCCTGACACCGCTCCGTTTGTCAGTTATTTCTGACAGACCGCACGCCTTTGTTTTGGCAGGATAAGCTGCTTATCCTGCTTTTTTACCGTGCCGTTGCCGGGATGGCTTATCACGCCAGGGCGAACGCGTTAACATAGACAACCGCG
Source organism: Mixta sp. BE291 (assembly GCF_031457955.1). Lineage (NCBI taxonomy): Bacteria > Pseudomonadati > Pseudomonadota > Gammaproteobacteria > Enterobacterales > Erwiniaceae > Mixta > Mixta sp. BE291. The sequence goes on along the minus strand of NZ_JAVDXN010000002.1, from coordinate 3,505 downwards.
CCTGTGCGAACCGTTTAATGTCAGCGACCTGACGTTCCTTTATCTATCTTGTCTTAAGAGAGCTTTACCCCATTCATGCGCCTGTTTATTGCTGAAAAGCCAAGTCTGGCTCGCGCCATTGCCGATGTGCTGCCGAAGCCGCATCGTCGTGGCGAGGGCTACATCGCCTGTGGAAACGATCAGATGGTTACCTGGTGCGTGGGGCACCTGTTGGAACAGGCCCAGCCCGACAGCTATGACAGCCGCTATGCGCGCTGGTCATTAGCTGATTTACCCATTGTGCCGGAAAAATGGCGTTTGCAGCCGCGTCCTTCGGTAGCGAAGCAGCTTAATGTAATTAAAAAGCTGCTGGAGCAGGCGGATGAGGTGATCCACGCCGGTGACCCCGATCGCGAAGGGCAACTGCTGGTGGATGAGGTGCTGGATTATCTGGCGCTGCCCGCCGCCAAACGGGATAAGGTCCAGCGCTGTTTGATTAACGATCTGAACCCACAGGCCGTGGAACGGGCGATTAACCGTTTACGGCAAAACAAAGAATTTATTCCGCTGTGCGTATCGGCGCTGGCCCGCGCCCGCGCTGACTGGCTATACGGCATTAATATGACCCGCGCCTGGACGCTGCTGGGACGCAATGCAGGCTACGATGGCGTGCTGTCGGTAGGGCGCGTACAGACGCCGGTGTTAGGATTAGTGGTGCGGCGCGATGAAGATATCGAGAACTTTATCCCAAAGGATTATTTTGAGGTAAAAGCGCATATCGTCACGCCGAAAGATGAGCGCTTTGTTGCGCTCTGGCAGCCCAGCGATGCCTGTGAACCCTGGCAGGATGAAGAGGGAAGGCTGCTGCATCGTCCGCTGGCGGAACATGTGCTGGCGCGTATTGGCGGCCAGCCTGCCCTGGTGACCGGCTATCAGGACAAACGGGAAAACGACACCGCGCCGTTGCCGTTCTCGCTTTCCAGCCTGCAAATTGAGGCGGCGAGACGTTTTGGCCTCAGCGCTCAGACGGTGCTGGATACCTGTCAGCGCCTGTACGAAACCCATAAGCTGATTACCTATCCGCGTTCCGACAGCCGTTATCTACCGGATGAGCATTTTGCCGGACGCCACGCGGTGCTGAACGCGATTAGCATTCATCAGCCGGAGATGAAAACCCCGGCGGATTTCGATACCAACCGCAAAAACCGCTGCTGGGATGATAAAAAGGTGGATGCCCACCACGCCATTATTCCTACCGCGCGCAGCAGCGCCGTACGCCTTACCGATAATGAAGCCAGTGTTTATGGGCTGATCGCGCGTCAGTATCTGATGCAGTTTTGTCCCGATGCGGTGTATCGCAAATGCGTTATCGAACTGGATATTGCTGGCGGTAAGTTTATCGCCAAAGCGCGTTTTCTGGCCGAAGCGGGCTGGCGTGCGCTGCTGGGCAGTAAAGAGCGCGATGAGGAAAATGACGGTACGCCGCTGCCGGTGGTGGCGAAGGACGACGAACTGCTGTGTGAAAAAGGTGAGATTGCCGCGAAACAGACGCAGCCGCCGCGCCCGTTTACCGATGCCACGCTGTTATCCGCCATGACCGGCATCGCTCGTTTTGTGCAGGATAAAGATCTAAAGAAAATCCTGCGCGCGACCGATGGTTTAGGAACGGAAGCGACGCGGGCCGGTATTATTGAGCTGCTGTTCCGACGCGCCTTCCTGACCAAGAAGGGCCGTTATATTCATGCGACCGAAGCGGGCAGGGCACTGATTCACTCTTTGCCGGAAATGGCTGCGCGTCCTGATATGACGGCCCAGTGGGAATCCACGTTGACGAAAATCAGTGAAAAGGCCTGTCGCTATCAAGATTTTATGCAGCCGCTGGTTACCACGCTGCATGATTTAATTGCGCTGGCGCGTCAGCAAAGCTCAGCGCGCGCTTTTCGTGGCGTAGCGGCACCGGCCGGAAAAGCGAAACGACGTAGCAAAAAGGCGAAGGCAAAGGAGACGGAATAATGAAACTGACCTGGGGCATCCTGCTGGCGCTGCTGTTAACCACGGCGGCGCAGGCGCATCGGCACGACTATAACAGCGGTAATAATCAGGGGAATATGAACAGCGACGTGGTGGTGGATATGCCGCCGGAAGTCTGGACGCAGGGACAAAACCGTTCGCAGAATCCGCCCTGTTTGCGTTGTTGCGTTTATGAGAACCGCAGCTATACCGAGGGTGCGGTGGTGAAAGCGGAAGGGGTGCTGTTGCAGTGCGTACGTGATGAGAAATCGCTGGGCACCAATAACCTGATCTGGCGTATCGTGAAATAAAAAACGGGCGTTGCGCCAGGTTGCGCAACGCCCCTGGTTTACAGCTGGAAATCCGCCCAAATCGGTGCATGGTCGGACGGTTTTTCCATACCACGGATCTGATAGTCAATTCCCGTGTCGATACAGCGCTCCGCCAGCGACCGCGTGGCCAGCAGCAGATCGATACGCAGGCCGCGATTATCATCAAACCCTTTCGAGCGATAATCAAACCAGGAAAAACGATCGGCGCAGTCAGGATTCGCCGCGCGCCAGGTATCGACCAGTCCCCAGTTCATCAAACGATCCATCCATTCCCGCTCTTCTGGCAGAAATGAACATTTACCGGTACGCAGCCAGCGCTTGCGGCTATCTTCACCGATACCGATGTCCAGGTCGCTGCTACTGATATTCATATCGCCCATGACTACTACGCGATCGTCCGCCGTCAGCTGCGTTTCCAGATAGGTTTGCAGATCGCGGTAAAATTTTTCCTTGGCCGGGAATTTTGTTGGGTGGTCACGGCTTTCTCCCTGCGGGAAATAGCCGTTAATCACGGTAATATTCCCGGAAGGCGCGGGGATTTGCGCAATAATCAGACGGCGCTGCGCCTCTTCATCATCCTCAGGAAAACCGCGCTGCACCATCAGCGGCATCTCACGGGTTAACAGGGCAACGCCGTAATGGCCTTTCTGCCCATGATAAAAAACGTAATAACCCAGCTTGCTGACATCTTCCAGCGGAAACATATCATCATGAACCTTGGTTTCCTGCAGGCCGATGACGTCGGGATTATGCTGCTGAATCAGCGCTTCAAGCTGATGAGGGCGAGCGCGTAGCCCGTTGATATTAAAAGAGATAAATTTCATGTTGCCGTTGCTGCTTAGTAAAAAGATGGCAGGATGTTAACAGAGATGTTTTGCTGATGACAGTTTGCAGATGGGTTTTAACAGTACGAACCTTGTCGAAGCTTCTCACCTTCTCCTGTCAGGGGAAGATGCTGCATTACAAACTGGGTTTAATCAGGGAGAATACTTAGAAGATGGTGGTGGGAGAAGGATAACTCGTCGCTGTGCTCCTCGCCCTGCGGGCCGTGCTGCGCACGTTGTCTCGCGCTGCTCGACTCGAACCTTATCGAAGCTTCTCACCTTCTCCCGTCAGGGGAATGTGCTGCATTACAAACTGGGTTTTAATATTGGGCAGGTACTTAAGATGGTGGTGGGAGAAGG